>NZ_PPUZ01000012.1:0-160417 GCF_004212645.1 Pseudoalteromonas rubra | reverse complement strand
ATTAAGCAAATTGGTATTATTTTGATCCTTCCACAGACAATGACCTTCTTTGTGTTTTGATGTCATTAAATGTGAACAAATTTAATATTATGTTGTTTGAATGGCTTGTGTCCATCTTTTAGTCACCTGGTCGCGTGTGCGAACGATTAGGTTATTTTATGTCCATGAGATAAAAGAAATTTTTATAATGGGTACCTGACGGACGAGTCGTATGCGTTGTGATTGGTAGGTGTGTATGGTTTGCAATTTGATTCATTTTTAGGTACGTTTAATTAGCACTTCATATACAAAAAGCATGCAAATAAGTGCGAATAATAAGAAAAGCCTTAACCGTCATCTAAGCTGTGCCTGGACCAAGGAGGAAGAGGATGTTTGAATTTTATGCAGCGTTATTAGGCCTGATAGCGACCGTCTGGATCTCATGCGGTGTTTATATTGCGGGTCGGTTTTATCCGAACTACGACCATGTTAATCAGTTTTGCAGTGAACTGGGTGCGGCGGGCAGCCCGACTCAGAAGCTGTCTCCCTGGATTAATAATTATCCACTGAGCGTGATGTTTGTTGCATTTGGCTGGTATGTCACTCAGTTACCAGAAGCCAGCATTGCGTTCTATATTACGGGTGTGTTGATCATGTTTCATGGTGTAGGGACCTGGTTTGCGGGTTATTTTCCGATGGACAAAGACCCTTACACGCCCACACCCAGCCGCCATTGCCTGATCCATTCAACTGCAGGTTCTGTAGTCATGTTAACTTTACTGCTTGCCCCGGTGTTTGTGGCCATCAGCCCGGATTCAGAGCTGGTCACGTCCTGGTTTCGTGTTTTTTCTGTCTTTACCGTACTTACGTCGATGTTTTTCACCGTTAAGTTGGTATCGGCGTATAAAATCAAACGCAGAGCGGGTTTATACCAGCGCTTGTCTTACTGGACACAGTTGGTCTGGTTGAGCGTATTCTCTTTAGTATTAATGTGACTAACATTGCCCGCAGCTAAAAGCGGGCAATTCTTTTAGCTGTCCTGCTGTGGCTTGAGCGCCTCAACAATCAAAAAATCGCCTTCATGACTGTGGTGCAGCGTGTGTGACACTTGTATAAAACCGCTGTTTTTCAGGAGTGATTTTATGCCATCAAGGGCCTTGAGATCAGCGCGAACTTCTATATTGCCTTCTGTCGGTGCATTCAGATCCTCACACAACCAGATCTTGCCACCTGGTTTGAGTGCTGAATAAACCAAGGGCATCGACTTCTCCGGGTTTTGCCAGTGGTGAACTGAAAACGCGGCGATGACTAAATCCTGGGTATTATTGGAGACATCCAGCGCCTCGGCTGCGGCTGTAAAAAATTGTAGCTGAGCGTTTGTCAGACCCGCCTTGACCTGCCTTTCTTTTGCCAGCGCTATCATTTTGGGCGTTGGATCAAGCGCTGTCACTCGCACATTCACCTCCGATTGTGCCAGGCATACGCCCAGATATCCACCGCCGCAGCCGAGCTCGACAATATTGAAACCGGGCTGTACACCCACAAGTTTTGGGATCTGCTGGTGAAAATTGAGCTCGCCCCATTGTTCGTCATAACTGCTTGCATGTTCATCATTCCAGTGGCTCATAAGTATTCCTCTTGTATATGGTGTGACGTCAGTATGCAGGCAAGGTGAATAACAGGGCAGAGCCCAGGTTATCTGAAAATCGGCTTATTTTAAGATTGGGCTTAGATTGTAACGTTAGAAATATTTACAGACACTTTTTTAGTCCACATTTTGTCGAATTCCGTATTAACTAGAGAGACTAATAACACGGACTATGGATACGACAATGAGAAAGCTAATGGTGGTGCTGGTATTGCTGACGATGACCGGCTGCTCAACAAAATTTATCTACAAAAACGCTGACTGGCTTAGCTACTGGTATCTTGACGACTATGTGTCACTGAGCGATGAGCAGGAAGCCCAGTTTGACGTACGTTTAGACGCGTGGCTTGAGTGGCATAAAACACAAGAGCTGACACGCTATGCCGAGCAGCTTAGTGCACTGAAATCAGACATAGAGAACGACAAAATTACCCTGGCGCGCATTGAATATCATCAGGCACAGATGCTGGCACACTGGCATCGTTTGCGCAGCAAAGTGGTGCCGGATCTGGTTGAAATGGCGCCTATGCTGAGCGAGGCGCAGGCTAGCGAACTGTTCGATGCACTTGCAGAGGAAGAAGCGGAGCGTGCAGAAAAACGGGCAAAGCGTTCCGAGCAGAAAAAACATAAACGCTGGTTAAAGGAGCGTAAGAAAAACCTCAAGCGTTGGATAGGCAGGTTGTCTGCTGAGCAGGAATCGCGCATTGCACAATTGTATGACCAGCAAAGTAGCACCGCAGATTTGTGGTTAGATTATCGCACACGTTATCAGGGGGCGCTCAGAACTTTATTTGCTCAGCCCGAGCGTGGTGATGCCTTTAAAGCCAGGCTGTCTGAGTTGCTGATGGCACCTGAGGTATTTCGTTCTGAGCAGCTAAACCAGGCTCAGATAAAAAATCGACAGGCAAATCACCAATATTTGCTGGATGTGTATGAGAGCCTCAGCGATAAGCAGAAAAAACGTCTGGTATCTGAGCTGGAAGAGTTGATTGAAGACATCCAATCACTGGCAGAGGATGAATAATATAAAAGGCGACGCAATATGCGTCGCCTGACTATAAACTCGTTGGTTTAATCTAACAGAGTCAGTGCGGTGACGTTACGCACACCAGGCTGGCTCATATAGTCATTTTTCACACCAGTCACACGCAGCTTTTTGCCAAGCAAACTTGGGTTAAGCTGAGGGCTGTATGTTGCGCGCTGCGAAGACTCTAGCTTGATGTACAGCTTGTTGCCGGGCGCGTTAGGATCGCTCAGCTCAAGTGCATAAATGTTGTTGATGGCTGAGGTAATGGTGCCGGCTACCACAACCGGTGTACCATTGCTTTTGGCCAGCACTTCACTGACCGTCATATCCTGGTTTGGATCCGGGTCTGGTGAGGTTGCAGATGCCGTAGCAATCTCAGACACGTTACGGATCCCAGGCTGGCTCATGTACGAGTCGCGCTTACCGGTGATCACCAAAGTCTCATCCAGAATGCTGGGGTTCAGTTGCGGGCTGAACTCAGCGCGCTGGCTGGACTCAAGTTTGATGTTGATGGTGGTGCTGTCATCAGATAAGTCTGACAGAACCAAAGCATAGATGCTGTTCAGCGGTGCTTTGACCTTACCGGTTAAGGTGATGGTTTCACCCTGAGCCGTGGCCAGTGCCTGAGCAACCGAGAGTGCGCTGGGCGCGATAACCAAATCCGTAACGTAACGGATCCCGGCTTCACCCATGTAGCTGTTACGCTTGCCGGTTACCAGCAGAGTTTTGCCGAGAATTTCCGGGTTCAGTTGCGGGTTGAAGTCGGCGCGCTGATTGGACTCCAGTTTAACATTGATGCTTACAGCCGGGTTATTTAAGTCGGTCAGTAGCAGACCATAAATACCGTTTACGGCATCCGTTACTTTACCCTGAACAACCAGCTCAGTACCGGTAGCAGCAGCCAGCGCATCAGCGACTGACACCGCAGTACCCGGTGTTGGATCTGGGTCAGGATCTGGGTCTACCTGGCCCTGGCCATACGGTGCATTGAACGAGTTGTCTTTATAGGTGTCTGTATCCCAAGGGTTAAAGCCATTGCTGGGGTTGCTCCAGGGTTGTCCGTTGTTGGGATCGAACATTTCCTCTGAGGTCATTGGCACAGGCGTAACACGACCCGGCGTGCGGCCATTGGCACCATCAAAGTGGGTGTAGCTTTCAGGGGTCGCCAGCCAGTTGATGATGTTCACTGACAGCACAGAGGCATGACCTGGATCTGTCCAGCCCGGATAGGTTTTCTTGATATTTCCATTGTCCTGACGACGGTACTTAGGCGTGGCGTCTTCAATAGGGGAAGAGTCACCAATAAAAGCCGCTTTACCAGCACCAGATTTCGCGATAGCAACGTAAGGGCCTTCTGCTTCACCACCAAAGTACAGGCCTGAATCTTTAGCGTGTCGCCATTTAGTCGGGTTGTCGGTTTCGGCAAAATACACCAGGCCTTTGGCTTTTTGACCGTCCACAATCGCCAGTGTTGCACCCGCAGCCATCAGAATAGGCGCGACGCCTTGGGTCAACCCTTCGGTTTGAGAAGCCGGCTCTACACCGCTGACCCCTTGCTTATAGTCCACGCCGTTAAAGCGAAAACGAATGCCGAAGTTTTCAACCAGCCAGCCCTGTTGTGCGCTTTTCGGGTTGCGCCAGTCACCATAGGCACCGCCCAGGTTGTACTTGCTCAGATCGGAGCGGTTGTAACCATTGAAGACCTCTGTTGCATCCCAGGTATTGAGGTTGCGATCTGCATCGTAATGGTCAGCGATAAAGAAAATGCCTTTACCCGCTGCCACGAAGGTTTCCAGTGCCTGTTGCTCTGCCAGCGTAAACGGGCGGTTGGTTTCAGCCAGGACAAATACGTCGGCGTGTTTGATGGCATCATAGGTAATGATGGCTTCGTTTGCCTGAGTTGACATGTCGCGATCGTCATAGAAGCGAATTTTACCGTCATTGTTTAAATCAACGCCGCGATACTCTTCAACGCGATACCCTTCAGCAACCAGGGCGTCGGCAAAGTCAGAAAACGCGCCGTCAATTACCCAGTCGGCGTTTCCTTCAACGCCACCGTGTGAGACATCAAAAAGTACGGTTTTGCCATTGCTTTGTTGTGCACTCGGTACTTTGACCGGTGCGGTGTTGTTCCAGTTATAAGGTGTTGCCGCTTGCAGTGCTGTTGCACCCAGTGCAAGCGCGACACCAAGGCCTAAGACTGTGAGTTTAGTTAGTTTCATCTTCAATTCCCGTTGTGGATATCAACCTGCCTGACTGCTTTTGCTAAATGAGTGTTTTCACTCTGTGAGTAAATGGGGGCGAACAGGCACTGCTCGCTGCAAAGCCAAGTTTCCCTGGCAAACACACAATCCTTTGGCCTCAAAATGGCACAGTCAGTGCGGCAGGTTGATAGGATAGTGCCGCATACTGCCTGTGATTGCGGCGCGATATAAAAGCCACGCAACTGCGTGGCTTTTAATTTGTTTATCGCTCTGACACTCAGTTCGCTGGCTGAGTCAGGTCGATTTGATAGATTGCAAAACCATCATCAGTGGTTTGGTTTAAAGGTGTGATGTGGGCAAAGCGCGCACTGAATGCAACGGCTTTGTCCGACGGCGAGCTGTAGAATACGACGTTAGCGCCTGCCACAGGTGCAAATGACCAGTTGCTATCTGCGCTTGGATCCATGCCGGTCTCAGTGTTTTTGCTTGACTGAAGTGCAATGTAGTCGGCAACAACCTGACGGTTCTCGTTAGGCGAGTCAACTACGATTTTCTCGCTTGAGATCCCCGGGAAGTTACCGCCACCCGAAGCTCGATAGTTATTGGTTGCAACCAGGAACACTTGCTCGTCCGTTACCAGCTCGCCCTGATAGGTGAGGGCTTTAATGCGGTTACCGTCAGAAACTTTATTACCTTTGGTGTCGTAACGAGCAGGCTCGGTCACATCAATCTGGTAGCTCACGCCATCCAGTACATCAAAGTTATAAGAAGGGAAGTTGGTGTTAACCAGTACCTGAACTTCCTCACTGTTGGGCGTAATTTGGTTAAACTGACCGGCCGACATTTCCAGCCATTGTTTAACCTCAGCGCCATTCAGTTTCAGCACTTTTAGTACATTCGGGTAAATATACAGGTCGGCCACGTTACGATAAGCAATGTCACCTTTTTCTACCGCTGTAAAGTCATCCGGACCACCACGACCTGCTCTGAACGGGGCGCCCGCAGACAGCACTGGCAACTCACCCAGCTCAGTACCCTGAACGATTGTCTGTGTATACCAAAGCTGAGCGTCGGTGACTATCTGGATAGACGGGTCGTCATTGACGAGTGCAAAGTAGCTGTTTACTTCATCCGAGATTTTGGCGAACGGCTCGTTCACCCAGGTTTTAGTTTCTTCATGCGCGCTCATTGCTGCGTTTTCGACCTGTGCATCGTTAATTGCCAAAGATGTGACAGTGCGGTCTTCGTTAGTGACAGAAATTGGCTGTAAAGTCGACTGAGTGTTTTTCACCTGCCAGCCGTCTTTACCGTATTCCAGCGTCATGTCGATGATACCCAGGTTATTACCCCAAAAGCCCGGCATAACTGCTGCGACGCCATTGATGGTGCCTTTTTCATTGTCTACGCCATGCTCCTCAAGCCCGGCATACCGTGGTCCCGGGAAGTTGGCGTGGGCATGGCCAAACATAATGGCATCAATGCCGTCGACTTTGGACAGGTAGTAGCTGGCGTTTTCAGCCAGAGGTTTTTTCTCTGCCGTTTCCAGTCCTGAGTGTGGAATGGCGATGATGATGTCTGCACCGGCTGCTTTCATCTTAGGCACATAGTGCTCGGCCATATCGACAATGTCTTTGGCAATGACTTTGCCTTCGAGGTTTGCTTTGTCCCACTGCATAATTTGCGGTGGCACAAAACCGATGTAACCAATTTTCAGTGTTTGTGTGTCACCATTTTTATCAACAACCTGCTTTTCTTGGATAACGTAAGGTTTGAACAGTGACAAATCGTTGCTTGGGTCATCGTCACCATCGTCTATAAAGACATTGGCTGAGATATAAGGGAATTTAGCGTCGTCTATGGCTTCGTCTAAAAACTCCAGACCAAAGTTAAATTCATGGTTACCGATGTTGGCGACGTCGTAATCCAGGGTGTTCATCGCCTCATAAATCGGGTGTACGTCACCGTCTTCAAGGCCTTTGATTTTAGCCATGTAGTCGCCAAGCGGGCTGCCCTGGATAAGATCACCATTGTCGACCAGTACGGAGTTTTTCACTGCATCACGTGCCTGACGGATCAGAGTTGCAGTTTTGACCAGACCAACCTTGTTGTCTTCTTTATTCGAGAAATAATTGAAGTTCATCAGGTTGGCATGCAAGTCCGTGGTTTCCATCACGCGCAACTCAAGCAGGGTGCCTGGGGCGATCACAGGCTCCTCAGGTTGCTTGTCGTCAGTGGGCTGCTTGTCGTCGGTCGGCTGTTTATCGTCAGCTGGTTGTTTGTCGTCTACTGGCTGTTTGCTATCGTCCGTTTGTTGCTCATTAGTCGGTGGCTTGACCTCAACTTTGTTGTCGTTATCTGAACAACCTGTGAGTAAAGCGGCACTGCCGCAAAGCATTGCGAGTGTTAGTAATTTTAATTTCATAGTCCTGACTCTGTAATTGTTTCAGGGGCAGTACTATAGAAACCAAAAAAGACAAAGAGGCTAAAAATTCATGGCATCTCTGTGCATTATATATGGCTAGAAAATGACTTTATTGGTTGTGTTAACATCTTGGAAAACAGCCAAGTTAAAATTGTATTACTATGAAAAATAAAGGCTTAGGTACTCTTGTAGACGCGCATGTATGACTCTTTGTGAAATAACATTATTGATGCGTGCTGGCTTGAGATAAATCCGAAAACCTGCCGTTCCCCAGCAAGAACGGGTCTTACAGCGGGAAAATGTCTATTTAATGGTTATTTTGCCGCTGTCATTATTGAATATTTGGTATGAGTATAAATACTCCCGCGCTGCGCAATTATTTTTTGTTAGCCTGATAAAGTTGGTCAATATCTGGGATATTTCGCTCCCAGCGCGGCTTTTGCTCACCGATATAATGCCGTGCCGCATCCAGAAAGAGCCGGGTTCTGACCGGTAAATCCCGGTGCGGATAAACCGCATATACGGCGCTGTAGTCGGGCAGGTTGACGTGCGTCAACAAAGGTACCAGCTGATCGGTATCGACCTGATCGGCAAAGAAGAAAGCAGGCGCGGTAAAAAACGCGGTATGTGATAGTACTTTGGCCATCAGGGCTTCGGCGTCATTGGAGCGAAACACTGGCGTAATGGACTGCTCCTGTGGCTTGCCAGCTTCATCTATGTAACTGATAGACTCAAAGCGCAGATGTGAACTGCTATAAGAAGCTGCGGGTAAGTCTGCCAGATCGGCCATGGTTTTGGGCTCGCCGTATGTATCAATAAAGCGCTGGGTTGCCAGGATCAGCATTTTATTGCGGGCAATTTTTCGGGCCACCAGTGAGGAGTCGCGAGGTTCACCAACCCGAAACGCCAGATCATAGCCTTCGGAGATCATATCCACGACCCTGTCGTCCATACGTATCTCAACACTCACCTGAGGAAAGCGTTTTTGAAAATCAGTGATGACGGGCATCAGGTAGTACTTGCCGATATAGCTCGATGCGGTAATACGCAATAAGCCCCTGGGCTCCTGGTGATAGTTTTCCGCCAGTTGTACCGTATCTTGTAACAGCAGGCGCAAGTCTGCGGCCTTTTTTACCATTTCGGCGCCGGCTGCAGTCAGAGAGAATGACCGGGTTGTGCGATTCAGTAGCCGAACGCCCAGCTCTTCTTCGAGCTTACCTATCTGTTTGGAGATCACTGAACGGTCTATATTTCTCAGCTCAGCGGCCTTAGAAAACGATCCCTGCTCAACAACTTCGAGCAACATAATCAACCGGCTGGTGGTATCCATAATCTGTCCTTTCAATACAAAGAAAAGTTTATTGGTGCCATTCTGGCACTAATGTTTTTAAAAAACTACCATTTTTCTACACGGTAATTCTCCGTACCATCATAGCAACTCATACTGTCGGAGAATGTCATGAATAAAATTAGCTATACACTGAGTGCGGTGGCACTTGCTTTGGTACTGAGCGGCTGTAGCCAGCCAAGTGCACAGGAAGGGCAACAACAGCCACCGCCGCTGACCATAGATGTGGCGCAGGTCAAAATGGCCCCGGTTCAGTCGTGGCATACCTTTACCACGCGTTTGCAAGCGCCGGAGCGGGTGGTGCTCAAGCCTCGCGTATCTGGTCAGGTAGAGCAGATGACATTCAAAGAAGGTGAAAGAGTTGAAAAGGGCCAGACTTTGTTCAGACTCGACCCGCGCCCGTTTGAAGTGCAGGTTGAAACCCTGAACGCACAGCTGGTCAGTGCCGATGCGGCTTTAATGCAGGCTAAAAGCGAGGCGCGCCGTGCCAAACAGCTGGTGGCTGAAAAAGCCATGTCAACCGAGCTTGCCGAGCAGCGTGCAGCAACGTTGCGCCAGGCACAGGCTAATCGTGATGCAATCGCCGCACAGCTGAAAAAAGCGCGCCTTGATCTGGAGTTCAGTCAGGTTGAAGCGCCCATCAGCGGCGTGATTTCGCGTGCTATCGTAACCAAAGGTAATTATGTGAGCGCCGGTGAAACCACGCTGGCAACCATAGTGTCAGATCAGCAGATCTATGCTTACTTTGATGTCGACGAGCGCACCTGGAGCGACAAGTTTGCCGGTGTTGATGCCACCGATGCGGTAACCGTGCAATTACAGCGTATCAATGGTGGGGCATCGGTGCCTGGCGTGGTTGATTTTATCGACAACGAAATCAACCCCAATACGGGCACTTTAGGTGTACGTGCGGTATTCGATGCGCAGCAACACGGCCTGAAACCCGGTGCCTTTGCCCGCATCTCTTTGGGCTCAGCTGAGGCAGCTACCATGCCTTTGGTGCCTGAGCGTGCCATTGGAACGGATCTGAAAAACCGCTTTGTACTGACGGTCGATGCCAATAACACGCTGCAATACCGTCTGGTAGAGCTGGGTGAGCGCTACGGTGCATTCCGTGCGATTAAATCGGGGCTGGAAGCGGGTGATAAAGTCGCGGCCAATGGTCCTGCACGCGTTGGTCCGGGCATGCCTATCACCCCAAACATGGTGACGCTGAACCTGGATGATACCCGTCTTGTGATTGCACAGCGCGACACTCAGCTTAGCGCTGCAAACTAAGAGGCCATTATGAACTTTTCTCACTTTTTTATCAGCAGGCCGATTTTTGCGGCCATGCTCTCGCTGGTGTTTGTGATCACCGGCGCCATCTCGCTGTTTCAGTTGCCGGTCAGCGAGTACCCAGAGGTTGTCCCGCCAACCGTGGTGGTCAACGCCAGTTACCCAGGTGCGAACCCCAAAGTAATTGGTCAGACCGTCGCAACGCCGCTTGAGCAGGAGCTCAATGGCCTGGAAAACATGCTGTACCATTCATCGCAGGCAACCAGCGATGGCCGTCTTACCCTGACTGTGACCTTTGCTTTAGGCACAGATTTGGATCAGGCGCAGGTTCAGGTGCAAAACCGGGTGAACAATGCCTTGCCACGCCTGCCGCAGGAGGTTCAACGCCTGGGTGTGACAGCGCAAAAGTCGTCACCTAACCTGGCACTGGTGGTGCATTTAGTGTCTCCGGATGGTCAGCAGGATACCTCTTACATGGCCAACTATGCCGACATCTACATTAAAGATGAGCTGAAGCGTTTGCCGGAAGTGGGCGATTTGCAACTATTCGGTGGTGCTAAATACTCTATGCGTGTGTGGCTAAACCCCGACGCACTTGCAGCCCGCAACTTGACTGCAGGTGATGTGATCAATGCTTTACGTGCACAAAACCAGCAGGTAGCCGCGGGCTCTTTGGGTGCTCAGCCTTCACCGGATGAGAACCAGTTTCAGGTATTGTTGAATGTAAAAGGCCGCTTAACTCAGATTGATGAATTTGAGCAGGTGATCATCAAAGTGGGCGAGCAGGGCCAGATCACACGCTTGCAGGACATTGCGCGTGTTGAATTGGGCCAGGAAAACTATGCACTGCGCGCTATGCTGGACAACCAGCCAGCGCTGGCAATGCCGGTATTCCAGCGTCCAGGCTCTAATGCCATTGCCTTGTCTGACAACGTACGTGCGACAATGGCGCGTCTGGCAAAAGACTTTCCGGCGGGCATGACCTATGAAATTGCCTATGACCCTACCGTATTCGTACGTGGCTCAATTGATGCCGTAATCCAGACGTTACTGGAAGCCATTTTGCTGGTAGTTGTGGTTGTGGTGGTGTTCCTGCAAACCTGGCGCGCGTCTATCATTCCTTTAATTGCCGTGCCGGTGTCACTGATTGGTACTTTTGCCATTATGCAGATGCTGGGCGTGTCGATTAATACGCTGTCTTTGTTTGGTCTGGTACTGGCCATCGGTATTGTGGTGGATGACGCCATTGTGGTGGTCGAAAACGTTGAGCGTAATATTGCCGACGGCTACAGCCCGTTTGAGGCCACTAAGATTGCCATGACCGAAGTAACCGGTCCGATTATTGCCATCGCCTTTGTATTGTGTGCGGTGTTTATTCCAACGGCATTTATTACCGGACTGTCGGGCCAGTTTTACAAGCAATTTGCCCTGACGATCACCATTTCAACCTTGATCTCGGCCTTTAACTCGCTGACCTTGTCGCCTGCGCTTTCTGCCTTGCTGTTAAAGTCGCATGATGCGCCGAAAGATGGCCTGACCCGCGTGCTCGACAAGCTGTTTGGCACCTGGTTATTCAAACCCTTCAACCGCATGTTCGACAAAGGTGCGCAGGGTTACGAGAGGCTGGTACAAAAACTGATCCGCATGAGTGTGGTCGTGGGTGTGGTGTATTTAGCGCTGGTGGGTTCAACCGTTGGCCTGTTTAACTCAGTGCCCGGTGGCTTTATTCCGCAGCAGGACAAGCAATATCTGGTTGCGGTAGCACAACTGCCGGATGCGGCCAGCCTGGACAGAACCGAAGCCGTGGTGAAACAAATGCAGGCGATTGCACTGGAAGTACCCGGTGTGGCACACACCGTGGCGTTCCCGGGCTTGTCAGTGAATGGGTTTACCAACAGCACCAACAGCGGCATTGTGTTTACGCCATTAGACGATTTCTCGGAGCGTCAGGATCCCAGCCTGTCTGCCCATGCGATTGCGATGCAGCTGAACATGCGCTTTGCTGAAATTGATGAAGCCTTTGTTGCTGTGTTTCCGCCGCCGCCAATTCTTGGCCTGGGTACCACAGGTGGCTTTAAATTACAGCTTCAGGACAGAGGAAACAAAGGGTTCGAAGCCTTGTTTGCAGCGCTTCAGAACACCATTGGTCAGGCGCAACAACATCCGGCTCTGACGGGTCTGTACTCCAGCTTCCGCATTCAGGTGCCACAAATGGACATTAACGTTGACCGTGAGCAGGCGTTATTACAGGGCATCCCGCTGGATGAAGTGTTCAATGCACTACAGATTTACCTGGGCTCTGTGTATGTGAATGACTTTAACCTGTTTGGCCGTACTTATCAGGTCAAAGCGCAGGCCGATGCTGAGTTCCGCGCTAAGCAGTCGCAGATCAATAACCTGAAAGTGCGTAACGCCGCTGGCAACATGGTACCGCTGGGCTCTGTGGTTACGGTGACACCCACCACAGGTCCGGATCGGGTGATGCACTATAACGGGTATATGACCGCAGAACTGAACGGCAGCCCGGCGTCGGGGTACAGCTCAGATCAGGCCAAAGAAGCGATTGAATCGGTACTGGCTGAGAGTTTACCGGAAGGGATTAGCTATGAATGGACTGAGGTAACCTATCAGCAAATTCTGGCGGGCAATACTATGGTGTATGTGTTCCCTCTGGTAGTGGTACTGGTCTTTATGGTGCTGGCAGCCCAATACGAGAGCCTGCGTTTACCACTGGCCATTATATTGATAGTACCAATGACGATATTCTCTGCGCTGGCGGGTGTGTATATGCTGGGCGGCGACAATAACATCTTCACCCAGATTGCGCTGATTGTACTGGTGGCACTGGCCTCGAAGAATGCGATTTTGATGGTCGAGTTTGCCCGCGATAAGCATAAATCCGGTGCAACGCATCTGGAAGCCATCATGGAAGCGTGTCGTTTACGACTGCGTCCTATCCTGATGACCTCGATTGCGTTCACAGCCGGTGTGGTCCCTCTGGTACTGGCATCAGGCGCGGGTGCAGAGATGCGCCAGGCAATGGGTAATGCGGTGTTCTTTGGTATGATAGGGGTAACGGTATTTGGCTTGCTATTCACGCCGGTGTTCTATCGCCTGCTTACCCTGAACGACAGCGCGAAGGAAGGTTTGCAAGACAACGCAAATGAGCCTGTGATTGAAAAATAGCCGTTAACAGGATTTAAACACCTGTCACAATATTGAGTTGTTTGACAGAGACCAAGATGGTTTAATAGCAACAATTGCGAAGTTTTGCCCATAACAGGACAGTTAAAGTTATGGGCAATCAGGCCTTAAAAGGGCCGAAAAGTGGAGAAAACCACCATGTCAGTCGAAAAAACCACCATGCGAGCACTGGAGCTGCGTCAATGTGGCGCTGAGTTTGATTTAGCGATGGCAGAGCACGCCATGCCAGTGCCGGGAGATAACGAGTTACTGGTTGCCATAGATTATGTGGCCCTGAATCACCTGGACGCACGGATGGCGAAAGACGGATTTTGCCAGTGGCAATACCCGCACATTTTGGGACTGGATGCCGTCGGCACTGTGGTCTCAGCTGCTAAAGGGGTATTTCCCCCCAAAGGCAGCCGGGTATTGTTTAATGCCAGTCTGGCAGAGCAGGGGATGCTGAAAGAGTACGCGGTTGTGCCCAGTCACGCGGTGTCGGAAGTACCCGATGGCATGAGTGGCGAAGTGGCGGTGTCTTTACCCAATGCGGGCATGGCGGCACTGCTGGCTTTGGATAAAATGCAGGTGCAGGACGGCGACTCGCTGGCCATCAACAGCGCACAAGGTGCTGTTGCACACTTTGCCGTGCAATACGCCAAACAGCGCGGTGCTCAGGTGTTTGCCTTTGCACAGAAAGAGCATCACAAAAGGCTAAGTAAACTCGGTGCAGACTGGGTGTTCGACTGTGAGTCGGAGTCGGTATGTGAGCAGATCAAGCGAGAAATGGGCCCGGGTGGCTTTGACTGTATTTTAAATACACAAGGCGGCGACTCCTTTTTGGACGACCTGCGCCACTTGCGGTTTTGCGGCCGCATTGCCTGCCTCAATGGCTTTGGCACCATTCCCGAAGAGCTGCTCTTTGAGAAAGCGCCCAACATTGGCGTGGTCTCGGTCGCCGGTGCCTGGATGGCCAACAGCCTGTGCGCCCAGCAGCACTTGTGCTTTATGGGTCGCCAGTTACTTGATGACGTCAGTAACGGCCGCATCAAAGCCCCTGAGGTTAAACTGCTCGACTTTAGCGTCGACACCGTGCGTGATGCACTGAGCTGCCTGCTTGGCAAAACCTGCCAGCAACGCCCGGTGATCCGCATTACGCACGATTAATCCGAAACGATATTTATGAGTTACAAAGCCCGGCTAGGTTAGTCGGGCTTTTTAATGTGTGGAGACTTGAAATAGTAGGTTTCTGGGGGGCGCTGTTTTGCTGAGGTTTACCTTGTTTGGGTCTTTCTAAATGCTGACAGAAGTATAAAACAAGCGAGAAGATATCAGGCGAAAAGTTGAAACAGAGTTGACGAGATAGCGATCAGATGTGCTTTCCTGACAAATGAAATTTGCGGTGAGGCGATTCTGTCAATTCAATATGCAAGGGAGATTAAGTCATGCTGTGTTGAAATCACAACACCTTGCCAAATGAGGAAAAAGTGGGTCTAATAATACGCATAAATAACGTTGTTCAGGCAGGGAATGAGTCACGTTGTAACGGTTTAAGTCACAAACGGTTCAAAACAGAAGTTACTCATCAAAAGCAAATCCCCTTAGCATAAACTACACCAGCCGGGTGCGGCGTGCGGATAGCGGCCTAGTTCAACAAACGATTATGCGTACTGCGTACGCATGAATACTGAAGCGTTAGAATTCTATATGTCAACGAAAGAAGCACATATGAAAAAAGAAGAAATGACTCATGGCATCACGTAAAGCAATACCAACTGAAATCAAACTACGTCTATTTTCTGATTCAGCAGGTTATTGTCAGAATCCAGATTGTCTTCAACCGCTCTACCCAGCAGAAATGGGCGGTGAAAAACATATTGCGGAAATGGCCCATGTTATACCTCATGGAGAAAAAGGGCCGCGTCATGAAGAACGACCCACGGAAGAGTTTGAGGCAGATTCATTTGAAAACCTCATACTACTGTGCCCAAACTGTCACACAATCATTGATAAGGAGCCCGATGGTTTTAGTAGGAGCACATTGCTAGGTTGGAAAAATAAGCACTTATTAACATTGGCTCACAGTCAAGGAATCCAAACTTACGAGGATCGTAATCAAGCTAAGGCAGCTGTGGCTGCAGCCATGGCTGAAAACAAGGCAATATGGAAAGAATATGCCCCTATAGATGGGGATAGCTTCGATTACAACCCAGAATCTGAAGCAGCCAAGACATGGGAGAATAGGATGCGAGGAGTAATCCTTCCTAACCATTTTCGCATCGAAGCAATTATTAAGAAAAATCAATGCCATATTAATCCTGATGAACAAGAGACCTTTGCTCGATATCAGGAGCATGTTAGAGGTTTATCGGCGCGACATATTTGTGGTGTTGCCGGAGAAGCAATCCGCTACCCAGCGGCTATGGACGGAATCTTTTCATGATGTGGCAAATTAAATTCGCTCTTGAATATCTGCATAAGAACACAAGTTTAATTTCGGCGGAACATATCCGAGATGAGGCGATTAAAATAGAGCTTCATGATGGAACCGAAGTAATCGCAATCATCTCTGCATCATACAAAATTACGCGAGAGCTAGTAGCTCAATATCACTCTGATTTTCCAAGCATGAACTTTCTTTGTGGCTATAGAAAGGAATGCATATGGGAAGGAGGGGCAATAACGTATGCACAGGAAAACCAAATTGGATGGGGTAATGCAGGTTCATTAAGTGATGCTGTCGATTCAGGTGACTTTATAAACGCTGAACATAAACTCTACTTTTTCTCATACAGGCTCATAAGGCAAATGGGCTCAGTTACTGAAATAGATCGAGAGTACGACCGAGTTTTTACTATGTCGTTGAGAAGTGGAAAGAGCTACCGTGTTGGTATGGTTATGGAGTACGAGCCTACCGCAGATTCCATTCGAACTTTTTGGGATCAATTTGGCCCAATTGATATTGCCTGGAATATAAACCCCAATGGCGACCCAACTCAGCAAGCAATAAAAACCGGACTGGAGCTTGGCTGTGAGGTAGTGAAATGGGAAGAGTTAAAGCAATTAATGCGAAAACGTAAGTAAATGAATGCGTCTAAAGTAGCAACACACATATTGATGACTTGCCCAGCTTTATCTGAGTTTCATGCTTACATGTTCGGGTCCTCTCTAGCTGGTGTCGGTAGTGATTTCGACATACTTATAATTGGACCCTCAGGTGTAGCTTTGTCACAGCTCAAGTCCGAAATAAGCGTTGCGGGAAGTATGTTGCCTTTGGATGTTCTATACATGCTTCCTGAAGAAGCCGAAGAAACTAACTTTGTAGCAAAGCAAAATTGCATACCATTTGAACAGCTATGCAAGCTTAATGGCAACATGAATAAACACTCTGCTATCGATGATTAAAAGTAAAAATTATCATATTGAAATAATCAGCAAGAATTCTAACAAGCGCATGTTATCGGACTGGTTTTCCGCTGCGCTTCAAACCAGCCGCAAATGCGGGCGTTAGTTGCCCTTCGAACTATGGAGAAAATTTGAAATGGGACTTCACGTACACAACCTTGGAAACTTACCAAATACTGTAGATGGTCGTGACTATTTTATTTACGTCCTAGATTATGGTTGTAAGGAGCCCTTAACTGATACTTTAATCGCCAACTTTACTAATATGGCTAGAAAAGCTTCAGAGTCTAGATCTATGGTAATAGCTGGAATAGAACCAGTGCATTTTGCAAATGAAGTTTTTTCTTGGCATTCAATAAACGGTGAAGACGGTGAAAAACTTCTTCCTGCTGTAATGATTTCAACTCTAACACCGGCATATTTCCACGAGCATAATCACGAAAGAAGAATGGCTAACGAAATTGATGATAAGTTGTTACTCATTCCTTTAAAGCCAGTTTGTGAGTCCACTGATGATGTTATTAAACTTATAAGTTCCATTTTCAACGACATAAAACAGAAAAGGGAACTTACTGGCTTTGAAGTGGCTAAAACGTTATCTAAAGGCAAAGGTCGGCGGTTTGCTGATGCCTTAATCCTAGAACCTAACATAAGTGGTGTTGGCATTAGCCTCAAAAAGTTGTTTAACTGGGGCAACTAACAAGACCATCATGACAATTGGACGCAAAACGCTTGGCTTGCGCTCCTTCGTCGCTAAGTTTAGCCAAGCATTTGTGCGCCCCATTTGGAGGCGTTATAACTCACGGAGGAATAGTGTACTTTTACTTACCGATTTATAAAGAAACAAAAGAGCAATTCGAACAGAATTACGAAAAGAAATTTGCTAAGAGGCTCTCTGAACTTGAAGCTCAAACGAGTGGAGGTGTAAGTGATAGAATGAAGCTTATGATGAAAGATCAATTAGCTAAGGATATGGGTAGAAGTTGGCGAGAAAACCATGCATTAGGTTGGATTCGAGTAGGTAAAGGAAAAGGTGGGTTCACTTTTATTATTTCTAAGTCTAATCCTGAAAGGCCCCGAAGTCCAAAGCGTTATTTTGATTTAATTCCACCTGATAAGTGCTATGGTAACTATCATGTTATCTCATTTGAAAAATGCGTGACAAAAGAAGAGGTTTTGAAAAAATTTGAGTGTATCTTCTCAGAAATCGTAGAAGATTCGCCTTTTAAAGGGTGTTTCGTTGACTATAGCCAAATCACAAATTTAGCAAATTTCATTGATTGGAAATCACTTATCGAAAAGTGAGTTATAACATGGCCGTTAAACTAAGGACACAAAACAGCAGGCTTGTGCTCCTTCGTCGCTAATTTAAGCTTGCTATTTGGTGCTGTTTATGGTAAGCGTTAGCTTTACTTTGTAAATACTGAGAATAAATCATGGATAAGACATCAGAGCTAGAAAAAGTCAAATCTAAAATTGGAATAGATGAGCTATCTGGAACAACTGCAAAAGACTTTGAAAGAATACAAGAACTTGCTGCTAATGGTGAAATAACCAAAGAGCAAATGAAGCTGCTTGTGGAGGCTATACCTCACTTTGTGCAGCTCCAACAAGCATATGTAGATGGGCTTAAATCAGTAATAAACTCAGCAAAAGAAACTCAGAAAGATGCTCTAAGAGGGATCTCTGTAACCCTAGAGAATATTACAGATCTTCTTAAAACAATTGTGCATAAGTCTGAAACTGAAGAGCTACGCTCAAAAATAGCTGACATTGCTTTAAAACTGGCCGATTACGGACTCGAAATCGCAAAAATCATGCAAGAAACAAATAAAGAGAACAATAATACTTGGAAGTACATTGCGAGTGGAGTGTCTGCTGTTGTCGTACTTGTTGGTGGGTTACTTCTCCGACGGAAGTAAAACGACGAAAACAAGCAAAACAAGCGACACCCACCTAAAATGGTATGCTTTTGTTGAGAACAAATAGGCGACACCCACCTAAAAATGGCGCACTTTTGCTATGGGGAAACAAGCGACACCCACCTAAAAATGGCGCACTTCTGATGTGACGTCTACGCTTAGAGCACGCTCAAAGGATTGAGGACAATGGACTATGCCAACAGCAAGGAAGAAGCAGGTTAGCTTAACCGATACCAAATATTATCACTGTATTTCCCGGTGTGTACGTCGGGCGTTTTTATGCGGCGAAGACCGCTTAATGGGCCGCTCATATGAGCATCGTCGAGACTGGGTAGAAGAAAAGCTACTGACGCTGGCAAAAGTGTTTTGCATCGAGGTATGTGGCTACGCGGTCATGAGCAACCATACGCATATCGTGCTGTATGTCGATGATAAGAAAGCGCAAAGGCTGACTGATAAGGCGATAGTCATTCGCTGGCATAAGTTGTTTAAAGGTAACTGGCTGACGCAAAAATACATAAACGGTAATGGAAGAAAACAAGCGACACCCACCTAAAAATGGCGCACTTTTGATGTGGCGTCTACGCTTAGAACACGCTCAAAGGATTGAGGACAATGGACTATGCCAACAGCAAGGAAGAAGCAGGTCAGCTTAACCGATACCAAATATTATCACTGTATTTCCCGATGTGTACGTCGGGCGTATTTATGCGGCGAAGACCGCTTCACAGGCCGCTCATATGAGCATCGGCGAGACTGGGTAGAAGAAAAGCTACTGACGCTGGCAAAAGTGTTTTGCATTGAAATATGTGGCTACGCGGTCATGAGCAACCATACGCATATCGTGTTGTATGTCGATGATAAAAAAGCTGAAAGGAAAAAACAAGCGACACCCACCCAAAAATGGCGCACTTTTGCTATGCTATGTTCTAAATTGAAGTGCACCACTATAGTTTAAGTTAGCTATGTTGGAGGTGCAAAAAAAACAAGCGACACCCACCTACAAATGGCACACTTTTGATGTGGCGTCTACGCTTAGAACACGCTCAAAGGATTGAGGAAAATGGACTATGCCAACAGCAAGGAAGAAGCAGGTTAGCTTAAGCGATACCAAATATTATCACTGTATTTCCCGGTGTGTTCGTCGGGCATTTTTATGCGGCGAAGACAGCTTCACAGGCCGTTCATATGAGCATCGACGAGACTGGGTAGAGGAAAAACTACTGACGCTGGCAAAAGTGTTTTGCATCGAGGTATGTGGCTATGCGGTGATGAGCAATCACACGCATATCGTGCTGTATGTCGATGATAAGAAAGCGCAAAGGCTGACTGATAAGGCGATAGTCATTCGCTGGCATAAGTTGTTTAAAGGTAACTGGCTGACGCAAAAATACATCCATGGTGATGAGCTGAGTGAGTCTGAGCACAGTATGTTGGCGGCTGATATTACTGAATTCAGACTTCGGCTTGCAAGCATCAGTTGGTTTATGCGGGTACTTAATGAAGACATTGCCCGCAGAGCCAATAAAGAAGATGGTTGCACGGGGCGTTTTTGGGAGGGGCGATTCAAGTCACAAGCTTTACTTGATAGTGCTGCACTGGCAGCGTGTATGGCTTATGTTGACCTGAACCCAATCAGAGCCAAAATGGCAGACACACCAGAGTCCTCAGATTTTACCAGTATCAAAAAACGCATTGAGTGTGCACGACAGGGTAAGCAACCGAAAAGCTTGCGACGCTTTGCAGGCAACCCCAGAGCCAACATGCCAAGTGGTCTCCCGTTTGAGCTGACCTACTACATTCAGCTGGTTGAACTAACTGGCCGATGCATGCGTGCAGATAAACGAGGGTATATCAGTGATAGCCAGCCACTGCTGACCAGATTGCAAATAGAGCCAGACAACTGGCTTAAGCTTACCACCCGATTTACCAAGGTATTTCATGGTGCGGTGGGTCGAAAACAGGCAATGACGGATTACTGTGAGCACCTAAACAAAAAGCGACGTGTTAATTTGACTCAGTGTGAGCGGTTACTGGGCTAGTACTACTCTGAATTAGTTCCGGACAGACCCGACATATCTAGTTACCCAAACTCGGTCTAGGGGACGCTTTTGTATTGTCTTAGCCTGTCTATTTTCAAATATTCCGAGCTTAAATGTGTGCTCCTGGCTGCGCATAGCTTTTGGGGAACCAAGAATATTGTATTTCAAATTCAATTTAGAACATAGCCCACATTGGCTAAGTGAATGTAAGGGAGGGTGTCGCCGTTATCCGATGTTTTTCTTCCGCGAGTTAATAGGAAGTGCAGGGGTCAATCGTCTCGCATTTCTAAATTGACCCCGATTAGGTTGGCTTGTGAATTTAAAGGTGGATGTCGCTGAATTCTCCGTTAGCGCTATGGTGGCACGCCGGCAAATCAGTCGGAAGAAAGATACTGGCAAAACTAAAAATTTAAGCTAATTCAACTTGACCGTTACACTTGTAAAAAGCACTATATTTACAAAAGGAGACAGACACTTGGTGTGTTTGTGTATTTGTAATATGTGGTACGCCGGTTGGTGCGACTTTGAGTTAGGGTGACGTTATGAAAAGCATGATTTTATGGTTGTTGGTTGCATTTGCTTCAGCGAATGTGATGGCGAAGAATATCTGGTGTAATGGTAAGGTCACCAATATATATATTGATGCAAGTAATAACGTCATCATTAATGGCACCTGGAGAAATCATTATACAAGAATATGTAATACCGAAGACTCATCAGAAGTCAGTATTGTAACTTGTTCATTATGGGTTTCTCTGGCAACTACTTCTTTAACAGACGATTTGCAGGTCACCTTAATGTATGACGATCAGGGTGGGACAATGACCTGCGCCAATATTCCTACTTACACGGGCGCACCCAGGCCTCAGTACTTAATGCTCCTTAAATAGTGTATACGCATAGCACACTCTTTGCTGTATATACTTTATAAAGACCTAATTGTAGTATCGTTCAAAGAGGCGCTGGGACCGCGTGTTGTGGTAAAACTCTTGGTTAGACAGATTTTTGATGTCAGGAGCTACCTAAAATTGCATATTCACAGAGAGCATAAAGCTACGTTTCGGTTGGGGGATCAGGGAGTTGGCCCAGCCTTGTGAGCGTTGTTCAAAATCATCGCCACTCGCGGCGGCTTCTGTGCCTGAGTGGTAATAGGTCTCATCAAAAAGATTTTTAACTTTAAATGCCACTTCAAACGATTCGAACCGATAAATGATATTGGTGTCTACTGTTAAATAGGCGTCATTTTCTCTGTCCTTTGCACGCAATGTGTTTCTCAAATATAGCGGTTTACTTGAGACCCAGTTGACCCTGACGTTAACATTAAGCGCCTCATTGACAGGCACATTAAGCCCTAGATTGATTTTATGTGGCGCGATATCGCCAAGCTCTGCATCCATATCCTGGCAGGGGTTGTAGGTGAGCGTGTTATTGTTTGCTATGTCCTGGCAGTTTTCTATCCCTTCGCCCACCCACAGGCCCAGTGTGTGATCGTAACTAACGCTGCTTTTGGTTTTTGTGTGGGTGTAATACAGATAGCCGGAGATATTTGCAGCGCCAGTTATAAAGTTACTAAACTCAAACTTACCGCGATATTCCAGGCCGTAGGCGCTGCGTTTTCCGGCGTTTTCGGCCTCTTCTTTTACGACGTCGTCGTACCTGGCCGTAAACAAAGACAAATCATGCAGCCAGTTGTCTTGCTGGTACATATAAATGAACTCAAAGTTTTCCGCCTTTTCGGGTTTCAGATCAGGGTTGGCAGAGCGGCCGCTCCAGCCACCCCAGAGTTGTATCGGGGCTGGCTCCTGAAAAGCCGTACCATAGAGCAACTTGATGGTTGACTTGTCTGATAAGAAATAAATAGCGGAGGCTCTGGGATTGGTGGTACTGCCATATAGGCTGTTTTTGTCGTACCTTACGCCGGCATTCACTCGCCAGTTATTGACGTTCCAGATGGCCTGAATATACGCGCCTCGGTCAGTCAGACTGGCCAGGTTTTCGTCCGGCATCTGGCTGAGCGTATCTGGTTGAATATTGATGGTGCTGTCTGTATTGAGCGCAACGCCATCTCCGGCAGTTTCGGGCGTATCTGATGAACAAAAGGTTTCGGCAAAATAACCGCAGGCATCGTAGGCTTTGGTGAGTTCTTTGTCTTCAAATTTAATGCCGCCGCTGATCTTTAACTGCTCATTGTAATCGAACTCATAATCTTGCTTGAATAGCCAGCTTTTGTTGCTGGTTCGCCAGTGTGAAATGGTTAAGGTAGAGACCACATCCGGGCCGCTCAAGGCGGTGGAGCCGGGAAAGGACTCGACCCAGTAACCGCCATTGCCACTTTTTCTGCTCAGCAGCAGGGTATCTACCTGTACTTTATTTTTTAAAGTCCCTGCATGTCGCAGATAATATTGCTCTGAGTTGCGATACCACTGCGCGGCAGGTTGAGCTCTGTCGTGGGGATATTGCGGTCCCCAGCCATGACGCATATCCCATTCAATAACGCCCAACGTCAGGTTTTTAAACCCAACATCGGCCAAAATACCCCATTCCCGTTGTGGGTCGTGGTAGGCGCCAAAATCATTGTATTTAGAACCGTGAGGACAACCATCGGCTGCACAATTGGCCGATAAGGCGGTGTCATAAATAACGGGCCCCCAGATATCCCGGTTGCTCAATAATTCGTTGCTGACAAAGCCCCAGGGAGCCAGATCGTCTATGTCGGCTTCATCACTTGAATAGTATTTAGCAGATAAGTTATAGGTCAGCTTGTTATGATTGCCGCCCGCAGCGAGATCAACGCTTTGTGTGTCGTAGCTGCCCGACTGAACATGCACTTTAAAAAAGTCATCATTCTGGTGAGTCTCTTTGGCATCGGACGTAACCAGGTTGATTATCCCCAAGAATGCATTGGGGCCATACACAGCGCCCACCGGGCCATATAATACTTCTATTCGCGCTATGTTCGACAGCGGATAATTCTTCGACAGTGTGGCTTCGTGATACCACAAATGGTTATCGACTATGCCATTGACCAGCATTAACGTACGCTGGGTGAGGGGCGTGCGATAGCCGCGCTGATAGGTGATAACGCCACCATTACCATTGGTAACTGTGCTATCAAAACCGGGCAGATCCAAAATCACTTCATCAATACTGGTATAACCGCGCTGGCGGATATCCGTTGCGGTAATGATCACCATAGCCGCCGGGGCATCGCGCAGTGTTTCCTCAACGCCGGAGGCTGATGACACGGTGACATCAAGCAAGTCCTCTAAGCTCAGCTCCATAAACGTATCAAGTTCATCACCTTGCGCTGCGCTGTGTGAGCTGAATAAAATCATGGAAAAGAGCAAAGATGCTGCTGTAGTTTGACAGGGCTGTTTGCTGGTCATAAGTTCCCCCTGGCCCTACAAGCTGTATCGCTCCGATGACCTGTTGCTCTAGCAAAACGCTGATATGCCATAGTCGATGAGAAACTTGTTCTAGTCTTTGGAGACTAGAATAAACTGCTTGATTGTCAAGCTGTCAGGGACTGATAAAGGAACGCAGAAATTAATTTTCGGTCTGTGTTTTTACAGTTCAAGGCTAAAGGTTTTTGCTTTAATGGGTTGGTGTTTCGCCCGGCTAACCGGGCAGAGCGTTAAACTGGCTAAAAATACGCTGAATAGGATAAAGATAAAAAGTCTAAGCCGGGATTAGGGCTTTTAAACCCGGCGTTGGAATAGTGCATATAGCGAATGGCGATATTGGCATCGTCCAGCTGATAAACCAGCCCCAGTCTGTCTTCAAACTGGTAATGCGTACTGACGTTCTTACCTGCAAATTGCGTATCGTCCAGCAGGGCAATGCCGATACCAAATTCTACCGCTATCGGGTGGCCGTAAAAGGTGGTGAAGGGATATCGGATCACTGGCGAAACCGCCAGTACAAAATTAGTGTCGTGGCGGTTTTGATCTCCGTAACGCCAGAAATTGATACTACTTTCAAAGTGCACGTCAAAGTGGCGCCAGGCTTGAGGCAATGCCAGCTCTGGATGGTACTGGTACGCTAGTTTAATGCCATCGACACTGCCTTCACCATGAATGTAATGAATAGCATAGCCGTGTTGTTGTGCTGCTACCGGCATTGCCAGCGCGCTTAGCAGTAGCAGTGCAAGTGTGGTTAATCTGATCATAATGATTAGTCACCGAGTATATAAAGGAATACGGCTATTGTCGGATGAGGAGTCGCTATTAAAAAGGCACCAAATGGCACAGTATTGATGTTATTTTGGCACCAAAAGGTTAGGTGATTGATTTTTATGATAAATATTATTGGTGCCAAAGTGGCATTAATATGGTGCAAATTTGCTTATTTTTCATCTGCAAAGTTAGCGCTAAACTTGTCCCATTGACCGTTATGGGAGTGGATCATGAAAAGACTAATGCAACTTATACTGGTAACAGTACTGGCGTTTAGCAGCGTACCGGGGCTTGCTGCACCAGACACACAAAGCAACCCGTATGGCCTGATCAAATCGGTTGGCGACCAGCTGTTTGTGGATATCAGCAAACTGAATACGCTGGAAGAAGTGCAGAAAAAAGCACAGCTGAAAAAGCTGGTGCGTGAGCAACTGATGCCACACATCGACATTAAATATGTGTCTTTTAAATTGCTTGGTAAGCACGTTCGCGAGATCAACCGGGATCAGGCCGTGACCTTTATTGATGCGGTCGAGCAATACCTGGCCAACACTTATGCCAACGCACTGATGAGCTACAAGGGCCAGCAGGTTAACTTTATTGAGCCGGTTGTGAGCGACGACAGCAAGTTCGCGTCGGTTAAATCCGAAATCGTTGAGCCTAATGCGCCTACCATCGACATTGTATTCAAATTCCGTAAAAACAAAGCGGGTGAGTGGCAGGTGTACGACTTGGTTGCCGAGAGCATCTCATTGCTGAGCGCGAAACAAAAAGAGATCACAGCTCGGATCAGTGAAGTTGGCATTGATCAGGTAACCAAAGAGCTGGTGGCTAAGAGTTAAGCAAACACCACAAGATACAATTTACGTCCTTCAGGCGGGTACTCACCCTTACCCATGAGATCCAATACTCTCTGATTGCCCGCCTTTTTCTTGTCCCTCGGGGTATTGTTTTATCCTCTATCTTTGGCTTGTCGCTGTTGTGTCAGCCATAGTAAGATGGCGACCATTGATCGGAACAGCACAGCGTAGCTGCTAACAACATACTGATGTAGAGATATCAGCCAGTTCGCCGTACGCTGTCAGTAAATTAAGAATGCTTTATTATGCAATTATCTCCCTCACTTTCAGCTTTGGTTGAAGCCCTGCGTTGTTTACCTGGCATTGGGCCTAAATCGGCACAGCGGATTGCCTTTCACCTGCTAGAAAGAGATCGTAGTGGCGGCACTCAGCTGGGCCAGAGCCTGCTTCAGGCAATGGACAAAATCGGCCATTGTGAATCCTGCCGTACTTTTTCAGAAACGCCGGTGTGCGATATCTGTAGCAACGTAAAACGTCAGGATACCGGGCTGCTGTGTGTGGTTGAATCTCCGAGCGACGTGCTGGCGATTGAACAAACCGGTCAGTATCAGGGCCTGTATTTTGTATTGATGGGGCATTTATCGCCGCTTGATGGCATTGGTCCGAACGAAATCGGCATGGATGTACTGGAAAGAACGCTTGCCAATGGCAACATCAATGAAGTCATTCTGGCAACCAATCCGACGGTTGAAGGGGAGGCCACTGCTCACTTTATCGGTGAAATGTGCCATCAGCATAATGTGACCGCCTCGCGAATTGCCCACGGTATGCCGGTCGGTGGCGAGCTGGAGCTGGTAGACGGCATGACCCTGATGCATGCCTTCAGCGGCAGAAAAGCGATTTAGTGAAAGCCCGAAAGGGCTTTTCTGGTTATCTTTTCGGCAAAACTACTCTATCCGCAACTTTTTTCTTTTACCACCCTTGAAAAACTCTTACCCAGCACAATATACCTGAGCATAACGCAAGTTAACTGATTAACCATGTACTATTATGTGTACCAAATAAGTTAGGGTGTACCAAATGACTACAGAAAATACCAAAGAAAATCATTCATTTAGTGCCAACACTAAGCAACTTCTACAGCTAATGATCCACAGTTTGTACTCAAACAAAGAGATCTTTTTACGTGAGCTGGTATCCAATGCGTCGGATGCCGCAGACAAGTTACGCTTTTTAGCGTTGCAAAACGGCGACCTGTACGAAGGTGACGCTGAGCTGCGCGTGCGTATCAGCGCCGATAAAGACGCCAAAACCGTGACCATTTCTGATAATGGTATCGGTATGACCCGCGACGAAGTGATTAGCTCTCTGGGCACAATTGCTAAGTCGGGCACTGCTGAGTTTTTCAAGAATCTGACTGGTGATGAAGCGAAAGACTCTCAGCTGATTGGTCAGTTTGGTGTTGGTTTTTATTCTGCCTTTATCGTTGCTGATGAAGTGACTGTTCGCACGCGTAAAGCGGGCGAGACCCAGGCAGTTGAATGGCAGTCAAAAGGCGAGGGTGAATACACTCTGGCGGACATTGAAAAAGCCGAGCGCGGTACAGAGATCATTCTTCACCTGCGTGAAGAAGAGCTGGAATTTGCCGATGATTTCCGTCTGCGTTCAATCGTCACTAAGTATTCAGATCACATCTCAATTCCGGTAGAAATGTACAAAGCACCGGTGCCAGAGTCTGAAGGGCCGGATGGCGAAAAAATCGAAGCACAACCGGGCGAGTGGGAAGGTATTAACCGTGCCACGGCACTGTGGACGCGCGATAAGTCAGAGATCAGCGACGAAGAATATAAAGAGTTTTATAAGCACGTTGGTCATGACTGGGAAGAGCCACTGACGTGGGCACACAATAAGGTAGAAGGTAAGACGGAATACACCAGCTTGCTGTATATTCCGAAAAAAGCGCCTTTCGATATGTGGAACCGTGACCGCCAGACTGGTCTGAAGCTTTACGTACAACGCGTATTCATTATGGATGACGCTGAACAGTTTATGCCAAGCTACCTGCGCTTTGTTAAAGGTCTGCTGGATTCAAACGACTTACCACTGAACGTATCGCGTGAAATTCTGCAGGATAACAAAGTAACTCAGGCTATCCGTAAAGGTTGTACGTCTCGTATCCTGAAGATGCTTGAGCGCATGGGTAACAACAAGCCAGAAGATTATCAGACTTTCTGGAACGAGTTTGGTCAGGTGATCAAAGAAGGCCCGGCTGAAGATCATGCCAACAAAGAAGCGATTGCTAAGCTACTGCGCTTCAGCTCTACCCACACTGATGAGAGCGTTCAAAATGTGTCGCTTGAACAGTATATTGAGCGCATGGCAGAAGGTCAGGACAAGATTTACTACGTGGTTGCAGACAGCTTTGAAGCGGCGAAGAGCTCACCACACCTGGAGATCTTCCGTAAGAAAGGCATCGAAGTACTGTTGCTGTCGGACCGTGTAGATGAGTGGATGATGAGCCACCTGACAGAATTTGCTGAGAAGCCGTTCCAGTCTATCACCCGTGGTGATCTTGACTTAGGCGACATGGAAGACGAAGAGAGCAAAAAAGCGCAGGAAGAGAGCGAGAAGCAGGTCGAAGGTCTGGTTGAGCGCATCAAAGAAGCGCTGGGCGATAAAGTGAAAGAAGTGCGCTTTACGCACCGACTGACCGATTCTCCGGCGTGTGTGGTGGTAGATGACCATGATATGAGTTCACAGATGCAAAAGCTGATGGAATCGATTGGTCAGTCTGCGCCAGAGTCTAAGCCAATTTTTGAGCTGAACCCAGAACACCAGCTGGTTAAACACCTGAATGTGGAACAGGACGAAGACAAGTTTGCACAATGGTCAGAAGTATTACTGGACCAGGCACTGCTTGCAGAGCGCGGCAGCCTGAAAGATCCGGCTGGCTTCGTAGCTCGCCTGAATAAGCTAATGCTTGATCTGAGCAAATAAGCCAAACATAGCCTTTAGAGTGTTTAATAAAAGCCCGGCGAACCTTTCGACCGGGCTTTTTTGTGTCTGGTTATTGTTCAGAGTTAAGTGGGCAATATCTACCGTTGTTTGGTACCCAAACAGACCGTGTTTCCCAGCGACAATTATACGCTACACGCTGCTCTTCCTGCTGGGTGAAATAAGTATTGTGTTGGTGCACATAAATTCCGCCTGGTGCATAGTTACCCGGGCCCGGAATGGTCCAGTTTGCAGGGCAACTCTTGTTAGACAATACAGTGCGAGTTTCCCATGCCGGAGCAGACACTGCACTGTGTTTATTTGTGAGTTTGTAATGACATTTTTTGTACGACACATTGACTAGTTGCGTTCGATAGTCGCACACCCAGACACGACGCTCGTCCCAATACCCACCACAATTTGCGCTGTTCACTTGGGTCTCGTAGAAGGTGTTGTAATCTGTCACCTGCATCGTATCTGCGGGTTGAGCCTGAGTAGCCGCAGCTGTACAAACAAGCGAGACTCCAATAAATGTTTTGATATTACGTATCATTAGTTAGTCCTTTTTAGATGATTAGTTGAAACCCGACCAGACCACTTCCGAATCTCTAATACAAAAAGAAGAGCGACTCTCAGGTCAGGCGTATTTAGTGAAACATAAGTAAGATCGCAATGTAAGATAATGCCGTGTGATAAATTTTCATCCTCTATATGGATCTCTATCTATTTGTTATATGGCGCTCTAATCACGCTTATCCTACTGTCTAAAGGCACAATCGCAAATTTGTCATATAAATACACTGGACAAACCAATCATGAAAAAGATAAAATGACAGCGTTGTCATTGAGATCTATTATCACCTTGAATACGCTTCTGCCCGAGCGTTTATGGAATAATCAGATAGCACAGCTCGCCGACATTAGATTAGTTTATTAATTAGGTCCAAATCTTCTACATAACTCATCGCAATTGCTGTCAAATAGCGCATAGCTTGTGATATATTCACCTCGTTTGTAACAAACTATAACCAACCAATTATTTATTCCTTAAGCATCAATAGGTTAGGTTTTTGTTGAAAAAATCTTATGTTAGCCACAAAAAAAGATGTAGCGAATCTGTAATTTTGGGTGTATGGTTTGTTATTAGATGACAGCGTTGTCATCATCACTGGGCAGAAGTGATTTAAAAACCAACAAAATGATTCAAGGGGAATCCTGTGTTAGCTAATAATTTTAAAAAAAGCTTACTGGCAGCTAAGGTTGGCCTCATCCTGAGTACGGGTGTGACAGGCGTAGCGTTTGCTGAAGATAACCAGACCGGCGTTCAAGAAAACGTTGAAGTCATTGAAGTGCGCGGTATCCGCCGTTCATTGGCTGAAGCAGTGAATACCAAACGTTTCGCAACCAGCGTTGTAGATGCGGTATCGGCAGAAGATATCGGTAAGTTTCCAGACAGTGATGTAGGTGAAGCACTGGGCCGTATTCCGGGCGTAGCGGTAAGCCGTCAGTTTGGCCAGGGCCAGCAAGTATCAATCCGTGGTGCATCCAGCCAGCTAACGTTAACAACTCTGAATGGTCAGAACGTTGCTTCAACAGGTTGGTATACTGAGCAAGCAATCGACCGAAGCTTCAACTACACCTTGTTACCACCTGAACTGATTTCAGGTATCGACGTATATAAGTCTTCGCAAGCAAACATCGTTGAAGGTGGTGTTGGTGGTACGGTTAACGTAAAAACCCGTAAGCCATTAGACTTGGATTCCGGAACCGTATTCGCTTCTGTTAAAAGTGTTTACTCAAGCCAGTCTGAGCAATGGGACCCTGCATACAGTGGTCTTGCAAGCTATAAAAATGACGACGAAACATTTGGTGTACTTGCTGCGTTAGCAGTACAGGAAACCGACTATGTACGCCGTGGTAACGAATCACTGGCTGGCTGGGATGGCGCAGTTTCTGCGAACTACTTCCTGCAAGAGCGTGAAAGAACGGCAACTAATGTTGCGTTCCAATATGCACCGACTGACGAGCTGTCGTTTGATTTGACTTATATGAACCTTGAGCTTGAAGCAAACAATAACAACAGTAGCTTCTGGATTTTCCAAACTGGTGCAAACTGTTTGGGTGAAAACCCGGATGGCGTATGTATGTTGTCTGAAGCAACAGCTGCTATACCTACAGACAAACCTTCATGGCTACAGGCGTTCGCGCGTCGGGCGAAGATGGAATCTGAAACGGTTGATTTTGGCTTTGAATTTAAACGTGACACGTTTGAAATCTCTGGACGTATTGGTCGCTCAGAAGCAACCGGTGGTACAGAAGCGCAAACTAACTACGGTGGCCACATCGGCTCACATGAAGATCGCTACGGCATGATCGACATGACCGGCAAGCGCATCAAAATTCAGCTGAAAGAAAATGACTATCGCGTTGGCCACTGGAATGAAGGCAGTCCGGCTGTTGCAGGTTGGGCGGTACGTAATCAGCCTAATACAGATGAAGAGACCTACGCACAGCTTGATACCAAGTTCATGCTTGACCATGACATCATCACTGCCGTTCATGTCGGTGCACGTTTTACCAACCACAAGGTTGAAGAAGACAACTTTAAAGGCCTGGCAAACATCAAACGTGACGCTAACGGTGCACCGATCCTTAAAGACCCGAACGATCCGGGCAGTATCATTGCCGATATCGCCGATATTGCGCCGGCACAGCTATACGGTAATGGTGTAAACGAAGCGGGCTTCGAATATATCACTATCCCGGGCCCACACCTGGATGCGATGTTCAACCACACGGCACAGAACTTCAGCGAATATGTGCGTGACCGCAGTGGCTATGCTGCGCTTGAGGAAGAGAACTTTGCATTCTACGTAATGGCTGACTTCAGTGGCGAAAACTATCGTGGTAACTTCGGTTTGCGTTACATCTCTACAGACGTAAACAGTGACTACTATGGTTCAGATATCACAGTAACAGGTTTTACGGACTCTGGTAACTTCTACGGTGGTAATGCACTGAAAGCGAAAACTTTGTCTAACAAAGAAGCCGATTACTCAGATATCCTGCCTAGCTTTAACATTGCGTATGACCTGGACGAAGATACTATCCTGAGAGGTTCAATCGCACAGGTTATCAGCCGTCCTAACTACCAGGATGTGTTTGCACGTTCCAGTCTGAGTGGTTACGACAATGAAAACCCGAATGACCAGCAGGAAGTAACTGGTAACCCAGGTCTTGAGCCGTTCAAAGCAACTCAGTTGGACGTGTCTTACGAGTACTACTATGGTGACAGCAACTTCGCAAGTGCGACGTTCTTCTACAAAGACATCGAGACATTCGTAACGTCATCAACCACGCCAAATCAGTCAATCGGTATTAATGACCCGGCATGTAACTGTGATGTGTGGAACATCGTTAACCGTGTTAATGGCGACGGTGGTGATGTAATCGGTCTTGAACTACAGCTTCAGCACGCGTTTGACAACGGTTTTGGTACCATTGTTAACTACACGTATGCAGACAGCTCGTCAGAAGAAACAAACTTCGATGACCGTATCGGCCGTTTCTCTGACAGTTCTGACCACACAGTTAACCTGGTTGGTTACTATGAGAATGATGACTTCGGTGCTCGTCTTGCTTATAACTGGCGTTCTGAGTTCATGATCCGTGAAACGGGTTTCTACTCTTCACGTGAGCACATGGACTTCGGTACTCTTGATTTCACTGGTAATTACCAGGTGAATGACAATATCAGCCTGACACTTGAAGTTGTAAACATTCTTGAAGAAGACAGCTATCAGATTGGTATCTCTGGCTCTGACGGTCTGTTGAAAGAAGAAACGAAACATAACTTCCCTGCATGGAGCTATGTGGGTGAGCGCAAGATTGCACTGGGAGCAAACTTACGTTTCTAATTTTGTTGTTTGGAAAAGCCCTGCTTAAATAGTGGGGCTTTTTTATGCCTATGAGAAAGCGAGCGGGGCAGGCATACTGTGAATACCATAAGTCGCTTGCCTGTTCGTGGTGGTCTTTAGCATAGTAGTGAGGTGAGTTGTGCATAATGCAGAAGCTAAAATTAAACGTATAGTCATTGTTGGTGGTGGGACTGCGGGTTGGCTGGCTGCTAACCATTTGGCTGCAGATGCGCCCGAAGATGTGGTCATTACATTAGTTGAGTCGCCAAATATTCCTACGATTGGAGTTGGTGAGGGGACTGTGCCATTTATAGTTGATAGCTTGAAGAAGTTCGGTATTAAAGAGTCGGACGTATTCAGGTTGTGCGACGCAACATTTAAAAATGGTATCCATTTTGTTGGCTGGAACAAACCTGTTAACGGGCAGCCCCACTGCTATTTTCACCCATTTGACGACCCCAATGTCAACGGGGTTAATCTATTGCCGTATTGGCTGCATCAGCTGCCAGAGGCCAGGGCACGCTTTGATCAAAGCGTATCCATTCAAACGCATATTGCATTAGAAAATAGAGCGCCTAAGTTGATCACCAATGCGGAATATGAGCGTTTGATCAATTATGCTTTTCACCTTGATGCGGGAAAATTCTCGGCATTGCTTGCCAAACATGCCATTGACAACCGTCAGGTCAAGCATATTCACGATGACGTCGAGTCGGTAGAGCTGGCGCTGGATGGGTCCATCTCAGGCTTACAGCTGAAGCAGGGCCCTCTGCTGGAGGGCGACCTGTTTATTGATTGCAGTGGCTTCCAGTCTTTATTGCTTGGCAAAGCGCTGAATACCCCCTTTATTGATAAGAGTGACGTGCTCTTTGCCAATCATGCGGTGGTCACACAGGTGCCTTATGAGCGCGAGCAAGAAGTACCGCCTTATACTATTTCAACAGCACAACAGGCAGGGTGGATCTGGGATATTGGATTGCAAACCCGCAAAGGCGTTGGCCACGTTTATAGCGATCAGTTTACCAGCCATGAGCAGGCACATCGCGATCTGTCTGCTTACCTTGGCAAATCTGAAGACGTCGTCGAATCTCGGTTGATAAAAATGCAAGTAGGTTATCGAGCGCAAGCCTGGGTAAAAAACTGTATCGGTATCGGGTTGTCACAAGGGTTTGTTGAGCCGCTGGAGGCGACTGGACTGCTGGTGTTTGATTTGGCGGCCAGGATGCTCTCGAAACGCTTACCTGAGCAGCGTCAGGACATGCCGGCAATTGCGCTGCAATTTAATCAACATATGTCTCATGCCTGGCAGTCAATTGTTGATTTTATCAAACTCCATTATTGTATCTCCAATCGAGATGATAGCGAGTTTTGGCGCATGAATCGTGCCCCAGAAACAATCCCGGATTCACTGCAACATAAACTGGCACTGTGGCGAAGCGATATCCCGAATGAGTATGACTTTGTCAGTAGCCTGGATGTATTCAGGCTAGAAAATCACCTTTATGTTTTATACGGCATGAACTATCCTAGTCGGTGCAAGTATCCTTCGCCACAAAAAGTGTCACAACAGGAAGCTATGCTTAAGCTGGTGTCCCAGCAACAACAAAAAGCTGTAGCAATGTTAGAAACGCACAGCAAGCTGGTTGCAAAAGCAGCAAGATATGGCTTTCAAAGAATTTAACCACAATATTTCTTTTCTTTTAACTTGAAAAGCTATAGCCTTGGACACATATAAATAACAACTTTATGAAAAAACGGAGCAGTATTATGGCGGAGCAACAAGTGCAGCCTTTACACAACGAGAAACATGCCAACATCAAAGTAAAAAATGGCATTAATGTAGAATTTTTGAAATCTCAGCACTTGATCCCGGTTGTTGCACACGAGTTTGCACGTGTTGCGACTGAATTCCCGATGGCATTTGTTAAGAACACTGAAAGCGGTCAGTATCAGGCGGTAGCTTTATTTGGCCTTGAGCCAGGTGAGAACCTGTTTGTACAGGATGGCGAATGGACTGCAGGTATCGCACCACTGGCAGCATCTCGTTACCCGTTTGGTCTGGTTAAGCACCCAGAGCAAGACCAGTACGGCATCGTTATTGACGAAGCCAGCCCGCTGGTAGGTGAAGAAGAAGGCAATGCTTTGTTTGCAGACGGCAAAGAAACTGAGTATCTGGAGCGCCGTAAAGAAGCATTGGTTAACTACATCGAGTTTTCTCGTGTAACTGAAGCTTTCACTCAGTACCTGGCAGACAAAGAGCTACTTGTACAACAAACTCTGACAGTTGAAATCGCTGGTGAAAAGAAAGACATCAACGGTATTTACCTGGTAGACGAGCGTAAGCTGAACGAGCTGAGCGACGAAGCTTACCTGGAACTGCGCAAGCGTGGTTACCTGGCACCAATCTTCTCTTTCCTGACTTCTACACATCAGGTTGGCCGTCTGGCTCGTCTGAAAGCAAAGCGTCAGGCAAGCTAAGTCAATAATGACTTTCTATTGTTAAAAAGCGCCCAAGGGCGCTTTTTTTTGTCGCTTTTTTTTGTATTCGAAATGCAGTTCCGGCAACTTGGTTTCATAATAAAAGAACAACAGGAACTCAACATGCGCCGTATACTTATCACCTCATCCTTATTCGCCGCCCTGAGCGCGGTACACCCCGCTTTTGCAGCCAAACCTGAGACACCTATTGCCATTGCTATTCATGGTGGTGCCGGCACCATTGAAAGGTCAAAATTTACCCCCGAGCAGGAGCATGCATATCGACAAACTTTACAGTCAGCTGTCGAGCAGGGCTACGCCGTGTTAGAGCAAGGTGGTGAGAGTCTGGATGCCATCACTGCGGCAATTAAGATATTGGAAAATTCGCCGTTTTTTAATGCCGGAAAAGGTGCGGTTTATACTTATGAAGGAGCCCATGAGCTGGACGCGTCGATCATGGATGGACGAGACCGTCAGGCCGGCGCGGTTGCCGGTGTTAAACATATTAAAAACCCCATCGAGCTGGCCAGAGCAGTGATGGAGCAATCGGTGCATGTGATGCTCAGTGGCAAAGGCGCCGAGGAGTTTGCCAAACGCGAAGGTATGTCGTTTGTTAATAATGACTATTTTGACACACCTCATCGCTATGAAGCCTGGCAAAAAGCACGCAAGAAACTGGAGCAAGCCGAGCAGAGCAACAAAGACTATCAGGCACAGCATCAACAGTTGCCGCAGCAATATAAAATGGGCACAGTGGGCGCCGTTGCGTTGGACAAACAGGGCAACCTGGCCGCAGGCACATCGACCGGCGGTATGACAGCAAAACGATTTGGACGTGTTGGTGACTCGCCGATTATTGGCGCAGGGACCTTTGCAGACAATGACTCTTGTGCGGTGTCAGCAACCGGGCATGGTGAGTACTTTATTCGCTATAACGTTGCCGCTGATATCTGTGCGCGGGTACAGTATCAGGACAAATCCGTGGCGCAAGCCGGGCAGGACGTGATTTTTGGCCCTATGTTACGCGCGGGCGGAACCGGCGGTGTGATTATTCTAGATGCCAAGGGCAATATCAGTATGCCATTTAACACCAAGGGCATGTACCGGGCCAGCAAGTCCAACACTCAGCCTACCTATGTGGGGATTTTTGAGGACAAAGACACCTCTAAATAGTGTGCTTAAGGTTTGCAAACTTAGGCAATTTTTGTAACGCCAGCTACTATTTAATATGAAGCTGGTGTTTTTTAGGGGAATGAAATATGCAATCTGTCAAAGTAGCAGACTATCTGAATCATCGTCCGGTGACCTTTAAAGCGGACATGCGCATTGAATCGGCAGTGGAAAAATTACTGCAAAGTGGTCAGTCCGGAGGCCCGGTGATTGATGACATGCAACGCGTGGTGGGCTTTTTATCCGAGCAAGATTGTATCCGCACTATGCTCGAAGCTACTTATCAGAACGAATCACACACCATAGTGGCTGATGTAATGAATGCCGAGCCATTGTGTGTCAGCCCGGATGACAGCATTTTAAAATTGGCAGACAGAATGACGGCGGACAAGCCGAAAATTTATCCGGTCTGTGACAGTGATTGTCGGCTGGTTGGGGTGATCAGTCGTACTCACGTGCTTTATGCCATTGATAAGCACCTCCACGATACCTATGAATCGGGACATCGCTTTGTCTGAGTGTTGAACTACTCGCCAGACCTACTGGCGAGTGTGCCTGGTGCTTTGTTCGGCCCACTCGTTGTAGAGACGAATTTACCTGCGCTAATTTAGTACACAGCCCCCGTCAAAGGGACTGGGCTGACTGCATGCTTTTTGTTAGACTACGCGACGATTTTCTCAGTAACAAGGTGTCGTGTAGTGGATTTGCAGTCGTTGTATTCGAACATAGCGGATTGCCTCAAAAAGGATCAGTTTCTCTTTAAAAAACGTCTTCAGGGCGTTAAAAAAATAAAAGACGAAGCGAAACAACAAAAGGTACTTACTCAGATAACGCGTGACATAGAGCACAGCAAAACGCTTAGAGTAAAGCGTCTGGCTGAACTGCCGACGGTGCAATATCCCGAGTCGCTGCCGGTTAGCCAGAAAAAAGACGACATTAAAAAAGCCATTGCCGAGAACCAGGTGGTGATAGTAGCCGGTGAAACCGGTTCAGGTAAAACCACTCAGCTACCTAAAATCTGTCTGGAACTGGGCCGTGGTGTTGATGGCTATATTGGTCACACTCAGCCACGACGTCTGGCCGCACGCAGCGTGTCAAACCGGATTGCCGAAGAGCTTAATTGTGAGCTTGGTCAGGAGGTGGGCTTTAAGATCCGTTTCAGCGATCAGGTGTCTGATAAGAGCTATATCAAATTAATGACGGACGGTATCTTGCTGGCAGAGATCCAGCAAGACAGATACCTGAACCAGTACGATACCATCATCATAGATGAAGCCCACGAGCGCAGTCTGAATATCGACTTTATCCTTGGTTATCTGAAAAACCTGCTTCCCAAGCGCCCAGATCTGAAGGTGATTATTACCTCGGCAACAATCGATCCGGAGCGTTTTTCCAGGCACTTTAATAACGCCCCCATCATTGAAGTATCGGGCCGTACCTATCCGGTAGAAGTGCGCTATCGCCCCGTGATTGATGCCAGTGGGGATGAGAGTGAAGCCGAAAACGACCAGCTACAGGGGATCTTCGATGCCGTAGACGAGCTGTGTGCAGAGGGCCCCGGAGACATTCTGATCTTTATGAATGGCGAGCGGGAAATTCGCGATACGGCGGATGCGCTGAGTAAGCGTAACCTCAAAGGGGTTGAAATCCTGCCTTTGTATGCCCGTTTGTCGAATGCCGAGCAAAATCGCATTTTTGCCGCCCACAGCCATCGTCGTATTGTGCTGTCAACCAACGTGGCCGAAACCTCACTGACGGTACCTGGGATCCGCTATGTTATTGACCCGGGCACGGCGCGGATCAGCCGCTACAGTGCTCGTACTAAGGTTCAGCGATTGCCGATTGAGGCCGTTTCTCAGGCCAGTGCCAATCAGCGTATGGGTCGCTGTGGTCGGGTTGCTGCGGGTATCTGTATCCGGTTGTACTCAGAAGAAGATTTTCTGGGACGTCCTGAATTTACCGATCCGGAAATTCTGCGCACCAACCTGGCATCGGTTATTTTACAAATGCTGGCGCTGGGTCTGGGTGATATCAAGCGGTTTCCGTTTGTGCAAGCACCCGATAACCGCAATATCACAGATGGTGTTACGCTGCTTGAAGAGTTGGGGGCCGTTAAACCTGCCGCAAGACGTGAGCAAACTACACTGACCCAGACCGGGCGCAAGCTTAGCCGCTTACCGATAGATCCACGCCTGGCCCGTATGGTACTGGCATCAGCTCCTTTGGGTGCATTGCGTGAGGTGATCATTATCGCAGCGGCACTGTCGATTCAGGACCCCAGAGAAAGGCCGCAGGAAAAACGCGGTGCTGCGGATGAAAAGCATGGTCGATTTGAAGACCCAGACTCGGATTTTATGGCGTTTTTGAACCTCTGGCAGTATCTGGAGGAGCAGCAGGAAGCGCTCAGTCGCAGCCAGTTCAGAAAGCAATGTCAGAAAGACTTTTTGGCTTATATGCGGGTCAGAGAGTGGCAAGATATTGTTTATCAGCTCACCACTGTGTGTACAGAAATGGGCCTCAAAGCCTCAGGCAACGACGCCAGTTTCGAAGCCATTCACCAGGCGCTGCTCAGCGGGATGTTGAGCCACATAGGTCAAAAAGACGAGAAAAAATTCTACAAAGGGGCGCGCAACAGCCAGTTCCATATTTTCCCGGGCTCTGGCCTGTTTAAGAAAAGTCCGAAGTGGGTGATGGCGGCTGAACTGGTAGAAACCAGTAAGCTCTATGCCCGCATTAATGCCAGGATTGATGTCAACTGGGTTGCCCCGCTGGCGGAGCATCTGGTTAAGCGTAGTTACAGCGAACCACACTGGGAAAAGAAACAGGGCTGTGTCATCGCCTTTGAACAGCAAACCCTGTATGGCCTGATCATAGTTGGCAAAAAGCGTACGGTTTACAGTCAGATTGAACCTGCGCTGTGTCGCGAACTGTTTATTAAAGAAGCGCTGGTTGCGCAGCAACTGGGTCAAAATGAGGCCTTTTTAAAGCACAATCAGGCCCTGATTGAAGATATTCAGGATCTGGAAAACAAAGCGCGTCGCCGGGATATTCTGGTTGATGAGCATATGATGCAGGCGTTTTACGAGCAGCGGATCCCGGCCGATGTCAATAACCGGGCTGCGTTCAACCACTGGTGGAAAGAGAAGAAAAAAACTGACAAACGCTTTTTGCATATGGACAGAGATGCTCTGATGCAGCACGAAGCGTCACACATTACGGCGCTGGATTATCCTGATGTGTGGCAGCAGGGCAATCTGATGTTGCCATTGAGCTATCACTTTGAGCCCGGTCAGCCGGTTGACGGCGTGATGGTGAACATTCCCTTACCACTGCTTAACCAGGTGGCTAATGAAGGGTTTGACTGGCATATTCCGGCACTGCGCCATGAATTGATCTGCTCTTTGATCAAGAGCCTGCCAAAAAGTCTGCGACGCAACTTTGTCCCGGCGCCCAACTATGCCGATGCGGTGCTTGCTGCCATAGAGCCGATGCAGGGCGGTTTTCTGGAAGCGCTGGCCAATCGCTTGTTGCGTATGACGGGCGTCAAAGTTGACGCTGAGGATTTCGATCTCGGAGCACTGGAATCGCACTTAAAAATGCAGTTTCAGGTGCTGGACGAACACAACAAGGTGATAGCGCATGGCTATGACCTGGATGCACTCAAGGCCAAATTACAAGGCAAGGTCACACAAACGCTGTCAAAAGTGGCCGAAGAGGGCATCGAGCAGGAAGGGCTGACGCAGTGGTCATTTGGTGACTTGCCTGAGGAATACACCAAAAAGCAAGGCGGCTATGAGATCAAAGCTTTCCCGGCGCTGGTAGATAACAAGCAAAGCACTTCAATCAGTTTATTTGACCATCCGCTCAAGGCACAACAGGCACACCGCCTTGGTTTACGTCGGCTGGTGATGCTGAACGTGCCCTCACCGGTGAAATATTTACAACAGCACTTACCGAATAAAGCAAAGCTGGGGCTGTATTTTAATCCGTTTGGTAAAATTAATGACCTGATCGACGATTGTACTGCAGCGGGAATAGATGCCTTACTGGGAGATTACACCGCTATTCGCTCTGAGCAGGACTTTGAAAAAGCCAAAGAATATGTCCGGGCTGAACTTGGAGACAAAGTGGTAGATATTGCGTCGGCGGTAGAGCAGGTGCTAAGTATTGCGCACAGCATTAACAAGCGTATGAAAGGGCGGGTTGATTTAACCATGATCACCGCGCACGGAGATATCAAGTCTCAGCTGGAAAGCCTGATCTTCAAAGGGTTTGTCAGCCAGCATGGGGCGCACAAATTGCCAGACTTACTGCGCTATATGAAAGCCATTGAAAAACGGCTGGAAAAACTGCCTGTTGACCCTAACCGGGACCGTTTATGTGTGCTGGAGCTGGAAAAAGTGGCGGCGGCGTATAGCGATAAATGTAACAAACAGCCAAAAGGGATCCCTATGCCTGCGGCACTTGAGGAGATTTTCTGGATGCAGCAGGAACTTCGGGTGTCTTTATTCGCTCAAACACTAGGAACGCCTTATCCGATTTCGGCCAAACGGATCACCAATGCGTTAAATGAGATCGAATAGTGTGTTTTGACTTGCAATTTGCATTGGGGCAATTACCTTATTAAGAGGAAACTATTTTTGGATTGTGAAAAGGAAGCGGCATTGACTATGTCCACACAGGGGAGCAGGATGAAAACGCCGCATGTGTTAGTGGTTGACGATGAGTATTTCAATTTTGAAATGCTCTCTATGGCTTTATCGGATGCATTTAAGTTCAGTTATGCTGAGTCGGGCAAGAGCTGCCTGTCTAATGCGATAGCCGATCCGCCGGATGTGATTTTGCTAGATGTGTGCATGCCCGGGCTGGATGGCTACGACACGTGCCGGATGCTGAAAAATACGCCAGAGACCAGAGACATTCCGGTGCTTATGGTGTCAGGCCTTGAATCGGAGCAGGAGAAGCAAGCAGGCTTCGATGCAGGCTGCGATGCGTATGTGGTTAAGCCTTTTTCAATGCAATCCTTATCGGAAAAAATAAAAAATATGGTGCAAATTATTCCCAGGTAATTTTTTGCAGGCAAGCAATGATAATAAAGAGTGGAGCACGCCATGATACACGAGGATAAACGGCGCTTTATGCGCATGATGGTCAATACCCAGGCACAACTAACAGTGTTGTCCACGGGTCATAAACTGCAAGGCACCTGCCACGATTTAAGTGCCACGGGGCTTTCAATCATTGTGGACGAGCCTCTGGAAATGAATGAAATGCTGGACGTATTTATCGACAGCCATGGCGGCTCTATTCCTCCTTTGAATGCCCATGTGAAAGTCATCCGGTGCGGTAATAACAGCGAAGGCGATGGCTATATGCTGGGCCTGGAAATCGTGCAGTTTAATTAGCCGCCTTCATCTCCTTAGCAACCTGGCTTGTCTGGCATCCGACAAGCCAGCCACCCAAGCAGGCATGCAGACGTGTTCCTGTTTAGTTAGTGTTTGCCGCTACTTCCACACTATTTGCACATTGACCTTACATACTGATTAGCATCTGGCCTTATAACAATTTGCTTAATTGAGTGTTCTATTTGAGGCGAGAAAATAGGGGCGATAAACAGGCAAAATTTGCGAACCCATGTTCTGAATTCCGTTCACAGAGGTAATTACACCATGAAACTGACGATACGGCACAAGCTGCTGGCTATTTTGCTGTTGGTCAACACCGTATTGATCATGGCGATTTACTTTGCTAATCAGGCGGCATTTGAAAAGAGCTTTCGTGATTATATTCAGCAAAACAGCCGTGCCCGGCTGGTTGCGCTGATGCCGAGCATTCGCGATAATTTTGCTCGCTATGGCGACGACTGGGTATATCCTCGTCATCCCGCCTGGCATCAGCTGGTAAGCGAACTAAGAGGAAACGGCAGAAGTGCCACTTCACCCGCTGGGGCACCTTCCTATGACAGTTACGACAGTCCCGCCATGCAGCGCCCGCGCAGACTATCAGAGCTCACTGAGCGGGAGCCTGAACCAGGTCGGGATGGTCGTGGCATGCGCAATGAGCAAGACCCTCAGGCGCAGCATCACACCGACAGACGTCCAAGGCCCGGCGCTGATCGCCCGCCCAGAGGCGAGCGCGGTGATCACCCTCATCAAAAGCGCAGACCCCCCAGAGGACGCGCAGATAGTATGGGTGGTCGTCTGGTATTTAAAAACGCGGCAGGTGAGCAGGTGATTGGTTCTTTGACGACGACCAGAAGCACGTTATGGGAGCCCGTACATCAGTCCGACTCCTCATCGTCTCCTTTGCTGGGGTACGTGGGTCTGGAAGATGGTCTGGTTATCAGCAATCGCTTTGACAGCTTATTTGCAGAGCGACAAAAAAACTGGTTTATGTACATTGCCATTGTGGCCCTGATAGCGTCGAGCTTACTGGCTATCCCGTTCAGCCACTTTCTGGTCGCGCCGGTGCTGGCGCTGCGCCGTGCTGCACAAAACCTGGCAAGAGGCGATTATCAGAGCAGTTTAAACCCTGACAGTAACGACGAGCTGGGCATGCTGGCAAGAGATTTGAATACACTCTCCGAGACCCTACGGGAAAACCAGCAAGCCCGACAACAGTGGATTGCCGATATTTCCCATGAACTGCGCACGCCAATCGCCGTGTTTAAAGCCGAGCTGGAGGGCATGATAGATGGCGTGATAGACACAGATCCTGCTCAGTTGCAGTCCTTACATGAAGAGATCAGTCGTCTGACTCAGTTGGTTGATGACCTGCACCAGCTTTCTATGTCGGACAGAGGCTCACTAAGCTACCAGATGTCATCACATTGTCTGGGCGAACTGATCGAGCAAACCTTTGGCAATCATCAGGCGCAGCTTGCCAACCGTGCCTTTGACTATCAGCTTAAAGGCGACACACAGAGTCTGATGATGTGTGACGACAGAAGAATGACGCAGTTGTTTAGTAATCTGATGCAAAATACACTGCGCTATACCGATTCAGAGTTGCACAATCCTGGGCAAATTCGGGTGACCATTAAACAGCAGGGCACACAAACAGAGATCGTCTGGGAAGATAGCTCTCCCGGCGTGGCCCCCGAGCTGCTGGATAAATTGTTCGACCGGTTGTTTCGCGTTAAACAGGCCCGAGATCGGGTCTCGGGCGGCTCAGGTCTTGGGCTGGCCATTTGTACCAGCATAGTTCAGGCCCATAACGGCACGATTTCGGCGCGCGAGAGTGAGTTAGGAGGCTTGGCTGTGGTGATGCGTTTTGCTTAAAAGGGTTGTAAATTCAAGCGATTTCACTTAGCTTTGGGTAAGAGAAGACCCAAGGTGAAAGTGAACGCCGAAGATGCAAAAAGTACTGATCATAGAAGACGAGCAAAAGCTTGCGACCATTTTGGGCAAGTATGTCACCCAGGCTGGATATGAGCTCCATATGGTGCATGACGGCGCCGACGCCCTGGCCGCCGTGGAAAGTTATAAACCCGATATTATTTTACTCGACCTGATGTTACCTAATGTCGACGGTATCGTGATCTGTCAGGAGGTGCGCCGTCACTCTATGGTGCCGATCATCATGACAACCGCCAAAGTCGAAGAAATAGACAGGCTGCTGGGTCTTGAAGTCGGGGCCGATGATTACGTTTGCAAGCCCTATAGTCCGAGGGAGGTGGTTGCCCGGGTTAAAGCCATTTTACGCCGGGTCGGGTCGAGCGAGCCTCAGTCTGAGCAACTGACACTGGATGAAAATACTTTGTTTGTGAGTTATCAGAATAATTCTGTTGAACTGACTCAGGTTGAATTTGTATTGCTGCAAACGCTGGTTGCGCATCCGGGGCGTATTTATAATCGCTCGCGACTGATGGACAACATTTACGACGACGACCGCATCGTCAGTGACCGCACCATAGACAGCCACATTAAAAAGATCCGCAAAAAGCTGTCGCAGTTGTCTCCTGACAGCGAGTTTATTCACTCAATTTATGGTGCGGGTTACAAATATGAGCTGACAAACTAGCTCAGTATCGTATGGATAAACCTTCGACACTTTCGCCCTGGCAGCAGGCATTTTGTGACAATCAGGGCCTGGATGCGCAGTATATCCAGCCTCTGGCGCCGGTTACACGCTGGCTGGCGCAGCAGGTTGAGCAACAGGTGCCTGTGTGCCTTGGGATCAGTGGCTCGCAGGGCAGTGGCAAATCAACTCTGGCGACTTATTTAAAAGCCTATCTGATACAGCTCGGCCTCAATGCTGAATGTGTATCGCTGGATGACTTTTATCTGAGCCGGGCCGAGCGTGCAAAACGTGCTGCAGATCTTCACCCTTTGTTTCAAACCCGCGGTGTCCCCGGCACACACAACATCGAATTGGCAAAGGATGTATTCGCGCAATTTCGAGCCCGTCGGCCCCTTACCTTACCCCGCTTTGACAAGTCCATGGATGAACCATTTGAGCCAGAAAAATGGACAAAGACCGATGCGCTGGATGTCCTCATTGTCGAGGGCTGGTGCCTGGGCGTCGGGCCACAAACTGATCAACAACTCAGTGATCCGGTTAATTCGTTAGAACAAAACCAGGATCCTGAAGGACGCTATCGACATGCGGTTAATCACTTTCTTAATACAGACTATCAGCCGCTGTTTGGACAGCTGGACAAGCTTATTTTCCTCAACGCGCAGGCGTTTACTCATGTTGCCCGCTGGCGCTTTGAACAGGAGCAAAAACTTAGCCTGTCTGGCGCTCAGGCGCGCCGCATGTCGCAGTCGGAAGTAGCGCATTTTGTGCAGTTTTTTCAGCGTCTGACACAGTGGGGCTTAGCAACTTTGCCAGAGCAATGCGACATCATGTTAAGGCTCTCACCGCAGCGCCAGATCACCGAGACGGTGCTTCACAATTAACCCACATTAATGCGTTAGGGTGGGGAAAATAACGACGGAACAACACCTATGAACAATACCGCTTTTTCCTTCTCGACCCTGTTGCTGCTGAGCTCTATAAGTGTCAGTGCAGAGCACGCGCACAGCGGAAAAATTCAGGTTGAAACCCTGACCAAACAGCAGCACAGCTGGAATGGTGCGGTTTTACCTGCCTATCCTCAAGGTCAGCCAGAGGTGCAGATCATGCGTTTTACCATTCCCGCGGGTCAGACGTTGCCAATGCATAAGCACCCGTATATTAATGCCGGGCTGTTGTTAAGCGGCGAGTTGCAGGTCGAAACACATAGCGGGGATATCATCCACATCAAAGCGGGCGATACCCTGGTCGAGGTCGTCAATACCTGGCACTGGGGCAAGAGCATAGGCAAAGAAGCCGCGCAGATAGTGGTGTTTTATGCCGGCGTTAAAGATCAGCCGGTGACACTCAAAAAACAATAGCTTTGACTGCACCGCCTCAGCGCCTGATAGCGGTGCAATTGGGTTTAACTGACACAGATCCCATATTTGGGTAAAATATCCACAATGATGCTTTGACGATGTTTTTTCGCCGCATCATGAAAGTGTTTCCAGTCACTGCGCAAAAAGTCCGGGTGGTACTCGTAGCAGGCTTCATCGCCTTGCGCCAGTGTGGTGCCCAAGGCCTGATGTTTCCAGGAGCCCGGACCTTTGGCGATATAACTGAGCCGGTGCACACCCAGACCAAAGCGGTCGGCGGCAATGGCATCAAGCCACTGCTGGTGCCGTAGCTCAGGATCATCACTGGTAAACTCAGTAAAACACTGTGCAATGTGCTGCTTTACATTCGGCGATAACCCGGTGATGGGCTTGACCAAATACGTCTGAAAAACCTTGCATAGCTCGTCTGCGGCCTGCAAAAAGTCAATCGGGTTATTGCGCTCAATGTGTTCCCCTAAACCATTTTGATAAGACCAGTGCTGGTGGGGCAAGTCCGGATGAGACAACGCCTGACCATGGCCCAGGCTGGGAATATTGTCTTGCAGGATATTGGCAAAATATCCGCTGACTTTTGCGATCAGCGAGTGATGTGTCTGACCATTATGATCTTTGATATTGCGCACATGATTGACCGGGTGGTCAACACCGGCAAAGCTCCGGTGACCCCAGGTGTCGATAAACACGTGTGCTGTGATACCCAGCCGGTGCAATGAATGAGGGCGGTCTTTATCCGCTAACACCTCTGCAACCATGTCCTTGGCCACATATGAGTGCGGCTGACAAATCAGCTTTTGAATAAAGCGGCCACTGGGATTTTGTCCCGCCGGTAGTCCGCCATTGCCCGGTAAAAAATGAAATGGCACCCAGACTTTCATGTTTTTCAGGCTGTCCAGGTTGCGATATTCAAGCATTTTATGGGCGGTTGCGATACGCTCATAGGCTGCGCCATTGCTAAATTCAATGTGGCCATAGTTGGTGGCATCATCCACATATTGTGCCGCGTGGGCAATGGTGGTGGCCTGAGCAGGCGAGAAGCCGGCATCTCGGGCTACTACCCAGGTCATAGCGTGATGAAGATCAATTTGCATTATTTTTCCCTGCGAAAATCGATTAATGCACTAAACGGTACACTATTCAATGAATTAATCCTACTGATAGCGACACGAAACCGCTATAATGGCAGCTATTTTCAGGTAATTGTATACGGTATCGTGTGGTACCGCAGAGAGTGTGTATGAGTAAAGGTTTTATGTTGGTTTGTGATGGCAGTAACGGTGCTGGCAAAACAACAGTGATCCAGGGCATTGCCGATTATCTTGAGCAACAAGGGTATGACGTGGTACTGACCCGCGAACCGGGTGGTACGCCAATCGGTGAAAAAGTCCGCAACGTTATCCTCGATCCCAGTACACCAGAAATGGGGTCAATGACTGAGCTGATGCTATTTGGTGCGGCCCGTGCGCAACACGTCGAGGAAAAAATCCGTCCGGCTCTTGAAGCTGGCAAAGTAGTGATCTCTGATCGCTTTGATGCCGCAACATTTAGCTTTCAGCATTACGCACGTGGCATCGATCTTGAGACGATCACAACCATTAATGAGCTGGCATTAGGTGGCTTCAAGCCAGATATGAACCTTATCCTGGATTTAGACCCTCAGTTGGGTCTGCAACGCGTCAGTCAGCGCGGTGAAGGCCTGGATCGCCTCGAAGATGAAAAAATGGAGTTTTTACATCGTGCCCGTGAGGGCTACCTGGCTCAGGCTAAGGCCGACCCTGCGCGTTTTAGTGTGATTGACGCATCCCAGGACAAACAATCGGTGCTGTCGGATTGCCTCAAAGTGGTTGATGCTGTGATTGCAACAAGCCGTAACAGTAAAAACGATTAGCGAGTGTCCAGATGTATCCTTGGCTAGAATCGGTTTTTACCCAATTGCAGACCAGTTATCAGCAACAGCGTTTCCATCATGCGCAGATGTTGTATGGTATGGCAGGAGTGGGAAAACTGGAGTTTGCACACACGCTCGCTGCGGCACTGCTATGTAAGCAAGCAGGCACATCGCTGGTTGCCTGCGGGCAATGCAAAAGCTGTTTGTTACTGGAAGCCGACAACCATCCCGATAAGCTGCTGATCGCCGCTGAGTCTCAGAGCATCAGTGTTGATGCGATACGTAGTCTAAACGACTTTATCTTTCACTCAGCGCAGCAGGGTGGCAATAAAGTGGTGGTGATCGATGGCATAGAAAAACTCACCGAGTCTGCGGCCAATGCATTACTAAAAACCCTGGAAGAGCCCGCCAAAGGCCGATATTTACTGTTACTGTGTAATGATACCGCCCGCGTTACGGCCACCGTGTTGAGCCGCTGCAACAAGATGAATGTGGCGGTAGTTGATGGCAGAGGGGTTGAGCAATGGCTGGCAGAGCAGGGTGTCCATACCGGGCAATATCCCTGGGTCAGTCAGTTTATCTCGCAGCCGCTACTCTTGCTCAGGTGGGCGCAGGCACAACAGCTGGGTGATATCGATGCTTTGTGGCAGCAGGCGCAGCGTCTTGGAGAAGGGGTAAATAGTGAGACACTGAGCAAAGCTTTGCAGGCAGACACTAGCTTGGTCAAAATATTTTGCGGGTTTGCCGTGGCCGTCATCAACGCTAAAATGGCATCGGGACAGCTGGATTTCATCAAAGCGCAGGCGGCTATCACCAGCATAAGGCGGTTTTCAGTAGACCAGCAAACTGTGTTAGGCTTAAACTTGTCCCTGAGTCTGTCACGATTGTGCTATCAGTTGCAGCAAACCTTAAGTTAGGAGTCAAGGTGCAAGAAATACTCGTTGATTTTGAAGACAATGACGAACTATATCGCAGTTATATGCCTTATCAGAAAAGTGGTGGTTTGTTTGTGCAAACCAATAGCCGCTACGAGATGGGGCAGGCACTGACGCTGCGCATTACTTTACCCGATGCGCTGGAAGAAGACGTTGTTACCGGTAAAGTCGTCTGGATCACGCCACAAGGGGCGCAGAATTCTAATCCGCCCGGCATTGGTGTGGGGTTTGAAACTGAAGATGAATTGCTGAACGATAAAATAGTAAAAATACTGGGCACTAAGCTGAATTCCGGCAAGCCCACCTACACCATGTAAGAGTTGTTATGATTGTAGATTCTCATTGCCACCTCGACAGGCTGGACTTTGATAAAATAGGCAAAGACCTGCCTGAGATCCTATCCGATGCCCGAGCCAAACAGGTGGAGCACTTTTTGTGTGTAAGCGTGACCCTGGCGCAATTTCCAGCTATGCTGGAGAAGATTTTACCCTTTGACGATGTGTCTGCATCTTGCGGCGTACACCCGCTTAACCAGGACGATGCACTGGACCCGGCATTGCTCAGAGATCTGGCGCAACATCCTAAGGTGGTGGCCATCGGCGAAACGGGCCTGGATTACTACTATTCAAAAGACACCCACCAGGTACAAAGAGACAGTTTTGCACAGCACATTGATATTGCCAATGAACTAAGCAAGCCATTGATCATCCACACCCGCGACGCCAGACAGGACACCCTGGATATCATGCGTGCGCATAATGCGCAGCAGTGTGGCGGTGTTTTGCATTGTTTCACCGAAAACTGGGAAATGGCTAAGCAAGCCATTGATATGGGATTTTACATCTCTATTTCCGGGATCGTGACCTTTAAGAATGCTGTTGAGCTGCAAGATGTCGTAAAACGTTTACCACTCGACAGACTACTGATTGAAACGGACTCGCCGTATCTGGCACCGGTACCGCATCGTGGTAAAACCAATCAGCCTGCCTACGTACAGGATGTTGCTTATTTTATTGCGGATTTAAAAGGGATTAGTTACAAGGAGTTAGCTTGCGCCACAACGGACAACTTCTACCGTTTGTTTGGCCTTGCTCAGCGCGGTAATGCCAGCTAACAGCGCCCATTTACCTTATGTGCTGCTCGGCCCTATGGTACGCCGGGCAGAACCCACGCAATTTTGCCTGCAGTTTGTGACTACGGCAGCGCCCGACTTTGAGATTGAAGTTGAGGGCACAGAGGTGGAGTCTCAGCTGAGCAAAATACGCCTCGGGACCTACCTGTATCTGTGCTTTGTGTTGGTCACGCCAAAAACAGGCCGTTTCGCATGCGATGTCAACTTAAGCTATCGCGTCAAGGCGAACGGGCAATGGCTGGACTTAAGTGAGCTCAGCTATACTGAGGCGCCTCAGTTAATGATCCCCAATACTTTGCGCAGTGTGTTGCACGGTTCCTGTCGTAATCCCCATCATCACAGTCGGGACAGTCTGGCAAGCGCAGACGATTACCTGAGTGATACTTTGCACGATAGCGCTAAACGGCCCGCTCTATTAATTATGTCCGGCGACCAGATTTATGCAGACGATGTCGCTGGGCCTATGCTGATGGCGGCGCATTCATTGATCGCGCAGCTTGAGATCTATCCCGAGGACAATGTTGCGCTGAGCTTGCCTGACTCGCTACAGCAGCAGCTCTACCAGCGCCATCATTGGTTGCCAAAAACGCCCTGGCAGGAGCGCAGTAAGTGGACGCTGGGCCACTGGTTGAAAAAAGACGAAATTCATTTCTCCAGTGTAAAGGCTGGCAATCACCTGGTTACGTTGGAAGAATTTATTGCCTGCTATGTGCTTAATTTCAGTTCTCAGGCCTGGCAGTTAGTTGACTTGCCGCAGTTGCACGGACAGTCGCTGAACCACGCACAGTCACTGGAATTTTCCGCCGATAAGCGGGCACTGGAGGGGTTTATAGACACCTTACCCGCCGCACAGCGTTTGTTTGCCAATGTGTCTACCCTGATGATGTTTGACGACCATGATGTAACCGACGACTGGAACCTGACCGCGCGCTGGGAGCAAAATATTGCCAATTCCCCGGCGAGCCGTCGGATCATCGCCAATGGCCTGATCAGTTACTGGCTGTTTCAGGGCATGGGAAATGATGCGCTGGCTGCAACCGGCAAGCTGCTCGACGGATTTACACAAAGCCTGACTGCGCACAACAAATGGGCGCTGACCAGCTTTGACAAAGCCCTGCACCGTTTTACCCAATGGCATTATTGCCTTGAAACACAGCCCAAAGTGGTGGTACTGGATACGCGTACACACCGCTGGCGCAATGAGCAGGACTTTAACGAGCCAAGCGGACTGATGGATTGGGAAACCCTGATGGAACTGCAAGAGCAAATGCTGGATCAGGACAGCGTGCTGCTGGTCAGTCCGGCACCGGTGTTTGGGGTTAAGGCCATTGAAACCATACAGGCGGTATTCAATGCCTGTGGGCATCCTTTGGTGGTTGATGTTGAGAACTGGATGGCCCATGAGGGGGCCGCGAAAAAGCTGATCGACATTTTTAAGCGCGAAGATACGCCCTCAGAAACCATTATTCTCTCGGGCGACGTCCATTATTCGTTTTGTTTCTCAGTGGCCGCTCGATTTGGCCGCCATGATAATCGCATCTGGCAGCTTACCTCTTCAGGGATCAAAAATGAGTTTCCCAAGCGATTGCTGCATGTGCTCGAAAAGCTGGACACCTGGCTGTTTGCACCCTGGAGCCCGTTTAACCTGTTCACAAAACGCTGGCAACTGTCGGTGCGTAAACATCACAGTGACAGCCCTAAAAAACGTTATCTGGTGAGCGCGTCAGCAATTAGCCTGGTCGAATTAGAACAGGGACGCCTGAGTCGCTATCGGCTGTTAAGGGGCGATGGCGAAGTGACAGAATTTGCGCTGACAGAGCATGACGACATGGCCTGTTAGCAAGGTAAGCAACATCTCAGCCTGATTGTAAAGTTTTGCTATAGTTACAACAAAGAGCCTGCATGAAAGGTGAACGGGTTGTATCAGCAACACAAAAAACAAACCAAGCTTTGCACCCTGATCGCAGTGGTGCTGTGGCTATGCTCTGCAAACCTACTGGCAGTGCCTGTGTTCTCGGATACCGCACAGGTAATGCGTCATTATGACTATGAGTCTGGCCTCAGCCAGGTCAGTATTACGGCGATTGAGGAAGATCAGCTCGGCTATATCTGGATAGGGACTCAGGCCGGCCTTAATCGCTTTGACGGCCACTCCTTTAAACAGTTTATCAGTCGCCAGCAAGATCCCTTTTCACTGGCAGGCGCTTTTATCACGGCCTTGTGTCACAGTGGCGAGTCGTTGTGGATTGGCACCAGCACCGGGCTCAGTGTTTATCATACCGTAACGGGGCGTTTTCAAAGCTTTTTGAGTGATTTTAGCCCGCTTATCCCATCCGACAGGGTGCAATCCATTGGTTGTCAGGGGGCTGCTATCTCGGTGACCACCGAAGATGGCTTTTACTACGTCATAGACAAAGCCACTTTGGAGCCGCAAGAGCTTGTGCTGGAAGGCGACTTCATCCGCTATGTGACTGTGTATAAAAACCTGATGTATTACTTATCCGATCAGGGATTGGTTGTTAATAATCGCCAGACGGGGCTCACGACTTTGCTGTTAGCGGGTGACTTTAAATCTTTAACGGTCAGTGGTGAGCGTGCCTTTTTGATTGGCAAAGATAATCAGCTCACCGCTTATGATACGCTATTTGAGCGGGCGTTGTGGCAAAGTGACATTGCCCGAGATGCTAACCTGGTACTGCATTCGGTATTTTCTTCGGCCGGGGAGTTATTTGTTGCAACCAGTCATGGCGTGTATTTGCTTAATATGAAAGGCGACATTAAAAAGCGCTGGTACAAACGGGGCAACAATAAATCGGGTTTACAGGACAGCAGCATTCTTTCGGTGTTCCGCGATAGCAACAGCGATCTGTGGATTGGGACTGAAACCCGCGGCTTACACTTTATCAGCCAGTTGAGCGAAACCTTTGGTCACGTGGGTGAATACAACTACCCACATGCCCCCTTGACTAACTCAGATGTACGCAGTTTTGCGTTGGATGCCTCAGACCGGCTATGGGTTGCGACCTCCAACGGCGGTTATATTTTTGAGCAGCAAAGATTTGTGAAAGCCGAGCAGGTCTATCCGCAGCTTGCGCGCTTTGCCAACAGTTTTATCACTAAGGTGCAGATTGTCGGCGATCATGCCTGGCTGACATCTCGCGGTGCCGGTGTAGCCAGACTCAACCTGGTAAGCGGCGAAGTCACCTACTTTACACCTGACTTTGGCAACGGGCCGGAGCTGAGTTTTAACGACATCACGGTGTTCAAACAGCTGGTGCTGCTCAGCTCCCGCACCTTAGGTTTACTCTATTATGATGAAGCCCAGAATCAATTGTTGCCTTTTTTTGCGCCATCTGTGTCGGTGCCAAACCATGTGTCGTCGGTGCTGGTGGATGGTGATGGCTTCTACTTTGGCAGTGTTGGCGATGGCCTATATCATTATGACGGCCAGAATATTAAGTCGCTCACCACCAATAATGGCCTGGCATCAGATATTGTCTTTATGTTGTCCCGTGATTCGCTTGGTGCAGTGTGGGTTGCCAGTGAGTCTGGTGTCAGCATAATCAATCAGCAGTTTGAGGTCGAAAAGGTCTTAAAAGCCTCGGACGGCCTGGCCAATGAAGCTATCTGGGCAATGGTATTTGACCAGCAGGAGCATGTCTGGCTTGGTACCAGTGGTGGCCTGAGCCGGGTGAATATTCACGACCATAACATCGACAATTTCCTGGTGGTCGATGGTGTACAGGATAACGAGTTTAACTATAACGCCGCCTGGCTGGCGCCGGATGGTCGGGTGTTTATTGGCGGCGCCAAAGGGTTTAATCAATTTTATCCGGAGCAGATCCGGATTGCCTTTGGGATCCGGCCATTACTCATTTCTAGTATCGAATTGCTGGGTGAAGTCTTACACCCAGAGGCCAGCAGTGAACTGACGCTGGCACCTGAGCTGACCGAAAAACTGGAGCTCACGCACAATCAGGACATTGTTTCTTTGCATTATTCCAGCCTGGATTATGGCTCGGAGCGTTTGAACTTTTTTTATCGGATTGTCGGGCTGAGCGACAAGTGGCTTAAGCTGGCGGATGGCGTCAGGCAGATCAACCTGCTCAAGCTGAAACCCGGTAATTATCAGGTTCAGACCTATACCGTAAACCGCTTTAACCAAAAGTCCCCAGTGCATCGCTTTACCATTCAAATCAAGGCGCCCTGGTGGTGGGACTGGTATTCAAAAACTTTTTATGTCGTGGCATTAACCCTGAGCTTTGCCTTGTGGCTCAGGCAGCGTCAGGCCCGCTATCGTCAGGTAGTGAACGACAATCGGGTGATGAATGAGCTGCAACAGCGCCTGGAGCTGAGCTTATGGGCCAGTGGAGACGAATTATGGGACTGGCACCTGGAAGACAAAAAAGTCTATCGTTACTGCGTAAAACCGCGCATTGATTATGGCAGAAACCAAACCATCATGACGGTTGAAGACATTGACCAGTTTGTGCATCCAAAAGACTGTATAGCGTGGGAGGAAAAGATTGAATCATGTCTCGAAGGTGAGCAGGATACCTATGAAATCGCCATGCGGGTTAAAACGCTAAAAGATCAATGGAGCTGGGTGCTGGAGCGCGGTAAAGTCGTAAGTCGTGACCATCATGGTCGGCCACAACGTATTGTGGGGGCATTAAAAGACATAGCAGAGTTAAAAGCACATCAAAATGCGCTGCAAACGCTGAACGAGCAGCTTGAAATTAAAGTGGCGATGCGCACAGATGAACTGTACAAGAAAAATCAGAAACTCGAGCAGGCGATGATGGAGCTTAAACGCACCCAGCAAGAGCTGATAGAAAGCGAGAAAATGGCGTCTTTGGGTAACGTGGTAGCCGGAATCGCGCATGAGATAAATACGCCACTGGGGGTGGCCATTACTGCCCTGACACACAATCAGGAGTGTCTGCATAATATCGACGAAAAGTTGCAGAAAAAGCAGTTACGCCAAACGGATTTAGAACGCTCAAATGCCGAGCAGCAAGAGGGGTACCGACTGATCCTGCGTAATCTGGACCGGGCTCAGATGCTGATCAGCAACTTTAAGCAGGTTGCCGTAGATCAGTCCAGTGAGGTAGAGCGGGATATCAATGTGAAAGACTATATTGCCGATGTGTTCAGTTCTTTGTTACCGCTCAGCAAAGGTAAAGAGATCAGCTTGTCCATCACAGGAGACGATGACATGCTGGTGAATACCTATCCGGGCGCCATCTACCAGATCATGACCAACCTGTTTAACAATTCAATGATCCATGGCTTTGAAAAGCATCCAAAAGGCAAGGTCGACGTATCAACCCATATGGCTGAAACGCACTGGTTGCTGACCTATCGCGATGACGGGATAGGGATGTCAAAAGCGGGCCTGAAAACCTTGTTTGACCCGTTTGTCACCACCAAAAGAAGCCAGGGGGGTTGCGGTTTGGGCATGCACATAGTGTATAACTTGGTCACGCAGCTGCTCAAAGGCGAGATCTCGGCGAGTTCAACCCCTGGAGAAGGCATTGAAGTCACCATTAAGGTGCCATATACCCCACCCAAAGGCGAAGAGCTTGAGGAACAAAGCCGTGCCTGAATAGGGCTAGTCCGGTGGATAAAATCTGGGGGATTGGTCTGGCTGAGGAACATGAGTTTGCAAGCGTGCCTCAGAAGTGGAAAGGGCTTAATCTGTTGGGCTATGCCCTGATGACAGTATGCGGCCAATTGTCACAGGACGCCTGAACAGTTTTATCAAAATAAAAACGGGCCTTGAGGCCCGTTTATCCATTTTAACCGGATGGTGGTTCACATAACACGCATGCCAGGCTGTGAGCCTTCATCCGGGTTTAGAATGTAAATCTCTTTACCACCTGGGCCTGCGGCCAGTACCATGCCTTCCGACATACCAAAGCGCATTTTACGCGGCTTCAGGTTAGCAACCATCACAGTGAGCTTGCCGATTAAATCTTCCGGTGCATAGGCCGATTTAATGCCAGCAAATACCTGACGGGTTTCACCGCCCAAGTCCAGTGTTAGCTTCAGTAGCTTATCTGCGCCTTCGACGTGCTCAGCATTGGCAATTTTTGCCACGCGTAAATCAACTTTAGCAAAATCATCGAATTCGATTTCGTCAGCGATGGGCTCTTTGGCCAGCGGACTGTCAGCGGCTGGCTGAGCGCTTTGACCACCTACTTTCTTTTCCAGGCTTTCTTTAGAAGCGTCAATCATGGCATTGACTTTATCCAGTTCAACACGTTGCATCAGTGCCTTAAACTTGTTGATTTCATGGTCAACAAGTGGGGTTTCCAGGCTATCCCAGCTGAGCTCGGTATTTAAAAAGGCTTCAACATTGGCCGCCATGCCCGGCAGGATCGGCTTAAGATAAGTCAGCAATGCGCGGAACAGATTCAGACCCATTGAACACACCTGATGGGCGCGCTCTAAGGTGTCTTCATTTTTGGCCAATACCCACGGCGCTTCGGCGTCGATAAACTGGTTGGCTTTGTCGGCAAGCGTCATGATCTCGCGTACAGCACGGCTGTATTCGCGGTTTTCATAGTGACCGGCAATGCTGTCTTTGGCAGCCACAAAGCTGCCCAGAAGCGCTTTATCCATTACGGTACTGCTGAGTTTGCCACCAAACTTTTTGGTGATGAAGCCGGCACAACGGCTGGCGATGTTGACGACCTTACCGACCAGATCTGAGTTAACGCGCTGGGCGAAATCTTCCAGGTTCAGATCCAGGTCAGTAACACCGCTGTTCAGTTTAGCGGCATAGTAATAACGCAAATACTCAGGATCTAAGTGCTCTAAGTAGGTACGTGCTTTAACGAACGTCCCTTTTGACTTAGACATTTTCGCGCCGTTTACAGTGACAAAGCCGTGAGCGAAGACGTTGTTAGGCTTGCGGAAGTTTGCACCGTCCAGCATTGCCGGCCAGAACAGACTGTGGAAGTAGATGATGTCTTTACCAATGAAATGATAAAGCTCTGCGTCAGACCCTTCAGCCCAAAACTCGTCAAAGTTCAGGCCCTGCTTGTCACAGAGGTTCTTAAAGCTGGCCATGTAGCCGATAGGCGCATCCAGCCAGACATAGAAGTATTTTCCAGGCGCACCCGGAATTTCAAAGCCAAAGTATGGCGCATCGCGGCTGATATCCCATTGCTGTAAACCATCTGCAAACCATTCATCCAGCTTATTGGCCATTTCTGCCTGCAGACTGCCAGAGCGCAGCCAGGTTTTCAGCATGTCTTCAAATGCGGGCAGGTCGAAGAAAAAGTGCTCGGAATCTTTCAGCACCGGTGTCGCGCCTGACATTACAGACTTGGGGTCAATCAACTCAGTTGGGCTGTATGTCGCACCACATACATCACAGCTGTCGCCATTTTGGTCTTCTGCCTTACAGGTTGGGCAGGTACCGGTAACAAAGCGATCCGGCAGGAAAATGCTTTTCTCGGGATCAAACAGCTGAGAGATAGTGCGCTTTTTGATGTGACCTTTGTCGTTCAGGCGCGTGTAGATCAGCTCACTCAGCTCGCGGTTTTCGTCACTGTGGGTGCTATGGTAGTTGTCAAATTCAATATTGAAGTCGGCAAAGTCACGCTGTCTTTCAATACTGACTTGCTGAACCATTTCCTCAGGTGTAATACCTTGCTTTTGTGCATTGAGCATAATAGGCGTGCCATGTGCATCATCAGCGCACACATAATAGGCTTCATGGCCTTGTTGCTTCTGGAAGCGTGCCCAGATATCCGTTTGAATATATTCCAACAGATGACCCAGGTGAGTCGGTCCATTGGCATAGGGCAGTGCACTCGTTATGAGAATTTTTCTCTTTGTCATAGTTATTCCATGAAAATAGAGCGGCTCAGTTTGGCTTTGCAGATAGGCTGACTGGCACCTGACTCGGTGCTTATTTTTAGCCTCATCTATACAGAGCACAAAAACTTCGGCCCGGTCTGTGGTCTAATATTGCTAAAAGACTGACCAGAACCGCCGGAAAATCCCGGCAGACGCGAATTTGACTGGTTTTAATGAGGTGAATGTTACATAATTCCTGCGCCCATTTCATCACCTCAAGGCGTTTTATTTGTATGTTTGGTATTGAAAAACTATTTACCAGAAAGGACCCCATCAAAGATCAGATTAAAACTCACCTGCAACACTATCGCAGTGCAATTTTCCCGATGGGGATTGATACGCAGTGGATAGCAGAGATCACGGGGGGTAAAGCGCAGGGGGCTGGCTGGCAAGTGTCATTGACCTTACCCTTTGCAGCCTCAGGACAAGGCGCGGTACTGACTTCACATCTGAGTGATTCTTTGAATACCGACATTCGCGTCACATGCCACACTGAGGTGGTCGGTACAAACCAGTTTAAGCAAATCAAGCATATTGTTTTGGTGGCTTCGGGCAAAGGTGGCGTCGGCAAGTCAACAACCGCGGTTAATCTGGCTGCCGGACTCGCATCTCAGGGCGCACAGGTTGGGATCCTGGATGCCGATATTTATGGCCCCTCCATTCCTTCACTGCTGGGTCTGACAGGCCAGCAACCTGAGGCACTTGACGAAAAGACCTTAAAACCGTTCGAGAAAGACGGGATTCGGGCGATGTCCATCGGCTTTTTAGTCGCAGAAGATGATGCGACTGTGTGGCGTGGTCCGATGGCGTCACAGGCGTTAACTCAGTTACTGAACGAAACCGCCTGGGGTGAGCTGGACTATCTGATAGTGGATATGCCACCGGGAACGGGTGACATTCAACTGACCATGACGCAAAAAGTCCCTGCCAGCGGCGCCATTGTGGTAACAACGCCGCAGGACCTGGCCCTGGCGGATGCGCAAAAGGGCATAGCGATGTTCAACAAAGTAAATCTGCCGATCATCGGCCTTATCGAAAATATGAGCTATTTTACGTGTCAGCATTGCGATGGTAAAAATGCCATATTTGGCAGTGAAGGGGGCGCTAAGCTGGCTGCTCGTCACGGTGTTCCTTTGCTTGCCGAGATCCCACTGGATACCGGGATCCGCGAAAATTCCGAGCAAGGGGCGAATATCACCACTCAGGCGCTGGCGATAAAAGACCATTATATTTACTGCGCGCAGCTGATGAGCAGTATGCTTTACTTACAATCACAATCGACTCAAGGGGTCGAAATTCTAATAACGGATGACTAAGCAATGAGACTCTCCGACAGAGACATAAAAGAAGCAATAAAAAATCAACACATTCAAATTGTGCCATCGCCGGCCGATGAGATGATCTCAGGGGTGACCGTTGACCTGCGTTTGGGTAATAAGTTCCGGGTGTTTCAGGATCATGCCGCACCTTATGTTGATTTGAGTGGTCCGAAGGAGCAAATCAATGCGGCAATGGAATCCATTATGAGTGACGAGATTGTGCTTGAGGATGGTCAGGCTTTTTTCCTTCACCCGGGAGAGTTGGCACTGGCTATGACCTATGAGTCTGTAACTTTGCCTGCCGACTTGGTTGGTTGGCTGGACGGCCGCTCCTCGCTGGCCAGGTTGGGCCTGATGGTCCATGTGACCGCACACCGCATTGATCCGGGTTGGTCAGGGAATATTGTGCTGGAATTCTATAACTCAGGTAAACTGCCATTGGCACTGAGACCAAAAATGAAAATTGGTGCGCTGAGCTTTGAGACACTGAGCAGCCCGGCTGAGGCACCTTACAATATGCGTAAAGATGCGAAATACAAAGGTCAAAACAGCGCCATTGCCAGCCGGATAAGTGACGATAATCGCTGATAAAAAACCTATAACTCTACTGAGTCAACAGTGTGGCACGTACCGAAAATGCATGTGCCACATTACACCGAACGCTCCCTTTCACTTGCCAGCAAAAATGAGGATTTTTTAACTTGTTACTGGCAATTCAAACTTCAGCTTCCATACTTAACACCAAAGCGACATCGCACCGAGCATTATTGAATATGTTCGCTTGATGTGAGCAATTCCCTGAAAGCATTAACACTGGGCACTGTTGTAACCGGCCCGCTGATTGATCGAACTATGCCACTTGCTCAAGGAGGTTGGGATGTGGTCAGGCGTGATACGCGTGATGGCGGTATTTTTGGTTATGGTGACAGCCTTGCTGCTGGACAGCCATGCTCGAGCTGATGCGCTATTGGCAGGTGAGCAGGCGGCAATATCCCTCAAAGCTTATAATGATGCAACCAATCAGCTGAGCCTGGCTGAGATCCGTCAGATCACAACACAAATGACAGAGACAGAGCAGATCGTCAAGCTGCAGCGTGGGGTAGCAACTTGGGTGCGGGTCGATATTCCCCCAAATGTACAGCATGAACAAGTTATCTACACTCAGCCCATTGAGGGTGTACTAAAGTTTTATCTGGAGCGCGCCGGTAAGTTAATTCAATATACGCTGGTTGCCCCTGCCAAAGAGCTCGTGTCGCCAGCTCAGGCAGTCTTACCGCATGTTAAAGTCCCTGGAAGTAAATACAGCGCGCAGCTTTATATTCAGGCGCAGGGTAGCCACCCTCAGTGGCTCTCGATAAGTGCAGCGAGTGAATCCGAGTTTGTACAACGTTTTAGTAGCCGAGTCTTTTTATTGGGGGTTGAAGCGGGCAGCATCTACTTTTTGGCATTGTTCCTGTTGATGATGGCAGTGACTCAATTCAGGCCAGGATTACTGGCGCTTGCGGCATACGTACTGTTAGTTGCTTTTGTCAGTGGCGCACAGAGTGGTATCAATACGCTGCTGTATCCAGCGGTTGTAAGTGGTGCACTGGCGACGTATAGCAGTCAGTTTTTCTTGTTGTCGCTTGCGTGTGCTTTATGCTTCTTCCATTATTTTGTCGCACAAAAACGGCTGAATGAACAGCATAAGCACTATGTATGGCGATTATTGTGGGCCTTGTTGCTGGTTGTGTGTGTCAGTGCGCCATTGCATGCCAGCTATCAGTTGTTGTTTCAGGTGATGGCCGGGTTGGTGATCACGGCCTATGTTGCTTATGTATTGTGGATGCAGCCCCGACAATATCAATACGAAGCCCGATTACTGGCACTGGTCTTTGTACCTGCGCTGATTTTACTGGTGATCTTGATGCTGGGTCAGTTGGGTGTGTTTGCCAGCTCACACTATTATGTGCTTAATCACGCTTTGTTGACAGGGCATATATTACTGCTTGGCTATTATGTTTACTGGCATGAGAGACAGAAAAAGCTGCTGCTACTGCGCTACGCCAATCATGACAAAGAAACGGGACTACCCAACCGACACATGTTACAAAAAGCCTTAGATGGTCTGCAAAGTACCCATCAGCACCATACTTTGATTATGTTCAGGCCCAAAGTACTGACGGTGATCAGGCTAAATATGGGCTGGGATTATGCGGCGATGCAGCTGAAATCTTTGTTAAAAAAAGTGCAGTTTCAACTGGATACCTATGGCCGGGTGACGATTGCGGCTGAGCCAAACAGTAAGACCCAAATTTACCGTTTGGACGACGCTCTGTTTGCTATTGTACTGCGGGGTAAGCTGGAGCTGAGCCAGGTAGAGCAATATGCCTGCTTATTGGCCTCCATTTTTGAAGAGGGAGTAAACTTTAAAGGCGAGTTGCTGGTCGATCAGCTCGAAATTGGTGTTGCGAGCAATCCCATTCATGCACAAACCACAGAAGCGCTGATGCAGCGGGCTTTACAGGCAATCTCTGCACGCCCGCTTGGCACTCAAAAGTGGCATTTGTTCGATCAGAATGACTCATTGTCACTAGAACGGCGGATCAAAGTGGCATCGTCGTTGAAGTATGCGATATCACAAAACCAGTTTACTTTGTATTTTCAGCCACAGGTTAAGCTGCAACAGGGGGAAGTGTTCGGCGCAGAGGTGTTATTGCGTTGGCATCATCCAGAGTTAGGAATGATCCCGCCTGATGAGTTTATCCCTATTGCTGAAACGTCTGGCATGATCCCTGAGATCACGGATTGGGTTGTTGAGCAGGCGCTATCTGCCCAAGCTGAGTTGTGTCGTCTCTATCCGCAGCACGTGTTGTCCCTAAATGTGTCGGGTAAAGACATTGGCAGAAAAGAGCTGGCGGTGCAACTGATCACGCTGATAAGCCAGCTTAGTCTTGCGCCTTCGCAACTGATGCTGGAAATCACTGAGTCTGCGACCTTAGCCAACGAGGCGGATCTCAATGAGATCATTGATGGCTTTAAGCGCCTGGGCGTTAAAATGGCCATCGACGACTTTGGTACGGGCTATTCATCTTTGGCTTATCTCAGTCAACTGGGTGTTGATGAGATAAAAATTGATAAAAGCTTTGTGATGAATATAGCCAGCTCTGCTACCAATCAGACGATCTGCAAAGCCACCTGTGATATGGCTCACAGTCTGGGTTCTATGGTGGTCGCCGAGGGGGTCGAAAGTGTGCACTGCTACCAGATGTTGCAGGCCTTTGGCTGTGATATTGGCCAGGGCTTTTATATTTCCCGGCCCTTACCATTTACCCAGTATCAGGACTGGTTAGCGGAGTTTATTGCGCTTGACGATATAACGCAGCACCTAGCATCTGAAAGTAGTTTATAGTCGAGTTGAGCGTTGCTGCAGCAATCGCTGCATCGGGAAAACCGCCCTGATGCTGGAGTTCCGAGTCGAGTACATCATCCACTAAAAAAGCATTGCGGATCTGAGGCTGACAGGCTATGACCCATTCAAAAGCACGAGCAGTGAGCTCCTGAGGTCGGGCGTAATACTGACTACCGCGCGCTTTATCCAGTAACGCTGCACGTTTAAAATAATCACTCGGCTCCTGTGTGCTGCTATCCAGAAACAAAATGCGAAAGAGGTCATCAAGCTGTTGATTAAGCGGGTGGCTTAGCAAAGGTGGTTGCACGAGCCACAGCGCTGATGCAAAGTCATGCGCACCCACTTCGCTGAACATGTGCCTGGCAATGTAATGATCGAAAGCATGCCACCATTCGTGCGCAAGTGCGCCTCCCCCTGCATTTTTTGCCAGTGCCAGAGTGCGCCTGTTGCTGTCGTAATGCGCCTGCACGCCGGCCTGTCCGCCACTACCAAAAGCTAAATTTAACGTGCCTCTGAGGCCAATTGCAAAAGGGGGCAGTGACAGGATCTGGGTGAGGTCGGCCAGCGCATCGTAGAGTAAATTGGCGGCTATGTGCTGCTCGTCTTTACTGACCCAGGCACCTAAGGTAATGGTCTTAAAGCCAAAGGTTGTTTTAATCTCATCAAAGCTGGCCTGGTCGCCAAAGCGATAATCCGGCCCGTCACGAAAAAACTGCCGCTTTAATCGATTATTCGATCTATTATTCGACCGATTATTCGTCACGTAAGTACCTCTGTTTTACATGCTCAGGCATTTGCCTGGTTTGTTGTTCAATCATGCCGGCCAGTGCCTGATATAGCGGCGCAGGTGAGACTTGCTCATAAAGATGTAAAAAATGGGCTGTTGCTTCCAGTGTTGAGAGACTAAAGGCTTGCTCTGCTTTGCGTATATGGTACTGATTTTCAGGCAGTTGGGCGAATGAAACATGTGGCAGTGTCATCAGCCAGGGGTTGAGCATCAGCATTTTATGGACTTTTTTCCAGGTGCCATCCAGGACCACTAAGGTCTCTATGAGCGGCTGGTTTGCCTGTTCCGAGGGGGCCGAGAGCGTCATTGCGCGCTCAGAAGGGTAAAGCAGTGCACATTGAACTGACTGAAGTTGCTCGCGTACTTGTGCAAAATCGGTTTCAGATTCACCGACAACGACCTCAAGGTTACTAAGTTGCAATGATAACAAGCGAACCGTATTCTTAGCGACTTTGACTTCACTGGGATGTTGTAACACCAGTATCTTACAGTGGTTTTTGAGCGGCTTGCCAAGGAACTTACAGACACAGGTCTGCTCTGGAAACCGGCAGTGATTGCAAAGGGGACGTTTCATCGCATTATTTTACTGTTTTTTCTGTCACAGATCATATCATAGTTTGCAGTTTAGGGCCCTCTTAGCTAGCATTAACTGTAAGTGTGGCTGTTGGTGGGTTTGTTAGCCAATATAGTGAAAGGACTAATATGAATGTAACGATTGATGAAGCTTGCCTGGATACGATGCAGTCCCTGTTAGGTGAGCAATTTTCAGACACCCTGGTATTTTGCATCAGCGAGTTCGAGCGGTTGGAGCGCGAAGTCAGAGAGTCGTTGCCGGTTGATCTGGAGGCGGCGACGCGCAACGCGCATAGTCTTAAGTCGAATGCGGCCCAGTTCGGTGCAATGAGTTTGTCTGACAGTGCCCGTGAAGTAGAAATGCTGCTGCTCCAGGGCGATGTTAACGCCGCTAAAGACGCGCTGGGCAGTTTATCTCAGCAAGTGATTGGCTCTACGGCTAAGCTGCAACAATGGCTGATGGCCAACGCTTAGGCCGGTAATTAGTTTGCAGGTGTAATAATCCAATACAGCTCAGTGTGTTGTGAGCTGTTTTTTATTGTGCAGGCGCTGCATTTCTGCGGCGCCGTCAGTGTTATTCTTTTCTAAACTTCTCCTTTAAACACTCCGCTCGGAATCTGCTTTTCTTCCTGTCGCTTGAGCGCTATTCTAGTAGCCTGAATGGGGAGAAATAATGATAAAAATTACTAAAAGCAGCAAACTCAACGGGGTATGCTACGATATTCGCGGTCCTGTGTTATCGCAGGCAAAGAAAATGGAAGACGAGGGCACTAAGGTCCTTAAACTCAACATAGGTAACCCGGCTGCATTTGGCTTCGATATGCCTGAAGATATGCACCGAGACATCATTCGTAATCTGTCGGATGCTCAGGGTTATTGTGATTCAAAAGGGCTGTATTCTGCCCGGGTCGCCGTGTATCAGCATTACCAACAGAAAAACCTGCCAAATATCAGTGTCGATAACATCTTTATTGGTAATGGCGTTAGCGAGCTTATCCAGATGGTCACGCAGGCACTGCTTAACGACGGTGATGAGGTACTGATCCCGGCCCCGGATTACCCGTTATGGACGGCATCTGTGAAGTTGTCAGGCGGCAAACCGGTTCATTACTTATGTGATGAAGCGGCCGACTGGTTTCCTGACTTGGCCGATATTCGTGCCAAAATTACCCCTAAAACCCGGGCTCTGGTGCTAATAAACCCCAACAATCCGACCGGTGCCGTGTATAGCAAAGCGCTGCTGGAGGGCCTGATAGACATTGCCAGAGAGCACAATCTGTTGCTGCTCAGTGATGAAATCTATGAAAAAATCCTCTACGATGGAGCCGTACACTGGTCAATTGCGTCTTTATGTGACGACTTACCCGTGATCACCTTTAACGGGCTTGCCAAAACGTATCGCGCCGCGGGTTTGCGGATGGGCTGGATGGTGCTCAGCGGCAAAGTAGCGGCGATGAAAGATCTCATTGATGGCCTGAACATGCTTGCATCTATGCGTTTATGCGCTAACGTTCCTGCACAGTTTGCTATTCAGCAGGCACTGGGTGGCGTACAGTCTATCGACGCCCTCATTGAGCCTGGCGGGCGCTTGTATGAGCAGCGTCAGATTGCATGGCAGGGACTGAATGATATTCAGGGCGTATCCTGTGTTAAACCTATGGGGGCATTGTACGCATTTGCCAAAATAGATACGCAACATTTCAATGTGAAAAACGATGAGCGTATGATGCTGGACTTGTTGCGCGAAGAGAAAATACTACTGGTGCATGGCAGGGCGTTTAACTGGCCTCAGCCGGATCATTTCCGATTGGTATTTTTACCCCATATGGATGAACTGGAACCCGCCATGGTCAGGATGCAGCGATTTTTTGAACATTACCGGCAGCAATAGGGGTCGCCTATTGCTGACATTACTCACAAATGTTGTCGATGTATTGGCTGTAAAGCGTCGGCAACATCTGCAAAATAGTGTGTTTGGCTGCCACGTCATGACTGCGGATCACAGCAGCCAGCGTTTCCACACAAACCGCTTCCATCATTTTTGTTGCACTGAGCCTGTGGCTGATATGCCAGGGTTCGGCGGCAACACCGCCCTGATAACGCTGGTAGGGCCGAAAAAAACCAAACTCGCTTAGGTGTTCACTCAGCCAGGCATTAAACTCTGCAAAAGGTCCGTTTTGCTCATACTCCCAGGGCTCCAGCTGCAAACCTTGTCCATCTGGCAGGCAATTGCGGGCATACACATCTAAGTCGGTCCCAAAGTGATGGCGGCTGGCACCGGGCAGGGCTGAGTAGAGCATAATTGCGTGCACACAGGCCTCAGGGGTCAGCACAGATAAGTCTACAGCTTCATTCTGAGCGTTTAACACCGGGCGCACACCCTGAAATTTATTATTCCAGATCAGGCACTGACGATGAAAGTCGCGATGGGCCGAGGCTATGCTGAAACTAAACCCGGCTCGCTCAGCTGCCTCACTCAGCGCACTGAGATCACGGTGGATTGCGCCGTGAACCGCATAGCCCGCAAAAGGGACTAAATGGCTGTCACAGAGGCCACTGGCCTGGGATGCAAGTATGCTGAGTTGGCTCATGTAAGCAACTTTTCCAAAATCAGTTCGTAGATTTCAGCAAGCTGGTCGAGTGATTCTGTGCTTACGCATTCATTCACCTGGTGGATAGTGGCATTCACTGGCCCCAGTTCGATCACCTTACAGCCGGTTTGTGCGATAAATCGCCCGTCAGAGGTACCCCCGGTTGTCTCCGGGTTAGCATCAATGCCCGTCACGGCTTTGATGGCATCCAGAGTCACATTCAGTAGCGGCCCGGGCTCGGTTAAAAACGGCAGGCCGTTGAGTGTCCAGTGTAGGTCGTAATCCAGGCTATGCTTGTCGAGTATCTCACAGACACGAACTTTAAGTTGCTCAGCGGTTACTTCGGTACTAAAGCGAAAGTTAAACTGCACATCCAGGCTGCCTGGGATTACATTGCCAGCGCCGGTCCCGCCATGGATATTTGAGATCTGGAAGCTGGTGGCCGGGAAAAACGTGTTACCCTGGTCCCATTGTGTTGTACTGAGCTCTGTCAGTGCCGGCGTGCTCTGATGAATTGGGTTTCTGGCCAGATGGGGGTAGGCAACATGGCCCTGAATACCTTTGATGGTCAGGTGCCCGGTCAGAGAACCTCGGCGTCCATTTTTAACCACATCACCCAGGCTGTCCCGCGATGAGGGTTCGCCAACCAGACACATGTCTATTTTTTCATCTCTGGCTTCAAGTAAATCAACCACTTTAGTGGTGCCATTGATAAACGGGCCTTCCTCATCTGAGGTGATCAAAAAACTGATCGAGCCTTTATGATTCGGAAAACGTGCGATAAAACGCTCAGTGGCCACCACCATGGCAGCCAGAGACCCTTTCATGTCGGCTGCCCCCCGGCCATGCAACATGCCGTCGTGTATCTCGCCTGAAAATGGCGGATAACGCCAGTCTCGCTCGTTGCCGACGGGTACAACATCGGTGTGGCCGGCAAAGCAAAAATGCGGGCCTTCATTGCCTTTGCGCGCCCAGGTATTGAGGGTGTCAACAAAGAAGTGCTCTTCGACGTTAAACCCCAGCGCACTCAGGCGCGCGTTGATCATGGCCTGACATCCGGCGTCTTCAGGTGTCACCGAAGGGCGCTGGATGAGCGCTCTTGCGAGCGCCACTACCTCACTGTGAGTCTCACTCATAGCGAGAAAATTTCCTGATATTGCGGTGCTTTAAAGCCCAGGTGATACTGGCCTGCGTGCAGTAAAATAGGGCGCTTGATCATTGCCGGTGCAGCTAACATGTGCTTTTGCGCACTGTCTGCGTCGAGGTTTTGCTTGTCTTCATCACTGAGTGCCCGGTACGTCGTGCCCCGTTTGTTAAGTACATTTTCCCAGCCCAGTGCGTCGACAAACTCGGCCAGCATTTGCGCGTCCAGTCCGTCTTTACGGTAGTCATGAAAGGTATAGCTGATGTCGTTTTGTTCGAGGAATTTCTTGGCTTTTTTAATGGTATCGCAGTTGCTGATACCGTACATAATAGTGGTCATAAATTACATGCCCTGGATAGTGTAATAAGCGGATCTTTACCCGCAGTGACTTGATTCAGTGGATAATAACAGGGTCCCAGCTTGTCTGCATTAAGCAGTATCAGGGTACCCAGGATCTCAATATCGCCTGGCACATCGAAATAACATAAGACGTCGTTCATCGCGACCTGCTTTTTACCATAACTGTGCTGGATGAGGTGCTCGGTTTTGCGATATTCAGTTGGCAATAGCAGGTGGAGCAGCAGTAACAGCCCGGATTTTGCCCGCAGTATAAATTCGCAGCCTTGCTGGCTAATTTTTTCAACCCTGGCCGGGCAGGGGGCCAGCATCATCGCGGTATTTAATTTCACACAGACGCCCGGCCCCAGCATGCCGCTGGCAAACAAAGGCTCCGGGTGCTGGCTCAGGGGGTGTACTTTGCCGGTAAAGGGACTGGCAATGTGCATGATAGGATTGGCAATTTGCGCAATCGGTGCGTAATTAATCTGCTGTGATAAGTGCATCAGACAAACAAGTATCCGTCTTTTTTGAGTGCCTTAATGGCATCAGGAAGTTGTGCTTCTTTAACCAAAATATAGTCAGTGTCGTAGGTGGAAATCGAAAAAATAGACACATTCGCCGCGGCCAGCACGCCAGAAATATTGGCCATAATACCGGTCAGCGAAAAACCCAACGGACCAATGACTTCCAGCGCCCGCCAATGTGGCTCGGTGGCGAAACTGTCAAACTTGAGGTCGCTTGGGCAAACGATTGACAGTTCTTCGGAGGTTTTGGCTATAAAAAATATCTCAGCAGACATCACTGCTGCGGGCACAGCCTGATCACTATCCAGACTATGGATGGTAAAATTGTGCGGCAATACCTGCAATGTTTGCTTCGACATATCCGAGCCCTGACACTTGTGACTCTTTCATAGTATAGCCAAGCATGGTCAAAATAAACCTTTTTCCGTTGGCTGCACATTCTGCCAAGTTGTAATACGGGAAGCGTGTGTGCTTCCCGTATTGGGCGACAGATAAGCCTGGCTGACTACTGGTCGTTTTGTCCTGCCTGGATAGCTGTTAGTGCGATGGTATAAACAATATCGTCAACCAGTGCACCGCGGCTGAGGTCGTTAACAGGCTTGCGCATACCTTGCAGCATAGGCCCGATACTGATCAGATCGGCGCTGCGCTGAACCGCTTTGTAGGTGGTGTTACCAGTATTGAGGTCCGGGAATACAAATACCGTTGCTTTACCAGCCACTTTGCTGTTTGGTGCCTTTTTACGTGCAACATTTTCCATGATGGCGGCGTCGTATTGCAGTGGTCCGTCAATATCCAGATCCGGGCGCTTTTCTTGCGCAATGCGCGTCGCTTCGCGGACTTTGTCAACGTCAGCCCCCTGGCCCGATGTGCCGGTGCTGTAGCTGATCATCGCCACTTTCGGCTCAATACCAAATGCAGCGGCAGATTCGGCGGATTGAATCGCGATATCGGCTAACTGCTCTGCGGTTGGATCTGGGTTAATCGCACAGTCGCCATAGACCAGCACCTGATCGGGCAGCAGCATAAAGAATACTGAACTGACCAAAGAGGAATCCGGCGCCGTTTTGATCAGCTGAAGCGGCGGGCGAATGGTATTGGCGGTCGTGTTGACCGCACCGGATACCAGACCGTCTACTTTATCTTCGGCCAGCATCATAGTGCCCAGCACGACATTGTCCTGTAATTGCTCTGCCGCGACGACTTCGGTCAGACCTTTGTTTTTACGCAGCTCGACCATAGGCGCTATGTACTTTTCAACCTCTTCATGGGGGTCGAGGATGGTCACGTTGTCGTTAAGCTCCACCCCTTGTTGGGCGGCAATACGTTCGATTTCTTCGCGATCTCCCAGCAGCACGGTTTTGGCAATGCCTCGCTCGCCACAAATGGCTGCGGCCTTAATCGTACGAGGTTCGTTGCCTTCTGGCAGTACAATGGTTTTGTTGGCTTTACGCGCTGAATCGGTCAGCAAATAACGAAATGCCGGAGGTGATAACTTGCGCGTCTTTGCCACGCCCTGAGCCAGCGAGTCTAACCAGTCGGCGTCAATATGATCGGCGTTATGCTGTTTGACTTTGTCGATACGTTGTTCGTCGTCTGCTGGTACTTCCATGTTGAAGTTGTGCAGCAACAAAGAGGTTCGCCAGGTATCTGCTGTGGTTGCCAAAATCGGCAGGCCTGTTGCCATCGCTTGCTCGCACAGTTCCATGATTTTGGCTTCGGGTTTAAAACCGCCGGTGAGCAAAATAGCGCCCAGCTTAGTGCCATTCATGGCACTCAGGCAGCCCGCAACCAGAATATCGGAGCGATCGCCTGGCGTGACCAGCAGGGCGCCGGGCGTAAAATGGTTCAGGATATTTGACACGGTTCTGGCACAAAAGGTGACCCGTCTTAAACGACGGTGTGCCATGTCTCCGGCATTGATCACTTCCGCGCCCAGGTAGTTACTCAGGTCAACCACACGCGGTGCAACCAGATCAAAATCCCACGGAATGGCGCCCAGTAACATAAACGGATGCTTGCGGAAGATAGGCAAAGAGGCCAATCGGTTGAGCTCGTTTTCCAGTTGTTCCGGCTCGTGTTGGTCGACCAGATCGGCACGTGCGCGGCCATCTTCATCAAGCGGCGCATTGACCTTGTTAAAGATACAGCCCAATACTCGAGCATGGTCAACCCCCCCATAGTTACCGGCGGCAATTTCCAGGCGATCTTCGAGCTGATCATTGCTATCGTTGCCCGGGGTCAGCACAAACACAATATCCGCACCCAGTGTTTGAGCGATTTCCCGGTTAACACGGCCAGCATAAGGCTGACGGCGCGTTGGCACCATACCTTCGATGATGGCTACTTCACCCGGATTGATGGCGCTTTCAAACCGTTCGACAATTTCTTCGAGCAAATCGTCGCCTTTGCCATCGCCTATCATTTGCTCGGCGTAGCTCAGCTCAAAAGGCGTCGGCGGGGAAATAGACGAACCTTGTTGAACGACCAGGGTCGACTTCTCCGGGCCGGTATCTTCTTTGCGGGGCTGTGCAATGGGTTTGAAAAAATTAACCGCAACGGCTTTTTGCTCCAGCGCACGCACCAGGCCAACCGACACAGACGTCAAGCCAACGCCGGTTGAGATGGGGATCAACATAATACGACGGCTCATAGCTTATTGCTCCTGTGCCAGTTGCGCGGCATCATGGGCGATGACCCATTCTTCGTTGGTCGGGATCACCAGTGCTTTGGTCGCATTGCCTGTGCAGGTAATTTCTCCCGCTTTGCCAAAACGGGCATCCAGGTTTGCCTGGGCATCAATCTCCATACCCAAAAAGCCCAGTTGCTCAACCACTTTTGCGCGGATAACATCTGAGTTTTCGCCAATCCCACCGGTAAATACCAGTGCATCCACACCACCCAGCGGTACGGCAAAGCTGGCAATTTGCTTAGCCAGGCGATAACAGAACATATCCAGCGCCAAGGTTGCTTGCGGGTGTCCGTCTGCGGCGGCTTCTTCGATGGTACGACAGTCATTCGACAGTTCACTGATCCCCAGCAGACCACTTTGCTTATTCAGTAGGGTGTCGACTTGCTCTACGCTGTAATCCAGTTGGTTAACCAGGTAGGAAAACAGGCCCGGATCGATATCACCGCTGCGAGTGCCCATGATCAGGCCCTCCAGTGGCGTCAGTCCCATACTGGTATCGACCGACTTACCATCTTTGATTGCACATACAGAGCAGCCGTTACCCAGGTGCGCGGTAATAATGCGAGAACTTTTTTGCTCAAGGCCTAATGCTTTGATAGCCTGAGTCGATACAAAATAGTGGCTGGTGCCATGGAAGCCATAGCGGCGGATCCCATGAGATTTGTATAGCTCGTAGGGCAGCGCGTAGAGGTACGCAGTAGGCGCCATGCTCTGATGGAAGGCTGTGTCGAATACCGCGACCTGAGGCAAGTGACTAAAGGCCTTTGTGGCGGCGTCTATGCCCAGCAGGTTTGCCGGGTTATGTAGCGGTGCTAGGTCGGCGGTTTTGACAATAGCCTGGTGTACTGTGTCATCTATCAGGGCCGATTGTGTGAAGTGTTCACCCCCATGCACTACGCGGTGACCGACTGCAACCAGCTCTTTGTCCAGGCCAAGGGATTTAACCAGCTCGACCAGTTTGTCGATGGCAATCTGGTGGGCTTCACCGGCATTAAGCGCGACGGTGTGCTTTTGACCTTGGTGCTTGTATTTGATCTGAGGATTGCTTTCGCCAAGGCGTTCAGCAAGTCCAGAAAGGTGTTCCTGAGCGGTGTTTGGGTCGATGATTGCGAATTTGAGGCTGGAGCTGCCACAATTGAGTACCAGAACATGGGTAGATGACATAATGACTATCCGTTTTGACAATAACTGTTATTGCGTATTAAGCTAAATGAAAAGGCGCATTTAGCTACATATTAGACTAAGGTGTAATTGACGAGTATAAAGTTAATTTTACCCGATTTTTTTGAGAAACGTTAGGCCGTCTCGATGGGTTTATCGTATTTTATTGAGTGTTTTATTGATCACAAAACGGCTGCTGGCCGATAGCAGGTAAGCAACGCGTTAATGGTGTTGCCTGGTGTTCTTTAATGGACTGAATGTAAGTTGTCCGTTGCCGATTTTGGTCAATAATAAATGAGTAAACAATTTGCCCTTGCACCCGGGAGTTATGATGCAGAAAAGTCTTATTTCACAAGTGCAACTTGGACGTCAGTACGCCAAAGAGTGGCCAATGCGCAAGGAATTGACGCTGTTATTTCCCGAATTCAGAGTGATCAAAGCGACTGAATTTGCCCTTCAGGTGATGCCTGCGTTGGCGATTATTTCGGTTTTTGTTCAAACGACGTACTTGGGAATGGCTTACTTACCTCAGGCTATCACCATCGCTTTATTCTTCTTGTCTTTGCCGGTGCAGGGCCTGCTATGGCTCGGAAAGCGGGCGGACACACGTCTTAATCCAGCCCTCAATAGCTGGTACAAAGAGCTGTATCACAAAATGGTGGCCAATGGCTATCAGGCCGATGCCTCCCGGGATCCTAAGTATCGTGAGCTGGCGAAATTGCTCAAAGATATGTTTGAAAAAATGGACAAAGCATTTGCAAAAGAAAACCTCTGATAAATCAGAGGTTTTTTTATCGGCTAGGCGGTGGTTAAGCTGATCAGGCTTTTTGGTAGCGCGTGATCAGAAAAGAAAAAGTTACCTCATGGTGGTTGGCCTGTTCCAGCGTCTCGTAGTGACTTTCTTTAAACTTCCACGCAAAAGGCGTCATTTTAATCAAATGCTTGATGACGTCGGTGGGCACCTGCTGGGTTTGCTCAAGATGGGTTTGCTCTGCTTCGACAAAACCCGGTGGGCAATCTGGAGCGTCGTGAAGTCGTACTTCATCGTAAATATGGGTTTTCAGCTCATACAAGTGTTTGGGACCCGGGCTGACAACCAGTAACTGGCCTTGCGGTTTGAGTAAGCGCGCCATTTCATCAGCAAACACCGGGGCAAACACACTTAACAGTACATCTGCCTGAGCGGCAACAAAGGGTGTATCTTTAATTGAAGCCACACTGAAGTGCACCTGCGGGTAGCGTTTTGCCGCGTAGCGGATAGCCGGTTTTGAAATATCGACGCCGAACACCTGGCTTGTTGCGGGCAGTGTGTTGGCAATAGCCTGCGTATAAAAACCTTCTCCACAGCCCATATCAATAACTGCCTGACAGGGTAAAGCGGCAATGGCCTGAGCCAGATGAGATTGTAAAAACTGGTAGTGGTCGGTGGCAAAAAAGGCCCGCCGGGCCTGCACCATATCCAGATTGTCGCCAGGCTGGCGAGACTTTTTAAACTGGACGGGCAGCAGATTAACATAGCCTTCTTTGGCCACATCAAACTGATGATTGTGCTCACAATGCAGTGTTTTATTGTGTTCAGTCAGAGGTGCTGAGCAAATGGGGCAGCGATAATGCAGCGTCATTTATCTAAGTAATCCCTATCATAAAAGGTTTTGACCCAGTGAGGTCGGTAAGTGATCAGCAAGGTAATGGCCATTCCGTTCAGCATCGCTTCGGGAAACCACATGATGACCGCATAAAAAATGTAGTTGTCGACCAGGACAGGCCAGTCATACAGCCCGATACTCAGGTAATATAGCGCACTGATTATAATCTTACTGGCAGCAACCAGTCCGCCGCACAAAAAGGCACAGACAAAGATATAGACAAAAAAGTGGCGGCTGAGAAAGTGATAGCAAAGTAAAAACAAGCCATAACTCAGATAGACCGGAAGCAGGGCTGTGAATAGCCAAAATGTCCACAGGTTGTCGATGGGCATAGGGCCAAGGAAATAACTAAGCAGCGTGGCCAGCGTGCTGCATAGCAGGCCCATATGCCAGCCAAGCGTGAGCGTTACCGCTGTGATCCCGAGAATATGAATAGAAAGCTGGGGTAAAATCCCTGCCTGTATCTGCCACAACAGCGCCAGCACCAGCGCACTGGCCAGCACGCCGGTTTGTCTTGCCGGCGTCTGTAGTAGTGTCTGATACTGTTGTTTGTTGATGCTCAGGGCGAACAGGCCCGTGGCGATAAGCGCGGTGAACATATTAGTTACAAGTCAAAAGTTGCCCAGACAGGCGCATGATCTGAGGGCTTCTCAATCCCGCGCAGCTCGTAGTCAATGTCGCTTTCAACACATTTTGCCATCAAAGACTCGGTGGCCAGGACAACGTCGATACGCAGACCGCGATTGTCATCAAAGCCCTTAGAGCGATAATCAAACCACGAGTATTTTTCGCAGGCGTCTGGCGTGAGCTCGCGGAAGGTATCTTTGAGGCCCCAGTCCAGCAATGTTTGCAGCCATTCACGTTCGATGGGCTGGAATGAACACTTACCGGTTTTCAGCCAGCGTTTACGGTTGGGCTCGCCAATGCCAATATCCAAGTCAATCGGAGAGATATTGATATCACCCATGACAATCAGATGTTCGCTGTTATCGGCAGTGCTGTTCAGGTGGGTCATTAGATCGGCATAAAACTGACGTTTGTACGGAAACTTGGTCTCGTGGTTAATGTTGTCACCCTGCGGGAAGTAACCATTCATGATAGTGATATCTTCACCGCTGTCGCTTTCAAAGGTGCCAATGATCATGCGCTTTTGCGATTCTTCCGTGTCTGTTGCAAAGCCCTTTTGGATTTGCTTTGCAGGCTTTTTAGAGAGCAGCGCTACACCATAGTGGGCTTTTTGACCATGAAAATACACGTGGTAGCCCATCGCTTCAACATCCGCGACCGGGAAGGCTTCGTCATGCACTTTAATTTCCTGCAAGCCGATAACATCGGGCTGGTGTTTATCGATCAGGGCTTGTAGCTGGTGCAGGCGAGCGCGCAGGCCGTTTATATTGAATGAGATAACTTTCATCGTTGTTGTTCTTTATTTGCATATAGTCAGTGTGCCAAGTCTATCATTTTTGTCTGCGTGAATGGAGGGGGCTAGCGTGATTTTCCCTCGTCCTGTTGGGCCTTTAATCGGTTTGAGCGCAGGTCCCATTATCGTGCCAAGTGCGGCGGTTTATATCCGCTGTTTTTGTTAATGAACGCGAAAATTGTAACCGCTTTAAAGCGCCTGATTAGGGAGTTGTGAATAGGCTATTAAATGATCAGGAAAGTTGAGTTTTACCATTTACACGGCAAAACTTGTATATATAATGCGCTCCAATTCGTTCATTTGGGGTAAATTATGTTTAAGTCTCTCTCTCTTGTTACATTGATCTCGGTTGCATCTTTTTCAGCTACTGCTGCCTCTGGGGCACAGGTTGTGAGCGCTAACGCGTCACCAGAATCGAAAGTATGTGCTATCGCGGCGGAACAAGGTCTGAGTGCTGCACGTGTATATGGCGCAAAGCACGGTGTATTCGTATCACGTTTTTCTAAAACACTTGAGTGTAACGGTGAAGACATTCGTACATTTGCCAAGCAGGTTGACGCTGAGTCAGCTGACAGCCAGGCGAAAGTAAAACTGGTAGCCAAAAACGGCACAATTGCGACTGAACTATGTCTAAAAGCAGCCAAAGAAGGGCTGTCTAGCCTGAACAAATACCGTCATCAGGCACGCAACCTAAAGTGCAATGATGTACCTGTTAAGCAATTTATTAAAAACATCAATAATACGGCTATCTAAATACCCGTTATTAATGCAATAAATAATGCAATAAAAACCCGACCAGATGTGTCGGGTTTTTTGATCTCTCCGCACAGGCCGATACAGCGCCATGGATACTGAGTCAGTGTCTGCATCAAGCACTCAAATGTGTATTTTTAGTAACTCCAGCTTCTGCCTTGTATATTTATGTGTTCTTAAAGTGTTTTCTATATGTTATAAAATATTTGGTAATTACAAATATAATTAACACTATGGAGAAGAGTAAGAATGAAAAAGGGGATTACACTCACTGCACTGGCAGTCTCAACAGTCCTTGCTGGTAGCTTTCAGACAGCCCTGGCAGAAGAAGGCGAAGTCGAACGCATCGAGGTGACCGGCTCGCACATTAAACGTTCCGATATGGAAGGGCCTTCACCGGTTCAAACCATTTCAGCATCCGATTTGGCAGCCACAGGTTCAACCGATCTGATAGGCGCCCTGCAAAAACTTCCGGTCGCGGGCACAGGTACCTTTAGTACTCAGGGTAACTCCAGTGATGACACAGCAAACGGTGGTTCCAGTGTGGCGCTGCGTGGCCTTGGTGCATCATCGACTCTGGTATTGATTAATGGTCGACGGGTGGCTGTAAGCCCGTTTGCAAAAGACATTGAAACCTCATTTGTAGACTTAAATACCATCCCGGTTTCTGCGGTAAAACGTATTGATGTGCTTAAAGATGGTGCATCAGCAACGTATGGTTCAGATGCGGTAGCGGGTGTGATTAACATCATCTTGCGCAATGATATCGACGGATTTGAAGTTGCGGCTAAAGTCTCTGACACCGCAGATGGCGGTGGTGAAGAGCAGAACTTTACCTTACTTTGGGGTAACTCTACCAACAAAGGCCATCACAACTTTACACTTGATTACTTCAAACGTGGCGACGTGTTCTACTCAGATCGGGATTACACGGCCACAGCAGATCAGACCTTCCGCGGCGGTAATAATTCACTGAGCTCGTCAGGCTTCCCTGGTAGTATTGAAGTGGAGCGTGCCTCATTGAGTGACGAGCAATGGGCACGCCTGCCAGTCGTGCGTACTGAGGATGACGGCACTCAGGTTCGTCAAACCCTGTTCGCTGACGTGTGGGGCAATGATGTCTGTCCTGCAGATATGATAATCGGCGATATATGCCGTTATGACTATGCGCCACATATGAGCCTGGTGCCCTCAACCGAGCGGGTTACCTTTAACTACAACGGTGTTCAGGAGATCATGGATGGCGTAGAGGGCTTTGCAGAGTTTTCGGCGCAGCATGCTTCGACCTTTATTCAGGGCGCTGCCAGCCCAAGCTTTACTGAACTCACCATGGCGGGTGATAACCCGAACCACCCTTTGGCCAATCAGCCAGATCACTTCCTGCATGGTGTAGATATCTCAATGCGACGCCGTACGGTGGATATTGGTAACCGTAAAAAAGACGTTGATTCAGAATACTATCGTGCGGTTATGGGCATGCGCGGTCAGTGGCAGGATTGGGAGTGGGAGTTTGCTTACTCTGCCATTCGCTCCAGCGCGGTTGAAAAAGGCTTTGATGGCTTCCCCAATAAACGTCTTGCGCAACAAGCCATTGATGAAGGCCGTTGGAATCCATTCGAACCCAGCACTAACACACAGGAAGGATTGGATTTCTTTGAAACGACTACCACCCGATATGGTTCTTCGACTATGCAATCACTCGATGGTACTATTTCTGGTGAATTGTTTGAATTTGGCGATGGCTACGTGTCGGCGGCGTTTGGTTTTGAGCACCGTTATGAAAAAATAGAAGATAACCCGGATAACCAGTACCTTAGGGGCGAGATCTTTGGTACCGAAGCGACACAAGCGAACGGTGATCGGGACAATACCGCGGTGTTTGCAGAATTCAGTGCGCCATTACTGGAAAACCTGGAACTTCAGTTAGCACTGCGCCATGAAGATTACAGTGATTTTGGTAATACTACAGATCCTAAAGTGGCTTTTCGCTGGACACCCATCGATTCTGTTGTGGTACGTGGCTCCTGGGGCACAGCATTCCGCGCGCCCTCACTTGTTCAGTTACACCTGGGCCGCACCGACGAATCGCCTAGCGTAATCGATAAAGAGCGGTGTAAGCAGACTGGCGCCGATGCCGATTGTTCGCCAACCGAATATACCGCCATCGTTGCCGGTAACAAGCTATTGCAGCCAGAAGAATCGGAAAACTTCAACCTGGGTGTGATCTGGCAGGCGACGGATACCTTTAGCATAGGCGTGGATTACTGGAACTATGATCAGGAAGATCTGATCAAAAAAATTGGTGCGCAAAAGCTGGTCGACTGTTGCGGAACCGATCCAAACCTGGTGGTACGTGCTCCGAGTCAGGGCAGCACCTTAGGCCGTATTCTGGAAATCAATGATACCTTTGTGAACATTGGTGGCCGTGAAACCGATGGTCTGGACTTAGACATCGAATATTTGCTTAACACGTCTGACATGGGTGAGCTGCGCTTTAACTACAACCTTACTTATACGCTGAATTTTGAAGAGCAGTCGTTTGAAAGTGATGATGCAGGTAATACCAGCACTGTGGTTGAAGATCTCAATGGTGAGTACCAGCATCCTAAATACCGCTGGACAGCTGGCGTTGACTGGTCAATGGATGATTTTGTTGCCAACCTGAGCTTTAACTATGTCGACAAGAATCTTGACCTGGCAGACAGCAACGGGGATAAATATGAAATTGATTCCTGGACCACGGTTGATACCAGCGTCAGCTATGTCGGCTATGACAAACTGACCGTGACTATAGGCGCGTCAAACCTGTTTAATGAAGAGGCGCCTTTGGCTCCGTCTGAATCTATGGGGATTGATAACAAGACTCACAGCGCATTGGGTCGTCAGCTTTATCTGAAGTTTGGCTATCAGTTTTAATTAGTTGTACAGACAGTAAAAAGCCAGTGCTATCAACAGAAGCACTGGCTTTTTTGTGGCTATTTAATGCTGAACTTTAGGCGGGAAGTTTGCCAGGATCTCGGCAATGGTTTTATTGACCGACTCGGTACGTTGCTCAGGGGTTTGTTTTGCGCGCAAACGGCTTTCTTTGGCACCGCGCCAGACTAGCTGATTAGAAGTGCGGTCGATGATATCGACCACCAGTGTACCGACTTTATATTCTCTTGCTGTGGTGTGGTGGTCGACGCCCCAGCCCCAATAGTTCCAGCGTGCGCCGTAGCTGACTTTAAAGGTATCTACCTCAAGCTTTTTGTCGACGGCAACGTGGTAGTTGATCAATATATCTGCCTGAGCCGGGTCTGTCAGTTTGAACCCCTGGCTGGCCATTTGCTCGGTAATGGCGTTACGAATGCGTTTTTCCATCAGCCCGTTGACTTGATAGTTTTGCGGACGGGCCTGCAAGCTGGCTTCAGCTGACCAGGCATAGGTTTTGTAGTTGGCAAACTCAACAGACTTGTCGTAGTCCCAATCCGGTGTAGTGCCACAGGCACTGAGCATCAGTAAACTTGCCATAACGGCAAAGGTCCGGGCGCTGACAAAGTGTTTTTTCAGTTGGTTCAGCATGGTTTACTCCTTAAAAGCATTCAATTTAAAGCGTAATTTAGTATACGACAGTTAAAGTGGGAAGATCATTACAAAAAAGGGCACTACATTGTGCCCTGATTTTATCTTAGCTGTGCTCGACTTCGATCCAGTCTTTTTCGTCAACCCAGTTCTGGCTGCCCTGGTTGACGCTGCGGATTGGCACCAGGTAGTCACAACTGATCTGAGGTTTAACCGAGGCGAAGATCGGCACAAAACCAAAGCTGAGGGCGGTTTCGATGATTGCCTTTTGGTTTTGCGGGTCGATGTCGGCCGCTTCATCAATGTAAATCGGAATACGATACATCGCCTGCTCCTGATCGGAAAGCAGGTAGCGAATAAACAACATACCACACAACAACTTAATGGTGATCCGTGTACCATTAGAACCGGCAGAGTCAATCTTATCAAAGTGCTCAGTATCGCCTGCGCGGTTGACCACCTCAAAGCGGATATCAAACAGGTCGGTCAGTGTCAGGCCCGCTTTATCACTGGCCAGTTTGATAATGTGATCTTTGGCCTCGTTAACGGCATTACTGTCGGCTGGCTGCTCGCTCAGCAGGTCAAAGCTCTCGCCTTGCTCGTACAAGTCGGAGGTTGCGATAATGGTATCGATACTCTCGACCAGCATTTTTCTTGGGATCACATTGATTTTAAACGCTTTGAGGTTCGAGATGCGGTGCTGACTAATACCCTTATTAAAGCTGTTCATTTCCCGGCGCAGGCGGTCTAAATCTTCACGCAGGCCTTTAATGGTCGCCGCAACTTCAGTCAGAGCAACCCGTGCCTGGCGCTCCACCGCATCACGCTCATTGTCTATGTTGTGATAGGCGCTGATCAGCTTGGCGTATTTTGTCGCGTCGTCCGTTTCATTGTCGAATTTGGTAATACCGGCATTGTAAATGTGCAAATAAGTATTGCGCACATTGACATCCAGGTTACGCAGCTCCTGACAGTCTTTGTTGAACTGATGGATCACTTCTGCTAGGTTGTCAAAGTCCAGATTGATCTCGACCGGGTAGGGGGTTTGCTTACCACTATACAAGTCCAGCGTGTGATCGATGCGCTCCGACTTCACTTGCTTAAGGCGATCCGCCTGGCGCAGGATCAAATCTTGTTTGCTTTTGATAATAGAGCGGCGATCGGAAATGGAGCCTGCATTGCGTTGCACATCTTGCAGGTAGTCGTCGACCTGTTCACGTTCGGCTTGCAGCTGATCTTGCAATGCCTGCTGTGCTTCTGCCGACTGCGCCATGGTCTGGAATTGCTCAAAGCGCTTCAGTGCCGCTTCGGTGGCCATCAGCTCATCGTACAGGGCATCACGCTCTTGCTGCTTTTCGGCCACATTGGCAGACACTTCACGCTGTTGCTTCAGCTCCAGTAACGATTGCTGTAGTGCGTCTAACTTTGCCTGCAACTGGGCTTTATTTTCGCCACTTTGCATTTGTACCGGCGCCAGCTTTTTCAGCTTAATAGTGGCGCCGGGCAGTTTAAGTTCGCCGCCTTTGACCGCCGTAGACAACTGGGCGAGAAAATCACCGAAGGCATCGTCGTCACTGATCTCAACTTCGCCCTTACCTGTGGTAGCAAAAGACAAAATATCCGGGTTAAGAATACGAGAGATCTCTTCGACTTCTTTGAGTGACAGGTCTTCACGCATTCGGGTAAAGAGGTTGAACTCCAGGTTTTTCATCTGAAGTTTCAGGCTCTTAACCTGCTTTTGTGTTTCGCCAATCCGATAGTCGAGAGTGTGCAGGCTCTGGCCCTGCGCACTGTTAATCGAGAACGACAGCTGTTCGTACTCTTTTTTCAGCAGCGTCAGGTTGGTTTTCAGCGTAGCATGATTGGTCAGCTCAAATTCGGATTTGAGTGCGTGATAGTCGGTAAACCATTGCTCAATCTGGGTTTGCTTACGCTCAATATCGCGCGACTGCTGTACATACAGTTGTTGCTTTTCTTCAAAATCGCGTTTTTCCTGCTCAATGTTTTCAAGCTGCTCATTAAGCTCGCCAATTTGGCTCTGTTGGTACTCATCAAATTCCACAATGGCTTTGTCGAGCTTAGGCGCATAAGCGGCAAGCTTGCCCTTGAGGGTCGCTTCGCCTTCGATCATTTGTTCCAGTGCAGCAATGGGTTCCTGCATAGACTCCAGTGCGTTCAGCTCACGGCGAGATCGGTTTACTTTATCAAACGCACGACGCCACACTTCATAGAAGTCGACTTTGGAGTTAGACATATGACGTTCAAACACCTTGAGCATAAAGCGTTTTACGTCGTGGGCGCCCAGTTTGTGCAGGTTCAGGATACGGCGGAAGATCTCTTTATATACAGCGGCATCCTGAACATTATTCAGCGGGATCATCTTGAGGTTGATGTCACCATCGTATGGCGTTGCACCACCAGTCAATAATGCATTCAGCTCCGCGGCCTTTAGCTCAACAGGATTAAAGCCTTTTTCCTGCAAATGCTTGAACAGTTTAGTGTACTTTATGATGCTTTTGCCCTGGGTAAAGTCATCCAGGTTGAGCTTGCCGTTATAGCAAAAGAACTGGTGGGCATAGCCTGCAATTTTACCTAAACCCGCAACGCCAATCACCACGTCGCCATGAGGCAGGTTGGCTTCAAGCAGGATATAAGACTGATCACTTGAAAAGTAGAATTTGCGGGTTTCTTCCAGATCGTGACCATCCCATTCGGTCAGGCGTAAATCGTTGATCAGCGGAAACTGCAAGGCATTGATAACCGAACTTTTACCTGTGTTGTTTGGGGCACAGATTGACGCACTTTTATCTAGTGGGATCACACACTTGGCATAACCTGCGGTGTTGAGCAGGGCGAGTTTACTGAGACCATACAGCTTGTTCATACTTCATCCTCAAGTGCGTCGTAATTGTCTTCGTTCACTTCCATCAGTGCATCGATATAACGATAAACCGGCGCCAGCAGCGAAAAGCCTTGCTCTACTTCGCGAGCCAGTCCCAGGCGCACCATGCGCAGACACACGTCTTTACGCAGATCTGAGCCCGAGAAAATCTCCAGCTGATCAAACAGGTGCTTGTTAAGCTGCACCAGAGTCTGCATCAGCTCCAGGTCTAATACTTCGTCAAACAGGGCGCGCAAAGGGTCTTTACCCTGGTTGGCAAAATGTTCGATCAGGATAAATACGGTCAGCGCGATGGCCCGGGAGATCTTACCCATGTTGGGGGTGCTTTCGTCGCTGGCCAGATAATAAAAGCCACGGCTATCGTGTTGCAGGTCGTGACCAAGTGCGCTGAACAGTGCCTGGTAAGACTCAATGTGCTGATCCAGCTCCTGCCACTGTGTGGTGTCCTGTTCGCTGATGTGGTAGCCACTGACCAATTTTTTATTGATCGCCTGTAACTGGCTGAGTTCGTCTAGATTAATCTGTGTCATGGTGATTACTAATTGTGGTTATCTGTTTGCTTGTCCGTTGCACTGAACGGATAAAGTCGAATACGGGTGTTGGCGATTTGCATCGTTTGCTGTTGCTCATCCTGGGCGATGTCCAGTTCAGGATCGCTGATCAGTTTTTGGTACAGGAACAGCATTTCATCCGCTTCCAGAGCCGGGTATTGTTCGTTCAGGAAGCCAAGCAGGGCGGTGCGCTTTTTACCAGAGCCTTTAAACGATTTACGTACATCCGAATAATCGGGGATGTTGGGGCTCTGATAAGCGGGCACATCCTGCTGATCGGGTAGCTGATATTCTTCGTGCTCAAACTCGCTGAGGCTGGCCATATAAGCCACCATATGGCGCTGCTGGCCGAGACTGAAACGCTGAATGTCTGACACAAAATGCGGCTGCACCGGCGCAAGCATGCGGTCAACGCCATTTTTACGGATCAGGCCCAGCACTTTGGCTGCCTGGCGGGTAATAAGCGTGTTACGTCTGAGCTCTTCACGCAGTGGCATCAGCATATCGGCACTTTTACCTAAACTTTCGCGGCCGATTAAGTGCATATCGAGGATCCGGGTACGCAGTTGCTCAAGCATACGTTTGTCTTGTGCGCCGCGGCCCAGTTGCTCAATTTGCGCAATTTGTTCACTGATCTGGTGCTCAATGGTGGTGAAACAGGCCTGAAAGGGGCCATGAATATCCACCATTTCCAGCATAGGCTCTATGTATTCATCAAATGCCTCAATCACGGCTCGGTAGCGTTTTTGCAAAGACAGGTTGCCCTGGTCGGACTTTGCCTGCTCTACCAGGTTCATGATGGCGCTTTCGTTATGGTGGTAGAGTTTGACGATTTTACGCACTCGTTCATCCATAATGCGGCTGAAACGGCGCAGTTCGCTGTGATCGCCCTCATCACCGGCCTGAGCCAGGCGTTCACCCAGACGTTGCAGATCTTTGACTAATACAGTGATCTCTTCGGCCAGGCCAAGATGTTCTTCTTGTAATAAGAAACTGGCAAAGTCGGCCACGGCACGGTTAATTTCGAGCTGTGACGATTTAGCCAAAGGAATAATAATTTCCTGATTAAGCAAGCGGTTGGTTTCTTTATAGATGCGCTCACTCGACCAGTTAGGGTTTTTCATTTTGATGATGTTTTGTACATCTTTGAGGCTGAAATCGGCCATCTTAAAGCGTTTAAAAAGCAGCTCCAGGACGCCCCAGTGTTCATTCAGCGTATTTAATACTTTTTTGGCTGGGATCATAGCTTTCCAGTGTGTATCAATTTTGTGACGGTATCAGGTAAGAAAATTGTCATAATGTGTAACTACTCGTGGCACAGTGTGCTGCTAAGTGATAGACTCCGCGCCGAAAACGTTACCCTTCACAATTTTTACTTTTGATTACAGGTTGTTTACGCATATGGTCACGCCCATTATCCTAACCCTGATAGCGGTCGCTTTTGTGCTTATCGTTATAGAGGATATTATCCATGTAAACAAGGCCAAAACGACCCTTTTTTTTGGCACTTTATGTTGGATTATCCTATTTATCTCCCCACTTCATGGCGAAAGCTCAGAAACTATACAACATCAGCTCGACCACAACATTCTTGAAATCGCCACCTTGTGGTTATTCCTGATGGCGGCGATGACCTTTGTTGCCTATCTGAATTCTAAAGGTTTTATCCAAAACATTGTCCACCGGGTGATGCCAACCCAGATCAGTGAACGCAAAATGATGTTCCTGGTGGGTGGCTTTGCTTTCTTGTTTTCTTCGATTTCTGACAATATTACCGCAACGCTTATCTCGCTGGCGGTGGTGATGTCGCTAAAACTCGATCCGAAGAAGCTCATCAAGTATGCCACATTGATCATCTTCAGTGTTAACTCGGGCGGCGTGTCTTTGATCACAGGTGATGTGACCACACTGATGATTTTCCTCGCCGGTAAGGTCACGATCCCCGATTTGTTATTACTGGTGGCGCCTTCCATTATCAGCGTACTTTTGCTGGCAACCATGCTGTCTATGGGAATGAAAGATCAGCTGGTATTTGAAAAGCAAGCGCTGCGCAGAATAGAGAAAACAGACATTACGATCGCGGTGATCTTTATGACGACCGTACTCACCACACTGTATCTGAGCGTACAATATCAGGTCCCGCCCATGCTGACTTTCCTCTGTGGCCTGTCGGTGATGTTTTTGATGGCGCAGTTTTTGATGCGCAAAAAGGACGTCAATAAAAAGATCATCGATTATATTCGTGAAATTGAGTACGACACTTTGCTGTTTTTTGTCGGTGTACTATTGCTGGTTGGGGCGCTAAAAGAGGTGGGTGTCCTTAATATGTTCACTCAGTTGTATGAGTTCGTTGACCCTCAGTATGCCAGCTATCTGGTGGGTCTGATGAGTGCTGCAGTTGATAACGTGCCACTGACGGCTGCTTTGCTCAAAGCAGACATCGTTATGAGCCCACAGCAATGGCTGACCTTTACCTATGCGACAGGCGTAGGCGGCTCTATGCTGATCATCGGCTCGGCGGCTGGGATCATTGCAATGAGTAAAGTAAAGGCTCTAACGTTTACGAGTTACTTAAGAATGAGCCTGTATTTGTTAATTGCCTACACGGCAGGTTATGCCGGTGCCTTTTTTATGGGGCAATTTATTTAATCTTTAATGACAGGGTCAATTTTATACTTGACACCTAGACGTCTAAAAGATACCTTTTTCAAGCCCGCTCAAAATGCGGGCTTTTATTTTGCCAGGATTCAGTTAAATCCCGGCAAAATAAGCAGAAGAGGCGCGATGCTTAGGTAGCTGATGTGAGGTGACGATAACCCGTGACCATCAGTGAGGGAGGTACTCGCCGAGGAAAACCATGCTACGTCGGCATGATTTTTCGGTCCTGGAGGTTGAATCCTCGGGACTGTCACCGTTTTCAGGTGGAGAGCTTCTGGCAGAGGTCATTTCTTTATGGTTAGTCCATCCTGTTGCCAAGTTCTCCTTATTGATGTTGATCGCCGTGTGTGATCCCAAGGAGATAAAATGAATTCCCAGTATGTCGTTGCTAAATTTGGCGGCACCAGTGTTGCAAACTTCGAAGCCATGCAGCGATGCGCCGCTATTGTCCATGATAACCCCGATGTTCGCGTGGTGGTGGTCAGTGCCAGTGCCGGTGTAACCAATCACCTGGTGACCCTGACACAGCAAAAAGTCGATGCGGCTGAGCGTGAGGCGCTCTTTCAGTCTGTGATGGAGATCCAGCAGGACATTCTGGCATGTCTGACACTCGATGCCGACCTGGCAGCGGGCTTTAACGACACAAAAGAGGCTTTTTATACGCTGGCTCAATTACCTGCGCTGGATGCACAACAATGTGATGAGATGCTGAGCTTTGGCGAGCGTTTTTCTTCCTATTTATTCACTCAGGTTCTCAGAGACTTAGGCGTTAACAGCAGCCGCTTTGACGTACGTCAGGTGCTGAAAACCGACCGCCAGTTTGGTAAAGCTGTACCCGATGTGGCCGCAACGCGCGACGCAGCCATGGCCCACCTGGCACCGCAGCTTTCACAGCAGGTGGTAGTGACTCAGGGTTTCATAGGTAGCGACAACCAGGGACAAACCACCACATTAGGGCGAGGCGGTTCAGATTACAGTGCGGCGCTACTGGCGGAGGCCATTGCGGCGCAAAGCGTACACATCTGGACGGATGTTGTGGGTATCTTCAGCACCGATCCGCGTCTGTGCCACAAAGCACGGCCGATTGCCCGGCTGAGTTTCGATGAGGCAGCCGAAATGGCCACCTTTGGTGCCAAAGTATTGCACCCGGCCACTATCTTGCCGGCCAGTCGCAGTGGCATTTCGGTATTTGTTGGCTCGAGCAGAGATCCCCATGCCGGTGGCACCTGGATTGAAAAGAACAACCGCTCTGAGCCGGGTATTCGCGCGGTCACACAGCGCAAGAACCAAATCTTGCTGACCCTGAAAAGTCCAGAGATGTTGTTAGCCAGTGGTTTTCTGGCGCGCATCTTCACTATTTTAAGTGCACACAATATTTCGGTTGACCTGGTTACTACCTCGGAGATCAGCGTCGCGCTGACACTCGATAATGCCCCCAATGCCACGCGCCCGGAACTGGCGCAGGCGTGTCTGGATGAGCTGGGTGAGTTTTGTCAGGTCAGTGTTGAGAACAACCTGACCCTGGTGGCCATGATAGGCTCTGAAATTCAGTTGCGCCATGGCGAAGCAAGCCTGATGCAGGTATTGGCAGATTTTAATATTCGTTTGATCTGCCATGGGGCGAGTCGTCATAACCTGTGCTTCCTCGTTGAGCAGGGCGAATCAGATGCCGTGGTTCAGGCGATCCATAGTCGCTTATTGGAAGCTGCATAAACCAGGGACAGGCTAAGTCTGGCTGGACACATCATTCGGAGCGGGTAATACTCGCTCTGAAAGCGAAATTTTTTACTCACAGGTGTGTCCATGGAATATCAGGAAGTTTATCAGTTCTGGTTTGTAGAATGTCAGGAGCAGGACTGGTGGCAAAAATCAGCTCAGTTTGATAATAAAATCACAACCAGATTTGCACAGTTACACCAGCAGGCCATGGCCGGGGAGCTGGCCGAATGGCGCAAAACTGCGGTGGGGGCGCTGTGTGAGATAATCGTACTGGATCAGTTTTCACGTAACATGTTCCGTGATACACCCGCCGCCTTTGCCAGCGATCCGCTGGCATTGTGCCTGGCTCAGCACGCCATTGAAAAAGGTTTTGATCAGCAGCTGGAGAAAACCCAGCGCACCTTTATGTACTTACCTTTCATGCACAGTGAGAGCCTCAAAGTACATCAACAGGCGGATGCCTTGTTTAAGTCCTTGCCAAATTATGAGTTTGAGTTGGCGCACAAAAAGATCATTGAGCAGTTTGGCCGCTACCCCCATCGCAACACCATTTTAGGACGAACGTCGAGTGATGAGGAGCTGGCTTTTTTAAAAACGCCTGGTTCAAGCTTTTGAGTATGGTTTAGCAGCCTGTCAAGGCCGCCTTTCACTCAGGTTTTGGTTGAGGAGCAGCTCCGGTTTAGGGGGACAAGCGCCCATCATTTCAGGCTGTTCCGATTTGCTCTAACTGACACTCGCATTTTGTTTACAAGTGCGTATAATCGCCAGTCTACAACAATAATTAACTTGGCATTCGATTATGGCTCAAGTGCGTGAAGGTTTTCAAAGCCGTCTGGGCTTTGTGTTAGCGGCAGCCGGTGCGGCAGTCGGACTTGGTAATATTTGGGGCTTCCCTACTCAGGCAGCAAACCACGGTGGTGGCGCGTTTTTGCTGGTCTATTTCATCGTCATTTTCTTACTGGCATTACCTGCCTTGTACACTGAGCTGTACCTGGGGCATCAGGCGCAAGCCAACCCGGTTAAAGCGTTAAAACAAGCCTGGCAGGAAAAGCAGCCTAAAGTCGGTGCGTCTGCGGGTTACATCGGCCTTGCCGGTGCCATAGTCATGCTCAGCTTCTATTCTATTGTTGCCGGCTGGATGTTGGCGCACTCGCTTGAACCGCTTGCTCGTTTAGTTGGCTGGGAAGAAGCCAGTGCTTTTTTGTCCGGTGATTCGACCTTACGGAATTTTATCTTTACCCCTCTGATGCTAATGCTGACGGCTGGCATTATTTTGCAAGGGGTAAAATCCGGGATTGAAACCTGGTCGCGTCGACTCATGCCAGTACTACTTATGCTGTTGGTGGCGCTGATTGCCTACATGGGCACGCTGGAAGGCGCTGCGGCCGGGTTTAAAGCGTACCTTGTGCCCGATTTTAGCAAAATAGGCGACCCAGAGTTGATCATCGCAGCCATGGGACAGGCGTTTTTCTCTTTATCTTTGGGGGTTGGCTGTATGATGATTTATGGCTCTTACTTAAAGCCTAATGAAAACCTGCCAAAACTGACTTTTAGCGTGGCTATGCTGGATACCGGCGTGGCTTTTCTGGCAGGGCTTTTGATCATTCCGGCTTTGTTTATTGCCCAGAATAATGGTGTGGAAGTTTTCCAAAATGGCAAACTGGTCGGCGAGGGCAGACTTATCTTTGCCATTTTGCCTGAGCTGTTTGCAACCATGGGCGAAATTGGCCTGTTCGTTGGACTGACTTTCTTTATATTAATGTCGATAGCCTCACTGACATCCACGATTTCATCCACTGAAATCCCGGTGTCGTTCCTGGTGGAAAATCATGGCTTTAAGCGCTCACAAGCAACCTGGGTGGTGACCCTGGTGCTGTTTGTCTGCTCGGGCACGATTATCCTCAATTTTGACTGGTTGTTTGGCTTAGTGATTCAGGTATTCACCCAATACCAGCTGCCATTAATGGGCTTGTTCTACTTTATTACAGTAGGCTGGGTGTGGCGTCGTGGTAATCAGCTGGCACTGGAGTGCAGTGGCAAGATGTACTGGTTTGCCCAATATGTGCGCTTTGTCTGCCCGGTGCTGATGACAGCCGTTTTTGCTAATGTGGCTTTTTTTAAGTAACAGCAGTTGTTTGAATGCAAAAAAGCCTGGCGATGCCAGGCTTTTTTGTAGGTATCAGAAATTAATCAAACCTGATTTTCCAGCGTCTGTCCCGTGCGAATGGCATTGAGGTTAGTCACTGTGGTGTGGGCGATTTCGGTTAAGGCTTCTTTGGTGAAAAAGCCCTGATGCCCTGTGATAAGTACATTCTGGAAGCTTGCCAGGCGCATAAAGACATCATCCTGTATGACTTCATCGCTGCGGTTTTTAAAGAACAGTTCAGACTCCTGTTCATACACGTCCAGACCAAGATAGCCGAGTTTTCTGGATTTTAGCGCGCGGATGCAGGCCTTGCTGTCTACTAGCGCACCGCGGCTGGTGTTGATCAGCATCACGCCTTGCTTCATTTTGTCAAAAGCCGCGTCGTCGATCAGGTGGTGGGTGGCTTCTGTCAGTGGGCAGTGCAGGGTAACGATGTCGCTTTGCTCAAGCAGCATATCCAGAGAAACCTGGGTGTAAGAGCCTTCTCCGATATTCGGGTCGTGCACTAGCACATGGGCACCAAAGCCGTTGAGAATAGCAACCAGGGCCTGGCCAATTTTACCACAGCCAATGATACCGACGGTCTTGTTGTGCAGGTTAAAGCCCAGTAAACCATTGAGATCAAAGTTGTCTTCGCGGACCCGGTTGTAGGCTTTATGGGTTTTACGGCTCAGTGTCAGCATCAGGGCAATACAGTGCTCAGCCACGGCTTCAGGGCTGTAGGCTGGCACGCGTACGACTTTAATGCCCAGGGCGTGGGCCGCTTCGATATCGACATTGTTAAAGCCTGCACAGCGCAGCGCGATACTCTGAACGCCCAGCTCAGCGAGTTCGGCCAGCACATTGGCATCAACCTGATCGTTCACAAATACGCAGATGGCATCAAACCCTTGCGCCAGTGCGACGGTTTTATCATTCAGTGCTTGCTCAAAAAATTCAAACTCAATATCAGGAAACTGGGTAAGTGCATGCTCAAAAAATGGCAGCTCATACTTTTGCGAACTGAATAGGGCGACTCTCATTGGACACTTGACTCTCTATTATCGATTTTAAGGTTTCGGGTTTTGTCCTGGGTGCATAACGGGACAACAATACGCCCTCTGAGTTTACTAAAAACTTAGTAAAATTCCATTTAATCGCGCGGTTTTGCGCTATTCCTCGGGTGTTTACCTTGAGGTAATTAAAGAGTGGGTGAGCATCAGGCCCATTCACCAGGACTTTTTCCGAGATATGAAAGCTTAAATTGAAATGCGACTGATAAAACTCTCTGAGCATTTCGTTTTCCAGCGGCTCATTGCGGCCAAACTGATGGCAAGGAAAGGCAATGATCTCGAGTCCCATTGGGTGGTACTTTTTGTAGAGCTTTTCCAGTGCACTGAGTTGAGGGGCAAAACTACACTTGCTGGCAATATTAACAATCAACACCGGTCTGCCTTGTAAGGACCTGAGCGCCAGCGTCTCGCCGTTAAGTAGTTTCACGCTGAAACGATATATGTTCTCCATCCTGTCAGGCTCCTTGATGTTTTTTCTTTTTAATCACTTGATTCATAGCTGGTATTTTTCATTTGCCATGCTTAGATGGCTCAGGTATAACAACTCCATCTTTCTAGCTTAACAGCCAAATAGGACAAATTTATGTCAGTCAAAGTCGCATTCATCGGATTGGGGGTGATGGGGTATCCCATGGCCGGTCATTTACAGCAAGCGGGTCATCAGGTGACCGTTTACAACCGCACGACCACTAAAGCACAGCGCTGGGCGCAAGAGTATCAGGGCGCCTTTGCTGCAACCCCCAAAGAAGCAGTAACAGAAGCAGAATTGGTCTTTATGTGCGTGGGCAATGATGATGACCTCAGATCTGTGGTGTACGGCGATGAAGGGGTTTTGGCGGGCATGAAACCAGGTACTGTGCTGATAGATCATACGACCACGTCAGCAAAAGTAGCGCGCGAAGTGGCCGAGCGTGCTGCTGCTCAAAACGTGGCGTTCCTGGATGCGCCTGTATCGGGTGGTCAGGCCGGGGCAGAAAATGGCGTACTGACGGTTATGGTGGGCGGCGATCCTGAAGTCTTTGAGCGTGTGCAGCCTGTAATGGCTGCATTTAGCCGCTTTAGCCAACTGTTGGGTGACGTAGGCGCTGGTCAGCTGTGTAAAATGGTCAATCAAATCTGTATTGCCGGTGTGGTGCAGGGGCTGGCAGAAGGGCTGCACTTTGCGAAACAGGCAGGACTGGACGGTGAAAAAGTGGTAGAGACCATTGCTAAGGGGGCAGCAGGCTCCTGGCAGATGGAAAACCGCTATAAAACCATGCTCGCTGGCGAGTATGACTTTGGTTTTGCCGTCGACTGGATGCGTAAGGATTTGGGTATTGCGCTGGACGAAGCGCGCAGCAATGGTGCATCACTGTCACTGACTGCTATGGTTGACCAATATTACGCGGATGTTCAGGCACTGGGAGGCGGTCGCTTCGATACTTCCAGTTTGTTGGCTCGTCTGGATGCAATTCACGATAAAAAATAACCTGTTAAATGGGCATTAAAAAAGGCAGGGCGCTCAGACGGCCTGCCTTTTTGTTTATATATTCAGTTAAGCCTTTTTAGTACGCTTCTCTAAATCCATGTCTTCTTCAAGGTCTTTGGCGGCATCAGCGTCGTTAAACACATCAATATCCAGCTCACCTTCGGATTTAGCAACCACACAGGTGACCATACAATCGCCGGTTACATTCACCGCGGTACGGGTCATATCCAGCAGTCGGTCAACACCCATGATAATGGCAATGCCTTCTACCGGCAGGCCAACCTGATTCAGTACCATGGCCAGCATAATCAGGCCCACGCCCGGCACGCCCGCTGTGCCAACAGAGGCCAAAGTGGCGGTCAGAATCACCATAAGATAGTCACTCAGGGTTAAATCTACGGCGAAGACCTGGGCAATAAACACGGTTGCAACACCTTGCATAATGGCGGTGCCATCCATATTGATGGTCGCACCGAGCGGGACTGTGAAAGAGGCCACTGAGTTATGGGCACCCAGTTTTTTCGTCGCCGTTTCTAACGTAACCGGCATAGTGGCACTTGAGCTTGAGGTGCTGAATGCAAACATGCAGGCATCTTTCATCTTGGCCAGGAAAGTGAGTGGGCTCAGACCAGTCAGAACTTTGAGCATAATGCTGTAATTAACAAAGGCATGGATCAGCAGGGCAGCAACCACCACCAGGAAGTATTTACCTAACTCAACAATCAGGTCCATTTCGATGGTAGTGAACAACTTGGCCATCAAACAGAACACACCGTAAGGCGCCAGGTTCATTAGCAGGGTCACCAGCTTCAGTACCACAGTGTTTAAATCTTCGAACACCTTGGCACAGCGTTTACCCGCGTCACCACTCAGCGCCATGGCAATACCGAACAACAAGGCGAAGACAATCACCTGCAACATTTTGCCACTGGCCATTGCGTTGATTGGGTTAGTCGGGAACATCCCGATGATGACTTGTGCAAGCGTTGGAGCTTGCTGTGCATCAAATGTGGCCGTTGTCGGGATGGCTACGCCACCGCCCGGGCTAACCAGCAATGCCAGTGAAATAGCAACAGTGATAGCGATGGCTGTAGTAGATAAATAAAGTAAGATGGACTTGCCACCCAGGCGACCCAATTTTTTGGGATCGCTCAGACTACAGGTACCGACCACTAAAGAAATAAAGACCAAAGGAACAACCAGCATCTTTAAGCTGGCAATAAAGATCTGACCGCCTATATGGAATAATCCATCGACAAAAAAGCCCTTGATAGGTAAATCGAACAGGCCCAGCGGGATGGCAACTTCAGGCTTATCGCCCAGAATGGTTTGTATTAACAGACCCAGAATAACACCCAATACCATGCCCAGCATGATACGAGTTGTTAGGCTCATTTTTTTGTTGTGTGACATAGCCTTTGACATCGTCCTAACGCTTATATTTTACAAAATCGCTATAGCCTAACAGGATAGTTGAAGATGAACAGAAAAAATCGATGACGGCCGCCAAAAATTTGTGATTTTAGATCCACAATTGGGTTAACATGGTGAAAATAACTCAAAATTATTAGATTGCAAGGGAGAATCGAAAATGTCTCTGATGCGCTGGTTTAGTATTACTTTGCTCAGCTTGCTGATGATCGCCTGTGGTGGCGGTGGTTCGATTGAAAAAGACACCTCGGGAGGTGGCGGAACAACGACCGATTATGACCTGGTGCTCAGTACTAGCTCCGAAAGCGGTGGTAGTCTCAGTATCAGTAACCCCATTACGGTCACGGCAAAACTCACCAATGATGGCGCACCGGTTGCCAATAATCTGGTGAAATTTAGCAATGACGAATTCTCAGATTTTGCCTCGGTCAGTTCACAACTTACCGACAGCAACGGTGAAGCAAAGGTCACAATTATTGCCAATCGCTTAGCCGGCGCAGGCACTATTTCGGCTACCGCTGATATAGGCGAGAGTACCGTGAGCGGCTCGGTTCCGTATGCCGCTACCGGAGACGGGGGCATTCAAATTGCAATGAGTATTACCGGCTCGGATGGCCAGCCCATTGATGCAAGTAACCCCATTTCTGGTGCAGAAATTGCGACTGTGACCGCAATTTTGACCGACAATGGTACGCCTTTATCAGGTCAAGTACTTGAGTTCTCAAAAGAAGTAGACAGTGAAGACTTGTTAGTCACCAATGGCAACTCCAATGTCCAAACCGACGCAAATGGGGCGGCGCGTCTGATTATTGCTGCAACGGACAAAGTTGGGGCAGGCTATGTCCAGGTCAAATACAATGAAGATATCAACGCACGTATTGGTTTTGAGTCGGCGGGTAACCCGTTTTACGACAAAGAAATCTACGATTTGAGCGTGCAGCTGGTTGATGCCACAGAGCAAGCATCAAGCGAACTTTCGCTGGCCAACCCATTGAGAGCTAAGATTCAGCTGACCTTAAATGAACAGCCGATTGCCAATGCACAAGTTGCAGTGTCTGTTGAAGCCAGTGCGCGCTTTGCTGAGCCAACTGAGTCGGTCATAACAAACGCCAATGGTCTGGCCGAAATACAGTTTTTTGCAACTAAAACAGCGACCGTTGCGCAGCAACTCGATGCCTTTACGGCAATCTATACGGCAGATGGGGAAGAGGTCGCAAGAACCGTTGCCAACTATGTGGGAGCAGGTGATGGTGGCATTCAAATGACAGTCGATGTTTTGGATGCTGAAAACAATGAGATAGACAAAGACAACCCGCTGAATGTTGGTAATGATGGTTTCTTAAAAATCAACTTAACAAGGGACGGTCAGCCTCTCGTGAATCAACTGGTGACCGTTAGCGAATTGGTGCTGGCTAATATTACCGACGGCGGTAGTGCGGTAACTGACAGCAACGGAAACGCAGAACTTATCCTTAGTGTCAACGACTCTCGCGGGTGGGAACAGTTTACGGTTACTTACGAAGAGCCCGGAACATCGAATCAGATTGTCAGCTCGGGTCGCTATTATTCGAATGGCATTGCAGCCGGTGCCGGGATCCAGCTAACCGTCAGTGTCCGGGACCCGCAGGGAGATGCTATCAATGAAAGTAATCCGCTGAGTGCAGAGACCCGAGGTAAGGTAGTGATTACCCTGATGGAAGATGGTCAGCCGCTAAGCGATGAACTGGTAACTGTTTTGGGGGGCTCAAAGGCAGTCACTTCACCCTCTGATGGTGTAATAAATACCAACGCAAGTGGCGTGGCGGAAATTGACCTTATTGCCAATAAAGAAGAAGGGTGGGCGGAAGTGACCGCCTCATTTGGTGATGGTGGTGCAGCGGTGGTAAAAACCGCCCGATATTACTCAGATGGCGACCCAAATTTTGGTGACAGTGGTTATCAGTTGACGCTGGTCGGAAAAAACAGCCAAGGCCAAGATTCAAACTCGTTATCAGCACAAATGCCGCTGACCATAGAAGCGCGTTTGACATTTAATGGTAGTTTGCAGAAAAACCAGAACATTCAAATGAGTGTGAATGAGTTTGGTATTTTGGATCCCGCGTCGGGCTCGGTGCTGACCAATGATGCTGGTGTTGCCACTATTCAGTTACTGGATAACTCTGTTTCAGGTGCTGGCCGTGTTAGTGCAAGGTATGAAGCGAATACAGGAGAAGTCGTTACCCAGAACTTTAATTTCAACAGTGCAGGTGATGGTGGTGTCAATATCTCCATAGTGAGTATACTTGACCGTGATGGAGATGAAATCTCCACTCAGCTATCCGGCAACAATAAACTAGGTGAAGACCACGATGGTATAGCGACCTTACGGCTGATCGAAAATGGTGAACCTCTGGCTGGAAAGTTAGTGACCTTTACAACGGATTCAGTTGCAACGATGAACCCTCAAAGTGGCCGTGCTGTAACCGATGAAAATGGCCTGGCCAGTGTTGATCTACTTGCGACCTCCACGTCTGGGATCGGTGAGGTGTATGCTGAGTACCTGACATTCTCCACGCCTCGCGTCACCTTTGCCTCTGATGGCGCAGTACTCGTCGATGAGGGTGAGTATAAAATGGTTGTCCGTTTACTGATCAACTGTAGTGATGATTGGGACAGTAACCGGGACACAACGGGAATCACAGATGCAGACTTGGCAAAATGTGACGAAGTGACCAACGTCCCTTCAACTGAACTGGCCGAAGTGTACGTGAAGTTGACACCCACATCGAACCTCAACAACGGTATCCAGAACGCTATCGTTAGTGTACAAACCAACAAAGGTCAAATATTGCCCTCTTCCGGGCAGGTTCTGACGGACCAGCAAGGTGTGGGCTTATTGAAACTGCAACCCGGAGATTCCGGTGGCGCAGGCACAATTACGGCAACCTATTTAGGAGAAGTGGATACCAAGAATTTCTCGGTTGGTATTCAGGATCTGTATTTAAGTTTGAGCAGTGAACTGGATTCCGATGATGGTCGTGATAGTTTGTCTGCCGGGGACAGTTTTATTCTGACGGCAACGATTTTTACTGATGAGGCGGATCCGACTAACTCAGTTTATACCCAACCTGTTGACGTAGAATTCACTTCGACCTGTGCTGATGAAGGGCTTGCAACGATAGATGGACAAGTGCGCTCCAAAGCGGGTAAAGCATCTTCCACATATCGTGCTCAGGGTTGTAGCGGTAATGACACCATTGTTGTAACAGTGACTTCGGGTGGTGGGGTCAACGATCCGGAAAGCTATGTGTTTACTGTTGACGATGCCCCGGTACAAGCTATCCAGTTTATTGATGCTTCTAATGCCTTTATTGCGCTACCACCTGGAGTCGGGGCAACCCCAACCACTTCGACAGTGAGATTTAAATTGTTGGATACGGATAACAGACCCTTGAAGCAAAAATATATTGAATTCAGGCTGGCCGATCTGACGGGCTCTGCTGAGCTGACCAATTACAGAGGCAGTACCGATAGCGAAGGGTTTGCACAAACAACCGTTCAGTCCGGGGTTGTACCAGGTGATATTGTTGTTGAGGCCTGCTATATCGCAGATGATACTATCGAGAAATTTGCTCTGAACAATCAATTTCCAACTTGCTGGCAGTCTGTCATTGATCAGTGTACAGCAGACGATACTCACCCAAGGTGTAAGCCTATTCAAGAGAATGCAGGATATACATTTAAACTCATTAGCTCTGCAGAACCCGAAGACAACATAGAAGATCCGGTTAATGCTGTGTCTTCAGGGATTGTGCTCTCTTCCGGTGTACCTGACCAAAACAGCTTTGATATTGCGGCTGATAACCTGGTATTGAATGCGCTTAATTCTGTGGGTGTTACCACTAATATCACGGTCTTCTTTGGCGATCAGTTTAACCAGTTAACTGGAGACAACCTGGTTGCGAGTGTGACCGCAGAAGCAGGTGTAGTTGGCAGTATAGATGGCGCCGGTGGCACACCATCATATCAGTGTGCAATTGTTGACGGCGTGTGTACTGTTCAATGGCGAAAACAAGGAGATTTTCCCTATAATGATACAGCGACGTGGCAAAATTCCATCGGACATGTCTGCGACACTTATAACGGTAATCCTGTTCCTTGTATCAATGGGTTTCCGAGTGAGTATGACTATAATAATGATGGCACCCCAACACCTGTGGTCAGAGGTGGACGGGTCACTGTCATGGCAACCGCGAAAGGGCAAGAGAGCTTTATAGATAAGCCGAGCGGTGGTGGTGTCATCCGTAAAAACGGACGGTTTGATGAAGGTGAGTTTTTTAGTTCGTTCGACTTGCCTGAAGCATTTGTTGATCACAATAAGAATGGTAATTTTGATGCAGTAGACTGTAGTGACAATGCGCAAGCAGATAAGTGCGAGTTTGGTACCAGTACGGGTGGTCACAATGAAACCTATCTGGATGCTAACAATGACTTTGCCTATACCGTAGCCGATGGTAAATACAATGGTTTGCTTTGTGGTGAACAGGCTGAAAAAGATAACCTGTGTTCCAAAGATTTAGTGGACGTGCGCCGAGATCTTGAGCTGGTAATTGCCGGAGATGTGCCTTATGTCAGATTTGTGGTGAACAAGAACCATATTGGAGGAAATACAGTGGCTTGTTCGAATACCTTTCCGGACCCAGCAGATCCAGGCGAAACAGTGGAAGTGCCGATAAACGGTATGTTGGCTCTTGAGGCGACAGAGGATGACAATTTCTGTGACATAGGTGGTATCGATCTTAATGCCTATGGTGTGCCAGATGCGCCTGCTACAGGGACTGAAAAAGTTGAAATAGAGATTTATTACTCGGATATTTTCGGCAATGCATTGCCAAATGGCACTACTGTGAGTATCACGGCAGACAATGGTGAAGTGGCAGTTCAGGAAGTGGACACCAAAGTGAGTGCTGCTGAACTACATGGTATCAAAAAGGCAGTTGTCACAGTTTCCAGAGAAACGGCAGCGAACAGTAAAAAAACAGGCAATTTAACAATAACGTTTACGATTCCTGCACCAGTTGATGGGCAGAACCCGACGATTGTTTCTAAATCAATACCTGTTCAGGACGCCGGTTAAACCTGCTAAAAAAGGGCCAAATCACTGGCCCTTTTTCTTTACCCCTTGAAATTCCTTTTATATCCGCTATATTCGCCCTTTCCATCAAGCAATCTATGCGCCTGGGTAAATTAACAGCAGCAATTGTTCATAAAATCACTGCTTGGCGAAAAGATCGAATGAAAAGCTTGTAACAATAGGTATTTGTGGATATACCTATATTTAATCGCGCCCAATGAAGGGCAACAACCAGACAGAAGTCAAATAGGCAGCTATGGGCAAATCGCTAGTAATCGTAGAGTCTCCCGCAAAGGCAAAAACTATCAATAAGTACCTGGGTAAAGACTACATTGTGAAATCCAGTGTCGGTCATATCCGTGATCTTCCTACCTCGGGCGCAGGCAAAACCAAGGGCCTGGCAACTAAATCTCCTGCTGAAGTGAGAAAGATGTCACCTGAGGAAAAAGCTGAGTACAGAAAAAAGAAAGATTACGCGAACCTGGTTGCCCGCATGGGGATAGACCCGGAAAAAGGCTGGGAGCCGCACTATGAAGTGCTGCCCGGCAAAGAAAAAGTGGTTCAGGAGCTGGCTAAGCTCGCAGAAAATGCCGACACCATCTATCTCGCAACCGATTTGGATAGAGAGGGAGAGGCCATCGCATGGCACTTAGAAGAAGTGATTGGTGCCGATGCAAGCAAATACAAACGTGTAGTATTTAACGAAATCACCAAAAATGCCATTACTCAGGCGTTTGAAGCACCGGGCCAGCTAAACACCGACATGGTGTACGCGCAGCAGGCACGTCGCTTTTTAGACCGAGTAGTAGGTTTCATGGTGTCACCTTTGTTATGGCAAAAAGTCGCGCGTGGCTTGTCTGCAGGCCGTGTACAGTCTGTAGCAGTTCGTTTGCTGGTAGAGCGTGAGCGTGAAATCAAAGCGTTTATCCCGGAAGAGTTTTGGGATATTCATGCCGACACTGCGTTAGCTGAGCAGGACGTTCGTTTTGCCGTGACCAAGTATCAGGGTGAGGCATTTAAGCCGCTGAATGAAGCACAGGCCAATAAAGCGGTCAGTGAGCTGCAAAAAGCACAGTATCAGGTTGTTAAGGTCGAAGAAAAGCCAAGCAAGAGTCGCCCCAGTGCGCCTTTTATTACTTCGACTATGCAGCAGGCCGCCAGTACTCGCCTGGGTTATGGTGTTAAGAAGACCATGATGCTGGCACAGCGTTTATACGAAGCTGGTTATATTACTTATATGCGTACCGACTCAACTAACTTATCGAATGATGCGGTTGAAATGGCACGTGGCTATATTCAGGACAACTTTGGCGATAAGTATCTGCCAGGTGCACCGATTAAATACAGCGCAAAAGATAACGCCCAGGAAGCGCACGAGGCGATTCGTCCGTCAGACGTAAACATTCTGTCTGGCCATGTAGAAGGCGTAGATGCCGATGCTAAGAAGCTCTATGAGCTGATCTGGCGTCAGTTTGTTGCCTGTCAAATGACACCTGCAGAATACGATCTGACCAATATCACGGTCGGTGCGGGCGATTACACGCTGAAAGCACGCGGTCGTGTGTTACGTTTTGACGGTTGGACACGGGTGCAGCCAGCAGTACGTAAGAAAAACGAAGAAGAGCAGGCACTGCCAGCGGTTGCCGTAGGCGATACCGTGCAGTTGCAGGCGCTGGATCCAAAACAGCACTTTACCAAGCCACCGGCACGTTTCAGCGAAGCAAGTTTGGTTAAAGAGCTTGAAAAGCGCGGCATTGGCCGACCGTCAACTTATGCGTCTATTATTTCGACCATTCAGGACCGTGGCTATGTGCGAGTTGAAAACCGCCGTTTCTACGCCGAGAAAATGGGCGAAATTGTCACCGATCGTTTGATCGAAAACTTCGACGAGCTGATGGACTTTGATTTTACCGCCAAAATGGAAAATCGTCTGGATGAAATTGCCGAGGGCGAGCGTGTCTGGACGCAGGTACTGGATAAGTTTTACGCTGACTTCTCGAGTCAGCTAGAACTGGCAGGTAAAGATGAAGCTGAAGGCGGGATGCGTCAGAATGTGATGGTTGAGACCGACATCGATTGTCCAACCTGTGGTCGTAAAATGGGGATCCGCACCGCGTCTACCGGGGTATTCCTGGGCTGCACGGGCTACAACTTACCGCCAAAAGAGCGCTGTACTACCACCATGAACCTGATCTCGGGTGATGAAGCGGTTGATGCCGATGTTGAAGATGCAGAAACAGAAAGTCTGAGACAGATGAAGCGTTGTCCTAAGTGTGAAACGGCGATGGACTCTTATCTGATAGACGAAAAACGTAAGTTACACGTCTGTGGTAATAATCCAGGTTGTGACGGCTACTTAATTGAAGAGGGCAGCTTCAAGATCAAGGGTTACGACGGCCCGGTGATCGAGTGTGATAAATGTGGTTCAGACATGCAGCTTAAGTCTGGCCGCTTTGGTAAGTACTTTGATTGTACCAGTGAAGACTGTAAAAACACGCGTAAATTGCTGAAAAGCGGTGAGCCTGCGCCACCAAAAGAAGATCCGGTACACTTGCCAGAATTACCGTGTGAGAAATCAGATGCCTACTTTGTGCTGCGTGATGGTGCATCGGGTATTTTCTTGGCGGCACATACTTTCCCGAAATCACGCGAAACGCGTGCACCGAAAGTGGCCGAGTTGAAGCGCTTCAGAGATCGTATCTCGCCTAAGTTTTACTATCTGGCAGATGCGCCTGAGCAGGATGGCGATGGCAACCTGGCTGTTGTCCGGTACTCGCGTAAAACCAAGTCACAATACGTGATGACAGAAGTCGATGGAAAAGCCACTGGCTGGAAAGCGACCTATGTCAATGGTAAGTGGGTTGAGGAAGAGAAAAAGCGCAAAAGCGCAAAATCTTAAGCATGCTTTCGGTTAGCGTGTAACCGATAACAAAAAGGCCAGCAATGCTGGCCTTTTTCGATCTCAGAGATCAGATGTCGACTTCTGTCACGGCCATGTAGCCGCCGGCAGAGAGCTCCTCGTTAACACACTGCAAAACGTATTGACGTAGCGCATCGGTTGCTACTTCGTCATCCTGAGCCCATTCAACACACATTTGTGTCAGCTCAGCAACTAAGCTGGCTGGTGCACTTTGTAGTTGCGTATCGTCAGCAACGACTGAAGTTGAAGTTAAAGTAGCGGCTAAAACGCAGCTCGCCAGGGCTGAAAATAGTTTCATTGATGTTTCCTTTTGTGTTTAGTGTAACGTTTCGTCACAGTGAATTTTTAAACTAAAACACAAAAAAAGAACAACGAAATAAATCACTCTTAAAGATAAGTGAATGTGATTAGGGGATTAATCGAATGTTTTTGATTAGGGAACTGCTTTTCTAACAATGATATACTTGGGCCACATAACGTATCCAATGCCCGCAGGGGCGTAAAAAAGGACGATACAATGATAAAAAAACGTGGACATTTGCGTACACTGTTCAGGCAAAGTGCGATTGCTTTGGGCCTGCTCAGTAGCGCAGGGAGTTACGCTGGCAGTCCAGACACAGTCGGTCTGACGCCTTGCTATACCAAGGGGCTGGCAGACAGGCTAATGTGCGGCAGTGTTGAGCAGCCCTTGTCGACAAACAATAACAAAAAAATCAGCATACATTTTGCGGTGATCCCGGCGATTAAGCAGGTGCACCCAACTGAGGCCATTATGGCATTTGCCGGCGGCCCAGGGCAGTCGGCCATTGAGGTTGCCGCTGTATTTGCGCGCGTGTTGCGCTATGCCCGAGAAGAGCGGGATATTATTTTGGTGGATCAACGCGGTACAGGAAAGTCTACTCTGTTGCAATGTGATATGGAACCTCTTGAAGCGCAGTTTGCCTTTAATGACGATGCGCTGCCCATTTTTGAATACAGCCGGGAAGAAACCCAAAAGTGTAAAAGCAAACTCAATACCGACTTGAGTCACTTTACCACCGTTGCCGCCGCCAGCGATTTTGAAGCGGTCCGCAAGGCGCTGGGTTACCAGAAGTTACATCTGTTTGGTGCTTCCTATGGTACACGTATTGCCCAGGAGTTTATGCGCCGCTACCCACAAGCAGTGGCCAGTGCCACACTGGATGGGGTCGTGCCGATGCAGCAAAGCTTAGTTGCTATTGGCGACGCCATTGATGATTCATTGCAGGCCATTTTTAGTGACTGTGCCAATAAAGCGAATTGCCGCGATCAGTACCCGCAGCTGGAACGGCAATATCAAACGCTGCTAACCCAGCTTGAGGCGCAACCTGCCAGCGTTCAGGTACCACACCCGAGAACCCACAACACCATCCCACTGATACTCACGCAGAGCAAAGTACGCTCAGCCATCCGTATGGCGCTTTACAGCCATACCACCCGTGCCTTGGTGCCGCTGGCCATCAGCGAGGCGGCAAAAGGCAATTATTTACCTCTGGTCGGGTTGATGGGCAGTGATTCCGGGTTTGGCTCGTTGGCGATGGGCATGCACAGTGCGATTGTTTGCGCTGAGGACTGGCCGCGATTAACGGAGCAAGCAAGAGCGCGTTTTTCAGCGAGTTACTTTGGCCGCATGATGATTGAATCCCTCGATGCCAGCTGCCCTGTCTGGCAGGTTGCACCCGTCGGAAAAGATTTTTATCAGCCGCTCAGCACAGACATTCCAACCCTGTTGCTATCTGGCGGACTCGACCCCGCGACGCCTCCAGGCTGGGCTGAGCTGGCTATGGTCAAGATGAAAAATGCCCGGCATCTGGTTGCTGAGCAAGCAACCCATGGCGTGGCCGCGCAAAGCTGCGCCGATAAACTGGTTGCTGAATTCATTAACCAAGGTAAGCCCGAAGAACTGGATGCCGGCTGTCTGGAGAAAACCGCCATCAGACGCTATTTTATGAACCCCAATGGCCCCGCAGTGGTAAGCCAGGAGCCATAACATGATCAAAGTACATAATCTTAAAAAACAAATTGCATCGGTAAATGCGCTGGACGGACTGAGCTTCAGCGCCGAAAACGGCCAAATCACCGGGCTACTTGGCCCCAATGGCGCAGGTAAGACGACGTGTCTGAGAACGGTATTTGGATTGTTACAGGCCGATCAGGGCTATGCCGAAATTGATGGGGTGAAGGTGCACGAAGATCCCATGGCGGCCAAGCAGCAGCTGGGGTTATTTCCCGACCCCTGTGGCCTGTATGAGCGACTGACGCCCAGAGAGTACATTCAGTTTTATGCGCAGCTAAGCGGCATGGACAAGTCGCAAGCCCAGACAGCCACAGACAAAGTTATTGGGCAGCTAAAAATGGCGGACATTGCCGACCGTCGCTGTCAGGGATTCTCTCAGGGGCAGCGGATGAAAACCGCACTGGCTCAGGCCATTGTTCACCAGCCACGCAACATCATTCTTGATGAACCAACCCGCGGCCTGGATGTCATGAGTACCCGCGTGTTACGCGAGTTGCTACTAATGCTCAAAGCGCAGGGGCACTGCGTGTTATTCTCCAGTCATGTGATGCAGGAAGTAGCCGCATTGTGCGACCACGTTGTGGTGATGGCTAAAGGTAAAGTGGTTGCGCAGGGCACACCACTGCAACTATGTGAGCAAACGGGTAAAGCAAGCCTGGAAGAAGCGTTTATCGCGCTGATCGGCAGCGACGAGGGGATAGCAGCATGATGAAGCAAATTACTATCTTGTTTAAAAAAGAGCTGCTGGATGCGTATCGTGATAAGCGCTCGGTGATGGCCGGACTGTATTATGCCTTTGGTGCGCCGATTGTGATGTGCTTGCTGTTTTCGGTTCTGCTGCAGCAAATGGCGTCGCCAGAGGCCTTGAAAATCACCATTTCAGGTGCCGAGCGCGCGCCAAATCTGGTGCAGTACCTGGACAGCGTCGATATAAGCCACAGCGATGATGCCGATGCGAAGCCGATCCGCCTTGAAATAGACGCTGCTTATCAACAGGATATGGCGACAGGTCGCAGTGCTACTGTGGTGATAGTGGCAGACAAGTCTGACAGCAAGTTGATCAAGTCGGTCCGCCGACTGGAAACGGCGTTGCTCAGATACAACAGCGAAGTGGCCGGGCTGCGGCTGGTAGCGCGCGGTATCGACCCGGGTCTGATGCGTGCACTGGATGTACAGACGCAGGATCAGGCCACGCCCGATGCAAAGGGCGGGTTATTTCTTGGTATCGTTACTTTGTCTATCATCATTGCGATTTTTTATTCAGCTATGAACCTGGGCATTGACACCAGTGCTGGTGAGCGTGAGCGTAATTCACTGGCGCTGCTGCTCAGCCACCCCATCAGTAGTGTGCAGATTGTGCTGGCCAAGGTCGCTGCGATTGCCGCTTTCTCGATTCTCGGACTGGCATTGGTACTGGTGGTGTCAAAATTTGCCTATGCCATGGTGGCCTGGGAGCAACTGGGCTTTAGCATTACCCTGGATCTGCGTTTTATTTTGGTCAGCCTGCTCATCGGGATCCCTATTGCGCTGATGTCGGCAAGTATGCTGATTTTTGTCTCTTTTATGGCCAAGTCGTTTAAAGAAGCACAGTCTTACGTCACTATGGTGCTGATGGTACCCGTCGGTCTGAGTATGATGACCAGCTATGATATCGCCACAGAGACCATCCAGTGGTTGCCGATTGCCGCTCAGCAATACGCGATGATAGAGCTGATCAAGGGCAATGCCTTACCGCTGGCACCATTGGGGCTGGCTTCAGTGTTGACGCTGGCATTGTTTGCGCTGTTTACCTACCTGAGCAGTAGAATGCTGAAAAGTGAAAAAGTGGTGTTCGGGTTGTGATGGCCGGGTGCGTTGCGATAATGCAAGCGCAGATCACGCCAAAGTATCCAGGTACTTTGGCGTGACAGGTTTTATGCCTGAGTGTATGGAGTCGGGAAGAAGTCGTCCATTTCACACAGTGCCTCGTTTGGCGTATCCAGATAGATCTGATAGCCAAGCATGACATCGAGGATCCCCATGCCAAAAGGAGAGTAAATCCGCGCTTTATTGAAATCCGGTTTTACCTGGTTTTTGATAAGGTCCACGATATTGCCAGCCATAAAAGCACGGTTTCCTGCTTGCTGCTCTGCTAGCTGTAAGGAGGTATTGGCTTTGATTGCATGGTCCACATCATCTGCGAAATTCTGGCCTTCCAGAATAATATCTGCGGCAATATCTCTTAAAGACATATGAATGATTGTTGGCTTATGCGCGACCAGTGCTTTATCTTTCACATAAGGTGTGATGGCAGAAGTCGCAAATAAAATCATATCAGCACGCGCGATGTCAGCAATATCATCACTGCTGGTTGTAGTGATGTGGGTAAACTTGCCACAGAACTCAGCTGCTCTTTGTTTATCAAGATCAATCACCGTCATGGCGTCAATTGTCCAACCCGTTTGTTCGAGTAAAGTGACAATGGTGTGTGCAATTAGACCGCTGCCAACCACTGCGAGATGTTCAATTTTCCCTGGTGTTGTGTGCAGGTATTTAGCACCCAATACCGCTGAAGCTGCGGTCCTGAATGATGAAATTTGCGACCCTTCCAGACAAGCGATTGGATAGCCTGTTTCGCGGTCATTGAGCAAAACTACGGCAGACGCTCTGTCCAGTCCTTTTTGCAGGTTACCAGGGAAGCTGGCTATCCATTTAATACCAGAAACGGGCGCAGTGTCTGATTCAATTGAAGCCGGTAGTGCGATAATGCGATTTTGTGGTTGATCTGGGTAGCGTAAAAAGTAGCTATCCGGACAAACGGTCTGACCTTGAGCGAATTGACAGTAGCAATCAGCAACACTGTCGAGTAACTTTTCACCGTGATTATTTAGCCATTGAGAGACTGCGTTGGCGCCAATAACCTTAAAAGTTTTCATAAATTATATTCCTTTAATAATCTGCTTGTACAAGTTGTTCTGGGTGTAGCGAGACGTGTGGAAAATGCTCGTTGATCCAGTGAGGTGAATACAGTGTGTTTAGGTAGCGTTCGCCCAGATCCGGGGCAATGGCGACCACGGTCGCGTTATTGGGGATCTTGTCTGCATATTGCTGAACGCCTGCGAGCACGGTGCCTGTGGAGCCACCGAATAATAAGCCTTTGCGAGCCAAAGAATGGCACATTGCGAGGGTGTCAGGTTCGGGGATCCGGATGATGTCGTGAAAGTGTGAAAGACGGCTAATGGGTGGCTCTTTGCTGGCACCCAGCCCTGGAATTCTGCGTTTACCGCTCGAGCCGCCAAATGTGATTGAGCCGACTGAATCCACAGCAATGATCTTAGTGTTGGGCATATTGCGTGCGAAAAACTGACTGATACCACCGAGTGTGCCTGTGGTACCTGCACCGACAAAGACATAATCCAACTCCGGAAATTGTCGGGCGATAGATTTCGCCGTGGTCAGGTAGTGGGCTTCGATGTTGTCGATGTTTTCGTACTGGTTAATCCAAATCAATGATTCATCATACTGGCACATTGCCCGAATTTTTCTAATTCTGCTATTGAGATAGCCACCATTTTCGTCTTTATTCGTCACTTTAATAATCTTGGCACCATAAGCTTGAATCAACCGCTCCGAACTGGGCAGGATATTAGGATCGACAACGCAGTTAAATTCGTAACCTTTCGCTGCACAGATAATGCTTAACGCAACCCCCAGATTACCTGAGGAGCTTTCAATGACCCTGCTGCCCGGTCTCAGCTTGCCCTGAATTTCGAGTCGGTTAATCATTTTTAGTGCCGGTTTTATTTTGATCGATCCACCAATAGACAAGCCTTCTATTTTTAAATAGAGATTAGCATTTGCAAGAATAGAAGGCTCTTTTACAAAGACTTCGTCCATCACCAAGTCCAGATGGGATTGATAGATCATGACACACCTCCCATTAATATCTCGATTGGTAACTCGTAAGCCAAAGGAAGTGAAAAGTTTAATTTGTGCTTGGTCGATTTTTTGGTAAACAGTTTCCCCGCAAGTGCCGTGGATATCACCTGAGATTTGTCATAATGTTCACCATCTCGCCAACTAGACAAGGTGATCGCTGGGCTATTGTAGTCAATCATTAAACAGGGGATCTGTTTAAGTTTCAGAGTTTGTGCTGCGCTATACCTGTGATGGCCATCCAGGATCACATTGGTGTGCATGTCGATTAGCAGAGGGTGGGTCCAAACCCTGTTTTCAGCAATTCGATTTGCCAAATAATTGGCGTGCTTCTCACAATGCTCCTCGGAAGGAAGCAGTGACGAAATAGATTTTAAGCCAAGTTTTAACTCTGGCGTATTCATAGGGTGTTCTCCGAATTCCTTGGTAGATAACAGTGACTATAGTGCGGTGTAAACTCCAACAGAGGCCAAAATTACACCGGGTAAAAAGTCGAGTATTTTATGTTTAAATCTATTTTTTAATTGAATACTGCTGAGTAAACAGTAAAGGAAGTTAAAAAATGTCGCGCCTGCGCAGAAAATTAAACCAAGTACGATGATAAGGTAGCTGTCTGTTGCGCCCTGAGGTATAAACTGAGGAAGAAAAGACAAAAAGAATACACTGACCTTTGGGTTTAGTGCGCTAATAATAAACCCGCGCGTAAAATACTTTGAGCCTCGTACGGGGGCAGGGGCTGACGTTTCACTTTTCTGATCTTTTTTCAATACTTCATAAATAATGCTAATCCCCATCCATACCAGATAGGCTGAACCAAGATATTTTACCGTGTTAAATAAAACCGGGTTCCCCGTGATAATTGCTGAGATACCCACAAAAGTGATAAATACATGAAACAAATAACCCGCAAACAAGCCTGCAATACTAGGGATGGCTGCTTGCCAGCCTTTATGTTTGTGGTTGCTGATCACGTAAAGTACATCTGGGCCAGGTACTGCATTGATAACTAAACTGGTTGTTAAAAAAAGGGCCAGATTAAGCTGCTCCATATGTCTCTCCTTGTGATTGTTTTATTGCCAGAAATGCGCGTGCGGCTTGCTGGCGTTTTTGTGTGGTGAATTGTTTGGCTAGAAATAAGGGGCCAAACTCTTTTTGTGACTTAGCATCGGACAATGAGAAGCAGTTATGTTGAGTACAATAATTGCTGAGAAGTTCAAAAGCAGCATGATAAGAGGCGGCTTTCACTGCCCAAATAGAGGGCTTGCACCAAATATTCTGCAGTGCTTTTGTCTCAATAATATTGCCTTTGTCGATGCCACTATTGACATAATGTATTGTCGCACCGGCAGCTGCTTCTGCCTGCTCGGGGGTTGCCGCCAATAGGTATTGCTCAATGGCATACATACCACGTGCATGTGGCAACACCGCAGAATGTGCATTGATAATCCGTTGTTCGAATGTGTCTATCCACCAGTCGCTCAGTATGCAGTCAAGAAAGATTGCTGCGCATTTAAATGACTTGTCGGCAAGTATTTCACCCTGAAGCTCGTTGTCATTAAAGTCACTGACAACCCGTAGGTTAGACACACTAAAACAGTGTTTTTCGGGCACACCAAATTCGTTGATCATACAGAGTTCAGCTTCAGACAATCCACCATATGCTTGGTTGAAGTGCTGAAGCGCATCGTCACTTAACTCGGTTTTACCTGCATGCGCTGTATGCAGTTCATCCAGTGCCTGCAAGTTGAGTTGGTAATTGTTTCTGATGACGAAAACAAGGTTATCAAATCGATTGTTCATTGCCATCTTTTCAACCAGATAAGCAGTATGAAACAACGCTTCAGTTAGCACGTAAAGTGTTTTCATTGTCTAGTCCTTTATTACTATTACTTATATTTGTACCCATATATGAAGTTGTCGGCATTGTCGTTATTAGTCCTCACCTTGTCAATATGTGTTTTAATTTGTGTTTCTTGTTGTTAATTTTGATTTGTTTTTATTTTATAAATGTTTTAGTAGTATCAATAGTGATGATATGTGTAGTTTTATTCCACTGACTCAGCTTGGGTAGGACATAATAACCCATTATTGAATAACTCTTACTTTTTTAAGTTTTTGTTATATATTGCTTTTGTCTTTTTTTGTTCAGGTGGGATATTTTTGGATTGATTTTTAGACTAATGAAAAATGCTGGTTGATGAATTGTGGTTGCGGAAGGTGAGTACGTAATTTTGATTTCAGTTTTGATTGGTTTGTTTAATTTATGTTTCTTAAGAGGTGTTTTGTGCTCTTTTTCTATACAGAAAAAATATGGCACAGACTTTCATTCTTTATTACTAGCTTTGACGGGCCCCATGGTTCAGGGCCGTCAATCGTCAAATTTGTTTGTAGCTCATATATGTGGTCCGCTTTTCACCGGGGCCTGCATCGGGCTGTTGCCGAACAGGCGCTGATAACAGCGACGAGCATATTCGTCCGTCATGCCCGACAAGTAATCTGCCAGCACCCGCATTTGCGCGGTATCATCTGTTGCCTCGGTGTAGTGGGCTTGAGTGGTATGGGGTAATAAGCGTAACGGGTCGCTCTGGAACGCGCCAAATAAATCGATCAGCATATTCTGGCCGCTAAATTCAATCTGCTGCATCTTGGGGTCGCGAATAAGCCTTGAAAAGACAAAGTGTTTTAACACACCTAAAATGGCTTCAAACTCATCCGAGAGCTTTACGGTATGGCGCAGCAGAGGGTCGCTGAAAGCGGCATCCTGAATAACCAGCTCGCAGTTAACGATAAACAGATTTACCAGTTCGCCAATCACATCCTTGCGCAGCGATTCATCGTGAGAGAACAAGCGTTCACTGATACTGTCCAGGTGCTTATCCAGCCAGGGAGAGTCTATTTTTTGCAATTCGGGCAGGGCATAGCGCTGCCACTCCCGCTCGCTCAGTGTTTCAGTGGCGATGGCGTCTTCCAAATCGTGTACCGCGTAGGCGAAATCGTCGGCATATTCCATGATGGCACTGTCGAGCGATTTAAAACGAGTCTTGGCTTTGTATTCATTCACGGGTGTCTGGCTTTGCAATAGCGAGCGATCTGCAGCGCTGAACGGCTGAAGGATCCAATCCAGCACGTCTTTATCACACTGATAGATGCCTTTGGCGGGCAGCCATTGTTGAGTATAGATAAAACGCTGGTTGGGGTCGGGTTGTGGGTGGCAGAGCCATAACTCATCAATTAAAGCCGGGTACTTAATAAAGCCGAGTAAAGTGCGGCGAGTCAGATTCATTCCGTACCCTTTGGAATAAGGTTCCAGTTTAGTCACGATCCGTAGCGTTTGTGCGTTGCCCTCAAAGCCGCCATGGTCGCGCAGCAGATAGTTTAGGGCGATTTCTCCGCCATGGCCAAAGGGCGGGTGGCCGATATCGTGCGCCAGGCAGATAGTTTCCATCAGGCTGGAGGAGGGAAACCAGGTAAAATCCGGGTGCTGAGTTCTGAGGTGTCGCAATAACCCCGTTCCTATCTGAGAGACTTCCAGTGAATGGGTTAAGCGTGTTCGGTAAAAGTCATTAACACCGATACTCATAATTTGCGTTTTTGATTGCAAGCGCCTGAAGGCTGCCGCATGAATGATCCGGGAGCGGTCAATCTGCCAGGGTGAGCGGTTGTCATTGGGGCGATATTTTTTCTGGTCCAGCTGTCTTTGCTGCCATGGAGACTGGCTCATAGGTGTCCTTTATTAAACGCGTTACTGTGTTCAGTATATCTACTGAGTGTGCAGGGAAAAAGAAAAACTAATCAAAGCGCTAGGTGAATTTTTTGATGTTCAGCCAGAGGCGGCTACGATAGAATGCAGAAATTCGCGTTCAGTGGTAAATTTTGGTATCATTGTCCGCTAATTTGAAAATGAAAGAGCAAAGTACAGCAGGGTTATTCTGTTAGGGATCTTCAGAAAACCTGCGAAGTCACACCATTTTTCGGGTGTTTTCAGCACTTTGAATTGGTAGTTGGTACTAGTGTGAGGAGAATCATGCGTTTACTAGTTAAAATTATTATTGCCGCGATTTCAATATTTGCGGTTCTGTATCCATTTATCGTCAAACCCCCAGCCCCGACTGAACCTGCGCCCGAACCGGAAGTGACCGTGACGAAACCTCAGGTTAAAGAAGTGGAAAAGCCACTGCACAAGGTAAAGTTGCCGGAGTTTGGCAAAATTCGTGATATTGCCACCAAGAAAAAACGTTTCTTTGATTTCATCAAGCCACACGTTGAAGCGGAGAACGAGCTGATCTTGCAGCAACGTGCCAGCATTGAAATTGCACTGATGATGCTGCAGTTTGAAGAGCCACTGAGCGACATTCAGCAGCAAAGAATCGAACAGGTGTTCAAACTCTACAAAATAGAGGACGAGACCATCTCTGTTGAGAATCTCAAGCGGGCGCTGCGTAGGGTAGACATTATCCCCAAAGAGCTGGCGCTGATGCAGGCGGCCAATGAATCGGCCTGGGGCACATCCCGGTTTGCGCGGATCGGGTTGAACTTTTTTGGTCAGTGGTGTTATCGAAAGGGCTGCGGGATGATCCCAAAACGCCGTGACGATGAAGCGGCTCACGAAGTGGCTGCCTTTCAGTCAGTTCGGGCATCGGTTAAGTCGTATTTTAGAAACATCAATACCCATGATGCCTATAAAGACCTCAGGGCCACACGCGCTCAGCTGCGTGCGCAGAAAAAGCCGATTGAAGCCACGGCATTGACCGCAGGACTCTTGTCATACTCGGAGCGTGGCGTGCATTATATTGAAGAACTTAACGATATGATCAGACATAACAAGGCTTATTTTGATGAAGAGTAGGATGTTGGCACTTTTACTGGGGCTGGCTGGGGCTGCAAGCAGCGTGCAGGCGCAAGAAGAGTTTGTGGTTTCGTACGATGGCTTTTATGACCGCCTCAAGGTGGTTGAAAAGGGCGAGTTTGAGTTTGCCCGGGTTAATTTTTACCTGGTAGACATTGCCTCACTGGCACCGTGTCAGATCCAGTCAGGTAAAATTGTCACAGAAACCACAGAGCAGCCGCTTAATTATACTCAAGACGCGCAGCTGCTGCTGCCATTTAGTGAGAAGCTCGATAAAGACAAGGCGGTGATCGTTGCACAGCCAAAAAATCCGCAGCACGACTGTCAGATTAAGTTTCAAATTGAGTCTGCGTATTTCACTAATACACATTTGACCAAGCAACGCTTGTATCAGCTACACCACGAATTTGATGAGCTGTTGTCCGGCTTGTCTGGCTTTTTTGTCAGCAAACTCATGGGCTTTTTACTGCCACAGCAAAAGGGCGTAAAGGTAACCTTTGCCAGTGATCCTAACTTGTCAGCATCGGGTGTAAGCTGCGATAAGCAGGTGTGCCAGTTTCTGGTAACGGATGACTGGGAAAACGACACCGCACGCTTTAATACGTTAAGCGAAGTTGTATCGGTTACGCCCTGGATAGAAAAGTAGTCTGCAGTTTAATCTACAAAAAAGGCTTCGCACTGCGAAGCCTTTTCTTTTTAGTTAACAATCAACGCAGCGCCTGAATACGTTGCTCAAGCGGCGGGTGAGAGGCGAACATCTCAGACAAGCTTTTGCCTGATGCAATACCAAAGGCCATCATTGACCCTTCCAGTTGCGATTCATGGTTATGGCGCAGGCGCTCAAGGGCGGCACGCATCTTATGTGCACCCACTAAGTCAGCAGCGCCTTTGTCGGCCGCAAATTCGCGCTGACGACTGAAGTAGGCAACAATGACGGATGCCAGAATACCGAACAGGATCTGGAAAATCATATCGAAAATAATGTACGTCCAGCTCACGCCATTGTTTTCTTCGTCACCATTGAGAAAGCCATCGACCAAATTCGCCAGCACTTTGGCAATAAAAATGACAAAGGTATTGACCACACCCTGGATCAGCGTCAGTGTCACCATATCGCCGTTGGCAACGTGCGACACCTCGTGGGCCAGTACGGCTTCCGCTTCGTCCTGAGTCATATTGTGCAGTAGCCCGGTACTGACCGCGACCAGACTGTTGTTTTTACTCGGGCCCGTTGCAAAGGCGTTGATTTCAGGGCTGTCGTAAATGGCCACTTCGGGCATCGCAATCCCCACTTGTTTGGCCTGATTGGCAACGGTTTGCACCAGCCAGTGTTCGCTTTCATTACGGGGTTGCTCAATGACATAAGCACCCGTTGATTTTTTCGCTATCCACTTCGACATAAACAGCGAAATAAAAGCACCACCAAAACCGAATACACCGGCAATCAGTAACATGCCGCCATAACTGCGGTTAGACAGACCTAACGCAGACATGACGATAGACAGAACAATCCCCAGCACCAGCATGACTGCCAGGTTGGTGATTAAAAATAGCACGATTCGTTTCATCTTAACCTCAAGCTTATACTCAACTTATTGTTTGCCGAGCGCCCAAACCAACACGGTTTGTACGGCCGGACTCTTTATACTTGCGTACGTTTGCCTACAGCGCCGTGCGGGATCCATTTCCTTCAACACGACGTTTTATCATAGGCTTAGTTGCAGTATTGTCAGCTTCCAAAGCACGCTGTGAATATGATGGCAAACGACCATTATTACAAGTCATACGGTAAAAAATTAGTGTGACAAAATATACTCAGAGCAAGCCGACTCAGGTGCTTCCCTTGCGTTCATCTGCGCAATTACCCACAATAGTCATAATCAGGGTCATAAAACGGTCATTATGCAAATAGAACACTTTGAGATCATGCAGTTTTTATCTGCACATCCGCCATTTAACGATTTACCCGAAGATGCGCTCAAACAACTTGCCAGTGAGGTTGAGGTTGGCTATTACCGTGCACGCAGTGAAATACTGCATTACGGAGAATCGATTGCTAATTTATATGTGGTGCGCGCCGGCTCTGTGGAGGTATATCGTCGCAATGGTGAGCTCTATAACCGCATTTCTGAAGGGGGCTTGTTTGGTCAGCGCGGCTTGCTGATGAACCGCAAAGTACGTTTTCCGGTGATGGCCTTGGAAGACACCCTGGTTTACTGTATTCCCGTGGCCTTGTTTGAAGCATTTTGTGATGAACACGAGGCATTTGCGGACTTTTTTGAGGCCGACGACAGTGGCGGTTTGATCCAGGCGGTGTCGGATCAGGCCGACAGCAACGACCTGACCACGGCCAAAGTCAGAACCCTGTTACTGCGCGAGCTGGTGTCGGTAGAGCTGACCCGTTCAATCCGTGATGCGGCAAAACTAATGACCGAAGAGCAGGTATCTGCCTTGCTGGTGTACGATCCAAGCAAACCGGTCAGTGACGATCCTGAGGATGATGACGGTCAAATTGTCGGGATCCTGAGCGATAAAGACCTGCGAATTAAAGTGGTGGCGGAGGGCTTAGACACCAACCAGCCGGTTGCCACTATCATGACCCGGGAGCTGACCATAGTCGACTCCAATGCCTATGTGTTTGAGGCCATGATGATGATGCTCAGAGACAATCTGCATCATTTGCCTGTGGTGCATAAACGTCGTCCCATTGGTGTGATTGCCCTGTCGGATATTTTGCGCTATGAGTCTCAGAGCAGCTTATTGTTTGTTAAAGGGATCATGGAGCAGCAAAGCGTTGAGGACCTGGCGCACTACGCGCAATCGCTGGCCAGTGTGTTTGTGCGTCTGGTGAACGAAGATGCTAACTCACACATGGTGGGCACGGCTATGTCGGTCATTGGCCGTACCATCAAGCAGCGCTTACTGGAGCTGGCAGAAGATAAATTGGGTGAACCGCCGGTGCCTTACTGCTTTATCGCATTGGGCTCAATGGCACGGGATGAGCAGCTTATCGTGACCGATCAGGACAATGCTTTAATTTTGGATGATGCGTTTGAGGCCGACAAACATGACAGCTACTTCGCCGCGCTGGCCAAGTTTGTCTGTGACGGCCTGGCACAATGCGGCTATAAGCTCTGTGACGGGGGCATTATGGCGACCAACCCGCAGTGGCGTCTAAGTGCCAGTGACTGGCAGGCTCAGTTTGAAGACTGGATGGATAACCCCAAACCGGAAGCCTTGTTACACAGCTCTATTTTCTTCGACCTGGATGGGGTGTTTGGTCGTACCCAGCTGGCCAGCCGCTTAAGTGAGTTGGTGGCAAAGAAAGCGAAGATCACGCCACGGTTTTTAGCTGCCATGGCCAGTAACTCACTGCGCAGAACTCCGCCGCTGGGCTTTTTTAAAGACTTTGTACTGGAGCAGGACGGAGAGCATAAGCACTCGCTGAATATTAAGCGCCGCGGTACCGCGCCACTGTCTGATTTGGTGCGTGTGCATGCCCTGGCCATCGGCTCGCGTAAACAAAACTCGTTTGAGCGCCTGGAGGACATTAAAGAGGCGAAGTTATTACCACCGGGTAAAGTAGAGGATTTAGAGGCGGCGCTGGAGTATATTGCCATGATCCGTATTCGCCATCAGGCCCGGCAAATAGAGCAGGGTAAACAGCCCGACAACAATATTTTGCCAAAACGGCTATCTGAGTTTGAACAGCGCAATCTCAAAGAAGCATTTGCGGTACTGGACAAAGCGCAAAGCTACCTCAAGATCCGCTACCAGAACAAGGCGATACTCAAGTAATGGCAATGCAAGGCGACATTTTATCCTGGCCTAACCGGTTCGCCCACTTAGCGCGGCAAAGTAGTGATGAGCGGCTCAGGGCATTTTATACCGCGGGCGTACAGGCGCCCGACACGCCAGTGTCTCAGGCTCAGTTCGTGGCGTTGGATTTTGAAACCACTGGACTGAATTATGAAACCGATGACATTGTCAGCGTCGGTCTGGTGCCCTTTGACGCGCGAAGAGCCTATTGCCGCGACGCCAGGCATTGGATCTTAAAACCTGCTACACCACTGCACAAAGAGTCGGTAGTAGTGCATCAGATAACTCATTCGCAGGTCAGTGAAGCGCCCGATCTGGACGCCATACTGGAAGAGCTGCTGACTTGCCTGGAAGGCAAGGTCATTGTGGTTCATTACCGCCATATTGAGCGGCCGTTCTTTAATCAGGCGCTAATGCAACGGCTGGGCGAGGGGATTGAATTTCCGCTGATTGATACCATGGCGCTGGAGCATCGCATTGAAACCAACCGGCTTACGCTTTGGCAGCGGATAAAACGCCAGCCGATCCCGTCTATTCGCCTGGCCGACAGCCGCAAACGTTATGGTCTGCCTTACTATGTGGCGCATCATGCACTCAGTGATGCCCTGGCGACGGCTGAGTTGTTTCAGGCACAACTTCAGCATCACTACTCGCAGCATACAGACATTAAGTCGCTGTGGATGTGAGCAAGCAGAAACAAAAATGGCATGTTGAGAAACATGCCATTTTCAATCCTTATCCTGTTACAGATATACCTTTATTTAAGACTTGGTTTGCTCCGTGCGCAACCCGAGGATCAGGCTCAGACACATCAGCAGCAGTACGACCGTAAATGGCAGACCGGTTGAGATGGCACCCGCCTGCAAGGCTTGTATGGCCTCCGTGCCGCCGATCCACAGCAGCGCCGCAGCGATAGCACCTTCTACGGTGGCCCAGAACACCCGTTGCGGAATAGGAGCATCAATTTTACCGCCGGCCGTAATGCTGTCTATGACCAGAGAGCCGGAATCCGACGAGGTGATAAAGAACACCAGCACCAATACGATGGCGACAAATGACAAGAGATCGCCCAGTGGTAGTTGTTCAAACATTTCAAACATGGCCAGCGGCACCTGCGTCAGGCCATTTTCGCCCAGTGCACCCACGCCAGATTTCACCTGATCTATAGCGATGCCACCGTACACTGACATCCACAAGGTGGTGACTAAAGTCGGGATCAGCAGCACAGCAATGATAAACTCACGAATCGTGCGGCCCTCAGAAACGCGTGCGATAAACATACCAACAAACGGTGACCAGGAGATCCACCAGGCCCAGTAAAACACAGTCCAGCCCTGGAACCAGGCTTCGTCGTCACGCCCGTGTGGGTTACTCAGTGGAATGATGTTCTCCACATAGGCCATAATGGTGGTGGGAATATTACCAAGCGCCACGGCAAAGCCGGCCAGCATGACAAACAGCAGCAGCGCAAAAGCGATCAGCATATTGGTGTTACTGAGCACTTTAACGCCCCCTTCAATGCCACGCACCACAGAAATGATGGCCAGCAAAGTGACGCCCACGATCACCATGATCTGTAGCCCGAGACCTGCTTCTATGCCAAACACATGTTGGATCCCGGCGCTGGCTTGCTGTGCACCCAGACCAAGCGAGGTCGCCAGGCCAAATAAGGTGGCCAGTACCGCCAGAATATCTATGATATGACCCGGCCAGCCCCAGGCTCTGTCGCCTAACAGAGGATAGAAAATAGACCGAATAGACAGCGGCAGGCCTTTGTTAAAGGCAAAGAAAGCCAGAGAGAGCGCGACAACGGCGTAAATCGCCCAGGGGTGCAAGCCCCAGTGGTACATAGTGGCGCCCATGGCCATTTCCGCGGCTTCAGGTGTATTGGGTACGACATTCAGCGGGGTTTTAAACCAGCCGGTGTAATAGGCCACCGGCTCGGCAACGCCCCAGAACATCAGCCCGATCCCCATACCCGCGGCGAACAGCATGGCCAGCCAGGAGAGGGTGGTGTACTGAGGTTTGGCCGCGTCGCCACCAAGGCGGATTTTACCGTAGGGAGAGAGCACCAGCGCCAGGCAAAACAGCACAAAGAAGTTGCCCGACCACATAAAGACGGCATCAAACGCGCCGATGATTTTCCACTTCAGGCCATCCAGTGTCGCCTTTGCCGATTCCGCGTCGCTGACCAGGATTGCAATTAGAAATAATAAGATCAGGCCTGCACTCACGCCAAAAACCGGGTTGTGAACATCAAACCCCCATTTTTGTACGTTGTCCTGGCCCACCGTATAGTCAGTATTATCGATACTATACTTATCGTGATTGTCTGCCATTGTTACCTCATAGTTGAGAAATGAAATGGCAAAGTTGTAACACCCGGCTTTGATGCAAACTGCATGCGATGGGTTTATGTTAGTTACAGCGGTAATGGGCACGCCAATGGTTTGCCATTACAATCGACTTCTTATCGTCCAAAAGACGTTTCGATGTAATTAAGATAAACCGACCAAAACGGGGTATATGTACCACCTTGCCGAAAAAGTCTTAGTTTATAAGTGTAAGCGCTAGAATATAAAAGTAAATGAATGGGCTATTAACTGAATAAAATCGCACCAATTACGGGTAAAACAGGTAAAAAAAATCCCTCTTGCGAGGGATTTTGGGTAACTCAGCGCCTTTGGCACTGGGAATGAGGTCGGTACATAGTTGGTGTTTTCGTGTCAGACCGTGTTTATTTAGCTGGCAAACTGCATTTCAGGAATATCGCCATCGACGATAAGTTTGCCCGCAGTTTTGCTGATAATTTCGTCTACACTAACACCCGGTGCGCGCTCTAGCAAATGGAACGCGCCATCTTTCACTTCAAGCACAGCTAAATCTGTGACGATCTTTTTCACACAGTTCACGCCGGTCAGCGGCAGAGTACAAGACTCCAGTAACTTTGAATCGCCGTGCTTGCTGGCATGAGTCATGGTCACCACGATGTTTTGTGCACCTGCAACTAAATCCATCGCGCCACCCATGCCTTTGATTAACTTTTTCGGGATCATCCAGGAGGCAATATTGCCATGCTGATCCACTTCAAATGCACCCAGTACCGTCAAGTCTACATGACCACCGCGGATCATGGCAAAGCTTTCGGCGCTATTAAAAATAGCCGCACCTGTGGCTGCTGTCACGGTTTCTTTACCCGCATTGATCATATCAGCATCGACCTGGTCCTCTGTTGGGTAAGGACCCATACCTAAAAGACCATTTTCAGATTGCAGCATTACCTCGATACCCTGAGGCACGTAGTTGGCAACCAGAGTAGGGATACCAATGCCCAGATTAACGTAATAACCGTCCTGAAGCTCCTGCGCCACGCGCATTGCAATTTGTTCACGATTTAAAGCCATGGTGATCTCCTTACTTACGGGTTGTGACACGTTCGATGCGTTTTTCAAAGCTACCCTGAATTACGCGATTAACATAGATCCCCGGTGTGTGGATCTCGCTCGGTGCCAGCTCGCCCGGCTCGACGATTTCTTCGACCTCGGCAACGGTAATTTTACCCGCCGTTGCAGCCATAGGGTTGAAATTCATCGCAGTGTGGCGGAATACCAGGTTGCCATAGCGATCAGCCTTCCAGGCTTTAACGATGGCGAATTCGCCAGTGATAGACTCTTCAAGAATGTAAGGACGGCCATCGAATTCTTTGACTTCTTTACCCTCGGCAACTGGGGTGCCATAGCCGGTCGCGGTATAAAAACCCGGGATACCTGCACCGCCTGCGCGCATTTTCTCAGCCAGTGTGCCCTGAGGCGTCAGTTCAACGTCGATAATGCCGTCTAGCAGCTGTTGCTCAAACAGGGCATTTTCACCCACGTAAGAGGCAATGATTTTCTTGATTTGGCGGTCATGAAGCAAAATACCCAAACCAAAGTCATCGACCCCACAGTTGTTAGAGACCACGGTCAGCTCTTTGGTTTGCTTGCGCTTAATTTCTGCAATTAACCCTTCTGGAATACCACATAATCCAAAGCCACCAGCAATAATGGTATCGCCATCTTTGAGGCCCTCCATTGCTGCTTCATAGCTTGAAACTACTTTATCGAAACCGGCCATTAGCCCACTCCTAGTTGTTCGTTGTTTTTCGGTTGTTATGACTGACAGCTGTTTTTCAGCGCCAGAGACACCTTGCTTACTGGCGCTTTATCCAGCGCCTCACAAATCTGCCAGCCTGCTTTTGCCAGTCTTTCTAAATCAATTCCACTGTCAATGCCAAGTCCTTGCAGCAAGTAAACAACATCCTCAGTGGCAACATTTCCTGACGCGCCCTTAGCATAGGGACAACCACCCAGTCCGGCAACGGCTGAATCTATGGTCGCAATGCCCATTTCCAGCGCTGCATGTATGTTTGTCAAAGCCTGGCCATAGGTATCATGAAAGTGCACGGCAAGGCGCTCAGCCGGGATATGTGACAGCAATAAGGTGAGCAACTGCTTAACCTGATTGGCTGTGCCCACCCCTATGGTGTCGCCCAGGCTGATCTCATAGCAGCCCAATGCCAATAATTGTTTACACACCGACAGCACCTGCTCTGGTGCGACCTCTCCCTGATACGGGCAGCCAACCACGCAACTTACGTAGCCTCTGACTTTGATGTTGTTTTTTTGAGCAAGCTCAACCACCGGGCGAAAGCGCTCAATACTCTCTTCAATGGAGCAGTTGATGTTTTTTTGTGTAAAGGCTTCGCTGGCAGCGGTGAAAATCGCAAACTCGTCGACCTCGTTGGCAAGCGCCAGCTCGGCACCTTTGAGGTTTGGCGTGAGGGCGCTGATCTCTACACCATCACGACGCACAAAGCCCTGGATCACATCACTTGAGTCGGCCATTTGCGGCACCCACTTGGGCGATACAAATGCCCCGGCCTCAATGTGTTTCAAACCGGCGTCGGCCAGTGCATTGACCAGCGCAATTTTCGCGTCGGTTGATACACTGGACTCATTTTGCAGGCCATCACGTGCACCAACTTCAACTATTTTGACCTGGGCTGGATAGTTCGCCATTTCAGGCCTCCTCAACAATCGCAAGCATTGCGCCGTGGCTGACCAGCTCGCCTTCGTCGAAGCAATAGCTGGTGAGCGTGCCATCAAACGGCGCATTCAAAGTGTATTCCATTTTCATTGCCTCGATGACAACCACTGGATCGCCTTTGCTCACCTGAGCACCAACGCTTTGCAGGTGTTTCACGACCGTGCCGTTTAGTGGCGCAGCCAATGGTGCTTCCTGATGTTCATGCTCGCTGATGTAGTGCTTAGATTTAAGTGCCACATCAAACTGATAAGGGCCAAACATCACTGTGATCTGCTCTTCGGTGATCACCACATCCGCCAGTAAACGCTTGCCATCCAGGTTGGCGACCAGGCTGTGACCGTCAAGACGGACATCCATCGTATGGTCGAGGTCCTGATAAAATACCTGCCACTGATTGCCACTGGCTTCGGCTACCACCAGGTGGTCGGCAAATGGCAATACCTGACGACGCGGCTGATTGAGCTTAAAGCCCGACAGCTGCCACGGCGAGGTCACTTTCTCTGCCTGCTGATGTGCCAGATAGGCCGCACTGGCCAGACAAACCAATAAGTCATTGGGCGCCTGAGATGCTGTCAGCGTCTCGGTTTGGGTGTCAATAAAGTGGGTATCCGGTGCTGTGGTACTAAATGCCGGGTGACCTGCCAGATGATGTAAGAAGGCAATATTGCTCTTCAGACCGGCCAGATGCACCTCGGCCAGTGCGCTGCGTAATTTTAATAGCGCAGTTCGACGGTCGCGACCGTGCACAATCAGCTTAGCGATCATCGGATCGTAAAAGGGGCTGATCTCGTCGCCTTGTTGTACACCGGTATCGATGCGTACACCGTCTTTGGCTTGTGGGAAACCCAGGTGAGACAATACGCCAGAGCAGGGCATAAAGTTTTCCTGCGGATCTTCGGCATAGATACGTGCTTCGAAGCTGTGGCCGCTGAGTCGGATCTCATCCTGGGTCAGTGGTAGCACTTCATTATTAGCGACGCGAATTTGCCACTCAACTAAGTCCTGATCGGTCACCATTTCCGTCACCGGGTGTTCTACTTGCAGGCGAGTGTTCATTTCCATAAAGAAGAATTCGTCACCACAGAGCAAGAACTCAACGGTACCGGCACCGCGGTAGTTGATAGCCTGGGCACAGCGCACAGCGGCTTCACCCATTTCGCGGCGCAGCTCTGCGCTAAGATCCGGGGCTGGAGCCTCTTCTATGACTTTTTGATGGCGGCGCTGCAATGAGCAGTCGCGGTCGCCCAGATACACGCAATTACCATGGCTGTCGGCAAACACTTGCACTTCAACATGGCGCGGCTTATCGACAAAACGCTCCAGCAGCACCAGGTCGTTACCAAAACTGGCTGCAGCCTCACGCTTTGCGCCTTCAAGAGCACTGATAAATTCGCTGGCTTCGCGCACTACGCGCATGCCTTTACCGCCACCACCGTAAGCGGCTTTAATCAGCACCGGGTATCCGACTTTCTCGGCTTCCTGAGCCAGAAAATCAGTATCCTGTTGTTTGCCATAATAGCCGGGCACTAAAGGCACATTGGCCTCGGCCATGATCTCTTTGGCGCGGGTTTTTGACCCCATGGCTTCAATCGAGCTGGCCAGCGGACCAATAAAGGCAATATCGGCCTGCTCACAAGCCTGGGCAAAGGCTTCGTTTTCAGACAAAAAGCCATAGCCCGGATGGATACAATCCGCACCGGCACGCTTGGCAACATCCAGAATACGCTCAGCAACCAGGTAGGAGTCTTTACTTGGCGCCGGACCTATGTGATAAGCTTCGTCTGCCTGTTGTACGTGCATGGCGTTGGCGTCAGCATCGGAGTAAACCGCCACCGTGCTCAAACCCAGGCGCTTGGCGCTGCGCATGACACGGCAGGCGATTTCGCCACGGTTGGCTATCAGAATTTTCTTTAACATAGTGTACTCCTTACTTGCTGGCCGCGTTTTGCCAGCCGGGGGCACGTTTGTCGAAAAAGGCGCTCAGGCCTTCCTGTCCTTCTTCGCTAACGCGGATCTCAGCGATCCGTTTTGCGGTGTGTGCAATCAGTGTGTCATCTATGGCATGGCCTGCCACCTCGTCTATCAGTGCCTTGGCATTTTTGACCGCCACCGGGCCATTGTTCAGCAGGGTTTCAATAAAGTGAGATTCGGCACCGGCTAAGTCTTCGGCGATTTCGTGGATAAGACCCATGCTCAGTGCTTTATCTGCAGTAAAGATCTCAGCACTGAGGAAATAGCGACGTGCCTGACGCTCACCAATGGCGCGGATCACATAAGGGCTGATGACGGCGGGAATAAGCCCCAGCTTGACTTCGCTCAGACAGAATTTAGCATCCGGGGTCGCAACGGCGATGTCACAGCAGGCGATAAGGCCCAGTGCACCACCAAATGCCGCGCCCTGAACCAGGCAGACTGTCGGGTGCGGGCTGTTTGCCAGCACTTTCATCAGTTTGGCCAGCTCCATAGAGTCAGCGACGTTCTCGTCGTAGTTATTACCAGCCATGGATTTCATCCAGGCCAGGTCGGCACCTGCAGAGAAGTGCTTGCCATTGGTTTTTAAAACCAATGCACGAATATCCAGCTCGTTGGCGTATTCAATACTTTTAATTAGCTCGGCAATGACCTCAGCATTGAAGGCATTGTGCTTTTCCGGGCGGCTAAGTTCCAAAATGGCGACTTTGCTCTTGGTGATATTTAAGGTTACTGACATAGGGCCTCCTTACATCCGGAAAATGCCGAATTTTGAATCCTGCTCTGGTGCATTGGCAGCCGCTTCAAGCGCCAGACCAAGAACGGTGCGTGTGTCGGCAGGATCGATAATGCCATCGTCCCACAAGCGCGCACTGGCGTAGTAGGGGTGGCCTTGCTTTTCGTATTGCTCGACAATGGGCTTTTTGAACTCAGCCACTTCTTCGTCGCTCATTGACTGGCCTTTGCGTGCCAGACCGTCCTGACGAACCTGTGTCAGTACGCCGGCAGCCTGCTCGCCACCCATGACCGAGATACGGGCATTGGGCCACATCCACATCATGGTGGGTTCATAGGCTCGGCCGCACATGCCGTAGTTACCGGCACCATAAGAGCCACCGATCAGCACGGTAAATTTCGGCACGTCTGCACAAGACACCGCGGTAACCATTTTAGCACCGTGTTTGGCAATGCCTTCTGCTTCGTATTTTTGACCTACCATAAAGCCGGTGATGTTCTGCAAGAACAGCAGCGGAATGTTACGCTGGGCACAGAGCTGAATAAAGTGCGCGCCTTTTTGCGCCGACTCAGAGAATAAAATCCCGTTGTTGGCGACTATCCCAACCGGATGGCCATAAATTTCGGCAAAGCCGGTAACCAGGGTTTCACCAAAGTAGCGTTTAAACTCGTCAAACTGTGAGTCGTCCACGATACGGGCGATGACTTCGCGTACGTCAAACGGTTTTTTAAGGTCCGTCCCGACGATACCGTATATCTCACGGATATCGTATCGAGGTGCTTTAAAGTCTTTCAGAACGGGGCGAACAGGACGTTGGTGATTGAGGCGGGAGACACATTGGCGGGCGATAGACAGCGCGTGCTCATCGTTTTCCGCATAATGGTCTGCAACGCCGGATACTTTGCAGTGTACATCGGCACCACCGAGATCTTCGGCGCTGACTTCCTCACCGGTTGCCGCTTTTACCAGTGGCGGGCCCGCGAGGAATATCGTCCCTTGTTCTTTTACTATGATACTTTCATCGGCCATCGCTGGCACGTACGCACCACCGGCGGTACACAGGCCCATCACCACGGCAATTTGCGGGATGCCTTTGGCAGACATACGCGCCTGGTTATAGAAAATACGGCCAAAGTGCAGTTTATCCGGGAATACTTCATCCTGCTCAGGCAGGTTTGCACCACCTGAATCAACTAAGTAAATACAGGGCAGGTGGCAACGTTCTGCAATTTCTTGTGCGCGCAGGTGCTTTTTTACTGTGAGTGGGAAATAGGTACCGCCTTTGACTGTCGCATCGTTTGCGACAATCATGCACTCAATGCCTTTTACCCGGCCAATACCGGCCACGACACCGGCGCAGGGGATATCTTGTTCATACACACCGAAGGCGGCGAACTGAGAGATCTCTAAAAAGGGAGAGCCCTCGTCAAGCAGGTGCTCAATGCGGTCACGGACAAATAGTTTGCCACGACTCTGGTGGCGAGCGATCAGTGCTTCACCGCCGCCCATAGACAATGTGGCGACCTTATCATTGAGGTCGGCAACCAGAGACGCCATAGCGTCCTGGTTTGCCTTAAACTGCGGATCATGACTATTAACAGTCGAGTTTAGTACTGTCATGCTGCCTCCTTAGCGGCTTTCGGTGAACAGCTCACGACCGATCAGCATACGGCGGATCTCAGAGGTGCCCGCGCCGATTTCATACAGTTTGGCATCACGCAGTAAGCGTCCGGTAGGATACTCATTGATGTAACCGTTACCGCCCAGCAACTGAATTGCATCGAGGGCCATTTTAGTTGCCAGCTCGGCGGCATACAGAATTGCACCTGCGGCATCTTTACGGGTGGTTTCGCCACGGTCGCAGGCTTTTGCCACTGTATAGACATAAGAGCGTGCTGCATTCATTTGCGTATACATGTCGGCGATTTTGCCCTGTACAAGCTGGAATTCACCAATAGACTGATTGAACTGCTTACGCTCGTGGATATAAGGCACAACCACATCCATACAAGCCTGCATGATCCCAAGTGGGCCACCGGCCAGTACCACACGTTCATAATCCAGACCACTCATCAGGACCTTAACGCCTTCATTATAGTTACCCAGAATATTCTCTTCAGGCACTTCACAGTTTTCAAACACCAGCTCACAGGTGTTTGAACCACGCATGCCCAGTTTGTCGAGCTTTTGAGCTGTAGAAAAGCCTGGGAAGTTTTTCTCAACGATGAATGCCGTGATACCACGCGGGCCGGCTTCTAAATCGGTTTTTGCATAGATCACAAAGACATCGGCATCCGGACCATTGGTGATCCACATTTTATTGCCGTTCAGAATAAACTTATCGCCTTTTTTCTCGGCTTTGAGTTTCATGGATACCACATCAGAGCCTGAGTTTGGCTCACTCATGGCCAGTGCGCCAATATGCTCGCCGGAGACCAGTTTAGGCAGGTACTTTTCTTTTTGTGCCTGGTTACCGTTGCGGTTGATCTGGTTTACACACAGGTTTGAGTGCGCACCATAGCTGAGTCCAATTGAGGCACTGGCACGGCTGATCTCTTCCATCGCAATAACATGTTCCAGATAGCCCATGTTGGCGCCACCAAATTCTTCCGGCACCGTGATGCCCAGCAGGCCCATGTCGCCAAACTTAGGCCACATTTCATTTGGGAAGGCATTTTCTTCGTCGGTTTTTTCTGCCAGTGGGGCGATTTCGCTGCTGGCAAAGCTGTTAACGTGGTCACGGATCATGTCCGCGGTTTCGCCCAGGCCAAAGTTAAGTTCTTTATAAAGTGATACTGTGCTCATCTGTAGTTATCCTGTGTGAGAGTTATTCTTGATTAAGCACTCGCCGCGAAACGCTTTAAGTGCTACATTGCTCAATCACTATTCATCTAAATTCTTTAATGTATCCAGACAGCGGCGCTCCGCTGTTACCAGCTCCATCAGGACCACTTTAATGTCGTCCATTTGCTGACTCAGATCGGCCTTTTTTTCTTCGATCAGTTGCAGCATAGTATGAAGCTGTTTGGCGCTTGATTTATCGGCGTCGTAAAGCTCGAACAAACGACCAGTTTCTGCCAGGGTGAAGCCTAATCGCTTACCACGCAGAATGAGTTTCAGGCGCACTTTGTCGCGCTTAGAATAAATGCGGGTCTGGCCATGGCGTTCAGGTGAAAGTAATCCCTGATCTTCATAAAACCGAATACTTCGGGTGGTAATATCAAACTCCTTGGCGAGTTCGCTGATTGAATAAGTTGGTTCTTTGTTGTCTAGCATCGTTTACGCACTTACATCAAAACTGATTTGTCCAATATAAGTGAAGTTTACGTAAAGGTAAAGTATGGCGTTTGTTTCATCCATTGGTCGCATATCGCAATCGCCCATACTGGTCTACTTTAGGTATTCGTTTAGCTTACAGAAGACCCGCTGAGGCACTCCAGATGGTACGTCACACAGCAGTATCGTCGCGTTGTCAGCGACTGAACGGCGAGGAGGACGACACATCGGAAGTCACGCCAGTGGCAACCTCGATGTGCAACTTAACTTTACACTTTCAGAGATCGCAATTTGCTTGATTTTAGATTTACGTTGGCGTAAACGTAAATATTAGGTATGCTCGACGTAAGAGATTACTAAAAGCAAGCAACTTGCTTGTAAACAGGAGTTTTTTTAATGAGTAACGAAGCTGTTGTCATTGTCGCCGCAAAACGCACCCCAATGGGTGGATTCATGGGTAGCCTGTCAGGCGCCAGTGCTACTGACTTAGGTGCAACCGCAATTAAAGCGGTGATGACCGAGACTGGCCTGTCAGATGCCAGTATTGATGAAGTGATCATGGGCTGTGTACTGCCAGCCGGTTTAGGTCAGGCGCCAGCGCGTCAGGCGATGTTACATGCGGGTCTGGCTCGTTCAACGGGCGCAACCACTATTAATAAAGTCTGCGGCTCTGGTTTGAAAGCCGCAATGTTTGCGCACGATTTGATCAAAGCAGGCAGCATTAAAAACGCCATCGCCGGTGGTATGGAAAGCATGACCAATGCACCTTACTTCATTCCTAAAGCGCGTGGTGGTATGCGTATGGGTCATGGTGAAATTAAAGATCACATGATGGCAGACGGCCTGGAAGATGCTTACGACAACAAAGCAATGGGTTGCTTCGCACAAGACACGGCCGATCAATACGGCATTACCCGTGACAACATGGACGAGTTTGCGCTGAGCTCACTGAGCAAAGCCAACGCCGCCATTGAAAACGGCAGCTTTAATAATGAAATTGCTGCGCACACCATTGCTACCCGTAAAGGTGATGTAGAAGTGGCGATTGATGAACAGCCTGGCAATGCACGCCCGGATAAAATCCCATCACTGCGTCCGGCATTCAAAAAAGATGGCACCATCACGGCAGCGAACTCGTCTTCTATCTCTGACGGTGCAGCAGCACTGGTATTGATGAGCGAATCAGAAGCGAAGCGCCATGGTTTAACACCACTGTGTAAAATTGCTGGTCACACCACCCACTCGCAGGCGCCTGCTGAGTTTACTGTTGCACCAGTAGGTGCAATGAACAAGTTACTTGAGCAAACAGGCTGGTCTAAAGACGATGTCGATCTGTGGGAGATCAACGAAGCGTTCGCTATGGTGACTATGTTGGCTATCAGCGAGCTTGGCCTGGATCAGAGCAAAGTAAACGTGAACGGTGGTGCCTGTGCACTGGGTCATCCAATCGGTGCCAGCGGTGCGCGTATTCTGGTAACGCTTATTCATGCACTGCGCAATCGCGGTTTATCGAAAGGCATTGCCTCACTGTGTATCGGTGGTGGTGAAGCGGTGGCATTAGCCGTCGAAGTTTAAGTTAAGTATAGCGCCGCAACGACAATAATTAAGCGGCGCTTTTTCGTTTTAATTGGGGGAGGAGTGCACATGCACCAGGTACCATTATACATCAACGGTGAATTTACCCAGTCTCAGTCAGACAAGTGGCTGGATGTCGTCAATCCGGCCAATCAGGAAGTGCTGGCACAGGTGCCGTGCGCGACGCACGAAGAAGTTCAGGCAGCGATTTCATCTGCACAAGAAGCATTTAAAACCTGGCGTAATGTGCCGGTAACAGAGCGTGCTCGCATCATGATGCGCTATGCGGCATTGTTAAAAGAGCACCAGGAAGAGATTGCGACTATCATCTGCCATGAGCTTGGTAAGACCTTTGAAGATGCCAAAGGCGATGTATGGCGTGGTATTGAAGTGGTTGAGCAGGCGGCCAACGCGCCGGCGCTGATGATGGGGGAAACGGTTGAGAACGTTGCCCGTAACATCGACACTTATTCTTATATTCAACCGCTGGGCGTATGTGCGGGGATCACTCCGTTTAACTTCCCGGCGATGATCCCATTGTGGATGTTCCCAATGGCGATTGTGTGTGGTAACACCTTTGTATTAAAGCCGTCCGAGCAAGATCCTCTTACACCGATGCGTTTGGTTGAGCTGTTCGAAGAAGCAGGCGCACCAAAAGGCGTGCTACAAGTGGTACACGGTGCCAAAGAGCAGGTAGACCAAATCCTGACAGCCCCTGAAGTACGTGCGATTTCTTTCGTGGGCTCGTGTGGTGTTGGTTCTTATATTTACAGCAAAGGCACAGAGAATCTAAAACGTGTTCAGGCCTGTGTCGGCGCGAAAAACCACATGGTGATCATGCCAGATGCCAGCCGTGAGCAGACCATCAATAACCTGGTCGGTGCATCAGTGGGTGCTGCGGGTCAGCGTTGTATGGGGATTTCGGTTGCCGTGTTCGTTGGCAAGTCTAAAGAGTGGATCGACGATTTAAAAGCCGGTCTTGAAAAAGTACGCCCGGGTGTGTGGAATGACCCTGAAGCGGCTTATGGCCCGCAAACCTCAGCCCAGGCTAAAGCACGTATTCTGTCGTTGATCGAAAGTGGTAAACAACAGGGCGCAACCTGTCTGCTGGATGGCTCAGACTTTACCGTTGAAGGCTACGAGAACGGCAACTGGGTTGGCCCGACGTTGTTTACAGACGTCACGCCAGACATGGACATCTACAAGCAAGAGATCTTTGGCCCGGTACTGAACTGTGTCTGTGTTGATACCCTGGAAGAAGCCATTGAACTGGTTAATAACAGCCCTTACGGTAACGGTACATCTTTGTTCACGGCAAGCGGCGCTGCGGCACGTAAGTTCCAGAATGAAATAGAAGTAGGCCAGGTAGGGATTAATATTCCGATTCCGGTGCCACTGCCGTTTTTCTCATTCACCGGCTGGAAAAACTCTTTCTATGGCGACCAACACACCTATGGTAAGCAGGGTGTGCGTTTCTACACCGAAACCAAGACCATTACTTCACGCTGGTTTGCCGATGAGGCCGTAACGGGCCCTAACATGAGTATTAACCTGCGATAACGCCAGTCAGTTAACCTATCAGGCCCGGCACTTGCCCGGGCCGCTCGTAGTAATACCTGAGACTCAGGTACATAAGAATAACGCCGGGCAGAATCATCACTTTGCCCGCTATGACAACAAGTGAGGTCTTTATGGACTTTAATCTCAACGAAGATCAACAGGCTTTTGCCGAAACCGCCTATCAGTTTGCCATGAGCGAGCTGGCACCCCATGCCGCCGAATGGGATCAAAAACATATTTTCCCGAAGGACGTGATTAAAAAAGCCGGTGAGCTGGGCTTTTGTGGCTTATATACGCCGGAAGAAGCGGGTGGCCTGGGTCTGTCGCGTCTTGATTCAAGCATTATTTTTGAGCAATTGTCGATGGGCTGTACAGCCACTACGGCAATGCTGACCATACACAATATGGCCACCTGGATGATTGCCAGTTTTGCCACTCAGGCGGTAAAAGATCAGTACATGGATCAATTGGTGATGGGTGAGCTACTGGCTTCATACTGCCTGACCGAACCAGGTTCAGGCTCTGATGCGGCATCACTGAAAACCAAAGCGGTACTGGAAGGGGATGAGTATGTCCTGAATGGGTCAAAAATGTTTATCTCTGGTGCCGGTGAAACCGATGTGCTGGTGGTGATGGCACGTACCGGAGAAGACGGTCCAAAAGGCATTTCTGCCTTTGTTGTGCCGGCCGATGCCGAGGGCGTTATCTATGGTAAAGCCGAAGAGAAAATGGGCTGGAATGCGCAGCCAACCCGCCTGGTAACATTCGAAAATGTCCGTATTCCGGCGGCTAACCTGATGGGCAAAGAAGGTGAAGGCTTTAAGTTTGCCATGCAGGGTTTGGATGGCGGACGTATTAATATAGCAACCTGTTCAATCGGTACTGCACAACAGGCACTGAACACAGCCAAAGAATACATGCAGGAGCGCCAGCAGTTTGGTAAGCCTCTGGCGGCATTCCAGGCACTTCAGTTTAAGATTGCAGATATGAATACTGAACTGGTTGCCGCGCGTCAGATGGTCCGTCTGGCTGCGTTCAAACTGGACAGCAACGACAGTGAAAAAACCACTTACTGTGCCATGGCTAAACGCTTTGCGACCGACGTTGGTACTAAGGTTTGTGATGATGCATTACAGATCCACGGTGGTTATGGCTACATCAAAGAATACCCACTTGAGCGCCACCTGCGTGATGTACGCGTTCACCAAATCCTGGAAGGCACCAATGAGATCATGCGGGTGATCATTGCACGCCGAATTCTAGCCGAAGGCGCTGGAAGCGTACTGTAGAGGAGCATCATTATGTCAGCACAATTGAAACTCGAAAAACAAGGCCATATCGCGATAGTGACTATGTCCAACCCACCGGCAAACACCTGGACTCGCGATACACTGGTCGGTCTGAAGGAGCTGGTAAACGAGCTTAATGCCGATAAAAATATTTACTCTTTGGTGATCACCGGTGAGGGTGAAAAGTTCTTCTCAGCGGGCGCCGACCTGAATGTGTTTGCCGATGGCGACAAAGGCGTTGCGGCGGATATGTCGCGCGTATTTGGTGAAGCATTTGAAACCCTGAGTGATTTCCGCGGCGTGTCTATTGCGGCCATTAACGGCTTCGCGATGGGCGGTGGTCTGGAAGTCGCGCTGGCCTGTGACATTCGTATTGCAGAAGCACAGGCGCAAATGGCACTGCCAGAGGCCAAAGTGGGCTTGCTGCCTTGTGCCGGTGGTACACAAAACCTGTCATGGCTGGTCGGTGAAGGCTGGGCGAAGCGCATGATCTTATGTGGTGAGCGCCTTAAAGCCGACAAAGCTCAGCAGATTGGACTGGTTGAAGAAGTGGTTGAGCAGGGCAAAGCGCTGGAAGCAGCCCTTGAGCTGGCCAAGAAAGTAGAAGATCAAAGCCCGGTGGCTGTGACCGCCTGTAAAGCCCTGATCCAAAAAGGTCGTACTGGCACCATCAACAGTGCATTGCCGCTTGAGCGTGAGTTGTTCGTGACTTTGTTCGATACACAAGATCAGAAAGAGGGCGTCAACGCCTTCTTAGAAAAACGTAAAGCAAACTGGGTGAACGGCTAATGGTTGAATTACAGTTACTGAACCAGGCAGATGCCCCAGTGGTATTTGAGTTGGCGCACTGTAATAACGGCATGAAGGTGGCGATTGCCACCCTCAATGCGCCAAAAGCACTAAACGCACTGAACCTGGAAATGATCCGCTTATTGGATCCACAATTGAAAGCCTGGGCTGAAGACGAGCAGATAGCGATGGTGCTGCTCAAAGGCGCAGGTGAAAAAGCCTTTTGTGCCGGTGGTGATGTGGTTAGCCTGTACAACGCGATGGCTGCCGAAGATGGCAATAATCATCTCGAAGTCTTCTTTGCCGAGGAATATCGCCTTGATTACCACATCCACAATTATGATAAACCGATTCTGCTTTGGGGCAATGGTATCATCATGGGTGGCGGTCTCGGTCTGATGGCCGGTGCCAGCCACCGTGTGGTGACCGAATCATCACGTATTGCAATGCCAGAAATCACCATCGGTTTGTATCCGGATGTTGGCGGTAGCTACTTCCTGAACAAGATGCCTGAGGGCGTTGGTTTGTTCCTTGGCCTGACCGGTGCTTCTATCAATGCCACCGATGCCAAGTTTGTTGGCCTGGCCGATCACTATATGGATGGCGAGCGTCTGGATATGCTGCTGCACAACCTCAGCGAAGTAAACTGGGGTAAAACGAATGTGCTTAACCACGAGAAGCTGACTCAGCTACTGATCTCGCTTGATGAAGCATCGCACATTCCACCGCGCAGCGAAATTAAGCCACTGGCTGACTCGTTCGCTCAACTTGCCGAATTTGACACCCTGGAAGCTCAGATTGAACACATTTTGGCGCTGGACAGCACAGAGAATAAATGGCTGAGCAAAGCACAAAAAGCCCTTAAGCATGGCTCTCCTTTGAGCGCTGTATTAATTCATGCGCAACTAAAGCGTGCAGAAGGCCTGTCACTGAAGGAGTGCTTCTTGCGTGAACTGGCGATGTCGGTTCACTGTGGTGAAGTGGGTGAGTTCCGTGAAGGTGTACGTGCACTGCTGATTGACAAAGACGGACAGCCACAGTGGCAATTTAAGACCATTGCTGACGTAGATAGCAAAGTGATTGACAGCTTTTTTGCGCCACGCTGGGAAGAGAGTGAACATCCCCTGGCTGATCTATAAGGAATAAACACATGGCAAAGATTGGATTTATAGGTTTAGGAAACATGGGCGGCCCGATGGCAGCCAATTTGGTCAAAGCCGGTCACCAGGTCACGGTATTTGACCTCAGTGCCGAGGCGCTAAAGCAACTTGAAGCGCACGGTGCTGTGGCTGCGGACAATGTGTCTGATGTCTGCGCAGGTGCAGACTTTGTGATCAGTATGCTGCCAGCCAGCAAGCACGTTCGCATGATTTATACTGGCGAAGATGGATTGATCAACTATCTTGAAAAGTCGACGCTGGTGATTGACTGCTCAACCATTGACGCAGAATCAGCGCAGTTTGTTGGTAATACGTTGGCGCAGGCTGGTATTGCATTTGTTGATGCGCCGGTGTCCGGTGGCGTTGCCGGGGCAGCGGCTGGTACGCTAACCTTTATTGTGGGTGGCAGCGACGCTGACTTTAACAAAGCGCAGACGGTCCTGAACGACATGGGCAAGAATATTTTCCATGCCGGGGCTGTGGGTGCCGGTCAGGTCGCTAAGATCTGTAATAATATGCTGCTATCAATACTCATGGCAGGCACCAGTGAAGCACTGCAAATGGGCGTTGACCACGGCCTTGATCCAAAAGTATTGAGCGAAATTATGCTCAACAGCTCGGGTCGCAACTGGACATTGGAGCTATACAATCCGTGTCCGGACGTATTAGAGAATGTGCCTTCGTCAAATGGGTATAAACCTGGTTTTATGGTTGATTTAATGGCCAAAGACCTAGGGTTGGCGATGCAGGCGGCACAGCAAACAAACTCGGCTACGCCGATGGGGGCACTGGCAAAAAATCTCTACAACCTGATGCAGAATCAGGGCAGTGGCAGTGAAGATTTTAGTGCTATTTTTAAACTCTATTCACAAAAGCAGTAACAGAAGCAGGGTTGAAATATCATGGATATAAAGAACAAAACGGTGGTGATCACCGGTGGTGCGCAGGGCTTGGGCCTTGCGATGGCAACGGAAATGGCCAAGATGGGTGCCAAGCTGGCATTGATAGATATGCAGGAAGAGCAGCTGCAAAGTGCAGCCTCTGAGCTTAGAACACTGGATGTTGAAGTAAAAACTTATGTGGCAAATGTGAGCCTGGAGAGCGATGTTGAACAGGTATTCAGCGACATAGTGGCAGACCTGGGTAATATCGCGGTATTGGTTAACAACGCCGGTATTCTACGCGATGGCCTGCTGTTAAAAGCCAAAGATGGGGAAGTGACGGATAAAATGTCACTACAGCAGTTCCAGTCGGTACTGGATGTCAATCTGACCGGGGTGTTCCTGTGTGGCCGTGAAGCGGCAATTAAGATGGTAGAAGGCCAGCAAGGTGGTGTGATCATCAATATGTCGAGCGTGGCACGTGCGGGTAATATGGGTCAGACCAACTACTCGGCAGCCAAAGCGGGTGTTGTTGCTATGACCACATCCTGGGCGAAAGAGCTGGGCCGTTACGGTATTCGTGTTGGTGCCATCGCACCGGGCGTGATCCGCACACAGATGACCGACGCTATGAAGCCGGAAGCCAAAGAGCGCCTGCTGAAAATGAAACCTGTCGGACGTTTGGGTGAAGCTGGCGAGATTGCCCACACGGCAAAATATATTATCGAGAATGATTTCTTCACCGGTCGTGTAGTAGAAATTGACGGCGGGATCAGACTCTGATAAATTAATACTTAAGTATCGGTTTGCTTTTATTTTTGACCTAAAACCAATACAAAAGAATTCGCATACTTATGTTCCTTTATCTTCGCAAGAAGAAAGTGTGTTGAATCAAGCGGCAGGCCACGCATACCTGCCGCTTTTTAGTTTGTGTGTTCTACGCGTTTTCACTCTTTTCTTGTTCACCTTTGCTCAACCGGCCAGACTATGACTTTGTATCTTTGTTGCAATACGGGGTATGAAATAATTCATTGTTTGTTGTAAGTGGCAGATTTTTATTAATTAAACATTTACTTAAAATGGGGACGAAATATAATACACCTACTTAACATTTGTTGGTTTTGCAAATAAGGAGTAGAATTTTGCAATTTAATGTTTATCAGGCTGTAGCAGCGTTTGCAATTCCGTTGGCTCTGGCGGGGTGCTCAGGTGGATCGGGCGATGAAAAACCGAGCACAGGTTCGGAAACCGCAAGTACTGCAAGTAAGACAGAAACCACGCAGCAATACACTATATCAACGCGCGTTTCCGGTGAAGGAAGCATAGAGCCAAGCTCGCTGGTCCTTACAGAAAATCAGACAGGCACGTTTACACTAACCCCAGGGGACGGGTTTGAGATTGATCTGGTTTCGGGTTGTGAAGGCTCGCTCGATAATAGCACCTACACACTGACACCGGTGAAGCAAGATTGTGCAGTGGAAGCCAGCTTTAAACCCATTGTGTACACGGTGAGTGTTGAAGTGACAGGCGAGGGGAGCGTCAGCCCTGAACAAGTCGAGATTGCACATGGTCAGCAGGCAACTTTTACTGTGACGCCTGCTCAGCGCTATCAGCTTGAAAGTATCTCTGGTTGTGAAGGCACCTTAGAAGGGGATCAGTATGTAACTCAGGCTTTAACTGCCGCCTGTACACTGACTGTCAATTTCACGGCTGAAATGACGATAGCCGACAACGATACGCTGGATGAGGGGCTTAAAGCATGCCTAATCGAGCAGGGGTATACTTATCCAGACGAAGTCAGTGAGTTAGTCTGTAATGAAAAAGGCATAAAGTCTCTCAATGGTCTGGAACTATTTACTGCTTTAACCTCGCTGGATGTCGAACACAATGAGATAGAAGCCTTAGATGCCCCGGCACTGGGCGCGTTGACATCTTTGTCTGTTAAGAATAACCAGCTGAAACAGCTAGATGTGTCTGGCCTGACTAATCTAGAAGTGCTCAAGGTATCTCATAACCAGTTAACTAGCCTGGACCTGTCTGGTAACGCGAAACTCCAAACATTGTTCGCCAGCAGTAACTCGCTAACGGAGATAGACCTCGCCCCTGTAGCAGAGCTCACGGAGCTATCACTGGGTAAAAACCCCTTTGAGCAGGCAGTCGCGATTTCCCATTTAAAGGGTTTAACTTACCTTACCATCAGTACTGCTGAGACAGTATCTGAACTGGATCTCAGTCAGCACCAAGCGCTCAAAGAAGTATGGGTTGATGGCAAAACGCTGAAGACCCTAAATGTCTCAGGACTGGCTCAGCTTGAATCATTACAAGTGAATAACACCAGCCTGAATACGATTGATGTGAGCACCAACCTAAATCTGACAGATCTTTATCTGTGGGACAATCCAATTTCAGAGATTGATGTTGCTGCGCTGACCAAGCTGGAAGGGTTCACAGTAAAAAATGCAAAGCTGTCTACTGTTGATGTGTCAAACAATCCCAGGCTGTCTTTTCTTCAGTTAGGTGGCAATCAGCTCAAAACACTTGATGTGAGTGGGCTCCCAGAGTTGCAAATGTTGCATGCTATGGATAACCAGTTCTCCTCTTTTGATGTTTCTAAAAATTCCCTGCTAGAGGCGTTAACATTGGCAGACAATAATCTCAATACGATCGATGTATCGGCGAATAGTCAGCTAAAAGAGCTAAATATTTGGGCCAACAAATTGACTCAAATTGATCTATCTAAAAACCTAGAGATGAAAGAGCTGGATATCAGCTCAAATCCACTGAGGAGTCTCGATGTAACTAAGTTAGCTGAGCTGGATATGTTGTATGTTAAAAATACCGGTCTTCCTGAGCTCAGTTTGCTGAATAACAGCAAGCTGTCTAAGCTGGATATCAGAGGCACTAATCTCGAAAAAGTGAGCCTAAGCCACCTCCATCAGCTCGAGTCACTGTGGACGCCCCACCATTTGCTAAATGAACAGAGCGTACCAGCAAACAATTCAATAACTACATTATGGTTGTCAGACAATATCTCGCACCCTGTTGATTTTAAATTGTTTCCTAACCTTCTTTCACTGGGTATGAATGGTGCTTATGTAGAGTCAATCGATTTCTCTGTACTGACAAAGCTGACTGGCCTAAGCATTTTTGGCGGAACTCTGGAAGAGGTTGAGCTATCTCATAATACCGAACTTGAAACTCTCGCTATAGAAGGGACCAAATTGTCTTCCCTAAAGCTAACGGCACATCCAAAACTTTGGCAAATTTATGGCAGAGAAAACCAGATAGCTGAGGTCGATTTGTCTGGTACACCATCATTGCGACAGATACATATGTGGGGTAACCAGATAAAGGCTTTGGATATCAGTAAATTGCAATCGCTCAAATATTTGGATTTACAGTCTAACCCATTGTCAGAGTTAAAGTCTGGGCATCATCCACGACTGACTGACTTGCTGCTAAGGGGATCTGAGTTGACCCAATTAGCGCCATTAGATGCTGAACGCCTTTCTCTGTTGACCTTAAGCGGCAGTCCGTTAACAGGTATCGATGTAACAGGTTATGAGTCACTGAAAGTACTTGAGCTGGACGAGACCACAATTACTACGCTTGATGTGTCGCAGAACCGCGAGCTTACTTCACTTTATGCAGGGTATACTGACCTCACTGAGCTGGATGTCACAAACAACCCTGCTATTACCCAGCTGACGATAGATGATGATGTTATCTGTACCGGTATGGTGTGTCAGTATCGACAGGCGCCATTTGGATTTATATTTGGAACGAACAGCCGACAGCTAGGTCCGGAAATAAAAGTGGGTAAGCAAATGGAGCAGCACTTTGAATTACCCCTGCGTTACGGAAAAACGCAGTTGCAAAAAGAATCGCAGCGGGAGTTTGAGCAGCCTAATATGCCAGCACACCGCAGTCGTTTGCACTAGCGAATACAGTAATAGAAAGCGCCAAAGGCGCTTTCTCTTTTTAAGTGCGCTGACGTGCCAAGCAAAGGCTGAGGGCGTGGCACTTAACCACGATTGGAATGGCAATGTCGCTCATCGTATTTGTTTATCTAAAGCCTTATCGCAACGTCTTCATTATTATCCTGATTAAACAAAATCACGTAGGTTTTTTTCTCTGTCACTGATAGAGTAAACGGCACAGTTTATCCATGCCAATTCAAACTTGAATTGCCGAAAAGGAAATGTCGTGATTGATTTTGTCGCCACTTTTATCTTCTTTTTTGCGGTTATCGACCCGATAGGTACGATACCGGTATTTATTGCGGTTACGCGTGGCTATGACGCAGCGGCGAAACGAAAAATTGCCGTGATTGCGAGTCTGGTCGCTGCAGCCTTGCTGGTGTTTTTTGCTGTTGCTGGAGAGATTTTACTGACCGCGATGGGGATCCCGCTGGCAGCGTTTCAGATTGCCGGTGGCATAGTGTTGTTCTTATTTGCACTGTCGATGATCTTTGGTGAAAGTAAGCCGGAAGAAGAGGTCCGGTTAATCAAAGACCACCGTGAAACCGCGATATTCCCGCTGGCGGTCCCGTCTATCGCAAGCCCAGGGGCTATGCTCGCGTGTGTGCTGTTAACTGAAAATGCGCGGTTTAATATCTTCGAGCAAATGCAGACCGTGGCGATGATGCTGGCGGTAATTTTACTGACTTTATTACTGATGCTGGTCGCAAGCAGCGTTCATAAGGTCATCGGTAATGCCGGGGCCAGTGTTATCAGCCGAGTAATGGGCTTGATCCTGGCCTCAGTTGCCGTGACCAATGCGCTGGCTGGATTTGTCAGTTACTTCGATAAATAAAGAAGATTGGAAAAGCAGCCCTTGAGCTGCTAAACCATAAAGAGGTCGGGTTAGCTGGATTGCTGATTACGAGCGGCCCAGGCTTTATTGACAGAGCGACGCCATAGAAAATCAATAACGAAAAAGCCCAAAAGAGCCGCCATACAGGCGCAGATCAGTGAGCCAACAATGAAGGCTGGCCCTATGGTTGACAGGCTCTCGACCAGCCAGTTCCAGCTGGCCTCAAAATGAAATGGTTGCTCTTCCTGACCCAGTGCGAATGCGCCCACCTGATAGGAGGCGTAAAAAATAGGGGGCATTGTCAGCGGGTTAGTGATCCACACCAGTGCGATTGACAAAGGGAGGTTAACGCGAAAAGGAATGGCCAGGGCGGCTGCAAGAACCATTTGAAAAGGAACAGGGATGAACGCAAAGAACAGGCCTACGGAAAAGGCCCCACGCGCCGAGCGGCGATTTAAATGCCAAAGATTTGCATCATGTAACAAACTACCGAATATTTTCAGCGACTTTTGCTGTTTGATCTTATTGTGATCGGGTAGAAACCTTTGGATCGTCTTCTTTGGCATGTTAAGCAACCATTTACATCGATATTGATCTGCTGCGGCCTGATCAGCGGGTGCCTGATCTCAGTATTTTATCTGGGTCAGTGGCAGTGGCTTGTCTGCTCAGGCGTGCTCCTTTTTCTCTGCGGGTATTTTAAGACTTTTTCGAGTGTTTTGGCAGGTTTTATTTTAGGTATTTTTGTGACGATTTGTCACTATTGGTTGGTTTATGCTCCACCGCTTGCTGAAAAAGGCTTAGCGCAGCAAGTGAAAGTCGTCGGCAATGTCAGTAAAGTCATTGGCGCTGGCGCGAACCCTTATGTCACCCTTGAGCTTACAAGCATAGGCAAGTACCAGGTGCCCTTGTATCGCCGTGTTCGCGCCAATGTGTCCCTAAATGGCATGTTGCCTACAGATTTAAACGGCGCAACGCTGACAGGCATGGCGACACTCAAGCCGTTTCGCAGTCGAAAAAATTTCTCGGTATTTGACGCTGAGCTTTATGCCTTTCGCAATCAGATATTCTACAAAGGCCGCCTGTCAGTGGAGGATGCAAGTTACGGCCATAGCGAGCGATGGCAAGTGGCCTATCGCACTTGGGTGTCACAGGCGCTGGATGGATTGCATTTTAGCTGGTTTTACTACGTGATACTGACGGGAGACAAAAGCGCGGTACCGCAAGCCGATAAAGCTTACTTTCAATCGCTGGGTCTTAGTCATTTGCTGGCCATTTCCGGCCTGCATGTGGCCATTGTATTTGCGCTGAGCTTTGCTCTGTGCAAACTTGCCTTGGTGTTAATGTGGTCGCGTTTGGCTCAGCATCATAATTATCAGCTGGGCTATTTTACCTTTGCGCTGCTCTTAAGCGGGGTGTATGTCTGGCTCAGTGGTATGCAGGTGTCGGCGCAGCGCGCCTGGTTAATGGCCTTGCTGGGCGCATGTTGTTTTTTGCTTGCCCGGCACCTGAGCCCTGCGCGAACATTAATCTATGCCCTGACGGTGATCTTAATTGCCAATCCCTTTGCTGTGCTCAACCTGGGGTTGTATTTTTCTTTCTTTGCGGTGGCCACTATTTTTATGGTGTTTCGCAACACAATGCATGAACCGGTGCGCCTGTCCCGAGTCAAGCTGCTGTTATATTTGCAATGTGGCTTATTTGCGGCTCTGTTACCACTTACCCTTTATTCCTATCATGGTTTTAGTCTGAGCAGCATACCAGTCAACCTGGTGGTCATACCATTGTTGTCGGTGATGATTTTTCCACTGCTGCTGACACATCTGCTCAGCGTCATGACCGCGGGGTGGACCGTTTTGGCTATACCAGATGCCATGCTCAACTCGGCCTATCAGTGGTTAAACGTATTTCCTTATCACTGGTGGCACAGCGGCGCGTTGGCACCTGAGCTTTTGATACTGAGCTACATAGCGTTACTGCTGTGTATGAGCACCTTAACCCGGCCATTTGCCTGGGTTCCTGTGTCTGCTGTACTGATGGTCAGCCTCTTAGAACGGCCACCCGACTGGCAGGTGGACGTTTTTGATGTTGGACATGGCACGGCGGTACTGGTCTCTGCTCAGGGCAATGGCGTGCTGATTGACCTCGGCGCCAGTTATTTTTCGCGTTATTCGCTGTTTGAAAATGTGATCAAGCCTTATTTGCAGGCGCATCGCATTACCCTTGTACATACTGTGATCAGCCATGATGACAGCGACCATAATGGCGGGCTTGCTGACTTATACCGTTACGATGGTGGCCGCTCACTGGAACAGTTTCACCAGGGGGATGGTAAGGCGCTGTGCACACTCAAAACGGTGCAAATGGGCAAACTGAGCATTGAGCCTCTGTGGCCGGTTAAGCCAATGAACAGCGATAATAATAATTCCTGTGTGGTCAGGATAAGTGATGGTACGACCGAGTTGTTACTACCTGGAGACATAGAGCAGGTCGCAGAAAAAGCACTGTTGGCATTGCAACGGGAAAAGCTGCCAGCAGAGATACTGCTTGCCCCCCATCACGGCAGCAATACATCATCCAGTATGGCGTTTGTCTCTGCCGTTGCTCCTAAGTGGGTGGTGTTCTCGCGAGGATACCACTCGCCCTGGCGCTTGCCACACGATGAGGTGGTGGCGCGTTATCAATCTGCTGGCAGCCAGATGCTGGATACCGCCACTGCGGGTCAGGTTCGATTCAAAATTACCGGGACAGAAGTTCAACTGGAAACCGCCCGCGACAGGAAAAGTTTTTGGTTCTTAAGATAATGCATTCAGTTTTGCCATCAGTACAGCTACAATACGCGGGTTATGACGTACCAGAGAGACACTATGCAACAATCCGCCAAGCAGATCTACAAGCGGCTTCTGAGTTACACCTTCGATTTTAAAGTGCCAGCCTTGTTTGCCATTATTGGCATGCTCGGTTACGCCGCCATGGATGCACTGTTCGTTCAGTTAATGCAGCCGTTTATTGACGATGGCCTGACAGAGCGCAACGCCGAAGTGCTAAAAATGGCACCCATAGTGGTAGTGTTGCTGGTTATTGGACGCGGGATTTTCAACTACATGGCATCGTATTGTCTGAGCTATGTGGGCTCTCAGGTAGTAAGAAAGCTGCGTCAGTCTTTGTTTGAACACATGCTGTTCTTGCCGGTAAGTTTTCACGACCAGCACTCCAACGGCGAAATGATCTCAAAAATCACCTTTGATACGGAACAAGTACAACAGGCCGTGACCCGTGCTTTACAGGTGATGATCCGCGAAGGGGCCTTTGTGCTGTTTTTGCTGGTGGTGATGTTCAACGCCAGCTGGCAGTTGTCTTTGATATTTTTAGTTGTCATTCCCATCGTCGGCGTGATAGTGAACCTGGTCTCCAGGCGCTTTCGGAAAATTTCCAAGAATATTCAGGATGCCATGGGCGAAGTCACCCGTAGCTCAGAGCAAATGCTGGCCGGGCACAAAGTGATCCATGGTTTCGGTGGTCAAGACAAAGAGATCACTCACTTTGCCGATGTGAATAACCGCAATCGCCAGCAACGTGTAAAGATGGATGCAACGCGCGCACTGAGCGTGTCGGTGATCCAAATTATAGCAGCCAGCGCCATGGCATTGATCCTGGCTATCATCGCGATGCCAGAAATGATAGACACCATCTCTTCGGGCACCTTTGTGTCGCTGACGACCTCTATGATGATGATGCTCAGACCGCTTAAGCAGCTGGCGAATGTGAACAGTGATTTGCAGCGCGGCATTGCTGCGGCGACCAGTATTTTTGAAATTCTGGATAAAGAGCAGGAAAAGAATACCGGCAAACTTGAGGCGGACAGCGTTAAGGGCGAGATTGCAGTCTCAGGCGTGACCTTCCGTTACCCGGGCAAAGACGAAGCCGTCATTAAATCCTTATCATTACAAATTCCGGCTGGCCAGAGTATCGCGCTGGTGGGCCGCAGTGGTTCAGGGAAGTCGACATTATCAAACCTGCTGCCGCGCTTTTACGACTGGGATGAAGGAGAGATCACTCTGGATGGGGTGAAACTTCAGGACTACACACTGTCGTCGCTGCGCAAGCAGTTTGCACTGGTGTCACAGCAGGTGGTGCTGTTTAACGACACCATTGCCAATAACATTATGTATGGACTGGAGCGCGCTTATACGCAGGAAGAGCTGGAGCAGGTAGCAAAGCAGGCCCATGTCTGGGAGTTTGTTAAGGACTTGCCTGAGGGGTTGAATACTATGGTGGGTGAAAACGGTGTCATGCTTTCCGGCGGTCAGCGCCAGCGTATTGCCATCGCCCGTGCAATTGTTAAAAACGCGCCCATTTTGATTCTCGATGAAGCGACTTCGGCACTGGATACCGAGTCAGAGCGTTTGATCCAGCAGGCACTGGATAATCTGATGAAAGATAAAACCTCTATTGTGATAGCACACCGCCTGTCGACCATTGAGCAATCCGATTGTATTTATGTGCTCGATCAGGGGCGCATTGTCGAGCAGGGTAAACACCAGGCACTGCTTGAGCAAAAGGGCATTTATGCTGCGCTATGCCAGATGCAATACGGTGAGCAGGCATGAATCGCCTAGAGCGCAGCTGGTATCAGCCCCTGGGGCTGTTAAATATCTTACTGCTGCCTTTGTCAGGTTTATTTTGGTTACTGAGCTCACTGCGCAGGGCAATGTTTAAGCTGGGCCTCAAGCGTGTCTATAAAGCGCCCGTACCGGTGATCATTGTTGGCAACATAGGCATAGGTGGCAACGGTAAAACGCCGTTCGTGTTATGGCTGGTGCCATACCTTGAGTCGTTGGGCCTGAAAGTAGCTGTGATCAGCCGGGGATATGGCGCCAAGCCGCCCAGTCTGCCATACAGGGTGACGGACAACAGCAGCGCCGCAGAAGCGGGCGATGAACCTTTATTGATATACAAACGCCTGGGTTGTCCTGTGATGATAGGTGGCGACCGTCAGGCAAGCATCGAAATGCTGATGCAAGAAGACAAGCCGGATATTATCGTCAGTGACGATGGTCTGCAGCATTACCAGCTGGCCCGGGATATCGAGATTTGTATTGTCGATGCACAGCGCCGTTTTGGTAACGGTCAGCTGTTGCCAGCCGGTCCACTGCGCGAAACAACGGGGCGTCTCAAGTACACAGATCTGGTTGTCTATAATGGAGAGTCTGACGGGGTTGGTTATGAGCTGGTACGCAGTGGCTATTTCAGCGTGAAAGACAATCAGGCGGTTGCACAAACTGCCGGACAGGGCGTTGCCGTTAGCGCCATTGGTAATCCGCAGCGATTTGAACAATCCCTGCGCTCAGATGGCATTGAACTGACCGATACACTGCATTTTGCCGATCACCATGCCTACAGCGCAGCCGACTTTGCCACGTGCGAAGATCAGGCTGTCTTTATGACCGAAAAAGACGCGGTAAAATGCCAGTCATTCGGCAAAGAAAATTGGTATTATTTAAAAGTAGAAGCCCAGCCCAGTGCTGCGCTTACACAACAACTGAATTCGTTATTAAAACAAAAAGGGATAGTCAACCATGGCCTTTGACACTAAATTACTCGAGATTATTGCTTGTCCGGTTTGCAAAGGAAAACTGAGATTTGACAAAGACAATCAGGAGCTGATCAGCACGGCTGCGAAACTGGCTTACCCTGTCAGAAACGACATTCCAGTACTACTGGAAAACGAAGCGCGTGAATTATCCCTTGAAGAGGTCGAAAAGTGGAATTCATAGTCGTTATTCCGGCGCGTTACGCTTCAACCCGCCTGCCAGGTAAACCGCTTGCTGACATTTGTGGTAAGCCCATGATCCAGCACGTGTTCGAGCAGGCACAAAAATCTGGCGCCAAAGCCGTTTATATCGCCACCGACAACACACAGGTGTTTGAGCGCGCTAAAGCCTTTACCGAAAACGTGCTGATGACCCGAGAAGATCATCAGTCGGGCACTGAGCGCCTTGCTGAGGTGGTTGAACAGCTGGGGCTGGCCGACGATACCTTAGTGGTTAATGTGCAGGGCGATGAGCCTTTGTTAGCGCCGGAAAACATCACTCAGGTGGCGACTTTACTGCATGAGGCGCAGGAAGCGCCGATGGCTACGCTGAGCGTTGATGTGACGGATGTGCAGGAAGTACTGAACCCCAATGCCGTTAAAGTGGTTCAGGATGCACACCAAAATGCGCTGTACTTTTCCCGTGCCTCCATCCCGTTTCAGCGTGACAGCATGATGGCACTGGATGAGAGCAAAATCCCTTTGGCACATTTTCAGCGCCATGTGGGTATTTATGCCTATCGCGCCGGGTTTATAAAAACCTACCTGGCCTTACCGGTTTCTCCGCTGGAAGGGCAGGAATCGCTTGAGCAGTTGCGCGTGCTATACCACGGTTACCGCATCAAAATTGCCAAGGCGTGTCGCCCGGTTTATGCCGGGGTTGATACACCGGAAGACTTAAAACGCGTTGTAGAGTACCTCAATGGCACCCTTTGAGGTAATTGCCAGCCACCCCGACTTTGTGGTGGCACATAAGCCCGCAGGGGTAAGTTTTCACAGTGAACAGGAAAGCGGCTTTGTTGCCTTATTAGCTGAGCAGCTCGGCGAGCAGCTTTATCCGGTACACCGACTCGATAAGGTGACGTCCGGCTTGTTGGTGCTGGCTCGTTCCAGTGATGCTGCGGCTAGGCTGACTGAGCGCTTTACCAGTCGCGCCGTGGATAAGTTCTATCTGGCCCTCATTGATAACAAGCCCAAAAAGAAGCAAGGCTGGGTTAAAGGCGACATGGCCAAATCCCGGCGCGGCACGTATAAGTTATTAACCAGTCAGGATAACCCGGCTGTCACGCGCTTTTATAGTGCCAGCATAGCGCCTGGCCTGAGAGCCTGTTTACTCAAACCTTACAGCGGCAAAACCCATCAGCTAAGGGTTGCGCTAAAAAGCTTATCAGCGCCCATCCTCGGCGATGTCAGCTATGGTGGCAGTGAAGCCGACAGAGTTTACCTGCACGCCTATTGTTTGAGCTTTGAATGGGACAACGAAAGAATGACGTTCTACGCTTTGCCTCAGGGCGGAGCACGGTTTGCTGAGCTGGCAGACACAGAAGTAATGCAAAGCTGGGCAAAGCCCAGAGAGTTAGAGTGGTAATATGACGCAAGATACATCCTTAAGATTTGGTGGCATCGGCCGCTTGTATGGTGATACAGAGCTTACCTGGCTTGGCGAAGCCAGTTTCTGTGTCATAGGCATTGGCGGCGTAGGTAGCTGGGTGGCAGAGGCTCTGGCGCGCACTGGCATAGGTAAAATTACCCTGATTGACCTGGATGATATCTGTGTCACCAATGTCAATCGCCAGCTTCATGCAAACACTGAGACCATAGGCCAGCCTAAAGTCGAAGCCATGCAGGCGCGTTGTCAGTCCATCAATCCGGATTGTCAGGTTGAGGTGATAGATGACTTTATCACCCTGGATAATATCAAAGAGCATATTCAGGGTTTTGATTATGTCATCGACTGTATTGATGCAGTCAAAGAAAAGGCGGCGTTGATCGCCCACTGTAAACGGCAAAAAATTCCAGTGATCACCACAGGTGGCGCGGGTGGTCAGACAGATCCTAGTCAGATCTGCTATGGGGATGTAGCTAAAACCACCCATGACCCTTTACTTGCAAAAGTCCGATACCTGCTGCGTAAGCAATATAACTTCACTACCAATCCGAAGCGTAAGTTTGCCGTTGATTGTGTGTACTCAACGGAGCAACTTGTTTACCCAACTGGCGATGGTAGTGTCTGTAAAGCAAAGCAAATGGCCGATGGCAGTAAAAATATGGACTGTGCGACCGGGTTTGGCTCTGCAACTATGGTGACGGGCAGCTTTGGCTTTTTTGCTGCGGCAAAGGCTATTCGCAAGTACCTGGACAAGCGCACGCGCGAAGCGGGCTAATTCGCGGCATGTATCTCAGGTGCTATTGCAGCACCTGAAGCTGTTGATGAATACGCTCTACGATAGCGCGCACTCCGTTGCCGCGAGAGGGGCTCAGGTGCTTGATCAGCCCCAGTCTGTCAAACAGCTCATAGGCATCAAGCTTACCTGCTTCTTGCGGTAACTGGTTGTTATAGCATGCCAGAATAATTGCCAGTAAACCTTTGACGATGCGGGTGTCTGAGTCCGCTATCAGTACCAGACGTTGCCGCTGTTCATCCAGGTCAAGGTGTAACCAGACTTTACTCTCACAGCCTTTCACCAGCGCGTCATCCGTTTTTAGTGCACCCGGCATGGCCGGAAGTGCCTTGCCCAGTAGCATGATTTCGCGATACTTGCCCTGCCAGGCGCCGTGCTGAGCCAGGGTGTGCTCTATGTGTGATAAGTCCATAATTACTCTTCTAATAAACTGATGGTGTCTTTCAGTGCTGCGATAAACCGACTGATGTCTTGCTGGTTGTTGTAAAACGCCAGGCTGGCACGAATGGTGCCTTCAATGCCCAGGTGCGCCATCAGCGGTTGTGTGCAGTGGTGGCCGCTTCTGACAGCAATACCATGAGTATTGAGTAAGGTCGCCAGATCGTAATGGTGCTCGTTTTTGTAGCTAAAACTAACGGTGCCGACATTATTAGCCGTATCGCCCCAAATCCGGATCCCGTTTATTTCGCTCAGTTGCTGAAGCAGGTTCTGATATAGTGATTGTTCGTACCGGAATAATGCGTCATGATCTTGTGCTGCAAGGTAATCCAGGGCCGCGCCAAAGCCGATAACACCGGCAATATTGGGCGTGCCGGGCTCAAATTTTTCAGGGGCCGGGCGAAAGGTGGTGCCACTAAAACTGACAGTGTCTATCATTTCGCCGCCGCTTTGATAAACGGGCAGGGCATTGAGCAGCTCATAGCGCCCATACAGGCCACCTAAACCGGTCGGACCCAGCGCCTTGTGTGCAGAAAACACATAAAAATCGCAATCCAGCTGCTTTAAATCCGGGCGCAAATGCAATAAAGATTGAGCGCCATCTACCACAGTAACCGTGCCTGAGCTTTTACTGCTCGCTATCAACGCTGCTACATCATTAATGTTGCCCAGCGCATTAGAGGCATGGCAAATACTCATTACTTTGGGTTTTAGGCTCTCTATCAGCGCTTTAGCTTGTTCAAGCTGAAGAATACCTTGTGCATCTACTGGCAGTAACTCAATACGTGCACCTGTGCGCTTTGCGGCAAGTTGCCAGGGTACGATATTGGCGTGATGCTCCAAAGGGGACAACACAATCACATCGTCTTTTTTTAAGCTGTCGCTCAGGCCATACGCAATTAAATTCAAAGAGGCGGTAGCGCCACTGGTCCAGACAATTTCCCGGCTTTGCACATTAAGAAATTGCGCTAATTGGCCCCGTACAGCCTCATAGGCTGTGGTCGCCTGTTCACTCAGTGTGTGTAAACCTCGGTGTACATTGGCGTTCTGAGACTGGTAAAAATCCTTTACAGCCTGGATCACCTGATTGGGTTTCTGGGTGGTGGCAGCGGAGTCAAGATAACACAAAGGCTGGTCGTCAACCGACACCTCAAAGATGGGGAAATCATGCCGAAGTTGTGTGCAAGGGTTATCGTTCAAAAGGGTCTCCTACTGCGCCTGAGCAGGCGGATTTTACCGGATTTATATTGGCTTGCAAGTCTGCCCGAAGACCTGGCACAAAAAAGGGCTGCCAATGGCAACCCTTTTCAAAGCGTCAGTTAAGCGATGCTTATCTGTCACCCTCTTTTTTATAGTCACGTGCCGTGTAGCCAGTATACAACTGACGTGGACGACCAATCTTATGACCAGGCTGAGACAGCATTTCGTTCCAGTGTGAGATCCAGCCAACAGTACGAGACATAGCGAAGATCACAGTGAACATGCTGGTCGGAATACCAATCGCTTTCAGGATGATACCTGAGTAGAAATCAACATTCGGGTACAGTTTCTTCTCAACGAAGTACGGGTCTTCCAGTGCGATCTGCTCAAGTTTCATTGCAACGTCAAGCAATGGATCCTGAATGTTCAGCTCTTTCAGCACTTCGTGACAAGTTTGACGCATTACGGTCGCACGCGGGTCGAAGTTTTTGTATACGCGGTGACCAAAGCCCATCAGACGGAACGGGTCGTTCTTGTCTTTTGCTTTTGCAACGTATTCGTCGATACGGTCAACAGTACCAATTTCTTCCAGCATGTTCAGACATGCTTCGTTTGCACCGCCGTGCGCAGGACCCCACAGTGACGCGATACCCGCTGCGATACACGCATAAGGGTTAGCGCCTGAAGAACCAGCAAGACGTACCGTTGAAGTAGACGCGTTTTGCTCGTGGTCTGCGTGAAGCATGAAGATACGGTCCATTGCTTTGGCCAGTACAGGGTTAACCTTGTACTCTTCAGCTGGGACTGAGAACATCATGTGCAGGAAGTTTTCTGCGTAGCTCAGGTCGTTACGTGGGTAAACGAACGGCTGACCTGTGTTGTACTTATACGCCATCGCAGCAATGGTAGGCAGTTTAGCAACCAGTTTGATTGCACAACGCATACGCTGATCAGCATCTGAGATGTCCAGGTCGTCGTGATAGAACGAAGACAATGCACCAACCACACCACATAGCATCGCCATTGGGTGAGAATCAACACGGAAACCCTGGAAGAAAGACGCAATTTTTTCATGCAGCATAGTGTTGTGCGTGATGTTCTTTGCAAATTCTTCAAGTTGCGCATCGTCTGGTAATTCACCGTTAAGCAGCAGGTAGCACAGCTCAATGTAGTTAGATTGCTCTGCTAATTGCTCGATTGGGTAACCACGGTGTAGTAGTACACCCTTTGCACCATCGATATAAGTAATAGATGATTCGCAAGAGCCAGTCGACATAAAACCAGGGTCGTATGTGAAGAAGCCGTGAGCGCCAAGTGTGCGGACGTCGACTACGTCCTGGCCAGCAGTGCCAGAGTAGATCGGGAGTTCGATCGGATCATGACCATCGATATGGACTGTGGCTTTCTTATCTGCCATCTATTTATCTCCTATGAAATAACAATATTCTGATTGTTATGTTGTGATACTAATGTTAAGCAAATTCAGATCATTCTAACTTAAAATAGGGGTGGAAAGTCAATTTTTCTGAGAATTATGCAGAAATGTATGATAAATATTCTACGCCGTTTAAATATTATACCATCGGCTAATTCGCAAGCGTCTCAATCTAAACAAGAATTGTAAAAGGCCGCTTGGCCTTATATACTATCTACGGTTTTATACCGTGTCGTCTGTGGGTAAACCTATTTTTACATTGGCATTTTCACAAAGTGAACCGCTCAGTGTTTAAACAGGTATATCTAGAGTGTGCCATTTGTGCAACCAGCGCAAGTGGTTTTATAAAAACAAGTAGATGAGCTCCTTTGTGAGCAAGATGGGCAAGTAACTGTGAAAAAGCAAAGACCTGTAAATCTAGATCTTACGACTATATCTATGCCACCTACGGCAAAAGCGTCGATTTTGCACCGTATCACCGGTGTTGCGTTATTCTTCGCATTGACCTTTGTCATTTGGGCGTGGTCTGAGTCTCTTTCTTCTCCTGAAGGGTTTGAATTTGTTAAAGAGCTAATGACTGGCTTTATTGCAAAATTCATTGCGTGGGGCACCCTGACTGTATTGTCTTACCACATCATTGGTGGCGTACGTCACATGATCCAAGACATGGGTCACTGGGAAGAATTAGAATCGGGCAACACCAGTGCAAAAATCGCATTGGCGCTGTGGGTAATCGTAGCCATCCTGGCAGGAGTGTGGATATGGTCTTAAATCAAGCAACTCTGAAGCGCGACGGTGTGCAAGACTATGTGTCATTGCGCGCGACTGCACTAATCATCCTGGCTTATTCGGTATTTATCGTTGGCTATTTTCTGCTAACGCCCGAAATCAGCTATGAAGCCTGGACAGGTTTGTTTTCAAACCTGGCCGTTAAAGCGGCAACTTTCATCACACTGGTATGCATCATGGTCCACACTCGCATTGGTTTGTGGCAGGTTCTAACGGACTACGTTAAGTGTTCAACGATGCGTTCTGTGCTGGGCTTTGTACTTAATCTGATGGCACTGGCGTATGTTGCTGTTGGCCTGTTTGTATTGTGGGGTGTTTAAGTGAAATATAATGTTCGTGAATTTGACGCTGTTGTAGTTGGCGCCGGTGGTGCTGGCATGCGTGCAGCGCTTGCGATTTCTGAGTCAGGCAAAACTTGTGCATTGATCTCTAAAGTATTCCCGACACGTTCTCATACGGTATCTGCACAAGGTGGTATCACAGTTGCACTGGGTAACTCCCACGAAGACAACTGGGAATGGCACATGTACGACACGGTTAAGGGTTCTGATTACATTGGTGACCAAGATGCCATCGAGTACATGACCAAAACCGGTCCTGAGGCAATCACTGAACTTGAAAACATGGGTCTGCCTTTCTCTCGTTTTGAGAACGGCCGTGTTTATCAGCGTCCTTTCGGTGGTCAGTCTAAGAATTTTGGTGGTGAGCAGGCTGCACGTACGGCAGCAGCGGCAGACCGTACAGGTCACGCATTGCTACACTGCTTGTACCAGCAAAACGTTAAGAACAAAACTAACGTTTTCTCTGAGTGGTACGCACTTGATTTGGTTAAAAACGACAAAGGCGACGTAGTCGGTGTTACTGCAATCGACATCGAAAGCGGCGAAGTTGTTTACTTCAAGTCTAAAGCGGTTGTTTTGGCAACCGGTGGTGCAGGTCGTATCTACGCATCAACCACTAACGCACACATCAACACTGGTGACGGTGTTGGTATGGCGGTTCGTGCTGGCATCTCTATGCAGGACATGGAAATGTGGCAGTTCCACCCAACCGGTATCGCGGGTGCGGGTACGCTGGTAACGGAAGGTTGTCGTGGTGAAGGTGGTTACCTTCTGAATAAAGACGGCGAGCGTTTCATGGAACGTTATGCGCCTAACGCGAAAGACCTTGCGGGTCGTGACGTTGTTGCGCGTGCAATGATGACCGAAATCCGTGAAGGCCGTGGTTGTGAAGGCCCTTGGGGTACTCACATTAAGCTTAAACTTGACCACCTTGGTGAAGAAATGCTTAACCTGCGTCTGCCTGGCGTATGTGACCTGTCTAAGACATTCGCACACGTTGATCCAGCTAAAGAGCCAATTCCGGTTATCCCAACCTGTCACTACATGATGGGTGGTGTACCGACCAACGTAAATGGTCAGGTACTGAACGTGAATGAAAACGGCGAAGAGCGTATCATTGAAGGTCTGTTCGCGGTTGGTGAAATTGCGTGTGTATCTGTACACGGTGCAAACCGTTTGGGTGGTAACTCACTGCTTGACCTGGTTGTATTCGGTCGTGCGGCTGGTAACTTCCTGGGTACTTACCTGCAAGGCTTCGAGTCTACAGGTGATGCATCTTCTGACGACGTTGAGCAGGCATTTGCACGCTTCAACCGTTGGGAGTCTTCTGAGAAAGGCAAAGGCGAAGATCCAGTTCAGATCAAGAAAGACCTACAAGAATGTATGCAGCTTAACTTCTCGGTATTCCGTGAAGGTGACGCGATGGCTGATGGTCTTAAAGAACTTAAAGAGATCCGTGAGCGTCTTAAGTTTGCGCGTCTTGACGACAAGTCAACTGAGTTCAACACCCAGCGTATCGAGTGCTTAGAGCTTGATAACCTGATGGAAACAGCTTACTCAACAGCCGTTGCAGCTAACTTCCGTACTGAAAGCCGTGGTGCACACTCGCGCTTTGACTTCCCTGAGCGTGACGATGAGAACTGGCTATGCCACTCTTTGCATCACCCAGAGTCAGACACGATGACTAAGCGTGAAGTAAACTTTGCGCCTAAGACTCGTGAAGCATTCCCACCGAAAGCACGTACATACTAGGAGCTAAGCGATGGCAACTTTAGAATTATCTGTTTATCGTTACAACCCTGACGTAGATTCTGCACCTCGTATGCAAGATTACAAGCTTGAGGTTGAAGAAGGTCGCGACATGATGGTGCTAGATGCACTGTTAATGTTGAAAGAACAAGATCCAACATTGTCTTTCCGCCGTTCATGCCGTGAAGGTGTGTGTGGTTCAGACGGTGTAAACATGAATGGTAAGAACGGTCTGGCTTGTATCACCCCTTTATCTGCATTGCAGAAAGGTGGCAAAGGTAAGATCATCGTTCGTCCATTACCGGGTCTGCCAGTGATCCGTGACCTGGTTATCGACATGAGCCAGTTCTACACTCAGTACGAGAAGGTAAAACCTTACCTGATCAACGACAAGCCAACCGGCGGTGAAGAGCGTCTTCAAAGCATTGAAGAGCGTGACAAGCTGGATGGTCTGTACGAGTGTATTCTGTGTGCATGTTGTTCAACGTCATGTCCGTCGTTCTGGTGGAACCCAGATAAATTTATCGGTCCTGCGGGCCTTCTTCACGCGTATCGCTTCCTGGCTGACAGCCGTGATACTGCGACAGAAGAGCGTCTGGCTGACCTTGATGACGCGTTCAGCGTCTTCCGCTGTCACAGTATCATGAACTGTGTAAGCGTTTGTCCGAAAGGCTTGAATCCTACTAAGGCGATCGGACACATTAAATCTATGTTGTTAAATCGTTCGGTTTAATACATATTTAAATCTACAGATGGCATGCTCAGCATGCCATCTTGTTTTCGTTTAAGTTTCTGCGCTAGAAAAAGGGCTAATAAATGCACGAAGGTGTGATGAAGGCATGGCTGGAATCTTCGCACTTATACGGCGGCAACGTTGCATATGTGGAAGATTTATATGAGGCGTATCTTGATGATGCGGCTTCAGTGCCAGAAGAATGGCGAGAAGTGTTTGATCAACTGCCAAAGGTAGAAGGCGTTGACGTTGATGTTAAGCATTCGGAGATTAAGTCTCAGTTTGCTGACCTTGCTAAAAACAAACACAGAGAAGTAATCGTTTCTGCAGAAGGTGCGGCAGATGCAAAACAGGTTCGTGTTTTGCAGCTTATTAATGCATTCAGATTCAGAGGTCACCAAAACGCAAACTTAGATCCATTGGGTCTATGGCAGCGTGATCGAGTTCGCGAACTCGACCTGGCCTATCATGATTTAGACAATGCCGACCTGGAAAAAGAATATAACGTTGGCTCTTTTGCTTCAGGCCAAGAGACAATGAAGTTAAAAGACTTATACAACGCGCTGAAAACCACTTATTGTGGTTCTGTTGGTGCCGAGTATATGCACATTACTTCAACAGAAGAAAAACGTTGGTTACAGCAACGCATCGAATCTACCTTCGCTCAGCCTAAATTCAACAAAGAAACTAAGCTTCGCATCCTAAAAGGCCTAACCGCTGCTGATGGTCTGGAAAAATACTTAGGTGCTAAATTCCCAGGCGCAAAACGTTTCTCACTGGAAGGCGGTGATGCACTGGTGCCAATGCTAAAAGAGCTGGTACATCGTGCCGGTGAAAGTGGCCAGGAAGAAGTGGTCATTGGTATGGCACACCGTGGTCGTCTGAACGTATTGGTCAACGTACTGGGTAAAAACCCACAAGTACTGTTTGACGAGTTTGCGGGCAAGTACGGCGAATCTGCAGGCTCTGGTGACGTAAAATATCACATGGGTTACTCGTCTGACTTCGCAACGCAGGGCGGCAACGTTCACATGGCGCTGGCGTTTAACCCGTCACACCTTGAGATCGTAAACCCGGTTGTTATGGGTTCGGTACGTGCACGTCTTGACCGTCTCAACTGTAAGAGCGGTTCTAAAGCACTCCCTATCACTATTCACGGTGACTCAGCCATCGCCGGCCAGGGCGTAGTACAAGAGACATTTAACATGTCTCAGACGCGCGCTTATGGTGTTGGTGGTTCAATCCGCATCGTGGTAAACAACCAGGTTGGTTTCACGACGTCAAACCAGGAAGACACGCGTTCAACTGAGTACTGTACTGACATCGCTAAGATGGTTCAGGCGCCAATTTTCCACGTTAACGCGGATGACCCGGAAGCGGTTGCGTTCGTGACGCAAGTTGCCCTTGATTTCCGTAACAAGTTTAAGCGCGATGTAGTGATCGACTTGGTTTGTTACCGTCGTCATGGCCACAACGAAGCCGATGAGCCGAATGCAACTCAGCCTCTGATGTATCAGAAGATCAAAAAGCACCCAGTTCCACGTCAGATTTATGCTGATAAACTGGTATCTGAAGGTGTGTTGAGCGCTGATGAAGCGAAGACACTGGCAGACGACTACCGTAACGGTCTGGACAAAGGTCAGATCGTGGTTGAAGAAATTCAACCTGAGACCAAGCACTCATCAGACTGGTCTAAATATGTAGGCCATGACTGGGATACCCCTTACGAGGCAAGTGTTCCGGTTGAGAAGCTTAAAGAGTTGAGCGAAAAAATCTCGACTTACCCGGCTGATCACAAAGCACAGTCGCGCGTTAAGAAAATTTACGACGATCGTAAGACCATGGCCAGTGGCGAGAAGCTACTTGACTGGGGTATGGCAGAAACGCTTGCCTACGCAACCTTGGTTGATCAGGGCACAGACATTCGTCTGACCGGTCAGGATTCAGGCCGTGGTACTTTCTTCCACCGCCATGCGGTTGTTCACAACCAAGTCGATGCATCAACTTACCTGCCGCTGCAAAACGTGCGTGACGGTCAGGGTCTGTTTGAAGTGTATGACTCAGTATTGTCAGAAGAAGCCGTATTGGCGTTTGAATATGGTTACGCAACGGCAGAGCCAACCTCACTGGTACTGTGGGAAGCCCAATTCGGTGACTTCGCGAACGGTGCTCAGGTGGTATTCGACCAATTCCTGAGCTCAGGTGAGCAAAAGTGGGGCCGCCTGTGTGGTCTGACTTTATTACTGCCACACGGCTACGAAGGTCAGGGCCCAGAGCACAGCTCGGCGCGTCTTGAGCGTTACCTGCAACTGTGTGCAGACCACAACATGCAAGTGTGTGTACCAAGTACGCCAGCTCAGGTTTATGCTATGTTACGTCGTCAGTCAGTACGTCCTCTGCGTCGTCCACTGATTGTAATGACACCTAAATCTTTACTTCGTCATCCTCTGGCTGTCTCTAGCCTGGAAGAGTTGTCCGAAGGTGTTTTCCACAACATGATCGACGAGATTGATGACATCAATCCTGAAAACGTCGAGCGCGTTGTGTTCTGTAGCGGTAAAGTGTACTACGAATTGCTACAGGAGCGTCGCAAGCAAGAGCTGAATAACGTCGCTATCGTTCGTGTGGAGCAGCTATATCCGTTCCCGCACAAAGAGATGGACGAAATCATGGCTCGCTACCAGCACGTTAAAGACTTCGTATGGTGTCAGGAAGAGCCTCAAAACCAAGGTGCCTGGTACTGTTCACAACACCATTTCTGGGAAGCCATCCCAAGTGGTGCGAAGTTGACTTACGCCGGTCGTAAAGCTGCAGCAGCGCCTGCATGTGGCTATATGTCGACCCATACAAAAGAACAAAATGCGTTGATTGCTGACGCTTTAACTATTAAGAAATAAGGAATTAGAGATGACGACCGAAATTAAGGTTCCTGTTCTTCCTGAATCTGTTGCCGATGCAACAGTGGCCACATGGCACGTAAGCGTTGGTGACAAAGTAAGCCGTGACCAAAACCTGGTAGATATCGAAACTGACAAAGTAGTGTTAGAAGTCGTTGCACCTGAAGACGGTGTTATTGTCGCTATCTCTGAAGAAGAGGGCGCAACGGTTCTTGGTGAGCAAGTTATCGCACAGCTGGGCGCGTCAGATGCCGCTCCAGCGCAATCAAATGAACAAACAGCAGCGCCAGCAGCGGCGCCAGCAGCAGAAGGTAAAGAAGTGGACATTAAAGTACCTGTACTTCCTGAATCAGTAGCAGACGCTACAGTTGCAACTTGGCATGTACAACCGGGTGAAGCGGTAAGCCGTGACCAAAACCTGGTAGACATCGAAACAGACAAAGTTGTGCTTGAAGTTGTTGCACCTGAAGACGGTGTAATGGGCGAGCAACTGCACGCAGAAGGTGAAACCGTTCTGGGTGAGCAAGTAATTGGTAAACTGGTTGCCGGTGGCGCTCCAGCAGCGGCGCCAGCTGCACAGGCAGAAGCGGCGCCTGCAAGCGATGACAATGCAGATGTACTAACGCCATCTGTACGTCGCTTGATTGCAGAAAAAGGTCTTGATGCTTCACAAATCAAAGGCACTGGCAAAGGCGGTCGCATCACTAAAGAAGATGTTGATGCATTCCTGAAAGCACCTGCGGCAAAACCTGCAGCGGCGCCAGCGGCAGCTGCTCCAGCGGCACCAATGGGCGACCGTACTCAGAAGCGCGTTCCAATGACTCGTCTGCGTAAGACAATCGCGAACCGTCTGCTAGAAGCGAAGAACTCAACAGCGATGCTGACGACCTTCAACGAAGTAAACATGAAGCCTATCATGGACCTTCGTAAGCAGTACAAAGACGTATTCGAAGAGCGTCACGGCATCCGTCTTGGTTTCATGTCTTTCTACGTGAAAGCGGTTACAGAAGCGCTGAAGCGTTTCCCTGAAGTAAACGCGTCTATCGACGGCGATGACATCGTTTACCACAACTACTTCGACATCAGCATCGCAGTATCTACACCTCGTGGTCTGGTAACGCCTGTACTACGCGACTGTGACAAGCTGTCTGTTGCTGAAATCGAAAAAGGTATCCGCGAGCTGGCACTGAAAGGCCGTGACGGTAAGCTGACTGTTGACGACATGACTGGTGGTAACTTCACTATCACTAACGGTGGTGTATTTGGTTCACTACTGTCTACGCCTATCATCAACTTGCCGCAGTCTTCAATCCTGGGTATGCACAAAATCCAGGACCGTCCAATGGCAGTGAATGGCAAGGTTGAGATCCTGCCTATGATGTATCTGGCACTATCTTACGATCACCGTCAAATCGATGGTAAAGAATCGGTTGGCTTCCTGGTTACAATTAAGGAACTTCTGGAAGATCCAACGCGTCTGCTTCTGGACGTATAATCATCTAGATTAAAGATTAAGCTGTATGTGAGCATAATGTCCGCATACAGCTTTTTTTTTGCGCCATTAGTCTTACTGGGGTTTTCATACAAGGCCTTGAGATCTATACTATGGGCGCAATTTGGGATAGCTGATTATTTGCATAAATATTCAGCTTTTTTAGTATAAAAAATTGGATAAAGCATCATGAATTTGCATGAGTATCAGGCAAAACAACTTTTTGCCGAATATGGTTTACCTGTATCAGATGGTTACGCTTGTGACACGCCTCAAGAGGCAGTTGAAGCTGCTGGTAAAATCGGTGGTGACAAGTGGGTTGTAAAATGTCAAGTACACGCTGGCGGCCGTGGTAAAGCGGGCGGTGTAAAACTGGCAGACAGCAAAGACGAGATCCGCGCATTTGCTGAAAACTGGTTAGGCAAAAACCTGGTAACCTACCAAACTGACGAGAAAGGTCAGCCAGTTGCTAAAATCTTAGTAGAAAGCTGCACTGATATTGCAAATGAGCTATACCTGGGTGCTGTTGTTGACCGTGCTTCACGTAAAATCGTGTTCATGGCATCAACTGAAGGTGGTGTTGAGATCGAAGAAGTTGCTCACAACACACCAGAACTAATTCACAAAGCTGAGATCGATCCACTAGTCGGTCCTCAGGCTTACCAAGGTCGTGAGCTTGCGTTCAAACTAAACCTGAACCCAACTCAAGTTAAACAGTTCACTAAGATCTTCATGGGTCTTGCTGACATGTTCATCAACCACGACTTTGCACTACTAGAGATCAACCCTCTGGTAATCACTGACGAAGGCAACCTGCACTGTCTTGACGGCAAGATCGGTGTAGACGGCAACGCATTGTTCCGTCAGCCTAAGATCCGTGAATTCCACGATCCTTCACAAGAAGATGCACGTGAAGCTCACGCAGCAAGCTTCGAGCTGAACTACGTAGCGCTAGACGGTAACGTAGGTTGTATGGTTAACGGTGCTGGCCTAGCAATGGGTACAATGGACATCGTAAACCTGCACGGCGGTAAGCCAGCTAACTTCCTTGACGTAGGTGGCGGCGCGACTAAAGAGCGTGTATCTGAAGCGTTCAAGATCATCCTGTCTGATGACAACGTTAAAGCTGTACTAGTTAACATCTTCGGCGGCATCGTTCGTTGTGACATGATCGCAGAAGGTATCATCGGTGCGGTTAAAGAAGTTGGCGTAAACGTACCAGTAGTTGTACGTCTTGAAGGTACTAATGCTGAAGCGGGTCGTGAAGTACTAGCTAACTCTGGCCTTGACATCATTGCAGCTGAGTCTCTAACTGACGCTGCTGAGAAAGTAGTTGCTGCTGCGGAGGGCAAATAATGTCTGTACTAATTAACAAAGATACTAAAGTAATCTGTCAGGGTTTCACTGGTGGCCAGGGTACTTTCCACTCTGAACAAGCTATCCAGTACGGTACGCAAATGGTTGGTGGTGTTTCTCCTGGTAAAGGCGGCACAACTCACCTGGGTCTGCCAGTATTCAACACTGTACGCGAAGCGGTAGAGTCTACTGGTGCAACTGCATCTGTAATCTACGTACCAGCTGCATTCTGTAAAGACGCTATCCTTGAAGCGATCGACGCAGGTATCGAGCTTATCGTATGTATCACTGAAGGCATCCCTACACTTGATATGGTTGATGTTAAAGTGAAGCTGGAAGAAACTGGCGTTCGCATGATTGGTCCTAACTGTCCTGGTGTTATCACTCCGGGCGAGTGTAAGATCGGTATCATGCCTGGTCACATCCACCTTCCAGGTAAAGTAGGCATCGTATCTCGTTCAGGTACTTTGACTTACGAAGCAGTTAAGCAAACTACTGACGCTGGCTTCGGTCAGTCTACTTGTGTAGGTATCGGTGGTGACCCAATCCCAGGCACTAACTTCATCGACGTACTGGAAATGTTCCAGAACGATCCTAAGACTGAAGCAATCGTAATGATTGGTGAGATCGGTGGTACAGCTGAAGAAGAAGCGGCAGAGTACATCAAGCACAACGTGACTAAACCAGTTGTTTCTTACATTGCAGGTGTTACAGCGCCTCCAGGTAAGCGTATGGGTCACGCTGGTGCAATCATCGCAGGCGGTAAAGGTACAGCTGACGAGAAGTTCGCTGCACTTGAAGCTGCTGGCGTTAAGACCGTTCGTTCACTAGCTGAGATCGGTTCTGCACTAAAAGAAAAAGCAGGCTGGTAATCCCTTACCTGCTTGTAAAAAAGGCGCCTCAGGGCGCCTTTTTTGATCCTGTTCTCAAATCCTCAGAGCCGTTGGTTCTAGGAAAAAGCCTTTGCAAATGTGCTTTGTTTTATTGCTTAACATGTGCAAGCTGTATTCAATTAATGTACACTTCCTGCGCTTGGTACAAGCAAACTGGCGAGCTACTTCAGCATACATTGAGTCGTCCTCTTTCATATAATACCAATTTCACTTAATACCTGTTCAATTTGACGGAGCAAATATGACGCTAACTATGTTAAAAATTTCTCATTTAG
>NZ_PPUZ01000119.1:0-1671 GCF_004212645.1 Pseudoalteromonas rubra | reverse complement strand
TTGAATCAGGCGGGTGAGTCGGTTAGGGAGATTTACAGATCTTTCGGTGTATATACATCCAGTGATAAAGTTGTAGATTTCATCAAAGGCTGGGAAGGCTTCAAGGCTAGCCCATATAAAGTATTGAATTCTGACGGTGAGCCTACTGGCAAGTGGACCGTTGGGTATGGTCATGAAATATCAAATGAAGAGTACTTAAGCGGTTCATATAACAATATTACTGAAGAAAGAGCAATGGGGTTACTGATGAGTGACATTGCGGCAGCTGAGGTTCGTGTAAACCGGTTTATTTCTATTAATGGAGGTACTACATTGAACCAGAATCAATATGATGCATTGGTTAGTTTATCGATGAATTCAGGCTACATTGAGAGGTTTCCAAATCTATCATCGAACTTTTCACAAGCGAATCACGGTGGAGTAGCGTTTGAGTTTTTGGATATAACAAACGGGGGTCTATCTGGGCTGGTGAAAAGAAGAGCTGCAGAATATAACATGTACCTCAACGGCGATTATTCGGGGAGGCCATAGGAATGAAAATAGCAGTTGTTTTATTACTATTTTTTCAAGCAGCTTCTTATGCGCAATGCTCAAATGTTAAGTCGTTAAAAAGTATGATGATCAGTTCGAACTTTGAATATCTTAGCGAGCACCTCAATTACCCTATAAACGCTAGAGTGGGTGGTTCTAGTATCAAAGTGGTAAACGGGAGGATGCTTGTTGCGATTTCGAAGTCTATTTTTACTCAAGATTTTATATCGCAAGTTGAGGCAATGAGTGAAGATGAGTTTGCATTTGAATTTGGTGTAAATAAACCTGAATGTACTCTTAGTTCACTAGAGCTGACCGTAGATTCAATAGAGTTGCGATATGCTAAGTCTGGTATAAGCTCAAGCAGAAAATTGTTTAAATTTTTGGAAATGATAAACCAGACCATTGATGCAAAGCGTTACAGTGATTTGGAAAGTATATTCTGGTTTCCTTTCTATATTAAACATGGGGGGGCCTTGATTAAAATTGAGAATAGCCATGACTATTCATCCAATGAAGAACTGATATTTTCACCTGAATTGAGCTTGGTTCTAAAAAAATCATTAGAAAACAAGGCTTTTGTTGAGGATAGTAATGGATTGATTTTGGACAAGGAAGGGAGTGTATGGATTGTTGAGCGACATGGCAGCTTATATCTTCAGATTTTGAGTTTAGAGGTTGGAACATAAGTTCGCTCAGATGAGTAGAGCTTAAGATAGCACATATCCTACACAGGCGCTCAGTGAGCGCCTTTTTTCTGTGCAATAAGAAATTACAAGGACACCCACCCAAAATCGTAGACATTCAGTTCGGATTTCTGGTGGGTGATGGAGATGGACGCTCCTAAATCGGTGTTAGTGCGCCACACTGATATCCAACACCTACAACCTGATCACAGGCCGTAAAGAGCGCACTGAGGATGTCGACCGGGGCAACTGGCAGTACACCTACAAATTAACAAGGACATCCACCCAAAATCGTAGACATTCAGTTCGGATTTTTGGTGGGTGATTGAGATGGACGCTTCGAAATCGGCGTTGGTGGGCCACGCTGATATCCGACACCGGCAACCCCTGGCGTCTGGATAGCGAGCAGCGCGGCAGCTGGGCGCGGTCGTATCTGTACGATGCCCTGGGGCGT
>NZ_PPUZ01000118.1:0-13758 GCF_004212645.1 Pseudoalteromonas rubra | reverse complement strand
AAATGTGATCAAGAGACAGGCATAGAAGCGGGGAGTAAACTGATAAGCGAGCGAAGTCGCCCAGAGGTTATTGTCTCCAAGCTGAACATCGTCAGCATAAACATCGTTTTGCTGATAAGTGATCGCGGCATGTAAGTCGTTGGCATCATAGCTCAGGCCCACATTGACTAAGTCGTCAGAGTTACTGCCCGATTCACCATTAAACTGGGCCACCGCAACAAAGGTAAAAGGTCCGGGCGTGAGCCGGTAGCTGATCAGGTTGTCGACAAAGAACAGGCTCTCGGGGTCGTAGGCAAACGGGCTGTTTGCATGGTTGAAGATGTCCACGTACTCAGCAATAAACAGATATTGTGCTGGTCGCTGTTTGCCAATACCAAAACGCCCGACCGGGGTGTTCAGTGCGGTATAGGCGCGCCGGGAGCGGCCAAAATTACCTTCATTGGCAACGTCAATACTCCATTCGCCATGCAGCTCCGCACTCCAGTCCTGATCAAATTCGTGTGTTACCTTGAGCCCGGCATGAGATAAGGCATCGCGAACATCCCAGTTGTCTTCGCCATTGGTTTCGAGCCGACCATAAGTAGGACGCATGGTCGCATACACATCCAATTGGCGCTTCTCTTCAGCGGGTGGTGATTTTACGGTCGCAGCAGGGGCCTGGGCTGTTTGCGCCTTGTCAGGCACCGCTGCGCTGGCAGATTTAGTGTCTTGTGTCGGTTGTGAGATAGCCGGGTTTTGCCGCTCAAACCGTGCTTTTAAGGCCTTAAGCTGGGCTTCGAGTGCTTCAATATCGGCCATAGTAACAGCACGTTCAGTGTTAGCATGGGCGCAGGTTAGCGGTACGCACAGGGCGACGAGGATGGCTTTAGTCACAGAGGAGATCGCGTTTTTCATAGCAAATTACCAAATTTGTTGCGTTAGTTGCGATAAATCGAATTATAGACAACACTTTGGCAAAGGGTGATTTTATTTGGCCTAAATTATATGAAAATCCGCAGCAAATTCTCTTTGGCATCGGCGCTTCTTATCTTTGTGATCATACTGGTGATCAGCATTACCACTTACTGGTTGGTCAACAATTCCATGAATAAAAAAACCACAGCTTATGTGAGCGATTCCGCACAGTTACTGGCTTTGGGTATAGACAACTGGCTGGCCGAAAAAGCAGCTTTGATCAGATTGTTGCGCAGCCAGATTGAAGCCGATTTTAGCCCGGAACAGTTTCAAAAAGGACTTGAATCACCGTATTTTAAAGAGGCTTTTTTACTGTCGTTTGGCACCTTAAGTAATGAGCCTATTTTAAGGTCGAACAATCCGAACCGGCAAAACCCGCCGGATGTCGATTTTCGGGAGCGGGGCTGGTACAAGCTGGCCAGAGACAAAGGCAAAACTGTGTTTACCAGCCCGTATACGGATGCCGCGACCGGTGAGCTATTGCTCTCAGTCGTAGCACCCATCAATGTTGCTGGCCAGTTTCGTGGTGCCATTGGCGGCGACCTCAGCCTGGATACCATCGCCAAAAGCGTTAACGCAGTCAACTTTGATGGTACAGGCTACGCCTTTTTAGTCGACAGTAAAGGGACCATCGTGTCTCACCAAAATGCCAAGCTCAATGGTAAGCCGCTTAGTGCTTTATCTCCTCAATTGCATAAATCAGCAGAGCAAACTTTGTTAGAAGTGACGGTAAAAGGGGAGGCCAAGCTGCTGTACTTCTATCCTTTGTCGCAGCAATACGGTACCGACTGGTATCTGGCGGTTTTGCTCGACAAAGCGCTGGTATTTCGCGATTTGAGAGAATTGTCTATGAGCACTCTGGTGCTGGCCGTGGTGGCCATTTTGCTAGGCGCGTTTCTGAGCCGTGCGTTGGCAATTCAGCTACTCAAACCGTTGAAAGATCTTAATGATGCGATCACTAATATCGCCTCGGGTAGCGGCGACTTGACCCAGCGCGTACGCATAAAACATCAGGATGAATGCGGCAAGGTGGCGCAGGAGTTCAACCAGTTTTTGGGTTCTTTACATGCTCTGGTAACCGACGTGAAACAGCGAGCTGATATGGTGGTTGCCAGCTGTGATGAAGCCCGGACGTTGGCGAATCAGTCCAGCTCTCAGCTGACCGAGCAGGTACAGCACATTGAGGGGCTGGCAACAGCAATGCACGAAATGAGTACCACTTCCAGTGAGATTGCCGGTAGTGCGCAAAACGCGGCGACGTCCATTACCTCGGTCAATGAAAAAGCGGCACAAGGTCAGCAAGTATTCCAGAAAACACGGGGTGAGATCAGCGCTTTGGCGGATGAAATTAACACCTCACACGAAATGAGTACACAGCTGGCTGAATACAGTCAGAGTATTGAAAATATCCTTTCCGTAATAAACGGCATTGCCGAGCAAACTAACTTGCTGGCGCTGAACGCCGCCATTGAAGCGGCTCGGGCAGGCGAGCAGGGGCGGGGCTTTGCCGTGGTTGCTGATGAAGTGCGTTCACTGGCAACCAAAACGCAAGAGTCGACCACTGAAATCAAGTCGATGATAGAGCAGATCCAGGCCTCGTCTATTCAGGTCCAAAGCGCCATGGGCAGTAGTCGCGATAAAACCTTGCTCTGTGTAGAGCAAACGGAGCAAGCCACGGGCATGCTTAATGAAATATCCGAGGCCGTGAAAGACATCATGGACCGCAATATTCAAATTGCAACGGCCATAGAAGAGCAAAGTGTGGTGATTGAGGAAATCAACAAAAACACCTCTAATATCAACGACATTAGCGTAGAAGTAGGGAGCTTCGCTATTCGACAGTATGAGTCGAGTAAAGTACTGGCGCAACATGCCCATGAGCAAGAAGGGCTGCTATCTAAATTCACGCTTTAGCTTAATTCACGCTTTTGCTTGGTTGCGGCAAGTTGTACACTTGCCGCATAGCCAATAAAACAAATGAGCCAATTTTGGACAACAAGAAACACATATGGGTAGATGCAGATGCGTGCCCGGTGGTGATCCGCGAGATTTTGTTCCGTGCCGCAGCCAGAACCCAGATGCCAGTCACATTCGTTGCAAATCAGTATATTAAAACACCGCCATCTCCTTATATTCACAAGCTACAGGTTAGCAGCGGTTTTGATGTTGCCGACAACGAAATTGTGCGCCGTATGAACGCGGGGGATTTAGTGATCACCAGTGACATTCCGCTGGCGGCAGAGGCCATAGAGAAAGGCGGACTAGCGCTAAGCACGCGCGGTGAAGAATTTACCCGGGAAAACATCCGCTCCCGGCTGAATATTCGCGACTTTATGGATACCATGCGCAGCAGCGGTATGGTCAGTGGTGGCCCGCCTCCGCTGGGGCAGGCCGAAAAACAACAGTTTGCCAACAGCCTCGACCGCTGGTTGCAACAAAACAAAGCCTAATTCCATCGACACCGACTCACCCCGAGTCGGTGTCGTTTGGTCCTTATGCCATATCGGCGTGCATTACTTTGGCCCAGACATCAACAAAGTCTTGCACAAACTTCTCGCGGTTATCGTCCTGAGCATAAAACTCCGAATAACTGCGCAACACGGAGTTAGAGCCGAATACCAGGTCGACGCGTGTTGCCGTCCACGCCACTTCGCCTCTGTTGCGGTCAATCAATTGATAAGTGTGCTCGTCCTTAGGTTGCCACTGGTATTGCATGTCGGTCAGCGTGACAAAAAAGTCATTGCTTAACACTTCAGGCCGATCAGTAAATACACCATGCTGCGTGGCGCCATGATTGGTGTTGAGTACACGCATGCCACCCAATAGTACCGTCATCTGCGGGGCTGTGAGTCCCAGCAACTGGGCCTTGTCCAGCATGAGCTCTTCCGGGCTCACCTGGTAGGGCGCTTTTAACCAGTTGCGAAACGCATCATGCAGCGGCTCCAGGACGGCAAATGCCTCGGTATCTGTCATCTCGTCGATGGCGTCGCCTCGCCCGGGCGTAAACGGCACCTGAATGTCAAACCCTGCCGCTTTTGCGGCCTGCTCAACAGCAAGGTTACCTGCCAGCACTAGGGTGTCTGCCAGACTAGCGTTATGTTGCTGTGCGATGGGGGTGAGGGTGGCCAGCACTTTATTCAGTCGAGCTGGCTCGTTACCTGGCCAATCCTTTTGCGGTGCCAGGCGAATGCGCGCGCCGTTGGCACCACCACGCCGGTCTGAGACGCGAAACGTTCGCGCACTGTCCCAGGCCGTCGCAACGCGCTCTGCGATACTCAGGTCGCAGGCCGCAATGGCTTGCCTGAGCGCCTGAAGGTCGTAGCTGGTATTACCGGTCGGAACCGGATCTTGCCAAAGGCTGGTCTCTGTTGGCACGTCTGGTCCGATGTAACGTGACATTGGGCCCATATCGCGGTGCGTGAGTTTGAACCAGGCCTTGGCAAATACCTCGGAGAAATAATCCGGATCATCATAAAAACGCTGCGAAATTTTACGGTACTCCGGGTCAACTTTCATCGCCATATCAGCATCGGTCATGATCGGGCTGTGGCGTTGTTGTGAGTCGGCAACATCCGGGTATTTGTCTTCTTCTTTGACATTGATGGGTTGCCACTGCCAGGCACCTGCCGGGCTCTTTTTCAGTTCCCACTCATAGTTGAGCAATAAATGAAAGTAGCCGTTGTCCCAGCGGGTCGGCTGGCTTGTCCAGGCGCCTTCCAGTCCACTGGTCACGGCATGTTTGCCAGTCGCGCCGTCTTTAAGCCAGCCAAACCCCTGTGCTTCCAGAGCTGCCCCTTCAGGCTCGGGGCCGAGCGCCTCTGCATCGCCATTACCATGGCATTTGCCAACTGTGTGTCCGCCTGCGGTCAGTGCAACCGTTTCTTCATCATTCATTGCCATACGGGCAAATGTTGTGCGCACATCTTCGGCCGTTTTTTGCGGATCGGGCTTGCCATCCACCCCTTCCGGATTGACATAGATCAGACCCATCATTACGGCGGCCAGAGGGTTGTGTAGCTCCCGCTCACCGTGATAGCGGCTGTTGTCGCTGTCGCTGGTGGCCAGCCATTCAGATTCCGGGCCCCAGTAAATGTCTTTCTCCGGATGCCAGATGTCTTCGCGGCCAAACGCAAATCCATAAGTTTTTAACCCCATAGACTCATACGCTATGGTGCCGGCGTAGGCTATCAGATCTGCCCAGCTCAGTCGGTTACCGTATTTTTGTTTAATCGGCCAAAGCAGACGGCGCGCTTTATCCAGGTTGGTATTGTCTGGCCATGAGTTGAGCGGTGCAAATCTCAGGTTTCCGGTAGCTGCACCTCCGCGGCCATCGGCTATCCGATATGTCCCGGCGGCATGCCAGGTCATGCGGATCATCAGTCCACCATAATGCCCCCAGTCAGCGGGCCACCAGGGTTGGCTGTCGGTCATCAGCGCATGAAGGTCTTGTTTGAGGGCGTCGAAGTCGAGATGTTTTACCGCTTCGCGATAGCAAAAGTCCGGGTTCATTGGATCCGTTTTGCTGTCGTGTTGATGTAGTATGTCAAGGTTCAGTGTTTTGGGCCACCACTTGGGTTGGGTCATTTGCTCTGTAGTGGGGCTGTTATGTAGTATCGGACAGGTACCAGGGTGGTCGTTTGCTTGCATTGCTGTGTCTCCTTTCAAGTCACTGCGTGTTGGATTGCGCTGATCAAATACGGCTGTTATCAGGCGACGGGCTATAAATTATAGTCAAAACATGGTGTAGTTGAATGAAATTCATACGCTACAAAAGCTGATTGAGATCACTAGTGCGGTTTCACGCAGGCAAGTGCTCGAATAAGACTAGACGTGAAGCAGGAGAAAAAATGATAAGAATAATGACACAAAGCGACTTTCAACGTTTCTGGCCAACCTTTAAAGCGGTGATTGAACAACAAGAGACCTATGCTTTTGACCCCGACATGTCACAGCAAGCGGCCTATGCACTGTGGTGCGAAAAAGTAGACTGTGCCTATGTCATGGTAGAAGAAGACGAGATCCTCGGTAGCTATTATTTAAAAGCCAATGCGATGGGCCCGAGCGATCATATTTGTAATTGTGGCTATATGGTTACAACCCAGGCAAGAGGTAAAGGGGTTGCGCGCGCCTTGTGTGAGCATTCGCAAAATGAGGCAAAAGCGCGGGGCTACCTGGCTATGCAGTTCAACTCTGTGGTTGCCAGTAATCAGGTGGCGGTGCAGCTGTGGCAAAGGTTGGGGTATCAAATAATCGGAACAATTCCAAGGGCTTATCGTCATCCTAGTTTGGGCTTCATTGATAGTCATATCATGTATAAATGGCTCGACTAAAAGTGATAATGTTATTTTATATCAATACGATAGGATATTAAGAAGCATTGACATCGCCTCTTAGCCCGCCTATATTGCTGGCAACTTAATCAATCGTGGAAAGGTAAGTTGCGTTTACTACAGGGTCTGCTCAGCATAATGATGATGTTACTGATTGGCGTGCAATCGGTGACTGCTGCTGTCGATCCCGGCAACTTTCACCAACCTGATCAGGCACACCTGCAAACTAAGCACGTTCATGATGACAACTATTCTGTCTCGGACAGGCTTATTTTTGATGAGCAGGGACATGTGATCTCCGACTGTCACCATTGTGGTCATTGTAGTGGCAGTCATACTATTTGGATGTCAGCCCGGCTTGCTATGGTGTCCGGCCTTATCAATTGTGACCCCGCCTTTTTACCCGGCGACACTCAGGTTCGCCGACGGATTGAATCTCAGTTTAAACCTCCCATTGCTTAACTCTGTTTCTCTCTGATCGTATTCAGATCAGCCATATTTTTTGTCGTTTGACGGATTGCTTCCGTGTGCCTGTTGCTATGTGGCAACAGGGCGGTGCAATGAGTCAGTCTCCTTTTGCCTGCAACAAACAGGCAGTGGCTTGCCGACAGTTTAGATGTGTGACAAGCCACGAATTAAGAGGTTTAGATAACCATGAACAAACGTATTTTTAGCTATGCAGCTGGATTACTACTGATATCACTGAGGGTCAATGCGGGTTTAAGTGCCGACCAAGACCACAACCATACCGAACAACACCGCCCTGCAGGTGCTACTTATGCTGCGCAGCCTCACGCACAAAGTGTGCTGCTTAATCAAGCCCAGCAAGCAAAGATCAACCTAAAGCTGGAGACAATCCAGCCAGCATATGAACGCATGCCACTGTATGCACCGGGCGAACTTAAGGCCAACAGTTACACCAGCTATGTGGTAACGCCGCGGATTGATTCTGTGATTGAGCGCCGTCATGCCGTATTGGGCCAGATAGTTGAGCCGGGCGATAAGCTGGTTACCCTATTTAGCCAGGATATGGCGCAGGCGCAGGCAGATTATCTTATTGCTGCCAGCCAGTGGCAGCGGTTCGCAAAATTAACCGATACGAGCCTGAGTGAAAATCAGCAGGTTGAAGCCAAAGCCCGGTTTAAGGCAACACAGGGTAAGTTATTTGCAATGGGGATGAGCCAGTCTGATGTCAGCCAGTTACAAGAGACTCAGTCGCTGGGCTTATACACTTTGACTGCAAAGCGTGGCGGGATTGTTCTGGCGGATAATTTTGCTCAGGGCCAGCGCTTTGAGCCTGGAGAGGCGATTATGAAACTTGCCGATGAATCGTCCCTGTGGGTCGAAGTCAGGTTGGCTGCTACACAGCAAAGCCCGATTGATACCAGCACCCCCGTTGAGATTGAACATAATCTTCGGCGTTATCCGGCAAAGGTGATCCAGCAGGGGCATACCCTGGATCCACTGACGCGTACCCGGGTTGTTCGCCTGGAGGTAGACAACCCGGACGATACCTTACATGCGGGGATGTTCGTCAGTGCATATTTTATGTTTAACACCGCAAAAGCGGTTATCGCGGTGCCTGAATCAGCCTTGGTACGGGGCGCTGACGGCCAGTGGCAGATATTTGTGGAACATGAGGCGGGTGAGTTTATTGCCACTCCTGTGCTGCGCAACAAGCAGATAGGAGATAGGGTCATTATTGAGCCTACATCGTCCTCGCAGGTGATTGAAACTGGCGCCAGGGTGGTTGTTGAAGGGGCATTCTTTGTTGCTTCCGAATTGGCCAAAAGTGGCTTTGATCCACACAACCACTGAGGGCGCGAAAGATGCTAAATAAACTCATTCAAGGTGCAATTGCATACCGTGCTCTGGTGTTATTGCTGGCGCTTATGACTCTGACGGCGGCATTATGGCAAATACCTCGCCTGGATCTGGATGCTTTTCCGGATGTGACCAATATTCAGGTTGCTGTTAATACTGAAGCGCCTGGGTTGGCCGCGCAGGAAGTGGAGCAATTGATCACTTATCCCATTGAAGCTGTGATGTACGCGCTACCGGATGTTGAGCAGGTGCGTTCAGTGTCGAAAACCGGATTGTCCGGGGTGACTGTGGTGTTTAAGGAAGGTACGGATATTTACTTTGCCAGACAGCTGGTGTTTGAGCGGCTCCAGGCCGCCCGTTCACTGATCCCGGATTCCGTAGGAACACCGGATATGGGCCCCAATACCTCCGGGCTGGGTCAGGTCTATCAATATCTGCTGGTGGCAGAGCCCGGCTCGGATTTTGACGAGATGGCGCTGCGAAGCCTTAATGATTGGGTGGTTAAACGTTTGCTGATGCCGGTAGAAGGGGTGACCGACGTGCTTTCATTTGGTGGTCAGGTTAAGCAATATCAGGTGGATGTAGATCCTGCACGTTTACTGGCCTACGAACTCACCCAGGCGCAGGTTCAGCAAGCCCTGATGGATAATAACCGTAATGTTGGTGGCTGGTATCTTGAGCGGGGTCAGGAGCAACTGGTGATCCGAGGGGTTGGCTGGTTTGCAAGTGGTGAAGCAGGCCTTGCGCAAATTCGCCAGGTGCCCGTCAAGACAAATAATGGCACTGTAGTGCGGGTGAGTGATGTTGCACAGGTTAAACTGGGAGGTGAAATTCGTCAGGGGGCAGTAACCATGACCCGGCGAGACAACGCTGGTAAACAGCGGTCGATGGGGGAGGTTGTCAGTGGTATTGTACTCAAACGTATGGGGGCCAACACCAAAGCGACCATTGACGGGATCAACAACAAAGTGACTCAGATTAACCGGGCCTTGCCGAAGGGGGTTAAATTTGTGCCGTTTTACGATCAAAGCATGCTGATCGACAAGGCCGTGAGCACAGTCGCCCAGGCGCTATTGCTGGCATTTGTGTTTATTGCCGTGGTGCTGGTCTTGTTCTTACTTAATCTGAGTGCGGCAATACTGGTTATACTCTCGGTACCTGCGGCCATCATTCTGGCTTTGGGGCTGATGTCTGTGATGGGCATGTCGGCCAATTTGATGTCACTGGGTGGGCTGGCGGTAGCCATAGGTATGTTGGTCGATGGCTCCGTGGTTATGGTTGAGCGTATCTTGCAACGACACGCTCAGTCGTCGACATCACCCGGCACTGCCGTCAGACCGTTTAATGAATTGGTGAGCTTAGCTGCAAGGGATGTTGCTAGGCCTATCTTTTTTGCCTCTGCAATTATCCTGCTGGTTTTTTTGCCCTTATTTTCATTCGAGGGCGTTGAGGCCAAGCTGTTTGTGCCCATGGCAACCAGCATTATGTTGGCCATGGTGTGCGCCGTGGTCATTGCCTTGCTGGTCGTGCCGCCCTTGGCCTGCTACTTGCTGAAAAGCCGCAAACCGGCGCGGCGCAATACGGTATTAGATAGGGTTGAAGCGTATTATCGTCAGTTACTGATTCGGGCGCAGCGCCACAGCAAAGCACTCCTTAGTGCAATCTCGGCGCTGTTTATGTTCGCGGTATACACGTTGACGCAAATTGGCACTGAGTTTGTTCCGGAGCTGGAGGAAGGGACCCTGAACTTGCGTGTAACGCTGGCACCTTCTGCTAGCCTGGATACAGCCTTATCGGTTGCACCTAAACTGGAGCAAACGTTATTGGAATTTGAGGAAGTTACTTATGCATTGAGCCGTATTGGCCGCCCTGAGCTGGGGGGCGATCCTGAGCCGGTAAGTAACATCGAAATCTACATCGGGCTGCGGCCTGTTGAGCAGTGGAAAAATGCCCATACACGCGCTGCCTTGCAAGAAAAAATGGCAGCGGCGTTAGCGGTTCATCCGGGTTTACTTTTTAACTTTTCTCAGCCGATAGCAACGCGTGTTGATGAGCTGCTGTCAGGCGTTAAGGCTCAGCTTGCCATTAAATTATTCGGACCCGATTTGGCGGTGTTGATGCAAAAAGGAGAAGAACTTGAGCACCTGGTAAAGGCAGTATCGGGCACCACGGATGTGGCATTGGAGCAGTTAAGCGGAGAGGCGCAACTGGTGATCACACCGAACAGGCAGGCGTTGTCACGTTTCGGGCTCTCCGTTAATGATGTAATGGAGCTGGTCAGTAGTGGTTTAGGGGGCAGCGCAGCAGGCCAGATAGTCAATGGCAATGAAAGGTATGACATTTACGTCAGGCTGGCTGAACCGGCCCGGCGTAACCCCGCTGCAATTGAATCTCTCAGGCTGTTGTCACCCACTGGTGCCTGGGTCAGCTTAAAAGAAGTGGCAAACGTTGAGTTTGCCGAAGGTCCGGTACAGATCCGTCGTGATGACGTGCAGCGCAGAATTGTTGTGCAAGCCAATGTCTCTGAAAGAGATATGGGCAGTGTTGTTACGGATATTAAAGCGAAGATGGACAGCGCATTATCACTGCCGCCGGGCTACAGTATTGAAATTGGAGGCCAGTTTGAAAGCCAGCAGCGTGCCCAAAAGCGATTAGCACTGGTCGTGCCCTGTGCCCTGTTGCTGATGGCTTTACTGCTGTTCGTGACCTTTAATTCGCCAGGCCAGGCGGCCCTGGTTATGCTGAGCATTCCCCTGGGGGTGATTGGTGGCGTCTTTTCTTTATACCTGTCCGGGCAATATTTATCAGTTCCGGCGTCTGTAGGATTTATTACTTTATTTGGTGTTGCTGTGTTAAACGCGGTGGTACTGGTAGAGAGTATTAATCAGCGCATTGCCGCAGGAGAAGACAGAGCGACGGCAATTCAAGAAGGGGCCGCTTCAAGGTTGCGCCCGGTATTGATGACTGCGCTTACCTCCGCACTGGGACTCATGCCAATTTTGTTATCAGCGGGTGTGGGCGCAGAGGTTCAGAAACCCTTAGCCAGTGTGGTTATCGGAGGTTTGTTTACTTCAACTTTGCTGACTTTGTTCGTACTGCCTGTTTTATTTGAACGTTTCAGTGCTACAAACTCAAATAAGGACGCCAATTAGTCGCGATGATAATCACAAAGCCGATCTGAGGGTCGGCTTTGTCCTCTGACATTTTAACCCGACGCTTTTTTATTCAGCAAATAGACCGCGCACAAAGCGCAAGCACCACCCACTGCAACCCCCAGGCTGAGTCGCTCACCAAAATACCAGGCCGACAATCCCATCGCGGTAACCGGCACGACGAAGACAAAAGAACTCGAGCGGTTGGGACCAAGCTTTTGCGTCGCTAAAAAGAACACGCTGGTGGCAATACTCACCACGACAATCGACAAAAAGAGTAAATGGTGCCAGTAATACGCAGGATACTGTGCGGCACTGGTGAACGGAGCGTGCTCGTACGCAAACCCGTAACTAATCAATGAGGCCCAAAAATACATGAGTGTGCTAAAGGTGATGAAATCCGCATAGCGGGTACCCCGCTGGCTGATTAATGTCAGAAAGGCCCAGGTCAGCGCAGCAAGAATAAAGTACAGGTTACCTGCCGCCATTATTTGTTCCAGATTGAAATGCCAAATTTCAATCATCAACAGTCCGCCGCCCAGCCCGAGTGCAAGTCCAATGCCTTGACGCCGGTTAATGGCTTGGCCCAGTAAAACGGCACTCAGAATAAAGGTAAACACAGGATTTGAGGTCGTGACCAGCATACCGCCCTTGCCAGGGAGTCCGTCGGCCAGCCCGAGAAAAAACAACTCATTGTATACTGCCAGCAATATGCCTGCGGGCAATGACCAGATAAGCGCTCGTCTATCATATCGCAGGTTCAGTAGCTTGAGTCTGTTCATTAACCACATAATCGGGAGCATGCTGATAGCAGCCAGAAACAATCGGTAGAATACCGTGACCTGAGCCGGAGCCACGTCGGCGATTATTTTCCCGGAGATCCAGCTCATGCCCCAAAAAAGCATGGCACAGATCAGCGCAAGTAAGATAGGGGAGTCGTTGGGCTGGTCTTGGCACGTTGTGGTCGACATGATAGTCCTTTCAATTTAAGTCGTTATTTTTGATTCGCTAGCGTAGCAAATTTAGCTAAAAATGGGGCGATAATTTGTAAGCATTTATCTACCATTCTGAACTTAAAGGTTTTAATTATCTAATTCTTAAATTCAGAAAACCTTAAGTTGTGTAATGTCCTGGCAAGATTAAGGTTAGCGATATGGTTGTCACTTTTGGCAGCCGGTATCAACACACTCTTCACAAGGGAGCCAGCTATGGTGACATATGTTCGACTTTTTATACTCATTTATTCTTTGGGTGCTGGGCACAGTTTTGCCAATACAGACAGCGAGAAGCAAGCCATAGAATATGCAGCTAAGAGTTATCTGATAGCACAAATAGAAGTCAGGCCAGAATTAATGGCACAGGTCACAGATGATGGACTGATAAAACGGACATACTGGCAGGATAAAGCTGGTAAGGAGTTTATTATGTCTATAGACAAATCCGGTTTGGTGAAACTTGCTGCGCAATACAATCTGTCGGGCGATCGCTTTGTAAAGCAGCCAAAGGTCGAAGTGAAAATACTGGATATAGAAGGACGTATTGCCACAGTCAAACTGGTAGCGGATGAATGGGTTGACTATATGCATCTATATAAGAACAAGTCGGGTAATTGGCAGATCCTCAATGTGTTATGGCAGTTTAATCAGCTCAGGCGGCATGCCAGTAACTAGTGTAGGATAAGGGTACGCACTGTAATGGCCCGTAATTGCTTTTATCTGTCAGAAATCTATAGTTTGCACATAGATTATTCACTCAGAGAATGCCGACGTGATTACTAATATTGCCGTTACATACGAAAACAAAACATCAAAGCCAATTTTTGCATTTCTATGTCAAAAAGGAGAGATCAAAGCGCTTACACTGACGCAGATCTTTCCGGGCTCTTCCTATAAGTTGTCAGCTGAATTTGAGGACCTCCATGAACTGGAAGTTGGTTTCGGTGATTCCTGGTCTAACCCTAAACTGGTTATGCCTTTAAGTGCAGTGACTGGATGTAATGAGTTTCAGGTCTGTCTTGATGACAATAATATGATGGAAGTAGAACAGTCCGGTGTTTCAGCAAAAAAGCACAAGCGATACTTTTATGATGCGGTTTGTTAGTCGAGCGCATCATAAAAGAAACTGACCTATGTCGTTAAGAAGTCTTTGGTAGTGGTACACACTTCTGTGTTTTTCGACATACCCCCTTCCTATATGGTCTCTGCTAGTACCGTTAATTAACCGCTGGGCAGCTCTACATATCTCTCTTTTACTTCATATCGAATCCAATTCAACCTGGTTTTAGTGAAAAATACCTGGTTTGGTATAAATTTTGTCCGAACGCGCCGTTTTTCTCTCTTTTCTTCAAAAAAGGGGTTGCGCTGATTTTCGATTTCCCTATAATGCGCATCCACCGACACGGGGTGCTCGCTACGAAGTAGAACGCACAAAAGCAACGAGCCAAGTGAAGGGAAAGCCAAACGGAAAGCTTAATTAAGAAAATTAAATTTTCTAGTTGA
>NZ_PPUZ01000117.1:0-754 GCF_004212645.1 Pseudoalteromonas rubra | reverse complement strand
GAGATGCTTCGCCTTTTCCGTCGTATAAAGGCGTTGTTCAAAGAGAGCAGGCAAAGCCTGGGCTCCCGTCAAATGATGAAACAGCTTCGCAAGGAAGGCTTCAAAATTGGGCGTTTTAAAGTACGCCGTTTGATGAAAAAGTTAGGGCTTGTCGTAAGGCAAAGGCAAGCTTATAAAGTGACGACTAATAGCAAACATAACAATCAAGTTGCAGATAATGTTTTGGCAAGGCAGTTTAATCCAACAGCACCGAATGTTGCGTGGGCGGGTGATATGACTTATTTGCGCACGGCTCAGGGTTGGATGTATTTGGCTATTGTTATGGATTTACATTCTCGTCGCATTATTGGTTGGGCTTTAAGCAAGCGAATGACAGTTCAGTTAGTAGAACGCGCTCTACAAATGGCAATCAATCTGAGGAACCCACCAAAAGGAGTTATATTTCATAGTGATAGAGGTTCACAGTACACAAGTAAATGTTATCAGACGTTACTAACGAAGCATGGTTTTATTGCTTCAATGAGCGGCAAAGAAGCGTGTCTAGATAATGCAGTTGTCGAGCGTTTTTTTGGGAGTTTAAAGAATGAATGGCTGCTAAATGTTAGGCATTTAACACGTTATTCTATGCGCTCCGATGTAGAGAAATACATCAGATATTACAACAAGATCAGACTGCACAGCTCACTGGATGATATGAGTCCAATTGAGTATGAAAATTATAAAAAGAAAGTGTCCGGTTGGACTTGACCAGTAC
>NZ_PPUZ01000116.1:0-228 GCF_004212645.1 Pseudoalteromonas rubra | reverse complement strand
CCGGCCCCGGGCACCATTGTTTAGAGTTGATTGGCTCAACTGTATGAGTTGAATTATGCAAAATTGCAGACTTCATACATGCAATAAGCTAAAAGCTTATGGAATGCGAGTATAGCTCAGCTGGTAGAGCGCAACCTTGCCAAGGTTGAGGTCACGAGTTCGAACCTCGTTACTCGCTCCAATTTAAACAATTGGTGCTTTAGCAAACCCGATGCCCGGGTGGTGGAA
>NZ_PPUZ01000115.1:0-759 GCF_004212645.1 Pseudoalteromonas rubra | reverse complement strand
GTTCCCCGTACGCACGGGGCTAAACCGGCGAGAAAATCGCATTGATTGTTTCGCTTGATGTGTTCCCCGTACGCACGGGGCTAAACCGCAATACAGAATGTATTGTGGACGTTAAAACCAGTGTTCCCCGTACGCACGGGGCTAAACCGCCATTGAGTCGGGCGTAAACACGACGGCCCGAGTGTTCCCCGTACGCACGGGGCTAAACCGAACCCATCATACCAAATACACCGGAGCCAGCCGTGTTCCCCGTACGCACGGGGCTAAACCGTTCTGGCTTTCCCAATCAAAATTCGCAATTTCGTGTTCCCCGTACGCACGGGGCTAAACCGGATCTCTGTGTTGCTATTACAGCTTTCACGTGCGTGTTCCCCGTACGCACGGGGCTAAACCGCGACCGCACAGCAATTGTTTATGGCTGGGTTCGTGTTCCCCGTACGCACGGGGCTAAACCGGGCAGTCGTCATAAACGACTAAAAGCCTATCTGTGTTCCCCGTACGCACGGGGCTAAACCGGGAAAACCGGCCTTTATGTTGCCATTGGGGATGTGTTCCCCGTACGCACGGGGCTAAACCGCGCCGGGAGCAGGAAAAGCGGATTGACCAGGCGTGTTCCCCGTACGCACGGGGCTAAACCGCAAATTGACGCATTCAATGCTACGCCGCAATGGTGTTCCCCGTACGCACGGGGCTAAACCGCAGCTTTATTTCGTATCTGAGCGTAGTGGCGGGTGTTCCCCGTACGCACGGGGCTAAACC
>NZ_PPUZ01000114.1:0-10129 GCF_004212645.1 Pseudoalteromonas rubra | reverse complement strand
TACGCTTTTCCAGATTTTAAGTAAGGTGACACCCTCTGCCTCAGTGCAGCGATAATCGATAAATCAATTCACCTTGCGCAAATGAAATGCTCGCAAACAGCGCGATGTCATTAACCATTTGCACGAAAAGAATTTCCTGGTGAAAATAGCATTTTGGAACCACCTGACTCCATGCCGAACTCAGTAGTGAAACGAAATAGCGCCGATGATAGTGTGGGGTTTCCCATGTGAAAGTAGGACATCGCCAGGGCCTTATAAGAGAAACCCGTTGCAGCAATGCAGCGGGTTTTTTGCTATGTGCGATTAAGAAAGTGCTGATGAGCTGTAGCTGTAGATAGAATAGCATCGCCTATTCATCCATGAAGCTGGGTCCCATCGCGCATCCATGCGCTCATCTCAATGAGCTGCGAAGCGTTGCTTCGGTCTCATTTCGTCCATGTGAAAGTAGGACATTGCCAAGCTCCTAATAAAAGAAACCCGTTGCAGCAATGCAGCGGGTTTTTTGCTATGTGCGATTTAAAAAGTTGTAGAAAGAGCTGTGTTGTCTATTCATCCATGAAGCTGGGTCCCATCGCGCATCCATGCGCTCATCTCAATGAGCTGCGAAGCGGTGCTTCGGTCTCATTTCGTCCATGTGAATGTAGGACATCGCCAGGGCCTTATTATTAACCCGCTGCAGTAATGCAGCGGGTTTTTTGCTATGTGCGATTAAGAAAGTGCTGATGAGCTGTAGATAGAATAGCATCGCCTATTCATCCATGAAGCTGGGTTGGGTGGTGGAATAGGTCTGCGTTCTCTAAAATGGCTTATTTCACCTTGCGCAAAGTAAATGTACTCGCGTTGCTCGCTGTCATTGTACTTTGCACTTATTAATGCAGGTTATCGCTTACAACCTTAAAACCGGCGCATTAAAATTGTACAAGTACCGAAAAGAGGGCATTGTATCCGGTGATCCAAATCATTAATACAACAAATTGGAACGATCCATTTGGGTGGAAATCAATAATGAATCAAAACAAAGTCGCCAGGCATCTGGCTTTAGTTTCTCTGTCATCAGCCATTTTAACTGCCTGTGGGCAGGCGCCTAGCGCGCAAAATCAACATACTGATGTGTCAGTTTCTGCATCATCAAACTATGTTACTGATGTTGTGTCTTATGTCGATCCCTTGATCGGTACTCAGGGGCCGTTTAATCACAGGCAAGCCGGTAATGTGACGCCGGGGGCGCTGGTGCCATTTGGCATGTTTAACTTTGGTCCTGAGCATGCTTATACAGAAGATCTTTTGGCAGAGTCAGAGGGGATCTCGAAAAAAATTCTGCAAGAGAAAAAACGCGTACCTGTCTCTCCGGGTGGTTATAATTATCAGGCCAGCCGTGTAAAGGGCTTTTCCTTTACGCGTTTATCCGGGACTGGTTGCCTGGGGGCATCCGGCGATATTCCTGTGATGCCATTTACCAAAGATGTAACCTTTTCTCCCGCAACCGATCCCATTAATGGCTATTTCAGTGCCGGGTTTAGTCATGACAATGAAACCGCTATACCGGGCTATTATCAGGTTGGATTAGACAATGGGGTAAACGTTGAGCTTGCGGCAACCACCCGTACGGGGATCGCAAACTTTACTTATGAACAAGCAGACAACGCTAAGTTGCTATTCAGGACGTCTTACTCTCAATTAGGCAGTGGCGACGCTTATGTTAAGGTCGATGCGAAAAAGGGTGAGGTAACCGGTTATGTGACCTCTGGCAACTTTTGCGGTTATCTGGGCGAGCACAACCAAAGGGACTACTACACGCTGCATTTTGTTGCCAAGCTCGATAAACCCATTTCAGGCTCAGGCGCCTGGAAAGACGGTGAAGTATTAAAAGGGCAAGATTCGGCAAAAGGTGGAATGGGGTACGGCGATAACGGTTGGCCGGATATCGGTAAAGGCTCAGGTGTTTGGGTCGATCTGGATTTGGATGCAGGTGAAACCGTGCAAATGCGCGTTGGTATCTCTTATGTAAGTCTGGATAATGCCAGGGAGAACCTTAAAAAAGAACAGGCTGGGCAGAACTTTGCAGAAGTGCGCAAGGGGGCGCAGGCGGCCTGGGAGCAGGAGTTGTCTAGGGTGAAAGTGGAATCAGACGACACCAGCAAACTCAGAGTTTTCTATACCGCCTTATATCATAGTCTGTATCATCCCAATATTTTTTCCGATCTGAATGGTCAGTATATAGGGTTCGATCAGCAAGTTCATACTGTAAAAGGCACTCAAACACACCAGTATGCTAACTTTTCTGGCTGGGACGTTTACCGCTCACAGCTGCAACTGGTTGCTCTGTTGGATAAAAAGCGCGGTAGCGATATTGCCCAGTCCTTATTTAATCAGGCGAGCCAGTATAATGGGGTCTGGGATCGCTGGACGCATAATGCTGGGGCAACGGGCGTGATGAGTGGCGACCCTGCAACGATAGCGATTGCGAATTTTGTGGCATTTGGTGCAGATGACTTCGATGTGAGCGGGGCGTATCAGTCTTTGCGTAAAGCCGCGACTGAGCCTAACGAGTTTGATTTATCTGCGACTGGCTGTCCGGTGTTTTGTCGCGGGCAAAAGCCGTCGTTAGATCAATGGCAGACACTTGGATATATCTCAGACCAGTCGAACAGCTGGGAAGGTGCGTCAGAAACCCTTGAGCAGGCATCCAGCTACTTTTCATTGTCTCAGCTGGCTGCGCGCCTGGGCAAGCAGGGCGATGCTGCTCGTTTTGTGAACGAAGCCGGGTTCTGGCGCAATATCTATAATCCGTCTGCCACCGAGTCGTTAGGCTATATTCAGGGGCGCAACAAAGACGGCAGCTGGAAAGACGAATTTGATCCGTTTTCTGGTCACCTATTTGTTGAGGGCAGTCCGGCGCAGTATTTATGGATGATCCCTCATGATGGCGCTAGCTTGGCAAAAGTTCTGGGAGGTGAAAAGGCAATGAGTCAGAGATTGGATAGCCATTTTAGAAAAGCGGATGGCAGCTGGGTGTTGTATCGCGACTCGGCTGAATTTGCTGATGTATCTAACCAGCCGTCTATTCTGTCTCCGTGGATGTATCTGCACACCGGTGAAGCTTACAAAACACAGCAAACGGTACGTGAAACTATGAAGCAGCTTTGGTTGGATGCGCCGGATGGGATCCCGGGTCAGGATGATTTGGGTCAGATGTCTTCCTGGTATGTATTCAGTAGTCTGGGGATTTACCCCAAATATCCCGGCCGTGCAGATCTGGTGTTGTCCAGCCCTCAGTTTAAACGCGCGAGCATAGGTAATTTAACATTGAACGCACCGCAGGCTTCTGCCGAGCACATTTACATCAATGCGCTGAAGGTAAACGGTGAAGCCACCTTGAACAGCTGGATTGATGAAACCTACATCAATGAACCGGTTACGCTGGACTTTACCCTAAGTGAAACGCCAAACAAAGCATTTGGCAGTGCTGTGGAAAATCGACCGCCCAGTTATGGGCCTGCAACGCAGTAATGGTATAGGTTGTAAGGGTTTCAAACCCTGAGCTGTTTGTAATGCCCCGACTGACTGTCGGGGCTTTTTGTGTCAAACCTTACTCAGAGATTATTGGCCAGGCGCGGGTGTTTTCACCTCGAACAGCAGGACCTGACTCAGCTGTTTGCCGTGCACGTTAAAATTATCATCCGACACCATCAGCAAGCTCGGATTGCCATTGGCAAGCTTAGGACCCAAGGTCATGCCCTCCAGATTATCAATATGTTTGGAGCCCAGTTGTTCCTTGACGGTGGCCATGTTCAACAGCAGAGTTTTACTGGCAGGGCGAAAATGCTGCTGTTTTAGTGAAGCCATTTTGCTTGTGTCGGTTGCCTCTTTCATATCAACAAGATAAATGCTGACATCATTGCCTCCGTCGGCAATCCCCGAGGTATATGAACGCTCCATGGCAAGAAACTGGTACTCATTTAGCTGCAATATCTCCACCAAACCGGTGGTGCGAAATGCATCTGGTTTTGCTTGTGGGCGGTTGACCATAGGCTCGAGGTAATAGGCAAACTGCTTTTGCATGCGTTTCGAGGCAAAATCAAAATAAGAGATACGCACCATGCTGCCGTGTTCAATGTTGGACTCCTCACCATCTTGCTTTAGTGCGCCTTCGGCAGATACCCAAATGCCTTGGCCGGAATGTGCCACGGTGAGTCCTTCGAAGACAGCATTGTGTCTGGGTCCGGATGCTTTACTGATGTTGAACATCTCAGGCAGTGTAAAGCTAACCTGTCCTTGTTCGGTATGCATAAAAATGGCTGGCGCTTGGTGATACTTAATGCTGCCTTCACTGGTCCATATGATGTCTTTCCCGTTGGGGGCCATCCTGAGGCTCTCGGGGTCAACTACAACTGAGTCGGTTTTTCTGTTTATCAGCGGCAGCGATTTTGTGAATTCAACCTGTTCAATTTTCTGATTTTTAATCGCAATATTGGCTTCAAAGTAGCGGGGTTTTTTAGAGTCATCGGCGATGAGCAAATAGCGGCCATCGGTATATTCAATGCTGGACAAACCGCCGACTTTGTCGCCATTGACACGCAAATCAGCAGGAACAATAAATTCATCTAAAAACTCAAGCTGCATAGGGCCTGAGTTGGCGAAAAAAGGAGCCAGTAAGGTTAAAAATAGACAACTGCGCATAAAGATCTTTACTTCAAAAATTCAGGACAGTCCAATATACGCAGGTAATATGAAGTTTGCATCACAAAGTCGATAAAAACACATTACGGTCATGCATGGCTTAATTTTGGTGCCTGTGACTTGGTGTGCGTAACGGCAGTGTTTTATTGGTACTGGATCTGTTTAAACGCATCATACACAGCCAGGTGTAAAGTATCTCCGTGATCGAGCTCTTCGAAATAGCGAAAATGTAACTGAGCTTTATCTTCAAGTTGGGGGGCGATTTTGTCATAAAGTTGCTTTGCAACGCGCTCCATAACCTTACCTTCTTTGCCAACGGCAATGTAGACGGATTTTGGTAAACCCGAGGGACTGAAAGGTTTGGCGAGCAGTGATTCGTCGTCCCACCATAAACTGGGGCTGATAATCACATAGTGGTCAAACAAAGTTGTGTGATGAAACAGAATTTCGCTGGCTAGTAGCCCACCCAGAGACTGGCCTATCAGCGTACTTGACTGACTGGTGCGATAACGTTGCTCGACTAGCGGTCGCAATTCTTTTTCTATAAACGCAATAAATGATTTGGCGCCGCCCTGTGTTGGCAAGTCGCGTTTATCGAGCGCGTTGTTGCTCAACGTTGTAAAGTCGTGTTTTCTGTCCTGATTACTGATGCCAACAACTATGCTGGGTGGCAGAATATTCAGCCAAGGAAAGTTTGCAAACTGAACCAGCCCGGCAATGTGGATAAAGTCTTCGTCTTTTGAGCCGTCCAGCAAGTATATAACCGGGTACTTTTGCTGTGTATTCTCGTGATACCCCGCTGGTAAATACACGTTTACCGAGCGGCTTTGTTGCAGTATTTGAGATTTAAACGTCAAGGTGCTGGCAAACTGCATCGGCTCTGAATGTACCTCACTTTTTGCAAACGCTACTGAGCAGAACATAGAGCCAATTAATATTAAGAGTGCTCGAGTCATCAGGGAACTTTCCTTTGTCTGAATAAAAACAAATGTTAACCCTATTTTAATCTTACGCAAAGGGAAGTGTGGTAAAGCTTGTTAGTCGCGTGATATACAGCCTAAATTTCACCAAGGCGAGAGAGCCATTGATTTATTTTCTGTACAACGTATTGTGTTTATCAAAATAAAATAACAAGGATTGCGCATGAAATTGTTCAAAACGCTATTTGCTACAGCGCTAATTTTACTGAGCGGTGCTGCGTTCAGTGCCAATATTCAGGTTCAGGCAGTGTCGCAGCATGTGCATATTCTCAGCGGGAAAGACTACGGTACTAATATTGGACTGTTCGATACCCCCGATGGCTTGGTGTTAATCGATCCTATGCCAGGTGAGCCATATCTGGCTGAATTGGAAAAAACCATTCAGACAATTTACCGCAAACCTGTCACGCATATTATTAATACGCACGCTCACGCAGATCATACTGGTGGCAATGCCTTTTTTGCCAGTCGGGGTGCGCAACTTGTGACGGGCGCAATTAACCGGTTTGATATTACTCACCGGGTGGTGAAGTCTCATACCGGCACCGATAACATTTACTATTATAAGCCGGGTAATATCATTTTTGTTGGGGATGTGTTTGATACCAGCTGGCATCCTACTTTTTATGCTGGCGGAGTGGCTGGGTTTAACCTGGCGATAGAGACGATTTTAAGCTTAGGGGATGAGCAGAGCCTGGTGGTGCCGGGTCATGGTGAAGCCGCCAATAAAACCTCACTGCGTGCGTTCAGACAAAACCCCCTTGACTGGGTGAACATGGTGAGAACGCTCAGTAAACAAGGGTTAAGTGTGGAACAAATCATGGCAGATAAAAGGGCCGTTGAGCTGGTCGCGCGTTTTAACCCGCAAGGTAAATCGCCATTTTTGCCAAGTAAAGCCTATGAGCGCTTTGTGCAGAGGACGCTTCAGGTGATTGAGCATGAGTTGCTGTAGTTGCAATATACGAACGCTAAACGCCGAGCCTTGGCGTTATCGGGTTGATGTGCGATAGTGACAGCGCCTGTGACCAATCAATAAAACCATGGAATTTTCACGCTACTTTTTGTTCTTTTTTGCCTCCCTTGGCGCGTTTAACGGGGTTTTGCTTGCCATCTGGATCTATCATAAACGACAAGCGATAACCGGGGCGCCCTGGCTGTCTTTGTTGTTACTTATGCTGAGTGTTCGGATTGGCAAATCGGTCGCGTTTTATTTCAGCCCGGGGCTCAGCAAAGACATTTTACAGCTCGGGTTAAGCGCCTGCTGTTTGATTGGACCAAGTCTTTTTTCCTTTTGTTTTCGGGCCCAAAACCCGGATAAATACCGTGTGATGCTACCCTGGCATTTTGCTGTCTGGGTATTTGTGGTCGCACTGATAGGTTTTTTATATCCCTATCGCAGCCATCTGGAACTTTGGCAAAGCTGGATATATCGGGGATCAAGTTATGTCTGGCTCGGATATTTGTTAGCTGCAAGCTGGGTTTGCAGGAATAAACTTGTTGCGCTTTGGTCCACACCAAGTCGTCTGGCCTGGCGCGATATGCCACTGGTGGTGCTGGGTGGTGGATGGTTAGTCTGGCTTGCCTATTATACCGCGGCCTACACCTCCTATATTATGGGGGCTTTGTCATTTTCTATGGTGCTCTACCTGAGTGTGGTGGTTTACTCCGGTGCAGGCAAAGCAAAAGTAAAATATGCAGCGCAGCGTATTTCAGATCAGCAAAGCCATGAGCTGTCGGCAAAATTAACGCACTTGCTGGATGAAGAGCGCCTGTTTACCGATCCCGACATGTCTTTACCCAGGCTGGCTCGACGCTTAGGGGTAAGTCATACCAAACTATCTCAATTTTTAAATCAGCATTATAGCTGTAACTTTAATCAATACCTGAACCGCTACCGAGTCGAGTACGCTCAGGGATTGTTATGCCAGCAGCAGAACCTGACCATGGACCACGTGGCTGAGTTGTGTGGCTTTAATGCCAGCTCAACATTTTACACGGCGTTTAAGAAATACAGCGGCCAGACCCCCAGTCAGTTCAGGGCAAGCAACACTGCTAAATTATCATCCTGAACACCCAAATTATAATCCAGGAGCTTGTTTTTTAAGGTTATGTTTTATGGTGAGGTGACTTTAAGTTAACCGGAGACACACCATGAGAATTTGTCTTAAGACGATCTTGATTTTATTTTGTTTGATGCACAGGGGGCACGCCCATGCCGACGAGAGCGGGGTGATACGTGCCCTAAATGACTATCTTCAGGGGACACAAATGGGTGAGCCCGCGCGCATTAAAGATGCATTTCACCCGCAAGCCCAGTTGCTACTTTCTCACGATACTAAGCCGTTCTGGACAGTTACGGCCAGTCAATACAGCAGCTGGTTTGCCACTAAGCCTGCAAAGCAGCGACGGGGGAAAATTCTTTCCCTAAAAATCGATGGCGATATTGCCACAGCGCGGCTAAAAATTGCCGTCTCAGCGCCTTATCAGGCTTTCATCGATCACGTTTTGCTTAAACGCATTGCCGGAAAATGGCAAATCGTCAGCAAAACGGCGACACAGCAGAGCACCCAGTATAAAGATAAGAAAATCTTGTTTATTGCTTCCAGTGCCAGCTTTCATGGTGACAGCGACTTGCCCGCAGGCACCAGCTTTTCAGAACTTGTCTATGCCTATGATACTTTTATCAAAGCTGGCTATGAGGTCGATTTTATGAGTACCCGAGGTGGTGCGCTGAGCCTGTCTTATATCAATACCTCCATGCCCATTCATAAACACTATCTGTACGATCCTGTGTTTATGTATGCTATTGGCCACAGTCTGATGCCCGAGCAAGTCGACGCCTCACAGTATCATGCCGTGCATTATGTTGGGGGAAGCAATGCCATGTACGAAGTGGCAGAGCATCCGCAGATCCAGGCGATTGCTATGCAGGTTTATGAGCAGAATAAGGGGATTATTTCCACGGTGTGTCATGGCACTGCTGGTATTGTTAACTTAAAGCTTAAATCTGGAGAGTACCTGCTGGCCAACAAGCGGGTGAGCGGTTATCCCGAGTCATTTGAGCGCCAGGATGCCGCTTACTTTAAAGAATTTCCGTTTTTAATTGGTGAGCAAGTCAAAGCGCGGGGCGGGATGTTTTTGCATGGTGAGCGCAATACCGCGTTTGTCGAAGTGGATGGTAGGTTGATCACCGGACAAAACTATTTATCTTCCGTGGCGGTTGCCCAAGCCATGATTGCTGTATTAGAGAAAATATGATGCGGTGCATGTAACAACGGGCAGGTGAATGGGCCGAGGAAGGCGTGAACAGGGAAAACTGTCGCTCTCAAAGTAGAGGCAAATAATTGCCTCTACATTCAGTTGTCCGGTTAGTTATTCTGCGCTTGCCACTTTAATCGCAGCTGCACAGTCAAACCACCAATTTGACCGGCTTCGTGCAAGCCATAGTGGGTCATGGCTGCGTGTCTGAAAGAGGTCGACACACCAGTAAGATACTCAATAACACTGTCCTGGCAGGGTTCTCGATAGTCAACATCGTCATCGCACTGTGAGTATAGCCCATCAATAACGGGGATAAACTCGGCTTTAAAGTGGTCAGACAGGTCTACCAGATAGGCATCGATTAGCGGTTTGGATGTCTGCTCAACTGCTATCAAAGAGGTACTGTAATCCCAGCAGCGTTGCCAGATCTGCGGGTGCTCTGTTGTTTCGTTTTCTAACACAGTGACGAAGTCTTCGAGTGCATGCTTGTTTTCCATCATCACTTCAACATTATCAAATGCGGCGCAGTTATGAGGCGCACGCTTGAGCTGAGTGATGGTGTCTTTCACGGCGCGATCATAACTAATTCTGGCGCTCTCATGGTGGTCTCGCATTGCTGCCCACCAAGTAATGATACTCACCTGGTGTGGGGCAAAGTCATAATCTGTCGCAATACCATTGTTAAACAGCCACTGAATGTGTTTTAGTGCTTCCTGATAGTATCCGTGGTCGTACAGGAACTGCGCCTGGTCAAGTTTGGCTTGTAGCTGAGGGTCTAATTCGCCGGCCTGTGCAGAAAAGCTAAAAGCGCCATAGGCCACAAGGGCGGTGGAAAGTAAAAGTTGTTTCATTTTACGCTACTCCTTAGTAAAAAATGAATATGCCGCGATGCCTTAGACAGAGCACCCCGGATAGTTGCTGCCTGACTTGGCAGTTGCCGTTCTTTAGCAGTATGCGTGCCAAAACAACCCTTTGTTATTTTATTTTTATACTTTTCTAATTATATATTCTTACTTAAAGGCTTGGTTGCGTGTTCCCGAACTTTGCAGGTTTGAGAGCTCTGATAATACCAATTTGCTTAATTAAGTGTTCTATTTTGAGGCGAGAAAATATAGTCGATAACCAGGCAAAAATTTAGCTATTTAGTTGTTCTAAATGAGAAATTTTTAACACCGTTAGCGTTATGTTTGCTCCGTCAAATTGAACAG
>NZ_PPUZ01000113.1:0-22842 GCF_004212645.1 Pseudoalteromonas rubra | reverse complement strand
AATATGACGCTAACGGCGTTAAAAATTTCTCATTTAGAACAACTAAATAGCAAAATTTTTGCCTTGTTATCGACTGTATTTTCTCGCCTCAAAATAGAACACTTAATTAAGCAAATTGGTATAAAGAGGTTGTCCACTATGGTTCGATAATCCTACAGGCATTAAAAAAGGCGCTGATGCGCCTTTTTTAATTTAATTTGCCCGACCCTTACAGTGCGGCAAAGATCTCGTCGGTTTTCGCCGCGCAGATAAAGTCATTTTTGTGCAGGCCTTTGATAGAGTGGCTCCACCAGGTTACTGTCACTTTGCCCCACTCGGTCAACAGACCCGGGTGGTGGCCTTCATCTTCTGCCATGTCGCCCACTTTGTTGGTGAATGCAATGGCTTGCTTAAAGTTTTTAAACTTATAAACACGCTCAAGCTGCATAATACCGTCACGTACTTCTGGCACCCAATCCGGGATCAGCTTGATCAGTTCAGCTAATTCGGCATCTGACACTTTAGGCGCATCCGCACGACACGCTTCACATTTTTGTGCACTTAAATCAGACATCAATAAATCCTTAACTTGCTAGTTTGTTTTTAGGTGGGAACTTAGGCTCAAACAGACCCAGTTCTTTGGCCTTACGTACCTGCGCCATAATATCCATTTGTGAGATATCAAACAAATCGTCAATGGCGTTAATGGTGTAGTACAAAGGCTGCATAATATCAATTCGATACGGTGTACGAAGCACGTCAAGTACTTCTAACGGGTTGATCTCTGGCTCGTTGCTGTAAACGTACTGAGTTTCACCCGGGCTTGATAAGATCCCGCCGCCATAAATGCGCAGGCCATCTTTGGTTTGCATCAAGCCAAACTCAACGGTAAACCAGTACAAACGGGCCAGGTATACGCGGTCTTTTTTCTCTGCGGCATAGCCCAGTTGACCGTACTTGTGCGTAAACTCCGCAAATGCCGGGTTAGTCAGCATCGCACAGTGACCAAAAATTTCGTGGAAAATATCCGGCTCCTGCAGGTAATCAAACTCCTCGCGACTGCGGATAAAAGTGGCAACCGGGAACTGCTTGTTCGCAAGCAGGCGGAAAAACTCATCAAAGTCGATCAACGCAGGCACTGGCGCGACCTGCCAGCCCGTTTCACGCGCCAGTACCTCGTTCAGCTCGTGCAGCTGCGGGATACGGTCGTGGGGTAAATTGATTTTTTGCAGGCCTTCGAGATACTCATCACACGCTTTGCCTTTGATGCACTCAAGCTGTCTGGCAACCAGTTCAGACCAGATCTGATTTTCTTCTTCTGTCCATTCGATCAGGCCCTGCTCGTTGGGCTGTTTAGACGTGTATTTACTCGATTTAGCCATAGTAACCTTCTTGGTAATGCGTCGCATCTGAACAAAAACAACGCGTCAAAGTGTTACCCGGATACTATGTAAAAGTGAGGAAAAGTTTAATAGCCAGGCCTGAAATCGGCCCGGCCAGAAAGGTCAATTTTGTACACCTTAATTTACACAATTGACCACCATAAAACACACCCCTTTATTTATGGGGCTCACAAAGCGATTTACTGTAAATATTTATATACACAAAAACGCTTTTTCCAAGTCTTCGATGATATCTTCCACGGCCTCAAGCCCAACGGAAATGCGGATCAGGCCATCCGAGATCCCGGCTGCCTGGCGCTCTTCAGGCGTGTAAGGCGAGTGTGTCATGGATGCCGGATGCTGGATCAGCGTTTCCGGATCGCCCAGGCTTACCGCCAGGGTGCAAAGCTCCGTCGCATTAATAAATTTCTCGCCTTCACTAACGCCACCTTTGATCTCAAATGCAATCACGCCACCGGCGCCTTTCATCTGCTCACCGAGGAATTGATAGCCCGGATGCGATGGCAAACCCGGATAGTAAACGGTATCCACCTTAGGGTGACTATCGAGAAACTCTGCCACTTTTTGCGCGTTTTCACAGTGCCTTGCCACACGCAGGTGCAGCGTTTTAAGGCCGCGATTGATTAACCAGGCGTCGTGTGGGCTGATGGTTGCCCCGATGTCTTTCAGTACAGTGAGTTTAATGGTTTCAATGTGCTCTGCGCTGCCGCAAACAATACCGGCGACGACATCGCCGTGACCATTCAGGTACTTAGTTGCACTGTGGATCACGATATCTATGCCAAAATGCTTGGGCTTTTGCAGTAACGGGGTCATAAAGGTATTGTCGATGACGCTGATCAGCTTGTGCTGCTGAGCAAACTGACCCAGCATGGCCAAGTCCAGTACTGTCATGTTGGGGTTGATCGGCGTTTCGGCAAATAACATTTTGCTGTTGGGCTGCAACGCATCGACCAGCGCCTGCTCGTCAGTCATATCGACAAAGGTGACCTCAATGCCAAACTTGGGCAGCATATGGGCAAATAAGGCAAAGCTGCACCCGTACAGCGCTTTAGAGGCAATTAAATGATCGCCCTGCTGTAAAAAGCTCAGCACAGAGGCAGAGACTGCGCCCATACCCGTGGCGGTCGCCGCCGCATCTTCCATCTCTTCGAGCTGAGCCAGTTTTTCTTCCAGCTCTCGGGTTGTCGGGTTACCAAGGCGGGTATAAATATAGCCGGCCTCTTCTCCAGCAAAGCGCGCAGCACCTTGTGCCGCATCTTTAAACTTAAACGTCGAACTCTGATACAGAGGGGCTGTCAGGGCACCATGCGGGTCATCAAAGTGGTGTGGACCGTGAATACAATTGGTCTGATCATGTAACTTCTTCATTGCTTGCCTATTTTTGTTATTCGGACGAATACCAATTAGATATTCCATGGCACAAAAATGTACAAGCGTGCCGGACGCGCAGATGGCTAACCCGGGCCGGTTAAATTAGCCCGGGTGTACACATAAGTTGTCATAACAAAGGGAGGAAAACGAAAAACTCAGACAAGTAAATACATTTAACAACAGTGTGCACTTACACACTATTTTTTACTGGTCTCATCCGACCTGTTGGTGGATTGGCGAATTAACAGGTTCGCCAGTTTCCGGGCCGTCTGCGATAAGTAGCCTGCGGCAGGCTTACTGACGGGGATAGGCCGACATAAAGCCATGGCTTTATAGCCCAGCCGAGCGGTAAACACACCAGCACTAAGCCCTTGTGCTGAACGCGCCGACAGTTTACCCAATAACTCGGCGCCCAGGCTGGTGGCTGCCAGGTCGCTCAGCAGCTCACTCGCCCCGACAAAAATGATCTGTTTGAGCAGTAAGCGGTAAAGTTCAATGCGGCTGCGATAACCCAGTTTAATTCCGTACAGCTGGCTTACCTTTTCTATCAGCACAACCCCGCGCCACAACACGGCCAGCATATCGGTAATGGCCATGGGGCTTATCGCCACCATCAGTGCGGAGGTACTGGCAAACTGCGCAATGAGCGAGCGGGCGCGCTCATCCACATCATGAAGTAAGGTGTTGTCGTACAGCGTCAGTACTTCCTGATCGGTAAAATGGGGTTGTATGGTCGCCATAAACTGGCTGACCTGCGCCTTGTCATGCTGCTTCAGCAGCGGCTTTAACCAAGCTTGTGCTTCGCCAATTTGGTTGCTGCTTAACAACCTTTGTGCCCCGGCCCGCTGCTGCTCGAGCTTTTTTAACCTGCCAAGGGCACGTATTTCTGACCAGCAGAACTTAGCCAGCACAACCAACGCGCTGACAATCACCAGTCCGTATAATCCGGCCAGCACCCAGCTACGGTTGAGTGCATCGAGCAATGTCAGGGCCATCTCGACCGGGATCAGCACAGCCAGGCCCAGCAGCAATAACTTACGCCAGGTCAGCCCTGAGCGGGGCGGTTGTACCACGGGCTCCAAGGGGATCGCCTGCAACTCAGTATCTAGCGCTTGCTCGCGCTCATCAGGCGTGCTCATATCAGCCTGCTCTGCGCCTTGTTCAACGCGCCGTGCCTGTTGTTCGGCTTGTGGTGCTGTCGCTGACTGTGGTGCCTCGGGGGGCGCTTCAACCAGAACACGTCGTCCGCGATGTGACTGGGCTGGTTCACTCATTGAAGTTTATCTCCCAATAAAAACTGTAACACATGATCGAGCCGGATATGTTCGATTTGCCCCTGATAAGCCGGGTAAGGCTCAAAAGATAAGAACTCATACCCCTGAGCGGGCCACTGCTGTGCGCTGGGTAAATGCTCGGGCGGGATTGGCGGCAGATAGCTGATATAATTTGGCTCCCCCACCGGCTTGCCATAAATACAGGACAAGGTTTTACCCTGCTCGGTCAACTGTTTCGGCTGTGTACTCTTCACCGATGAAATTGCCATGGTATCGATTTCCACGCCTGAGAACTTTAATTCGTTTTCGCTGGGCAACAACAAGGTATGTAATAAACGCGTCAGTTTATCCTGATCGGCCAGTGCCACGCTGTCACACTTATTGGCCGCAAACAACACCTTGTCTATGCTGGGACGAAACAGCCGGGACAAAAACCCGCTTTTACCATGGCGGAACATCGCCAGCGTATCACTTAACGCGGACTGTGTTTCTGTCAGCGTAGTGTGGCCGTCGTTAAGTGCACTGAGCAGGTCTACTAGCACCAGCTGGCGGTCAAAGCGGCAAAAGTGCTCACGATAAAAAGGTGTGATCACTTGCTTTTTATAGGCCTCAAAACGCTGTTCAAGATGATGATACTGGCTCTGCTCGGGCACGGCATCCAATCCGGACACCGGGAAAAACTGTAATATCGGCGCCCCTTCCAGCTCACCGGGGATCAACATACGGCCCGGCTGCAACCGCGCCAAACGGGTTTGTGCCTTGAGCTGCTTAAGTACATCCGCATAGCTATTAGCCAGCGCCGCCAGCGCACTTTCATCCACTGCGTGCGTCGCATCAAATTTGGCAAGCTGCTGCAAAAAAGGCGCACTGATATGCGCATAATCCGGCTGTGCCAGACGCTTAAGCTGTTGCTCGCTCCAGCTGGCAAAATCCTGGTTCAGCATCGGCAAGTCCATCAACCATTCACCCGGATAGTCTATAAGCTCCAGATAAACAGTGTGAGTGTCGCTCAGGTGCTGTCTCACCCCCTGCGTAGAGCGAAACTTTAGCGCCAGTGTCAGGGTGTTGATCCGCTGAGTCGATGGTGGCCAGCTGGGTGGATCGGCCAATAAATGTTGCACCGCGTTTTGGTATTCAAAGCTGGGAATATCCAGTGCACTTTGTGGTACCTGTTTGCAGGCGACCAGCCGTTGCTCACGCACCACTTCAAAAAAAGGCAGGTTTTGCGCTGTCGCCTGAGTGGTTAAATGTTTAACCAGGGCGGTAATAAAGGCCGTTTTACCGCTGCCGCTGAATCCGGTTACAGCCAGCTTAACATGCCTGTCGAGACTTCGATTGAGGGTTTTGTGGGTGGTTTGCTGTAGCTTTTTCAGCGCCCTGGCAGTCAGGCCGGATACACTCATAAAGGCATCTATTCCTTATTTTATCGGCAAAGGTGGCAAGGCTGCCAACGCCCGGGCAGCGCCCCCTTTGCATCGAATCATTCACTTAAAGCTTGTTGATCTCGCGTTTTACCGTGTATTCGCTCGAAGTAACGTACGTTTCCATGTGCTGGATACGGCCATCCAGGCGCGTTAAACGCTCTTTCAGGTCAAACAATGCCTGACGTGGCGGCTCACCTTTTTGCCAGACTTTAAACTTCACCGAGACAGGATCTTCGTCTTTACTCGAATAGTTGCTGTTTGTGCCGGGTGTTTGTGGTGTTTCCGTTTTCTTGTCCAGAATAAACCAACAGGCAATATAAACGACAATAAACAGCGGACCTCCGGATAACAACACCGCAGTGACGAACAGGATCCGAACCAGCCAAAGCTCCATGTCAAAGTAATCGCTCAGTCCCGCACACACCCCCGCTAACTTGCCCCTTTTCGGGTCACGGTATAATTCTCGTCTACGTTTACTCATACTTTGCGTCTCCATTCTGGTGACTCTTGATCAAGCAGGGCCTCCAGCGTTTCAACGCGTTGCGCCATTTTCTCTGCTTTGTGTGCCAGCTCTACCAGCTGACGGTGCTCGTGTTCGCTCAGCCCCTGACTGACCTGCTTTTTACTGCGGTAGTGCAGGATCAACCATAGCGGTGCCACTACAATCATAAAGATGATGATCGGGGCGACTAAAATCTCTGCATCAAACATATTCCTCTCCTGTCTAACCTGGGCACGTTGTTCTTTTCATTATTGCACCTACCTTAACAGCAGGTGCAGTCAAATTCACTTATCGGCTAATTTTTTCTTCAGCGCCGCAAGCTCGTCGTCGACTTTCTCATTCTTTTGCAGATCGGCAATTTCATCGGCCAGAGATTTCTTACCTAAGTCGTAAGACTCAACCTGAGATTCCAGTCCGTCGATTTTGCTCTCGTAACGCTCAAAGCGATTCAATGCATCTTCGACTTTACTGCTATCCAGCGCCTTTTTCACATCCAGACGAGATTCGGCTGAACGCTGACGCAACACAATGGCTTTTTGACGCGCTTTGGCATCGGCCAGCTTTTCCTGCAACGTGGTGACTTCCTGTTGCAGCTTCTCAATGTGCGACTCAACATGTGCCAACTCCTGTGTCACGCTGTCTGCAGCATCGGTGGCTTTTTGCTTTTCAAGCAGTGCCGCCCGAGCCAGATCTTCACGATCTTTGGTCAACGCCAGTTCGGCTTTTTGTTGCCAGTCGTGGGCCTGAGTACGTAGCTGCTCAACACGGCGCTCGAGCTCTTTTTTCTCAGCCAGCGTTTTTGCCGACGTCGAACGGACTTCCACTAAGGTGTCTTCCATTTCCTGAATGATCAAACGGACCATTTTTTCTGGATCTTCCGCTTTATCCAAAATCGCATTGATATTAGAATTAACAATATCAGCAAAACGTGAAAAGATTCCCATAATCTATTACCTCTTTGGTTAGTAATTTAGTTTGCTGATTAGATGTATCAATTAGCTTGCCAACTTTTCAATAAAATTAGTTTATTAAAATCAACAAGTTATAATAATAGAAAAACACTTTCGCTTCATCACTTTTTAAAATACACTAGATGTTAGTCAAAAATACTAAGAGTTAGGCAATATGAGTCAGTTTCGCCAACAGGATAATTTACTCGGCCAGTCGGATAGCTTTCTTGCTGTATTGGATCAGGTCTCGCAGCTTGCTCCGCTGGAGAAACCGGTGCTGATCATCGGTGAGCGCGGTACCGGTAAAGAGCTGATTGCCGCCCGCCTGCACTACTTATCCGAGCGCTGGGATCAGAACTATGTCAAACTCAACTGCGCGGCGTTAAACGAAAACTTACTGGAAAGTGAGCTGTTTGGTCACGAGAGCGGTGCCTTCACCGGCGCCAGTAAACGACACGAAGGCCGCTTTGAGCGCGCCAACGGCGGTACACTGTTTCTTGATGAACTGGCTAATACCTCAGCCATGGTGCAAGAAAAACTCCTGCGGGTGATAGAATATGGTGAATTTGAGCGGGTTGGCGGTAAACAAACAGTCAAGGTTGATACCCGACTTGTCTGCGCCACCAACGAAGACTTACCCACCCTTGCTGATAATGGTGAGTTTCGCCATGACTTGCTCGACCGTTTAGCCTTTGACGTCATCACACTTCCTCCTCTACGTGAGCGCAAAGAAGACATTCTGCTGCTGGCAGAACATTTTGCCATTAACATGGCTCGCGACTTGGGCTGGTCTTTATTCAGTGGTTTTACCCGCAGCGCCACAGAGTTGCTGCTTGAGTATCCCTGGCCGGGCAACATTCGGGAGCTAAAAAATGTGGTGGAACGGAGTTTGTATCGCCACGGCAGTGAACAGCTGGCGGTACATCAGATTGTTTTCGACCCGTTTGCCAGTCCCTATCGACCTACTCAAAGAATTAAAAAAGCCGCAGCGACGCCAGTTGAAGCAGCTGCCGCTCCTGTGGTCAAGGCGCAAACGCCACAGACCAAACCGTCGGTTGCCTCATTCCCGTGCGATCTAAAGTCGCTCTCCAATGAATTTGAAATCGATCTGCTGCGCAATGCCCTGGAGCATAGCCAGTTTAACCAGAAAAAAACCGCCCAGAACCTTGGCCTGACTTATCATCAGTTACGGGGCTATCTGAAAAAATACAATCTACTGGACTCGCAACAAGAGGCTTAGCCGTGGCTAACAGAGCAACTGATAAACCACCGACCCAGACTCCCTGTCTGGTGACATTGTGTCAGCATCTGGGCAAAGGCTGGCTGCTGCCTATCACTGCGTTCATCGCGCTGCTACTCAGTGGCTGTAGTGATAACAAAGCGCAGGCTCAGCGCAAGATCCAGGGGATCGTCTATTGCGCCGAGGCCAACCCGGTGTCGTTTAATCCACAAGTCACCACAACGGGCTCAACCATAGATATTATTGCTAACCAGCTATACAACACCCTGATCAGCATAGATCCGCTCACTGCGGAGTTTCGCCCTGAACTGGCAACCGGCTGGGAGATCAGTGAAGACGGTAAGCAGATCACCTTTACGCTGCGCAACGACGTCTCTTTTCATAGTACAGACTATTTTACTCCCACCCGCACTATGACTGCTGATGACGTGGTGTTTTCGTTTAACCGCCTGTTCGATGTGTACAATCCGTTTCACTTTGTCGGCGATGCCAATTACCCCTATTTCCAGAGTGTTGGCATGGATCAGCTGATCCGCCAGATAGTCAAAGTAGACGACTACACAGTAAGGTTTGAGCTATTCAGCAGCGAAAGTAGCTTTTTATCCAACATTGCCACCGACTTTGCGGTGATCCTGTCGCAGGAGTACGCCATGCAACTGGTTGCACAAGAGCGTAAGCAAGATTTCGATATGCTGCCCGTGGGTACTGGCCCCTACAAATACAAAGGCTTTTTGCGTGATAACCTGATCCGTTACCACAAACATCCGGGTTACTGGAAACATGACCTGGCCATGGATCAGCTGGTGTATGACATCACCACCAACAATACCAGCCGCATTGCCAAAATGCTGACCAAAGAGTGTGACATTACCGCGCACCCCAGCGCCACTCAGCTGGAAACGCTGGCGGCGCGTAAAGATATCCGGGTCGATAAAGCCGTCAACCTGAATGTCGGCTACTGGGCCTTTAATACCGAAAAGCCGCCCTTTGATAACGTCCTGGTGCGTAAAGCGCTGGCGCACAGTATCGACTTTCAGAAAATCATGAAAGCGGTGTTTTACGGCAACGGGATCCAGGCTCGCTCCATTTTACCGCCTTCCTCCTGGGCCTTTCAGACTCAGGCCATGCCCAGCTATGACCCGGAGCGCGCCCGAGAGTTTCTGGCACAGGCCGGTTACCCGGATGGCTTTGAGATGGATCTGTGGGCCATGCCCGTCTCGCGCATTTACAATCCCAATGCCCGTAAAATGGCCGAACTAATTCAGAGCGACCTGCGTGAAATAGGGATCCGGGCAACCATAGTTGAATACGAGTGGAACACCTTTTTGGAACGCGTCGGTCGCCATGAGCACGACAGCGTATTACTCGGCTGGGCTGCCGATACACCAGATCCGGACAACTTTTTCAGTCCTTTGCTCAGCTGCACTGCGACCTTCAGTGGTAAAAACCCGGCAAACTGGTGTAACCCGGAGTTTGACTTATTGCTGACTCAGGCGCTGGATACAACCGACCTACAGCAGCGCAAGCAGTATTATCAGCAGGCGCAACAAATGTTGATTGCCGAGCTACCGGTTGTGCCGATTGCCCATGGCATGCGCTTTCAGGCCAGCAATACCAGCGTGATGGGCATTGAGCTGCGTCCCTTTGGCGGTATTTCTTTGGCGAATGCGAGGAAAAACTAACTATGTTTGCTGACTTTTTATTTCGCCGCCTCAGTTTGCTGCTGTTTATGCTATTTGCGCTGACAGCTTTTACCTTTGCGCTGAACTATATGTTTCCCGGCGATCTGCTGACCAATTTTAGCGGCGAGCTAAACGCCAATTTCAGCCAGACAAAAATTCTGGAACAAAAGTATCACATCGACGATAACCTGCTGATCCAGTATCAGGCCTTTCTGGTCCGCCTCTTTGAGGGTGACTGGGGGCTGTCTTTGTCATCGGGCCAGGCGGTGTTCGGTCATGTAAAGCAGCTCTTTCCCGCTACCATTGAGTTGTGCGTTTATGCGCTGATCATGGCGCTGTGTCTGGGGATCCCGGCCGGTGTTATTGCCAGTGCCTACCACAACAAATGGCCAGACAAAGTGATCAGCTCGCTGACCTTGCTGGGGTTCTCCATTCCCGTGTTCTGGCTGGCTTTACTGCTGATTATGATTTTTTGTCTCAGCCTTGGCTGGTTTCCTATGTCGGGCCGCATTGGCTTGCTTTATGAGATCCCCCCTGTCACCAACTTTATTCTACTGGATATCTGGTTACATGATTTTCCGTATGGTGGTCAGGCCTTTGCTGATGCGCTGCACCACCTGACCCTGCCCACCGTGGTATTGGCCATGTACCCTACAACCGTGCTTGTTCGTTTTACTCGAGACTCGATGCTGACTGTACTGGAACAAAACTATATTAAAACCGCTCGGGCCAAAGGTCTTAACCGTCGCCAGCTGATCCTTGACCATGCCCTGCGCAATGCCCTGCTGCCGGTGATCAAACAAATCGGGCTGCAATTTAGTACGCTGATCACGCTGGCCATGGTAACCGAAGTAATTTTCTCCTGGCCAGGCATTGGCCGCTGGATGATTGAAAGTATCTATCAGCGGGACTATCCGGCCATTCAGGGGGGGCTGCTTGCGGTCTCCTTTTTCGTCATTTTCGCCAATATGCTGGCCGATGTGATCCACACGCTCCTTGACCCGTTAGCCAGGAATCAGGCCCATGGCAAAGTTTAATCTCTTCACAGAAGAGTCTAACCGCTCTCCGCTATCCCGGCTATGGCGGAAATTTAAAGCCAATCACCCGGCGCTGGTCGGTCTGTGGTTGTTTATTGCGCTGACCTTGCTCGCGGTGCTGGCACCTTTGTTGGCACCTTACGGCATAGATCAGCAACATGCCGATGCCTTATTGCTGCCTCCATCCTGGCACGATGAGGGCAATGTTAACTTCATCCTTGGCACCGACGATTTGGGGCGCGATGTATTGTCTCGCCTGATGCGTGGCGCCACTTACACCTTTGGTTTGTCCATTGTCGCAGCCCTGTTAACTACTCTGCTGGGCGTTGTGCTGGGCACTTTAGCCGGATGCAGTCAGGGCTTTAAATCTAGCCTGCTCAATCACCTGTTGGATATTACCCTGGCCATTCCCTCGCTGCTGCTGGCCATCATCATTATTGCTATTCTCGGCCCGGGCTTATTCAATACCGTATGGGCGATTATTTTCGCGCTGCTGCCGCAGTACATTCACTCAATCCGTAACCTGGTGGTCGAAGAGCTCAACAAAGATTACATCAGCGCCTTCCGGCTGGATGGTGCGAACCGATGGCAACTGATAGTGCGCGGTGTACTGCCTAATATTTACGAACATATCGTGGTGATATTCACGCTCGCTTTGTCTACCGCGATCCTGGACATTGCAGCTCTGGGCTTTTTGAAACTCGGGGCTCAACCCCCCACCACCGAGTGGGGGGCGATGCTGGCGGAAAATCTGGGCCTCATTTACCTTGCCCCCTGGACCGTGGGCCTGCCCGGGGCGCTGTTGTTTTTATCGGTGCTTGCGACTAATCTTGTCGGTGACGGGCTGCGCGACGCATTGCAGGCGAGAAAGGCGGATTAATGCAATTACTTGATATCAAAAACCTCACCATAGAGTTACCCACAGACAATGGCGTTATTCGTGCCGTTGATCGGGTCAGTATGAGCCTCAAAGAAGGTGAAGTACATGCGCTGGTTGGTGAATCCGGTTCAGGTAAAAGTCTGATAGCCAAGGCCATCGTCGGGGTGCTGAACAACCGCTGGCGCATCACGGCAGATCGGATGCACTGGCAAGGGGTCGATTTGATGCGCCTGAGCCCGGAAAAACGCCGTAAACTGGTGAGCCGGGATATTGCCATGATCTACCAGGAGCCCAGCCGCAGCCTGGATCCGACTGCCAAGATTTTTGATCAGGTTGCTGAATCTTTGCCCGATAACTGTTTTAAAGGCGGCTTTTTCAGCCGTCGCAATGAGCGCAAAGAAAAGGTGAAAGCGCTGCTGCATAAAGTGGGGATCCGGGATCACCGACGGGTATCAAGCAGCTACCCTCATGAGCTCTCAGAAGGCGTTTGCCAGAAGGTGATGATAGCCATGGCCATTGCCCGAAGCCCCAAGCTTTTGATTGCAGATGAGCCAACCACGGCACTCGAAACCACCACTCGGGCCCAGGTTTTCCGCTTATTGAAAAGCCTGAATCAGCTGAAAAACATGTCGATTTTAATGATCACCCATGAGCTGGAAGAAATTGCCGACTGGTCACACGCCATGCATGTGCTCTACTGTGGTCAGATGGTTGAAGCGGGCCCGACAACCAAAGTCTTTTGTCACCCCTATCACCCTTATACGCAAGCCCTGGTGAAGTCGCTCCCTGACTACGCACACGGGATTGGCCACAAAGCGTCTTTCTTTGCGCTCAAAGGCACTATTCCCCCCTTACAACACTTGCCAATAGGCTGTCGTCTGGGACCTCGCTGCCCGCAGGCACAGCGCGAGTGTGTAGTCACACCGGAACAGGTTAAATCGCACGGCCATGCTTATGCCTGCCACTTTCCATTGCTGCAGGAGAAGAAAAAATGCAACCCGTGCTGAAGGTGCAGTCACTAAATAAAGCCTTTAACACCCGGGCAGGCCTGTTTCGGCGCAAGCGTGTTAAGGTGCTCAAAGACGTCTCTTTTGCCGTTGCTCCGGGTGAAACGCTGGCAGTTATTGGTGAAACCGGTTCAGGTAAAAGTACCCTGGCCCGGGTTCTGGCTGGCGCTGAGCATGCCGATTCGGGGCAGATTTTGCTAAGTGGTGAAATGATTGAAGACAACGGTCATCAAAATCATGATTGTCGTCATATCCGGCTGATTTTTCAGGATCCAACCCGCTCACTCAATCGGGGCCTGACCATAGGCGATATGCTGGATGACTGTTTGCGCTTAAATACTCAACTCACCAAGCATCAGCGCGATAAAAAAATTGTCGCGACCTTGTCTCGTGTTGGCTTGCTGTCAGAGCATTATGACTACTATCCCCATATGTTCAGTGGTGGGCAGTTACAACGTGTGGCGCTCGCGCGCGCTTTGATTTTAGACCCTAAAGTGGTGGTGCTGGACGAAGCCCTGTCATCACTCGATCCGTCAGTTCGGGCACAAACCGTGAACCTGCTACTGGAACTGCAACGTGATTTTGGCTTGAGCTACATCCTGATCACCCACCATCTCAGCTTAGTTCGCCATATGAGTGATAAGTTACTGGTATTAAGCAGAGGAAGAAGTGTCGAATACGGCAACAGCGAAGCGATTTTTCGTGCCCCTCAGTCTAAGGTTATGCAAAAGCTGCTGGCGGTTTAATTAGGCTGTTTTTACACTTGGGTCAGGCACCTCATTCCTCTGCCTGACCCGCCTGTTTAGTTATTCTGCTCTGAGGGCTGCCACCGGCTCATCCTGCACCGCACGACGCGTTGGCACATAACCCGATAACAACAACATACTGGTCAATAAGGTGCTAGTGATCAGGGCTATCGCGATATAAGTTGTCAGACCAATTTTAGACCCTATCATGGAAGCAAACACCATGCAGCTCAAAACATAAACTACCAGACCTATGCCAAGACCAATTAAAAGCGGGCCCATGTTGCGCTTCAGAAACAAGATGGTGATCGCGGTATCTTTGGCGCCTAACGCACGGCGAATACCAATTTCATGACTGCGCATACTGACGGACGCTGCCGACACTCCATACACCCCCATCAGGGCAAGAAACAAAGAGAATACCCCGGAGTAAATCACACCATTTGACATAATCCCCAGCATATCGGCGTACAGGTTGGCATTTTTCTCCAGATCAACGATAAAGGAGAACTGCTCCTGGTAATCACTGCGTCCAAGCCAGGTATAGAAGTCCTGCTGGGCAGACTGCATGCCAGGTTGCTGCTCAAAGATCAGCTGTACCCACTCATATGGAGATTGCAGATAAGACACATACAATTCATCGTATTCAGCCAGGGGCGCATACATACCCTGAGTGTTACCGCTGCGATCGCTGACAATACCCACCACAGTATGGGTGACATACTTGTCGTCCAGCTCAATGTCTAGCTGCTTACCCAGCGCAGACTGACCACTAAAATGACGTTTGGCAAATGACTCACTGATAAGTACGACGCGCAGGTTATCGCTGTTGTCACGGGCGTCGATCCCCCGCCCTTCAAGCAGGGCTTGGTCAAAGAATGCCAGCTTGCCAAGCGTTCCCATTACGTCTACACGGACTCGTGACTGCGCATCCATACGAATATTTTTCAGCCCCATGTTCTGCATCATATCCGCCTCTGAGATACTGCTTAATTTTGCCAGGTCCTGAACCGCAGTTTCGACAAAGTTGACCTTTTCCTCGGGACTTTCAAACTCTGCACCCACCAGATCAAAATAAGCGGCATAGCGCCCCTGGGTTTTCTCTGCAGTCACCATATCGGTGATATTGAAGATCACCGAGCTGCCCAGGCTACCGGATAACATCAAAACAGCGATGATAGCGACCTGGATAGTCACAATAATACGCGACAAGCGACCTGCGCCCCGCCCCAGCGAGCCTCGGGTACCATCGCGCAATACCGTATTGATATCCATTTTGGCAGCTTTCACCGCTGGTAAAACACTGGCAAAGAAAAACGTAAACAGAATAAATAGTACCGCCATGCTTAAGGTCTGCCAGTCGAGGTGCCAGTTCCACCAAAACGGCATGCCATTGCCTAAACTCGCCTGTAAAGTGCCATTCAGCACTGACAACAGAATGGCTGTCAACACAATCGCCAGCGTGCCACCCAGTAAAGTAATTAACCCCCCCTCACACACCAGCTGGCGTACCAGACGGGTGGTTTTAGCGCCCAGAGCACCTCGAATAGCCGTTTCTTTCTGTCGCTCAATAGACCGAGAAAACAACAAGTTACCTGTGTTAATACAAGCCATGAACAAAATTGCCAGAGCAAAGCTTTGCAACCCGACAAAGATAAAGGCTCCCATACCTTCGATGTTCTGTTGTTGCAGACTCATATGCGTCACCGTCGGGGCAACAAATTGCACCCGCTCGCTTTGCGACAAACGCCTTTCACGCACCGCAGTCAAAGCCGCGGCCAACTCTTCATTAGCTTGAGCCTCAGACACGCTGTCATGTAGTCGACCCAGTACACTCACTTGCTTATCCTTTAGATCAAACTGGGCAAACTGGTTTGGATCCAGTGGTAACCACAGATCTGAGGTAACCGGAAACTTATAACCTTCAGGCATGACCGCGACCACTTCGTAACTTTTTCCACCTAGGCGAATATGCTCACCGAGCACCGTTTCCCGGCCTGCAAAAACGGTTTGCCAGACATGGTAACTCAGCGCAACCACAGCTGACTGGCCCGCAATGCCGTCACTGTGATTGAAGGCTCTGCCCAATAAGGGGTCAGTGCGGGTGAAAGAGAAGAAGTTCGACATCACTTTTTCACCAAGCAGGCTGACCCCCTGGCCCTGATTGTCCAGTCGGACCTCTTCACGATAATGCAAGGTATATTCATCGTACAAAGCACTCAGCTGCGACTCACCCAGCTGGGTAACATCCTCAAATGTAAGTACCCGACTGCTGCCTGTCAGATGTGGCGTGACAATGCTGCTGGCATCTTTGCCCTGCAAAGGTTTAAACGAAATGGTGTACACCATATTGAAAGTCAGTAGGCTGATGGTCAAACCTGCGGTCAGTATAAAGGTCACCAGCATAGTGAACTTAGGCGCTTTCGCTAGCAGTCTCAGGGCATAGCGAATATCAATTAAAAAACCCATAACAGCTTACCTCAAGCGCTTTTTGCCAGCTCAGGCAGTGGTTTATCACTGACCAGCTTGCCATCAAAAATATCAATTCTGCGGCTGGCACAGGCCGATGAACGTGGATCGTGCGTCACCATACAAATGGTGCGTCCCTGCTGGTGCAGATCATCAAACAGCTGCAACACTATGTCTGCGTTTTTCGAATCCAGGTTACCCGTTGGTTCATCCGCCAGGATCAGCTTGGGATCATTGACCAGTGCTCTGGCGATCGCGATACGCTGTTGCTGACCCCCGGACAATGCAGATGGGAAGTGTTTTACCCGGTGCAACATGTCGACCTGCTCTAACACCGACAAGGCTTTCTCTTTGGCTTCTTTGGCGTTGTACTTGTCCTGGTAGGTCAGCGGCAAAATAACATTTTCTTCTATGGTCAGGTCACTGATCAGGTTAAACGACTGGAATACAAACCCAATGTGGTTACAGCGCACACTGGCACGCTGATCCCGGCTCAGGTTTGACACATCATTGCCCGACAGAAAATATTGCCCACCGGAGGGCGTATCCAGCATCCCCAAAATCGATAGTAAGGTGGATTTACCGCACCCTGAAGGCCCGTTGATAGACACGTATTCTCCCCCTTTCACTGAAAAGCTGATGTCTGATAAGGCCATCGTTTTCAGCTCATCGAACTGAAAATATTTACTGATATTCTTAAGCTCTAGTATGTTGCTCATAGTCCTGTCCTAATTATGTAAAAATATTTTTTCGTTATTGGCAAAATTGTCGGTCGCAGAAATGATCACTGTATCGCCGTTACTGAGTCCCTCTGTAATCTCGATATAATTCACGGAGCTTTGTCCAAACTTGACCTGTACGGCCTGAGCAATATTCCCTTTACGGTCTACTTTGAAGAGCTTGGTGCTTTGGTACTCTTCGGCAAACGCCGGTTTTGCAACGAACAAAGTGTTGGGTTTGTCGGTGATATTAATCACCCCTTCAATTGACAGTTCAGGCCTGGCCTCACTAGGCAAAGTGCCTACCAGATCAACTTCTACCGCAACCAGACCCTTTTCAACCTGCGGGCTGACGCGCGACACAACGCCCTGGATCTGCGATTTACGAGTATCTATGGTGACCGCTAACCCAGGGGCAACATCCTTAATTTGCAGCTCCTGCACATCTATCTCAGCGATCAGGCTGCGTGGGTTGGCAATTTTTCCAACGCTGCCGCCTTCAGCAACATCCTGACCCAGCTCCAGATCCATGCTTTGCAGCACACCATCCATCGCGGCACGTACATAGAGGTTATCAAGCTGCTCCTGAGCTCTGGCCAGCTCTTGTTGTAGAGTCTGTTGCTGTGCTTTGTGGGCCTGCTTCTGAGCTTCGATATTGAGCTTGAGCTTTTCCAGTCGCTGTTGCTGTAGCTCATGGTCCAGCTTGCTGCTTTGCACCGTGAACTCGGTTCGTTTGAACTTAATCTGAGACACACTGCTATTACCCATCTCTCGCAGTTTGCGCTGCGCATTGAGCTCCAGCTCATTGCCCTGGTGGGTCATTTTCGCTCGTTTGACTGCAGCCTCGGCATCCAGTAGATCAGATTCAAACTGGGCATACTGGGCTGTATTTTCGGCAATGGTTTTTTCCAGCTTGGCTTGCGCATTCGCCAGCACCAGCGACAGTTTAGGGTTATTGAGTTTGACGATGGGCTGACCTTTTTCAACCACAGCACCGGCTTTAACAAACACTTTCTCTACCCGTCCAGCCACTTCCGATGCGACCCAGATCACTTCTTTGGGTTTAAGTACCCCCATGCCTCTGACACTCACCTGGAACTGCCCGGTTTGTACTTTAGCGGTGCGCACATCGGTGCTATCAACCAGGGCGGTTGCCTGCCCAAAATAGCCCTTAAGCCACCAGGCACACGCGATGATCATCACAGCCCCTAGCGCAATTTTGACGTACCGCCAGTTAAACTTCTTTTGCTCTTCAATGGTAATGTCCATCTCTGTTCTCCACTGTGAACCGGACCCGCTGTCCAATTCAATTTATGTGTTATTTTGGTATTGCTTATGGTTACTTTTGAGTATTCATATTCAGTGCTTACCAGCCATACTCTCTGGCCATGCCGACAAGCACTTTGCGGTCACCACTAAATGGCCTTCTGCCGTGTGTAAACAGCATATTGTCAACCAGCATCAGATCGCCTTTTTGCCAGGGCGTGTACAAGGTGGTGTCATCATAGGCGGCACGAATGAGATCCAGCACTTCGCTTTCAAGCGGCTCGCCATCGCCATAGAATGCGTTTCGCGGTAAACCGTCTTCACCACAGGCACTGAGCAGCTGGGCGCAAGTCTCTTCGCCAAGCGAAGACACATGGAACAAATGCGCCTGATTGAACCACACCTGTTCATTGGTTTTAGGGTGTCGGGCAATTGCCGGATTGATCTGCGAGGTACGCAGGCGGTGCTCACCAATCCACTCAAATTCAAGCTGATTGTTGAAACAGTACTGCTCAACTTCACGTTTATCTGTGGTCTGAAACACCTCGCTCCAGGGCAAGTCGATATCGCCGTAGTTACGCACATATTTCACCTTTTTCGCGGCAAACTTATCTCGGATCTCTTGCGGAATACGATTAAATACCTCGCGACTATCAGCAATTGGGGTTTCACCTCCCGCCTGAGGCGGTAACAAACAACACAGCCCCAATCGCATCGCCCATTTATTTGAATAAGCGTGTTCGTTGTGCTGTGGGATCACTTCATCCGGATGATACTCAGTCGCGGTGTATACATTGCCTTTGAGCTCAGTACGCGGCGTTGAGCGGTAGGAATAGTTCAACAGCTCAGCGTCAAACAGGGTACTTAACACCTGACCAAATTGTTTACTGCTCATAATGTTAAGGCCACGTATTAATAGTGCCCCATTGGCATCAAGCAGGGCATCTATCTGTGCCCCATACTCAGCGGCCCAGTGAGTGGCTCTTTGTCCCTCCAGAGCAACCTCCAGTAGTAAAGGCATGCCTTCGACCGACTGTAGCTGTGCTACGCTATACTTCTCTAACACTGTCATGTTCAAATCTCTCTTGTTGTAACTGTTGTTTGCCAATACGCTGATAAATAATATTTTTTATCTGGTCAGCAAGTTCTTTGCTGTTTTCCTGCCACAGTATCGAGTGGTGATCGCCTGCCACGCTAAGGTGCGGCAGCTGCAATTTATCCCGCAAAAAGTTCTGATACGCCTCGTTCCAGGCGGGGTTAGCTCTGGCGCCGATAAGTACACAATGCTGTGCCACTTCACTTGTCAGCTGATATCCTTTGACCAGACTTGTGTGGCGGCGCATAAGCTGCTCAAACTGCTCAGCAAATCCAGCCGGAATATCCAGCTGTTTGCTCAGTGCCTGTAAGGCCTGTGCTGTATCCACCTTGCTGACCTCGGGACAGTCGACATAGCTGTCCAGCAGTATGCTCAGCACAGGCTGCGATCCTGTCAGTTGCCTGCTAATTTCCGCAGCCAGCAGTCCCCCCATTGAGTGGCCCAGTAACACCAGGCGACCTGCTTTAAGTGGTTGTATAAAGTGGCTGCGAATATGAGCACAGTATTCATCGGCATAAGCCTGGATTGTTAACGCAGCACTGTGCTCGGGTAAGTGCTCATAACCATAGACCGCAATATCTCCCTGCAGGGCCTCTGCAAGAGGGCTAAAACTGCGTGCCAGGTCGGCGGCACCGGGTAAACACAGCAATGTAACTTGCGTGTCAGCGCTGTTATTCAGTGACTTAAGCTGCGGCGATGTCTGTTCGCTCCCGCCTGCATCAACCAATTTTGCCTGGGTCACAAGTTGCGTCGTTTTAAACAACTGCTCCAGCGACACCGCGCAGGAGAACGACTTTTCGATCAACATCGCCAGCGTGATCAGTTTCAGCGAGCTGCCGCCCAGTTCGAAAAAGTCACTCTCCCGATAAATCGCCTGCGTCGGACACTGCAACACCTGCTGCCATAAGGTCGCCAGTTGCTGCTCTGTCACGGTTTGCGGCTCTGTTGCGGCCAGCATTTTACGCGCTGGTGCTGGCAGCGCCCGGCGGTCTACTTTGCCGTTCGCCGTCACGGGCCATGGAGACACATGACACAACAATGCCGGTACCATATAAGCGGGTAAACACTCACTGAGTTGTTCCTGTAACTGCTTCACCAGTTGTGCTTCATCCAGCTCAGACACGCTCAGGGTACTTTTAAAATAGGCCACCAGAGTCGGGGTTGCCTGATCCAGCTCCAGGGTTGTAACCAGGGCTGAGTCCACTTCTTGCTGTGCCAGCAAGACACTTTCTATTTCTCCGAGCTCAATACGTAAGCCATTTATCTTTATCTGATCATCGCTGCGTCCCAGGTATTCGATATCGCCATTATCCAGGTAGCGCACTAAGTCGCCGGTACGGTACAAACGTGCACTGGCCTGCTCCCCCATTTCACTCTGATAGGGGTTAGTAATGAATCGCTCGGCGGTCAGCTCTGGCTGCTTGTGATATCCCCACGCCAGACCGTCTCCGCCGATGAACAACTCTCCGGCACTGCCGAAGGGCACCAGCTGTAAGTCGTCATCCAGGATCAAAAGCTGGATGTTCTGAATGGGTTTACCTATGGGCACAGTGGTGCTGATTGGCTGCGAGCAATCCCAGTAACTGACATCGATTGCAGCTTCTGTGGGTCCATAGAGATTATGCAGCTGGGCATCAGGTAAACTGGCTCTGAAGCCCTGTACCTGTTTAACCTGTAACGCCTCTCCGCTACAAAACACCTGACGAATGCTGGTACACTGTGCCAGCGCACCATAGTCCAACATAATGCCCAACATAGAAGGCACAAAATGCAACTTGGTCACACCACACTGGCGAATTAACTGACACAGGTATTGCGGATCTTTATGGCCTTCGGGTCGTGCCAGTACCATTTTTGCTCCCCGGCACAGAGGCCACATAAACTCCCATACCGACACATCAAAACCAAACGGTGTTTTTTGTAAAATCACATCGTGGCTATCACAACCATACTGCTTGTCCATCCAGTCAACCCGATTAACCAAGGCCTGATGGCTGACTAACACGCCCTTAGGCTGACCGGTAGAGCCTGAGGTATAAATCATATAGGCCATATCCTGAGCACTCAGCCCGCTGTGCTGCAAGCTCAGGTTGTGTGTGGGGTATTGCTCAAAACGCGTCTCATCGTTGCCATAGTCATCCATCAGGATCAGCGTAGGCCTGCTTTCTGGGCTTGCCTGACACTTCGCCTGATGTGCGCTTTGCGTCAGGATGGTCGAGATACCTGCATGAGCCAGCATATAATCAAGTCGCGTCTCTGGCAGTGTCGGATCCAGCGGTACATAGGCACCACCGGCCTTCAATATGGCCAGGATACCAATCACCATTTCCAGTGAGCGGGTCATACACACGCCGACCAGGGTCCCGGGAGCAACCCGATGCTCGGCATGCAGATGCCAGGCCAGCCGATTTGCTTTGTCATTTAGCGCCTGATAACTCAGTGACTGCCCTTCATACCAAAGCGCAGTTTGCGTTGGCGTTTTGGCAACCTGACGTTCAATCCACTGCGCCATTGTTAATTCAGTGTCATAGTCCACCGGCGCCGGGTTCAGCGTCTTAAGTAAATGTGTTCGCTCCGGCTCTGATAATAATGCGATACTGCTTAACGGTATTGCGCAAGTTTGCAGCTGGGATAGCTGAGTTAATATCTGCATCAGATGGCGATTAAGTGTACGGATGTGTTCATCTCTAAACAGAGCGGTATCGTACAGCCAGTTGAGTGCAACCCCCTGCTCTGAGATGCTGATATTCACTTCGATATCGAATTTAGCCACCGTCTGCGCCGCGCCGCGCATCGTCAGAGCAGCCCCATTGAGATCCAGCCCGCCCTGCTCACCGGTCGGCTCATCAAGACCATAATCGGTCTGCGTGGTCAGCATAATTTGAAATAGCGGTGAATGGGCTGTACTTCTGGGCACCTTTAAATGCTCAACCAGCTGCTCAAACGGCACATCCTGATGCGATTGCGCGCCCAGGTTTACAGCTTTGACATGCGCTAAGTAGCCTGCCAGGTCGGACTGTGCAGTGTTTACGCGCAGCACCAGGGTATTGACGAAAAAGCCGATTAAAGAGTCCAGTTCGGCCTGGGTGCGGTTGGCAACCGGTGTGCCGATCACAATATCCTTACTGTTACTGTGTCTGCTCAGCAACAGCGAAAGCGCACTGTGCAATAGCATAAATGCGGTCAGCCCCTGCGACTGAGCCAGTTCAGCCAGTCCCGTAGCCACACCGCTATCCAACTTACCCTGCACCAGGGCGCCCTGATGCTGCTTAACCTGCGGGCGCGGATGATCCAATGGCAAGCTGTGTACCGGAGGCAGGTCACATAGCTGCTCACTCCAGTAAGTTAACTGGTTTTTAAGCACCGCTCCACTGAGGTAAGCGCGTTGCCACTGTGCATAATCAGCGTACTGAATCGCTAAGGGGGCCAGCGGGTTAGGTTGGTTTTGGCTGTAGGCCCGATACAGTTGTACAAACTCTTTCATCAGCACCTGTAACGACCATCCGTCAGATGCTATATGATGCATGTTAAACAGTAACACCGACGCATTGTCGGATTGCGCGCCGGTCTCTATATAAGTAGCCCGGATCATCAGATCCTTACTCAGGTCAAACGGCTGTGACTGTAAACGCTGGATCGTGTCAGCGAGCGTCTGCCGCTGCGTTGTGGCATCCAGCGCACTGATGTCTTGATAATCCAACGTAAAGCGCGTGTCCGACAGGATCACTTGCTCTGTGGCCGTGTCCCCATCCCGATAAACACTACGCAGTACTTCGTGACGTGCAATGATGGTA
>NZ_PPUZ01000112.1:0-248 GCF_004212645.1 Pseudoalteromonas rubra | reverse complement strand
GCTCTGCCTCCGGCTCGTCTTCCAACAGGCTGTCGATATCGTCCGCCTCTTCTGCCTGTAATTCGTCCTCTGGTTCTGCCTCCGGCTCATCCTCTAACAGACTATCGATATCGTCCGGCTCTTGTGCAAGCAATTCGTCTTCTGGCTCTGCCTCCGGCTCGTCTTCCAACAGGCTGTCGATATCGTCCGGCTCTTGTGCCAGCAATTCGTCTTCTGGCTCTGCCTCCGGCTCGTCTTCCAACAGGCTG
>NZ_PPUZ01000111.1:0-3045 GCF_004212645.1 Pseudoalteromonas rubra | reverse complement strand
TCTACGATTTTGGGTGGGTGTACATGTAATTTTCCATGTAATTTTCGCTGCTGGATATAACGATAGGCACTCTCCTGAGCAACCCCCAGCGTGCTCAGCTGGCCGCGGCTGTCATAGCCCACCGCCATACTAAAGTGGCCTTTCTGGTAGCGGGTCACCCGCCCGGCTGCATCGTGCGAGTCGGCAACATAGTACAGCTGTCCACGGTCGCCCTCTCGTGCTTCCTGCTTTTTATCAACCTGTCCGGCGCTGTAGTATAAGCGCTGGCCTCGGGCCTCTACAAAACGGCCACGCTCGCGGGTACGCCGGTAATCATCAAACTGCTGGAACACCCGGCCATACTCATCAAAGGTGGTCAGCTGCACCACACATTTAGCGCCATGTATGGAAGTCAGCGCGTCTGTTATCCGCACATCTTTAGTGGCAGGCTCGTAGCTGACTTGACCTTTACAGCTCAGGTCACTTTCCAGATCGGTGACCGATGCCACCTGACGCCCCAGCCCGTCATACAGGTATGACCGCGCCCAGCTGCCACGCACCTCCTGGTCCAGACGCCAGGGTTTGCTGGTGTCGTAATGCCACTCGCTATCCACCACATTATTAATTTTGAGTGTGGTTTTACGACCAAGTGCGTCGTACTCAAAGCTCAGCTTATCGCCATTGGCATCGGTTTGCACAAGCAGCTCACCCAATGCATTGTAAGTGTACTGCCAGTGGCCCCGATCACGGTCTTTGGTGCTGGTTTTACGACCCGTCAGGTCGTTGTAGCCGTTGTCTATCAGGGGGGCGCATTAACGCCGATTTAGAAGCGTCCACCACATCACCCACTCCAAAAAATCCAGACTGAAATGCCTACGATTTTGGGTGGGTGTCCATGCAACTCACCTTCCATGCAACTCACCTCACCCACCCAAAAAGCCCAGACTGAAATGCCTACGATTTTGGGTGGATGTCATGTAACTACAATGTAACTACAGACTACTCATGCATTAATGACGCGGTGATGCTCCTTTTGGCTCAACTACTATCTCATCAGAACAATTATGGTAGCCGTTACAAGTCTTAAATACTCCCGTAATGTCATAAAGCTGGCTCGGTTTTTCCCGACTTAAATAGACATCGGCTTGCTCTACATTTAACTTAACAGAACTATATATAACTTCCCCTTTACTATAGAGAGAAAGCCAATAGAATCCCCTTGTGTACATCAAATACCCTGTAACCCTTATTTTTTTCCCTTCATAATTATCACCAACGCTTAACAATTTTGGTAATGAAACTTGATATATCTTTTCAGATGCCAACACGAAGTCTGACAAAAAAAATAAAAACAAAGCAAATAAACACTTCATTAACACTTGCCTCCATTAGTCAGATTAGTACAATACATGTGATCTGGTGCTTTATAATAATCTCGTTGATAATACATAGCGTCAAATTTCAACAGTTCTCCATAAGGGTTTGCTAAGTATCCATTAATAGCTCTACCCACAGGGTTATCTCCCTTATAATAGCCATAGTCACCACCAGAAAAGCCCGCTGATTCAGCCCACCTTTGTCCATGAGTATGTACCATCGCTACAGCCCTATCACTGAATTGATAGTTCATTCCAACAACTCCACTATAATAATCCGTGAATACAGGACCCAATCTGAAATTTGACTCTGATACTCTAATAATCTCAGCAGATACTTCAACATTTAACTCATGGGAAAATGTAACTCCACCCAACCTAGTACAGCTCATTAGTAGAATTATGCAGCCTCAAGGTAGCCAACTGGAGTCATGTCTTCCAGTGCATCGTGAGGCCTTTCATAATTGTAAATTTCTAGCCATTCATCTGTGATTTCGCGTACTTGTTGTAGTGAATCGAACAGATATAAATCTAATACTTCTTCTCGATAACTGCGATTAAAGCGCTCCACAAAACCGTTTTGATAAGGGCTACCAGGCTGAATAAACTCTAGCTTTATGTTTTTCTCCTGCGCCCAACTTTCTAACAGGCTGGATGTAAATTCAGGTCCATTATCAACCCTTATCTGCGACGGCTTTCCTCGCCAGGCAATCACTCGTTCAAGCGTTCTAATAACTCGCTCTGTGGTCAAGCTGGTGTCAACTTCGATGGCCAGTGCTTGCCGATTATAATCATCAATAATATTTAATGTTCTGAAGCGATGTCCAAAGCTTAAAGCGTCACTCATGAAATCCATAGACCAAGAATCATTGTGCTTTTCCGGCGTACTCAATGGCTCTGGGTTACGTGTAGGAACACGGCGCTTTCCTTTACGTCGCAAGTTGAGCTTTAGCATATTGTAAACGCGTTCAACACGCTTCTTGTTCCATGTTTTACCTTGATGCCTAAGTCGTTTAAACAGCTTAGGCAAACCCCAGCGAGGATGGCGCTCCACAAGCAACAGCAACGCATCGATTACTTCATCATCAGGTGGTCGTTTATGCGTGTAGTAATAGACACTTCGATTTAGTCCTGCAACCTCACAAGCAAGTGCCACACTTACCTCATACTGCTCTAGGAAGTGCTCAACCCACGCTCTGCGCTTGCTTGTGCTCACAGCTTTTTTGCAACGATTTCCTCAAGCATAGTGTGTTTAAGGCTCAGTGTTGCAAACATGTCTTTGAGCTTGCGATTCTCTTCTTCAAGCTCTTTCAGTCGCTTTACATCCGACGCTTCCATGCCGCCATATTTGGAGCGCCATTTATAAAATGTGCTCTGTCCAATTCCGTGTTTTCGGCAAAGATCTGGAACCGAAATACCCGATTCAGCTTCTTTGATCATGGCGACAATTTGTGACTCGGTGAACTTGCTTTTTCTCATCGTAAAACTTCCTTCTTCTGTTAATGGAAATTCTACTCAAGAACTGTTGCAGTTTATGGGGGAGTTACAGGTTTGTCGGTGTCGGATATCAGCGTGGCGCACTAACGCCGATTTCGAAGCGTCCATCTCAATCACCCACCCAAGAATCCGAACTGAATGTCTACGATTTTGGGTGGGTGTCCTTGTAATTTCCGGCATTGCCTTCGCGTGC
>NZ_PPUZ01000110.1:0-8843 GCF_004212645.1 Pseudoalteromonas rubra | reverse complement strand
AAGTGAAATTGGTATTATATCGATTTTAACCGACCGCGCATGCTGGGCCGCTTAGGTGCATGCTCTGCAATCACCTGCCAGAGCACTTTTTGCTCAATAGGTTTGGCGATATAGCCATCAAAGCCTGCATGCTGATACTTTTGCCTGTCTTCGGTTAACACATTAGCAGTCAGGGCTATGACTGGCAATGTCGGATGCTGCTGTTTTATCAGCTTGCAGGCCTCTACACCATCCATAACCGGCATCTGAATATCCATCAACACAAAATCCGGGCGCTGACGTGCTACCTGGTTAACCGCCTCCTTGCCATTAATCACCATGGCAACTTCAACATTGCACTTATCCAGCAGAGCGCGGATCACCAGCTGGTTAATTTCATTATCCTCAGCAACCAACACGCGTGCGCCACTCAAGTCAGGACTTTGTGACCACTCCTCGTGAAGGTCAGGCTCAGCCTGGTCGCATTGTTCAAGCGGCAGATAAACAGTAAACACGCTGCCGACATTTTCCATACTCTGCACCTCAATGGTGCCCGCCATCAGCTCGACCAAAGACTGGGTGATAGACAGCCCAAGACCGGTCCCGCCGAATCTGCGGGTGGTGGATTTGTCGGCCTGTTCAAAGCGCTGAAACAGCCGCGCCTGGGCCTCTTTGCCAATCCCTACTCCGGTATCACGCACGGTAAAGACCACTCCCGGCTCGCCCTGTACTTGTTCAATTTCCAGGTCAACCCCGCCTCTTTGGGTAAATTTAATCGCATTGGAGAGTAAGTTTAAAAGTATTTGCCGGATCCTGACGGCATCCCCTTGCCAAGTGGCATGATCAAAGTGGCCGGTCACCGACAAGTAGATCCCTTTTTGCGCGGCTACCGCTTGCAGGTCCGCCTGAATATGGCTGATAAGCTCGGTCAGATTAAACGGCCGGATCTCCAAAGACAGTTTGCCCGCCTCTATTTTCGAAAAGTCCAGAATATCGTTAATTATGGTAATTAAGGCTTTTGCCGAATAAGTAGCTTTCTCCAGATACTCACGGGCACCGCCCGGCAGTGGCTCTTCACTTAGCAGCTGTAAGGTGCCATACAGGCCATTCATAGGTGTGCGTATTTCATGGCTCATATTGGCCAGAAACTCTGATTTGGCCTGCGTGGCCTGCTCCGCCACCAGCTTGGCTTGTGCCAGTGCCTGCTCGTGCTCCAGCTGCTCGGTCAAATCGTATGCGACTCCCAAAAAGCCCACCAGCTGGCCTTGATTGTCCTGTAACCGCGACACACTCAAGCGAACCGGCGTTAATTGCCCGCTCCTTTTCACATAGGTCCAGTTATTGACATCATTTTTGCCGTGGCGGGCCTTAGCCACAAAGGCCTCAAACCCAGGCTCTACCGGATAGCCCAGCTCCTCGGTTAACTCTTCGGCGCGCTGTGCCACCTCCAGTTCCAGATGGAACACCGCAGGCGTCAGTTTGCCAATCATTTCCTCGGCTTTATATCCCAGCAGTTTTTCTGCGGCGGGGTTAAACACCGTGATCACCCCGTGCACATCGGTTGCAACCACCGAATAGGTAGCACTTTCTAAAATGCTGCGCTGCAGTGCTCCTACCCGCTCTATTTCCGCAGTCCGGGACATGACCTTTTGCTCCAGCACCGCATTGGCCTCCGACAAGGCTTTTTCCCGGGTCTCGGACAAATCGAGCTGGTGCGCTTTAGACTGATGGGCTCGCAAGAGCAGCAACTGCACGCAAAATACCACCAGCATCAGTGCCAAAGTGATCATCACCGCTTCACGCAATGCCCGGTAAGGGCTGGGCAAGCCTAGCGAGTCGATATAACTCATCGTTGGGCTGAGCTCTATGCGCCAGGTCCGGCCATACAACTGGATCACGCTGTGTACACGATATTCATTCAGCTGCGACTGAGTCTCGCCACGGCTGAAAAACAAAGTACTGGCGCGGCGGTCAATGTCTCTGACATTCAAAACCAGATTACGTTTAATGCCTTTCAGGGAGCCCAGCACCTCATCAATGAGGATTGGGCTGTAGCTCCAGCCGGCAAGTTGTGCCATGCGCTCTGTGGGGGTGCCTGGCGTTGTCCCTTGCGCATAGACCGGCATTAAAATTAAAAAACCATGCTGCACTTTTTGATTGGCCTGCACTAAGGTGATGGGTGCTGTCAGCATCACTTCGGCATTTCGGGCAGCGTCGGTTGCGGCAACCCGGCGCATGGCTTCTGAGCCAATATCCAGCCCCACCGCCTGCTTATTGCGCGACTCCGGCTCAATAAACTGGATCACGTACAAACTTTGCTCATGGGGCGTCAGCTGTTTAATGTTAAATTGCTTGTCGGGTCGTTGCTGGCGAGCGTCCTGGACAAACGCCGCTCTGTCGTCATAAGGCACAAAGCGAATAAAACCAAACCCCCGGGCACCGGGAAACTCCTGCTCATGGTAACGGCTGCCAGTGTAACGCTGCATGCGCTCGTAATTAAAGTGCTCAACGCCCACGGTCTGAATGGCACCTCGCAGGCCCGCCAAGCCGTAACGGTACAAAGCCATGCGCTCTTCCACGGCCTGAGTGAGCCGAGTCAGATCAGACGTTACAGCACTTTTTACTCGTTTATCAATGCGTTGCAGATGCGACTGATGGCTATACCAACCACCCAAGGCGCCCAGTCCCATAACCAGTAATAACGGCCAAACCAGCTGCCAAAGCGGCCTGTTTTTCCTTGCCGGTGTGTCCTGGTGGTTTGTCACATCATTCACCTTAGTCCGCCCTGATAAATGTTCGATAACAGGTGACGACTGTCGCTGCATTCACGTTGCTTCACCATTAGCTTTCACTGCCTTGCCTGACATCGGATGACGTATTAAATACCGCCTCCTGCAACACCTGTTCAAGCACCAGGTACTGGGCTTCAATACTTTCAATTAGCCCGCTATATTCAGAGCCGTCTTCGTTGCTGGCGCCTTCTTCGAGTTTCGCCAGCAACTGAGTCAGGCGTTGTGCGCCTATATCGCCACTTTGCCCCCGTAATGCATGGCTTATCTGTTTCACCTGAGCATGGTCTTGCTTATTACACTGCTCTTTCAGAGATAACAACTTTTGCGGTGCTTTGTTGTAAAACAGCATACAGATTTGCAGATACAGCTCCGAGTCTCCCTGTAGCCGCGCAATGGTGCCGTCAATATCAAGCACTTCGCCAGAAAGCGATGGCGGTTGTTCATTCTGTCCCGCCGCACTGTCCTGTGTTGTGGTTTGCGAAGGTGGGTGCTCAGGCAGCTGTGTGACGGACGGCTTTTTGGGTTGCTGGAAAGACTTAAACTTAGTCAGCGCATCAAACAGCAATTTGGGCTGGATTGGTTTAGTGACATAATCGTCCATCCCTGCTGCCAGACACCGCTCCCGCTCTCCCGACATGGCATTCGCCGTCATCGCAATGACCGGAAGGTGGCGAAACGACTCGCCCCCTTTGCCTTCGCGGATCAGGCGCGTAGCCTGATAACCGTCCATCGTTGGCATATTGCAATCCATTAAAACAGCAAACACTGGCTGGTTGTTTTTTTCAAAATTCAGTAACGCACTCAGTGCCTCATGCCCCGACTGACAGGTCATCACATTGGCATGAACACCATGGAGAATACCACGGGCAACTTCCCGGTTAATTTGATTATCATCAACAATCATTATGGTAGCGCCAGCCAAATCGTTACGCTCGTTGCATTGTACGTTGGGCACCTGTACCTGATGCTGGTTTTTCAGCATTTTAGCAATCGCATTCTGATCAAACACAGATAAAAACGCCCCCAGGCGAATGGGCTTAACCAGCTTAGCTAAGAATCCCTCTGCAACACTTTGGTGGGTAAATTCACTGTACAGCACTATGGCACGCTCATACATAGGCGTTTCGACCAGGGTAGTAATGTGGGGGTTATCGTGATCTACCACCACAAACTCACCCTCGTGCTCCACCACAGTACCGCCGTACTTATTTATCACATGTGATAAAAAGCTGCGCTCACGGGTATCCACCACATGCAGCTCAAAACGCCGACCACCCAACGTATTTTCATGTGGCCTGGGCTTAGCGGTATCGAGCGCAAACGGCAAAGTAAAGTAAAACTTACTGCCAATGTTCTTTTGCGACTCAAAGCCAATTTCCCCGCCCATTAATTCGCAAAGGTTTTTACAAATCGACAGGCCCAGTCCGGTGCCGCCAAATTCAGCACTCACCCCGCTGTCTTCCTGGGTAAAAGCAGAGAAAATCTTATGGTGGTTGTTTTTATCAATCCCGACTCCGGTATCCTCCACAGTAACACTGAGGAATACTTTGCCAGCTTCTTGCGTTGTCTGGCCGCGCACGCAAACACACCCCTTGCTGGTAAACTTAATGGCGTTGCTCACCAGATTAAACACCACCTGCTTGATCCGCCCGGCATCGCCCACCAGCTCGATAAAGTCGATGTCAGCAACATCCACCACCAGGCTCAGTTGCTTCTCATAGGCTTTTAACGAAATGGAAGTCACCACATGCTCTACCACTGAAATGGGGTTCAGCGGCTCCTGCTCCAGCTCCAGTTTACCCGCCTCGATTTTAGATAAGTCGAGAATATCGTTAATTAAGGAAGCCAAGGTTGACGAGCTGGTCTCGGTCATTTCCAGATAGGACAGCTGTTTTTTGGTCAGCGGCTCACGGCGGATCAGGTTAAGGGTGCCCAGAATACCGTTCAGCGGAGTACGCATTTCATGGCTGATGGTAGAAATAAACGCACTTTTAACCGCGGAGGCCTTCACGGCCTTGGCCTTTTCGGCTTCCAGCTCCCCGGTACGTTCCTGCACCAAGCGCTCCAGGCCTTCATTGGCGCTCTTAACCTGCTGCTCGCTGAGTTTTTCTTTGGTTGTATCACGGCCAAACAAGGTGATGCCAACCAACTGGTTACCCGGGCCGCGCACCGGAGACACTTTAAAATTAACATGCCGGGTCTGGTCCTGCAGCGTGTAACTTTCATACCAGTCGGTATCTTTTGGGCCATCTTCGTGCTTAAAATAGGTCACCGCCTCTTGCAGGCGATCCATGGGCAACGCCACCAGATCGGTGATGTTATGCTGCCGATCACTGGCCGCCAGACTGGGAAAGATCAGCAAAGACGCACTGTTATATGTTTGTACGTTCAGCTGAGTGTCAAAGCTGACAATCGGCTCATCAGCACCGTCAATTATCGACTCGTACACCACTTTATCTTCCTGATATCGTTCCCGGTTACGATAAAACAGCACAATGCCCCCCATAAACAAGAGCAGCACCAATACCACCACAGCCAGCAGCACATAGCTTGATAAACGCCGTTCATTTAACAACGCATTGGCCTGCTGGGGCGGTGCAATCGCAGTAATAAACATTTCATGCCCCGGCCCCTGGTAGCCACTGTTTAGCTCCTGCTGAATGGCAATCTGCATCGACTGGGTACCATGCTTAATAACGCCATCAACACGGCCCTTTGCTGTGCTGAGTAATTGAAAGTCATCATCAAACAGCCTTGGCTTAGCCAGGTCCCGGGTATAATGAAACACCGGCTCCGGGCCGTAAATATAGTGCCCCTGATGATCGGTTAAAAAGTACTCTGCGCTGTTACTTTCCAGCAACTCTATCAATTGCCGGGCACTGGAATTCAGCACCAGCAAGCCAAACAGGTCATTGTCGGCATCAAATAAGGGCATGGCAATACGCAGCACAGGAGTAAACGGACGCTGTACTTTATTGTTCTCAAAATTCAGTGAGATCCGCGACGCAAAGTGCATTTCCTCAGACAAATCCAGAGTTTCCTGCACATAGTCTTTGTGTGATTTATCCTGCAACTTGGCTTCTGCAATACGCGCCACTTTGCCCCTTAGCCTGTCCACCCGGACAAACTCTCGGCCATCCGGCATGATTATCCTTAGCTGCAATAACTCTGAATTATTATGAATAAGAGATTTAAAGATGGTGGCGATGCGGTTTTTCCACAGCTCAATGGGCTGGTTGTCCTGTGGGTCAACACCGTTGTTTTTCAGTGCACGGGCAATGCCCGGAAAAGGCGGCGTGTCTTTCAAAAAGTGCAGATAGCTTAAATCGGCCCGGTAGCGCCGCTCGAATTGTTCGGCCATATTCGCTGTGTTGTGCTTCAGCTGGCTGGCGACCTCAAACTGCACCTCATTTTGCAGTTTGCGCTCAAAGAAAAACACAGCCAGTGCGATCAGCAGTAATAGGAGGACGCTAAACATACCCGCAAACCAGCGCGTTGGCTTGCCTTGTGTTGCCGACAGGATCCTTATCATAGTATGACCTTTGCCCCTGTATTCAGGGTGTTTTTAATGGTGTATAACTGATGCCAGCTTAGTCAAATACCCTAAAACACAGGCATGTGACTGATAAATAATCTGTAAAAACCGCTGCTACCCTCAAACTATAGTCTAAGTCACACACTTTTCACTATGTGCACACAGACTTTTCAGCGCTGGCTGAAAACCTTGCTCACACAGGCTTATTTGGAGCCTGAAAATTGCGCTTAGCAAACTCGTAGGCAGCCAGGCTTTCCAGCGGTTTGGCATACAAATACCCCTGTGCCACATCACAGTTCATGGTCCTTAATTCTGATAACTGAGACGGTGTCTCGACGCCTTCAGCAACCAGCTTCAAGCCTAACGCCTGCGCCAGCAACACTATGGTTTGTACTATGCCATGACTCTGCTCATCGCTGCCCATATCTTTAATAAAAGATTGGTCTATCTTAAGCACATCAAGGGGAAACGACTTCAGATAAGACAAGCTGGAATAACCCGTGCCAAAGTCATCAATGGCAATGCTTACCCCCATGTTAGACAGCGTCTGAAGCGTTTTACGGGTCTGCTCATAGTCATCAATCAGGGCGCTTTCTGTTACTTCCAGCTCCAGCATTCGACTGCGGACCTGGCTCGACTCCAGGCACTGGACAACATAGTCAATAAATTGCCGGTTGCGGATCTGCTGTGCAGAGACATTAACGCTCACTTTCAGGTCTCTACCCAAACCCATCAACTGGCTGGCAAACGCACAACTTTGCTGTAATACCTGCTGGCCCAGGGTGTCTATCACGCCAATCTCCTCCGCAAGCGGAATAAAATCCAGCGGCGAAACCCAATTTCCTTCACTGTCCTGCAGCCTGGCCAACGCCTCAAAGCCGCAGACTTGTCCCGATGCTATCTCTATCTGGGGCTGAAACAGCACGATTAAGCTTTCTTTTTCCAGGGCTTCGCGGAGCAAGTGTTCCAGTCCATGACGTTTCATCAGCTCAGCTTCAAGCTCCTGAGAAAAAAAGCACACCGCATTGCGCCCCTGATTTTTCGCGCGATACATGGCCACGTCGGCATGGCGCATCATGACTTCTTCTTCATTCGCGTCCAATTCCGTCATGCTCACGCCAATACTGACCGAAATTTGATATTCCTTTTGCTCCAGCGTAAAGGGCTCCTTAAAACTGGCAATCACGTTATTGGCAACCACAGCCACATAATTAACAGAGCGCACTTCTTCTAACACCAGCACAAATTCATCGCCGCCCACCCTCGCAAGGGTTGCGCTTGGGTCAATCACCGACTCCAGCCGCTTCGCCACTTTCTTAATTAATTCGTCACCCAGAAAATGTCCCAGTGCGTCGTTAATGTACTTGAAATGGTCAAGGTCAATGAGCAACAGTGCGGTATGGGTATCCGACGCCTTCGAGCAGGCAATGGCGTGTTGCAATCGGTCATGCAGCAAAATTCGATTCGGCAACCCCGTTAGCTGATCATTATTGGCCAGAAAGTTCATTTTAACCGCCATGGCAACCGACTCGCTGACATCATGAAACACCATAATGGCCCCGATGATGGTATTGTCTTCATCGCGAATGGGCGAAGCAGAATCCTCAACCCGGTAAATTTGCCCTTCCCGGCTGTGCAGTTGGCAGTTCAGTGCCATTGCCACATTGCGCTTTTCCTCCAGCGCCATAATGGCCGGGTTAAAGGAGCGGCTTTGTGACGATGCATCACGCAAATCGAGAATGTCTTCAATATGCTTGCCAAGCGCATAGCTTGAGGCATAGCCACTGAGGCGCTCTGCAATCGGGTTCATATACGTGATGAGGCCTGCTGTGTCTGTGGCTATTACCGCATCACCTATGGAATTTAGCGTGACTTTAAGTCGCTGCTTTTCCTGATAAAGCGCTTGTGTAGTGCGCTCCAGGTTTTGCTGATATGCCAGCATGGCCAGCTGGTTATAGACCCGCATCCGACAGGTTCTCAGGTCCAATGGTTTAGGAATATAATCGGCGCCGCCCTCGGTCAGCGACTTATATTCTATGTCCGGGTCGCGGCTGGCAGTAATAAAAATGATGATATGGTGGGCAGTTTCCGGATCACTTTTGAGCAAACGACAAATATCTACACCATTATACTCCCCCATGTCGATATCCAGCAGGATCACATGGGGTTTTACTTCTTTGACTAAGGTCACCGCATAGCTGGCTTCAGAGGTCGAAAACACTTCTCCCAGATCTTTGACCGCTTTTTTGATGATCAATATGCTGCTGGGGTCGTCGTCCACAATCAGTATTTTGGGGTTATCGGGTAAATTCAGTGTCACACGCAAGTCGTCGGTCTTTCCTTTATCTAACAAGCATAGACCAAGGCGCATGATTTAAAACTTGCTTCCTGAAATCCGCCGATTTTTTTATTCCAAATCCCTTATTTATAAATAATTATACCAATTTGCTTAATTAAGTGTTCTACTTTGAGGCGAGAAAATAGGGTCGATAACCAGGCAAAAATTTTGCTATTTAGTTGTTCTAAATGAGAAATTT
>NZ_PPUZ01000011.1:0-89184 GCF_004212645.1 Pseudoalteromonas rubra | reverse complement strand
GGATTTGATCAACAAGGCCGATGGTGATTGGAAGGTGCTTCATACGCATTCCTCAGCAAGAAACCGTCGTTAGTTGATAAAAGCTGGAGTTTAGCTAAGTCGATTAAAGGGCTTAGCTATATCTAGATATTCCAAGTTGATTTTAAAGGGGATAGTCGATATTTGCTTAAATAGTAATTATTTAGGTTGTCATTGTCTTTATAGGTAATAGAAATGAATTGTATTGTTAAATTAGTAAAAAACTCGATAAGCATGAGCTTAGTTGTAAGTTTTAGTCATATGGCTATGGCAGAAGAAAATAGCCCAAATAGTATTGAGCGCTTGACCATCGTTGGCAAACACAATGACATTAATACTATTCCGGGAAGTGTTCAGGTTTTAGCAGAAAAAGAATTAGCTACTTTTGATTACACTGACATTATGCGAGTACTTACGAGTGTTCCCGGTGTATATGTGTTAGAGGAAGACGGTTATGGTTTAAGACCAAATATAGGTATGAGGGGGTCGGGTCAAAATCGAAGTGAGAAAATAACTGTGCTGGAAGATAACATATTAGCAGCTCCTGCTCCCTATTCAGCTCCATCGGCATACTACTTCCCAACCTTTGGGAGAATTCAGCAGGTAGAAGTTCACAAGGGAGCATCGAGTGTACTCTACGGGCCTCGTAATATTGGAGGAGCTATAAATTTGTTGTCGAGGCAAATACCAGAAGAAGACCTTGCTGGCTTTTTTCAAGCAAACATGGGGCAAGATGGTTTCGCTAAACTGCATACCTATGTAGGAGGAAAAGGCGATAATATTGGAGGCCTGATAGAAGTCTTTAGTTATCAGGCAGATGGTTTTAAGAATATTAATCAAACGGAAACAGATTCGGGATTCAACAAAAATGATGTGTTAATGAAAACGATGTTTAGCACCGATGCATTGTTTGGTTCATATCAAGAAATTGAATTTAAACTGAAGTATTCAGATGAAAAAGCCAATGAAACATATATGGGATTAACTGATGAAGATTATTCAAAAAGTCCTTATAGCAGATATTCTGCCTCTCAGAAAGACAACATTGAAACAGAGCATTTTCAGCTCCAAGTAAATCACTTTGTTCAACTAAATAGTTTATCTTCAATCGTTACAAGTCTGTATTTTAACGACTTTAATCGTAATTGGTATAAAGCGAGTAAAATTGGAGGGAAGGGTTTATCTGACGGAGGGATTGAACTAGCGGCTATATTCGATCAAGGGTTGCTAAATGAACCGCTAAATGTCGATTTGAAAGCAAATAATCGAAGTTACATATCAAAAGGCATTCAGTCTCACTTCGACTTCGATATGGAAGCGCACGACTTAAAACTAGGCATAAGAGTTCATTATGATGAAATGGACAGATATCAGTGGGTAGATAGCTATAATCTGAATACGGATTTTTCTATGACGTTAACCTCTGCTGGAATAGCTGGTACTGATTCAAACAGAATTGATAGCGCCGAAGCCTTATCACTATTTTTACTAGATGAATATCAACATGACGATCTGAATATTCGGTTGGGATTTAGATTTGAAGATGTAGATATTAAGAGGAAAGACTGGGGGAAGGCCGACCCAAGTAGAAACTACTTACCTAAAGAAACTAAAAATTCCTCATCAGCTTTTCTACCCTCTTTAGGCTTCACATACGCTATGAAAGATAATTTTGTTGTATTAGCCAACGTCAATAAGGGATTTTCTCCTCCAGCTCCCGGAAATGAGAGTAGTGAGGCAGAGAAAAGCACCAATTACGAAATTGGCTTAAGAAGTAGTCTAGGTTCTGTTAATAGCGAAGCCATAGTTTTTTATTCGGATTATAAAAATATGCACGGAAACTGTACGGTCAGTCAGGGCTGTAGCGATGATAATGTGGGTGACCAATATAATGCGGGTAAAGTGCAAGTAGAAGGTGTGGAGTTAAAGCTAGGGTATGATTTCACTGCGAGTAATATTCGTTTTCCTATAAATGCATCATATACCTATTCAAAGAGTAGGTTTAAGAATAGCTTTGAATCCAAGTTGGATACTTGGGGAGAGGTTTATTCAGGTTATGAGTTACCGTATATCCCCGAAAATCAATTACAGCTATCACTAGGGGCATATGGGGAAAACTGGGAAGGAAACTTACTTGTTAGGTATGTTGGGAAATCGCGTTCTTCGGCGGGTAAAGGACAAATACCTATTGATCAATTAATCGAAGCTAGAACATTGCTAGATTTGCGAGCTGTCTATGAACTATCTGATAAACAAAGAATGAGTATTAGTGTAGATAATTTGTTAGGTAAGAAATACATGGTTTCTCGTGTACATGGGTCGATTATGGTTGGAAAACCGCGTTCAATAATTTTGGGATATGAATATTCTTTTTGATTTGAGTTGTATTAGGTCGATTATTTACGTTAGGAGTTAATCATGAAAGTAGCATATTTTGGCGGCGATATATTTTTTTCCTGCTTCACCAACCTTTGCTTTTTGCTGGCTTTAGCATCATAGAAAGGAGCAATTGAATATGAAAGTCGTATATTTTGGAAACAATCTATTTTCAAACTGTTTGGCACAGTTGATTGAGCAAGGCTTAAGTGTTGAAGCCGTCTATACCAATGAACTATTAGAAAATGCAAGTTTCGTTAAAAAATTTGTGATACATATAAAATCATGACACGATCATTAAGGCCGACTAAAGAAGATCTTGATGAGTATGTAAGATCTGGAGTGACTCTTTTTGTTGCGCAGAAAAAACAGGCTAGAGCGCAGTTAGCGGACGATGTCGCCATTTTCGAGGGAGGCCGCGTTGAAAGGAGCGCTGATGAATATGCTCATCATCATATGTTGTCGGATATGAAGTATTTAGCAGCGATGAAGAGCGACACACTTGAACATCAAGTGACGATACTTGGAAATACCACTATCTCTGCGTCGCGTAGTCAAACTACAGGTACTCATAAAGGTGTTGAACGCGATTATCAAGGCATGGAAACGATGGTGCTGGAAAAACAAAATGGTGAATGGAAGATTAAGAACATTCATTGGTCACACAACGGAGAGTCAAATGAGAAATAACAATCCATTACATCGAGTTTCTACGCCACGTAGACGCTTTGTACAAGGATTAGCTGCTGGCGGTGTATTAGCTGCTTTTCCGAGTATTCTTCATGCTGCTTCATCTTTAGTGGCGGGAACAATAACAGGTACTGTGCCCGAACTAAGTGGGGAAGTAATAGATCTGGTGATAGATGAGTCACCAGTAAACTTCACAGGTGTTGTAAGAACCGCTACGACAATAAATGGCTCAATACCAGCGCCTACCCTGCGCCTCAGAGAAGGTGATGATGTTACGATTAGAGTAACGAATAAATTATCAGTACCGAGTTCAATTCATTGGCATGGCATCATTCTTCCGTATCAAATGGATGGCGTTCCGGGTATTAGCTTTAAAGGGATAATGCCGGGTGAAACCTTTGTTTATAAATTTAAGCTGCAACAAAGTGGCACGTATTGGTATCACTCACACAGTGGCTTTCAAGAAATGACAGGTATGTACGGTGCATTAATCATTGAACCAAAAGAAAAGGATATTATTAGTGCTGATAGTGAACATGTTATCCAATTATCTGATTGGACAGATGATGACCCAATGGATTTGTTTCGTAAGTTAAAAGTACAAAGCGATGTATTTAACTTCAATCAACCTACCGTTCCAGAGTTTTTTGATGACATTTCAAATAGCAGCGTTTCAAATGCGCTACAGCGCCGTGAAATGTGGAATAAAATGAGAATGAACCCTACAGATCTTACAGATTTATCAGCATCAGCAATGACTTTCTTAATGAATGGCACTACGCCAATGGCAAATTGGCGTGGAATGTTTAAAGCCGGAGAAAAGGTTAGACTCAGGTTTATTAACGGCGCTAGCAATACGTTTTTTGATGTAAGAATACCTGAGTTGAAGTTAACAGTTGTACAAGCTGATGGACAAAATGTTGAACCTGTGACAGTAGATGAATTTAGATTTGGCCCCGGTGAAACTTATGACGTGATTGTTGAGCCAAAAAATGATGCGTATACCATTTTTGCTCAAAGCATGGATCGTTCAGGTTATGCTAAAGGAACTTTATCAGTGGCACCTAATATTGATGCACCAGTACCTTCTTTAGATCCCGTTGAGTGGCTAACGATGACAGATATGATGGGTAAAATGGCCCAAGGAAATGAGCATTCCACAATGGCTGGTATGGCAGACATGTCGGGTATGAATTCTAAAAAAATGGATCATAGTGCAATGGGTCATGGAGCGATGGAGATGGATCATAGTAAACATGGAATGGCCAAAAGCCCATTGGCTGTTGCTAGCACCAAAGTGCGACATGCAAAAACAGAGTATGGAGCCTCAGTTGATATGCGTGTTGATATGCCTAGAACAAATCTAGATGATCCCGGTATAGGTTTACGTAAAAATGGTCGCCGTGTTTTAACACTTGCAGATTTACATTCTCTTGAGGGAATTACAAACCAGCAAGAGCCAGAAGCTGAAATTGAATTACATTTAACTGGAAACATGGAGCGTTATAGTTGGTCATTTGATGGCTTGGAGTTCGGAAAAAGCACGCCAGTCCACATGAAACACAATCAACGTTTAAGAGTTATTTTACAAAACGATACAATGATGACACACCCCATGCACCTGCACGGTATGTGGAGCGATTTAGAGAATGAGCAAGGAGATGTTCAGGTTCGTCGCCATACTATCCCCGTACAACCAGCGCAAAGAATTAGTTTTTTAACAACACCTCATGACGTAGGTCGTTGGGCATGGCATTGCCATTTATTATTCCATATGGATGCAGGTATGTTTAGAGAGGTAGTTGTATCATGAGAAAATTAATACTAACCAATACGTTAAGACTATTATTAATAGGTTTACCCCTTATAAGTGTATCTGTATCTGCAAAAGATGAGATGGGTGATTCTAAAATGCAAGCACAAGGTGGAGATGCACCTAAAGATGCTAGAGACCCACATGCTTATGCAGCAGGCACAACTTTGACTGAAGGTCCTTATGCACTCAATAGCGACAAACGATTAACCTTGGCAGATGAACATTCATTTTATGCGCTACTAGGGGATCGTCTTGAATATAATGAGCAAGCAAACGCAGGTGTATTTGACTTTCAGGCATGGTATGGCACTACTTTTGATAGATTAGTCATAAAAACTGAGGGCGACTTCAGCAAAGGTAGTTTAGAAGAAAACCAAACTGATATTTTATGGAGTCACGCAGTTTCAACATATTGGGATACACAAGCGGGGGTACGATTTGATTACAGCAAGGACGGTGAAAACCGCCAGTGGCTAGCTTTTGGCATGAGGGGGCTTGCTCCATATTGGTTTGATCTCGATATGACTGCCTACTTGGGCGAAAAAGGCAATACAGCATTATCGCTTAGAGCAGAGTATGAGCTATTACTCACACAAAAGTTAATTGTTCAACCACGAGCAGAGTTGACGCTTTACGGTAAGGATGACGTCCAAAATAACCTTGGTAGTGGCTTATCTAGCAGTGCTATTGGTTTTCGAGTTCGTTATGAGTTTACCCGCCAGTTTGCTCCCTATGTTGGCGTTGAGTGGACAAATAAATTTGGTAATACAGCCGACTTTGTCAAGTTAAATGGGCAAAGTACGCGTGATACTGCTTTTGTTGCAGGTATCAAGTTTTGGCTTTAAAGCGAAGAAATAATTATATCGATTTGATGAGAGCTACTGCAATCATATTGATGGTAGCTTTTCATTTTGTCTGGGATTTAAACCATTTTGGCTATGTTACAACAGATATACCCAATGGCATTTTCTGGAAAGAGCTTAGAGCATTAATTGTAAGCCTATTTTTGTTTTCAGTTGGTGTCAGTCTGGTTTATTCCTACCAAGGAGGTATATCAGCAAAGAAGTTGAGTTGGCGAATAGCTAAGATATCTAGTGCAGCGTTACTAGTGACATTATCCTCACTGTTTACCTTGCCAGAACATTGGATTTACTTTGGTGTTTTACACTTTATAGCTGTTGCTACCGTATTGTTAGTATGGCTGGTCGGAAAGCCTAAACTTGCTTTGCTATTATCTATGCTTACTTTTACAGCATATATAGTTTTAGAAATACCTTGGAATTGGCCTTTTAACTATATTGAAGGTTATATTTCAAAACATCCTAGTGACTTAGTTACTCCGTTTCCTTGGTTGGCTTTGCCCTTGCTTGGAATTTGGGCTGCACAAATTACAAGGTTTAAACGATATAACCAAAAAAGCGGAAAGCTCTCAATTTTTATTAGGTTCTTGAGTAAAAATTCATTAATTATATATTTAACTCATCAGCCAGTTATGTTTTTAGTTTTTTATTTTATTAGTTAACGTATATTTTGGTCACTACGTTAAATTGGCCCATATCGTCCAGCTTGATGAAATTTATGAAAAAAGAAGGTTAATATGAATACTTGTAAAGTTGCTGTCGTTACTGGAGCTAGTTCAGGACTGGGGAAATCTTTGTGCCTAATGCTAGCTAAAAATGGAATAAAGGTTTATGCAGTCGCTAGGACGCGAACAAAGTTGCTAGAACTAAACGAACAATTTGCAAATATTGAGGCGATTAATGAAGATTTGTCTTCAGTCATAGGTAGGAAAAATGTTTTAAAGGCGATTGACAGTGAAAAGCAGATTGATTATCTAATACACTGTGCTGCTGTCGTAGAGCCTCTAATACCAATAACGTTAATAAAAGAAACGGATTGGCAAAAAACTATAGCGTTAAATGTCGAAGCTCCACTTTTTCTTACTCAGGACTTATTGCCTAAGTTCGAAGCTTCAAAGGTTCTTTTTGTTACTAGTGAGCCAAATATCCATCCAGTTCAAGGAGCTTCTGTGTATTGTATCAGCAAATCAGCAATCAACATGGTTTATCAGTCTTTTAAGAATGAGATCCCCCCTAACAAAGCATTATTTGGCCTAGTATCTCCGGGTCTAATTGACACTCCTATGCAAAAGAAAATTCGAGCAACAGACAAGTCTATCTTGCCATCTGTAGAGGTTCTTATTCAACTGCATAACAGTGGGCAACTCAATCAGCCAGATAGATCCGCCAAATTTTTATTTTGGTTGTTAACAGAAGTAGAGGGTGAAGCTTTTTCCAGCCAGTGCTGGGATATTTATGATGAGACCACAAGATGTCAATGGGATTTACGATAAATGACTATTTTACCAAAATTATTTTTATTACAACTAAAAAAAGTATCTGAATGTCAGATATACCTACCTAATACCAAAGAATATAAGAATAAAGTTCAAGTATATAATCGAGCTATAAAAAATTTTCCTCTAGCTGTTGTCGAGCCATACAATAAAAATGATGTGGTTGCCCTTGTAAGGTTGGCTAATAAATACAGGGTTCGATTTTGTGTGAAAGGAGGTGGGCATAACACTGCTGGGAGTAGCGTGCAAACCGGTACTTTGGTAATTGATATGAGTAAATTTAAGCGTATTGGTATAAACCCTTTAGAGAAAAGAGTAATAGTTGAAGCTGGCGTGTTAAATAATGAGCTAGATGATGCTTGTGAGCCTTATCAATTAGCACTGCCATTAGGAACTTGCAATAGTGTTGGTGTTGTTGGTTCGACTTTAGGTGGAGGAGTAGGCTTTTTATCAAGGAAGTTCGGGCTAGTAATAGATAACGTGATTAAATTTGAAATAGTGACCGGACAAGGTAAATTATTAAATGTTACTAAAGAAAATCACTCTGATTTGTTTTGGGGGTTAAGAGGAGCTGGTGCAGGCCATTATGGAGTCGTAATTAGTATCGACTATAAATTGTGGAAGATCCCACAAAAAGTATACGGTGGTACAATAAGTTGGTCGTTAAGCGCTGGGAAAAAAGTACTAACTCATTATTTTAATGTTATGAAAGAAGCGGATACTAGTACGTTTTTATATGCGTATGCAGGTCCTAGCGAATCTGGACAAGCATCCGTATCTGTGTTTGGAATCTGCTTGCAAAGTAAAGAAAAAAGCAAAGCATTATTTGATTCGTTTTTGGCTTTAGCAAAACCAATAGAGAAAAATATCGGTTTTCGTAGTTATTACGAATTACAATCCGCTCACTACAATGAAGGGTTGGCGATATACTGGAAAAACAAGTTTGTAAAAGGACACCCGATAGAACTAGTTGATTGCATAGTTAACGCAATGTCAGAATGCCCTGAAAATATGGGAGGCATAATGCTTGATCCAATGGGAGGTGCAATTAAAAATTTAACTAAAAATGAGACCGCATTTATACATCGAGAAAATGATTATATTCTAAGTTGTACCGGAATATACTCAAACGATTATGTACCGAAAAAAATTAAACAATGGGTTAACAAATCTATGCAAGAATTCGGTGGGTACTGTCAATCCACAAGTTATCAAAATTATGAAGACCAAGAAGCTTCAGATCATAATCAATATTTCTCACATCATAGTGCAAGACTATCTAAGTTAAAGAAAAAATATGATCCACATAACCTAATTTACGGCATTTTATCTAAATCGAAATAATATAATTTTGTTAGAATTTTCTAAACGCTAAATTTCACTATAACCAATGTTATTTAATACTGGTAAATAACATTTTTTAAGCAAAAAACCATTTAGTTCAGTAAAAAAGCAATAAAACATAGGTTTTAGTTCAAAGTTTGATCAAGATCATAAAATTGTTTTCATAAAGGGGCTAATATTGTAGGTGCTATAGAAGGAATTAACATGTTTAGACTTTTCAGGTGGTTTAAAATAGTGATAATAACTGTGTTGCTTACGCAGCATAGTTTTGCTACAGCTAAGCCAATGAATTGTGAAGAACATCAAAATGGATCTTCCGACACGCATATTATGCAACGAAGCAAAAATATTCACCATCAATCAATGAATGACAATAGTCACTATCACACTGTAAACTCGCAAGACTCTAAACACCGTCATGGTGATGAAGTCTGTGAAAAATGTAAAGCTAGTGATTGTGTTTGTTGTGAGGGGGGATTTTGTTCAAGCTTTCATTTAAATCCCTATCTTGTGCAAGCGCAAGAGGAAGGTATTTGCAATATTTACTCTGAGCTATTTCTACAGCGTACACCTCTACCAAAATCTGGTATCCATCTCTTACTTTATCGTCCACCAATTATTGGCTAATCACGGGATCAGTGCGTCTTTTTTTCGCCACTCCCATCAAAAATAGAACGATTTATTCATTGGTTTAAATAACCAACTGTTTTGAACAATTAGCACAATATTTTTGGGAGGCATGATGAACATGCTCAAATTATTGCCATTTGCAATAGCTACCGCTGTTGCGAGTGGACATCTCTTAGCGAATGAACAACAAAATAATAGTCGCTTCGCGTTAGCGGGGTATGGAGACGTAAAATACGAAGACAGTGAATTGATGGATACAAGTGCATTCAGTGCGCGATTTGTACCTATTTTCTTGTTTAGTCTCAATGACAAAATGCATATAGAAGCTGAAACTGAGATCTTAGTCGATGAAAATGGGGAAACTGAAGTCGAGCTTGAATACGCTGATATTCATTATTTCCTTTCAGATACAACTACTTTTACCGCAGGTAAATTTCTACTCCCATTTGGCCAGTATGGGCCGAATCTACACCCTAGTTGGATAAATCGCTCAGCATTTTCTCCCGGTATTTATGGCGGGTTAGGTGGTCATGGTGGTTATCAACCTATGCAAGGTTTGTTACCCGTGATGAGTGATATTGGTGTTGGCATTCAACACATTATTCCTTTGGGTAAAAATCAGAAGATTTTCTTTGATGTATATATGACCAATGGTCTTGCTGCCGAGGCTCCGCATGACGATGAAGAAGATGCCCATGATGAAGAACCTGTGCAGGATGGACACGAAGAAGAGGTTGTCGATGAACATGCTGAAGAGGAAGACGTGCATGAAGAAGTTGATGATCACGCTTTGGAACTTCCTGAACTAGCGTTTGAAGCAACGAGTGCGGATAACAACTCTGATAAGGCGTTTGGCGGTCGTATTGCTTATGCTTTTCTTCCCGGTATTGAGGTTGGCGCTTCCTATTACACTGCAAAATACGATGACGATGAAAAGCTAGGATTTACAGCAACTGGCTTTGATATCAACTGGATTGGTAACCATTACATCGTCAGAGGGGAATACATCAAAACAGAAACCGATGCCTTCGAAGAAGATGAACATGAAGAAAACAAAGTGATCACATTTGATCGCAATGGTTGGTATCTCCAAGCAACCTTTATGGCTGGAAAAATGTTCAATGTATTACAGGGGACAGATTTCGTCGTTGAATATGCCGAAACCAATAAAATTAACGAAGCGGAGCGTTGGGCTTATGGCATTAATTACTGGTTAGACAGCCGAGCAGTCATTAAGGCGACATACGAAGATACAACCGTTCACGATGGTGAAGATGACAAGCGCTTCGCTATTCAATACAGCTATGGCTTTTAAGGGAGACACTTAAATGAAATCAATTATTCAAATATTACTGGTTGTCAGCCTATCTCTTTTGTCTGCTTTTAGCTCTCATGCAGAAGAGAAAATTTCCGGTGCAGAAGTGATCAATAACAACTGTGCAAGATGCCATAACGCTCGCGCTGTTCATGAATTTTCTATTCCCGAATGGAAAGTCATTATGCCGCATATGCGAGAAAAGGCGCATTTAACAGGTAAAGAAACGCAAGCTGTTCTTGAATTTTTGGAACTTACTAGCCAAAGCGTACCTTTGGCAAAAAAAGTAGCGCCAGAAAAGATGATAGCGCCTGATGGAAAGCAATTGTTTACTCAATTTGGTTGCCAAGGTTGCCATTCATTGAAAGGTGATGGTGGCACTGTTGGGCCAGCACTAGATGAGACGATTAAAGACAAAGGGATCGGTTTCTTTATTAAGAAGCTACAAAATCCTCAGTTTAATAACTCATCTTCGCCTATGCCTAAAATGCCACTAAACGAGCAACAGATAAAAGCAATAGCTGAGTACATTAAATCATAAGGAAGCGCTTGACCTGTGTCTTAGACACAGGTCTAAGCTGTAGGTGAGAGTACAAACTTAGGTGAAAAACTAAGGAGTAAATATGAAAGTAACAGAACTATCAAAAAGCCTTGGAACGACTGCTGATACGGTGCGCTATTACACGCGATTGGGACTGTTAAAACCTGCTAAGTCAGTGAACGGCTATAAGTCTTACTCGAATAAAGAGGTATCGAGACTTAAGTTCATTTTAAGTGCCAGAAACCTTGGTTTTTCCGTTGCTGATATCAAGCAAATTCTTAATGAATCTGAAGATGGTAAAAGTGCGTACCCATTAGTCAGAAGTCTGATCAAAGAGCGGCTTGAAGAAACAGAAAAGCAGTTTCAAGCAATGTTGGCACTTCGAGGAAAAATGTCTTTGGCTCTTTCTCAATGGGAAGAAATGGAAGACAAAGCACCGACTGCAAACATGGTTTGTCATCTCATCGAAAACTTTGAGCAAATTAAAACGGCATAGGAGGAAAAATGGTGGCTACTAAAACAAATATAAAAACTGAATCAGGCTGTTGCTGTCAGGCAAAAGCTCAATCTTCTTCATGTAAAAGTAAGGAGAATACGTTGGAGAAAGTATCACATAACCAACAGCTCATCATAGAAGGAGCTGGGTGTGCTAGCTGTGTAGGCAAAATTGAAGGGGCGTTAAAGGCAACGCTTGGAGTCGTCAGTGCGGAAATGAATTTTGCTGATAGGACTGTAACAGTTTCTGGGACAGCTAAAACAGAAGAATTGATCAAAGCTGTTGAGTCAGTGGGGTATAACGCGAAGCCAATTGATGATAGCTCAGCAACAGATGCGCTTGACGAGAAAGAGGCGGCGGACTGGGCATATTACAAAAAGCTAATGCGCGATACGTTTATTGCTCTTTCACTCGGCGTTCCTTTGATGATCTACAGCATTGTGGTTGGAGAAATGACGGTTGAAACAAACCTTGAACGCATGTCTTGGCTGGTTGTAGGCATTTTAACTTTTGGTGTTATGTATTTTTCAGGTAAGCATTTTTATATTGGCGCTTGGAAAAGCTTTAAAAACCACTCCGCTAATATGGACACTCTAATAGCTTTAGGAACAGGTACAGCTTGGGTGTATTCGATGGTTGTCGTGTTTGCACCTGACGCCGTTCCATTGATGGCACGACATGTCTATTTTGAAGCTACCGCCATGATCATTGGCTTAATTGATTTAGGTCTAGCATTAGAAATAAAAGCCAGAGGTAAAACCTCTGAGGCCATTAAACGTCTTATCGGCTTGCAGGCCAAAACGGCAACTGTAGTTCGTGATAATAAAGAGGTTCAGATAGGTATCGAACAGGTTTTGCTTCATGATGTTGTGAAAGTAAAGCCGGGTGAAAAAATTCCCGTAGATGGCGTTGTATTGGAAGGACACACCTCTATTGATGAGTCCATGCTGACAGGCGAACCTATGCCTGTTGAAAAAGCCGAAGAAGATGAGGTTGTCGCTGGTACTTTGAACAAATCAGGCATGATTTTATTTAGAGCGACACGCGTTGGTAAAGACACGGCGCTTGCACAGATCATCAATATGGTGAAACGAGCGCAAAATTCAAAACCGCCGATTGGCCGCTTGGCCGATGTTATTTCCGCCTATTTCGTTCCTGTAGTCATGATCATCTCGGTGTTAAGTGCGTTAGCATGGCTTAACTTTGGCCCTGAGCCAGCAATTGCTTTTGCTATCGTATCAGCAACTACTGTGCTTATTATTGCCTGCCCGTGTGCTTTAGGCTTGGCAACACCCATGTCTGTCATGGTCGGAGTAGGAAAAGCAGCAGAAGCCGGAGTGCTTATACGAAATGGAGAAGCGTTACAAACCGCCTCTAAAATCACAGCCATGATTTTAGATAAAACGGGCACTATTACTGAAGGGGCACCTAAGGTAACCGATATTGTTTTAGCAAAAGCTACTGACGAAAAAGACGTACTACAGCTTGCAGCAAGTTTAGAAAGCGGCTCAGAGCACCCTTTAGCGCAAGCGATTGTTGAAAGTGCGTTAGATAAGGATATTGAGTTACTAAAAATTGAATCGTTTAATGCCATTACGGGTTTTGGTGTAGAAGCAAACTGTAACAATAAAGTCCTGCTTTTTGGTAACGATAAACTAATGAAGTTAAAAGGCATAGACCTCACAGGCTTTGTTGGAAAAGCCCAGTCTTTAGCCAAAGAAGCCAAAACACCTATGTACTTTGCTGTAGATGGTGAACTTGCCGCAATCATTGCTGTCGCAGATCCCATTAAGTCAGACTCAATCTCTGCTATCAAACGGCTTCAGGCTAATGGTATACGCGTCATCATGTTAACAGGTGATAACAAGGAAACCGCAGCCGCTGTTGCCAAAAAAGCAGGTATTAGTGAGTTTCTTGCTGAAGTGCTGCCAGAAGACAAAGCCAACAAGGTCAAAGAGCTACAAGACAGTGACGAGATCGTTGGTATGACAGGTGATGGCATCAACGATGCTCCAGCACTAGCGTTAGCCGATGTCGGTTTCGCCATAGGCACAGGGACTGATGTAGCAATCGAAAGTGCTGATATTACCCTGATGCGTGGCTCACTTCATGGCCTTGCTGATGCCATAGCTGTAAGCAAAGCCACTTTACGAAATATCAAACAAAACTTGTTTGGCGCGTTTGTCTATAACATAGCCGGGATTCCTTTTGCTGCGGGGATTCTATATCCCTTCTTTGGCATTCTGCTTAGCCCTGTAATTGCAGGTGCTGCAATGGCGTTTTCGTCATTGACCGTAGTGTCAAATGCAAATCGACTTCGCTTGTTTAAAGCAAAAGAGCATTAAGGAGAAGCACGATGATGGTAATTAACTTATTAGGCTTAGTGTTAATTGCACTGATTGTTTGGTGGTTTTGGCTATACAAACCCAATAAAACAATTTTTCAAGATAATGAAGTACTCATTGAAGTGAGGGATGGCGTGTATTCACCATCCTCAATTCAAGTGTCTGCTAGCCAGCCTGTCACTCTGAAGTTTATGCGCAAAGATCAATCACCCTGCGCTGAAACAATGCTTATTCCATCATTGGAGATAAGCGAGCAGCTTAAATTAAATGAAATTACTCAAATTACCTTATTGAACTTATCACCGGGAGAGCATGAGTTTCATTGTCAGATGCAAATGTATCGCGGTGTCTTAAAGGTTGTTTAGGAGGGCTTATGAACATGAAAAAAGTGACAGCCATTTTTGATGAAATGGTGTTAACACGAGTAGAAGAGGCATTACTTTCACATGGCTATAAAGGCTTTACCCTACATAAAGTAACTGGCAGAGGCGCATATGCTGATACCTACAATAGAAATCACTTATCAGCTCATATAGTAATGACAATTTATGTTGCCTTCGACGATGCCGAACATGTTGCTGAAGTTTTGCTCGATGCTGCGCATACCAACGTTGAAGGAGAAGGGTTAGTTAGCATATCTCCTGTGGATAATCTCTACTGGATAAATTCTAAGTCTGAAGCTTCAGCGGAGGATTTACGGTCAATAGGAGGCCATCATGAAAAATGAGCACCCTAAATTTTGGTCAACACCTACAGGCTGGGCTGCATTGGTGCTTATTGCGGCAGCCACCTATTTTTTAATCTTTGAACATGGACAGCATGTACTGCAATTTCTTCCTTATTTGATTTTATTGCTATGCCCGTTGATGCACGTATTTATGCATGGCAGTCATGGCAAACATGGCCACGATCATTCACATGCGCCTGATGAGAAAAAGGAAGAGAGCTTTCAAGAACTCACGGATAAAAATGCTGCCTATCGTGACGGCTACATACAAGGTTTAGAAGAAGGACGTAAGGAATCACATAAAAAGGAGAACAGTGATGAATGAGACATATGATTATGGCTTATGGTCAATGGTGATACTGAACTCAGCAATTTTTATCTTTTTTGCCTTTAGTTTTGTCAAACCAAAAACATCTACTGATTGGCGAAGCCTTGGAGCGTTCTCCGCCTTTATTGTTGCCCTATTTACTGAAATGTATGGCTTTCCTTTAACTATCTATTTTCTATCGGGGTGGCTGACGGAGACCTATCCAGAAGTAAATTTCTTTGCGCATGAAAATGGGCACTTATTGCATACTTTCTTTGGTTTTGAAGGTGATGCCCATTGGGACCCATTTCATATAGCGAGTATGGTATTTATTGTTGCTGGCTTCTTTATGTTGTCTTCAGCATGGAATGTATTACATCACGCGCAAAAAAATCATCAATTAGCGACCACAGGATGGTATGCAAGGTGTCGTCATCCACAGTATGTAGCATTCATTCTAATCATGTTCGGCTTTTTATTGCAGTGGCCGACCATCCCAACACTTGCGATGTTTCCAATCTTAGTCGTTGTTTACGTCAAGCTAGCGAAACGCGAAGAAGCACAAGCGATTGCCGAGTTTGGTTCGGAGTACCACAGATATATGGAATCGACACCAAGTTGGATTCCAAATTTTAATAAAAACATAGAAGGTAAAAATCATGAAAACGTTAGGTAAATCAATTTTATTTGTCAGCTCACTATTGGCGGCCACAAGTTTATTTGCTCAAAACAATGAGCATAAACATGAAGGTGCGAATAATTCTGATATGCATCAAGGCATGGCAATGTCGCATGAAAATATGGAAAAAATGCATAAAAAGATGATGGAAATGAAAAAAGAAGTTTTAGCAATTAAATCTGAACAAGATCCTGAAAAGCAAAAAAGAATGATGCATAAACATAGACGTTCAATGATGAAAATTATGCAGATCATGCATCGAGATATGGAAGACAAACCTATACATAAACAAATTGCAATGGCTGAACATCATCTGGAAATGATGGAAAACATGATGCCGCAGATGAACCGGAAAATGGAAGAAATTAAAGATAGCAATCAACAGCATTCACACAAACATTAGGAGAAAAATTATGAGCGATTTAGATCATAGAGTTGGCGTTAGAGAGCAGAATTTAGTTGTTCGAAATCTAAAGCTTAGCAATGTCACAGAAGAAAGCTGTGACGAGTTAGTAAAAGAAATAGATCAGCTTTTTGGTATAGATGAAGTTAGTTACAACATCAAAGAAGGTGAAATACACCTTGCCTATGATGCCGCAAACGTAAGCCTTGATGGGATTGAGGAGGTAATCCGTAAGTATGGCGCAGATGTTCATGATGATTGGTGGACACATACTAAAGAAAGTTACTATAAATTTGTTGATCAGAACATCAAAGATAACTCTGTTCATAAGCCTTGGAGTTGTCATCAAGCACCTTCGGGGGCTGGCCGGAAAAACAAATGAATTCATAAAAAAGTGTATAGATAATTAGTTAGTCAAATGAGGTAACAGTGATGAAAACACCCTATATAAAAGCTCTTTTATTGCTTACATTCGGTTTATATTTAGTGGGTTGTTCTAATACCACTTTTTATCATAAATACATGATGAGAGGTCAGGTAGTAGAAAGTTCTGATAATCGAACTCTAATCTGTATTGGTGCTAAGCATGGCGCAGAGGTTGGGCAAAAATACAGTGTTATTAGATTCCATGAAAGAATAGTATTGAGTGAAGGTGACGATCCCTACACTATCGAAAAGGTAGGAACGGTACAAATTACTAAAATTGTGAATGATCATTTCGCAACTGTAAAGCTAGTGTCTGGTGACATTGCAGCGAAAGATATGGTGGAACTTGAAAACTAATAAAGTGGTGGCGAAAGCCACCACAAGAGCATAACAATAAAACTTAATGAAAAAGCTTTAGTGTTATTTTGTACAACCTTTGAGATTGTTTGCTCAGTTCTGGTTATCTTGATGCCAGTACGACAGAAAAAATGTTACATATGGATTAGAAAGGTGTGGGCTGGCATCCTAGGTCTAATCTTAACAGTTAAGGAGCCGCCGAATAGAGCTATACCTTTACATCAGCAGCATAATCAATGCTCCCGCGATCATAAATAAGTTTTCAGATAGCGATACAAATCCAAGTGGCACACTACTATCGCCGCCTACACAGGCACACTTTAACTGGCGTTTGTCAATGTAAACGGCTTTGAAAACTGAAATTGCTCCAACTGTGCCGATAAACAATGAAAATGGTGCCACTGCGAGAGGCTGTAGTTGGGCAACCATACCAATACCTGCATATGCTTCAATGAAGGGATAAATATAACCATATCTTATCCATCTCATCGCTAGTAAATCATAAGTAATAAACGAATTTGTGAAACTGTATAGGTCTTTCAGTTTTTGCACCGCTAAGAGCGTCATTGAAAAAGCTATAAATAGCATCAGTGTTCTGATGGAGATAAATGAGCCGGAAGCAAAATGTTGAGATGCGACAGCAAGAAGTGCAGCTATCGAGAAAATGGCTACAACTGGCGTGTAGGTTGTGCCAGTTTGACCTGCTTCATCTTTACCAAAATACTCTCTTAAGTCATCGTATCCTCCGACACGCTTTCCTTCAATAAAGGTTTGTGGCGTAGTTTTGACATCATGCTTATCTTTGAAGTCATCAGCTTGTTGTCTTGACGTGAGCTTATGATCTTCTACATCATACCCTTGCCTCTCCAGCAAATCTTTCGACCTTAAACCATAGGGGCAGATATGTTCGTCAGTGACCATTCTGTACAGGGTAGCTGTCTTAGTCATCTTAGTCTCCTTTGTTCAGTGTGCCTTCAAACTTTGGGAGCGGTCGTTGCTCAGCCTGAGCTTGTGAGCTGACCTTTCCATTTTCAGAAATATCCTTAATCAGCCATTCCATTTCTTTTATTTCTTTTCGTTGGGCTTTAATAATACCATTTGCCAATTCACGCACGCGTACATCCTCCAAAGTTGAATGCTCACTAGTAAGAATAGCAATGGAGTGATGAGGAATCATCGCTTTCATGTAGGCAGTGTCAGAAATTGTGCTTTGAGAGCGAACAAGATAAAGACATATGGCGAACAGTATTGTCGCCAATAGAAAAATAGCCATGTTGAGCTTCTTGTTACTGTACATGCCAAGCATAAAGGCCAGCATGATCATTGCCATACCTGCTCCCATATACAACGCCATATAGATACGCGTTTCACTAAACCATATATGTGATACTGCGTAAGTGTTGAGATACATCATGACAAACATAGCAATGGTTGAGGTGATGATCATTGCAGCAAATCTTGAGTATTTCATAAGTAATCCTTACATTGATAGTGTAAATATTTCCCACTGTTAGCCTATTATTCTCTACATGTGGTCATGTTCTCGAAAAATTGCAAGTAATGAGCCAGTATCAATAAGAGTATTTGTAATACGATTGACTCAATTTCAGCGCAATTATTGTGAATCAGTACTAATCTACACATTTCGGTGTAAGAGTTTATGGGCAAAAAATCTTCTTTGAAGGAGATCAAATCAGCTTATATTTAGAGTTTGAGTTTTGAACTTGTGATAGACACAGGCGGAATTGGCTTTAGTTAACAATCTAATGTGGGAACTCAAAGTACTACAAGCTGAGCTTCAACAAATGTAAGCTCGTGTACAAGTGAAGACACAGTTAAAGCATGTGGAAGAATTAATCTTGATAGTTAGAGTTGTCATTTATTTCACTTTTTAAATGAACGAATATTGATCTTTTATCTCGTTCATGTCCGAAAGCTAAAAGTTTCCTACACATGAAAGTGGTTTTGCAAGAGTATCTACTAGAGAACAAGATTTGAATGCTCAACTGTTCAGTTGGGCTATTATGGTTGTAAAAAAATATTATAAGGCAATGTGTCTGGTACTTCGGTTAGAAATGAAAAAAGTTAAAGAAGCTAATCGATTTCATCAGGTAGGGTGATGAGGTAATAGTTACTCGCCTTGATCGGCTAGGCCGATCATTAAAGTCTATTCTTGAGGACATTGAAAGTACTCACAAACGGGGCGATTGTTCAAAGATTATTAATGGTTCTGTCAGTACAAAAAATGATAATCCGTTTACCAGTTTCATTCATAATCTGCGCAATTAGCAATAATGACGTGCGTTCATAACGGTCATAAAGAGCAATCCCCCTGCGCTGAAATAATGCTTATTCCTTCATTGGATATAAGCGAACAGCTTAAGTTAAATGAAATTACTCAAATTACCTTATTAAACTTGTCACAGGGAGAGCATGAGTTTCATTGTCAGATACAAATGTATCGCGGCGTCTTAAAAGTAATTTAGTTTTAAATAGGTCTTTTTACACACCTGAACGAGCAAAAGTAACTTAACAAAAGGCTTCTCGAAAACATTACGAGAAGCCTCTAAATTAAAGTTAAGATTTGTATTTACTGTAAACAATTCTATATAGAACAGGCAAAACAACTAAAGTAAGTAAAGTAGAGGAAATAATCCCTCCAATTACCACCGTTGCTAATGGCCTCTGAACTTCAGCCCCAGTTCCGACGTTTAATGCCATAGGAATGAAACCTAAGCTAGCAACCAAAGCGGTCATTAATACAGGGCGAAGCCTGATAGTTGCACCTTCGATAATTGAGTTTATTAGCTCTCCTGTTTCAAGTAATCGCTGTTTAATGAATGACAGCATCACCAGTCCATTTAATACAGCTATCCCTGAAAGAGCGATAAATCCAACAGCAGCAGAAATTGAAAGAGGCATGTCTCTTAACCACAAAGCCAATACGCCGCCTGTAAGTGCTAAAGGCACACCACTAAATATGATCAGGGCATCTTTTATTGAACTAAATGCTATGACAAGCAGTGTCAAAATTACAAACAATGTGGCAGGTACTACGATGGATAATCTTTGCGTTGCACTCTCAAGTTGCTCAAATGTTCCGCCGTACTCAAGCCAATAACCAGCAGGCAATTCAACATTTTGTTGAATTTTTTGCTGTGCCTCTTGTACGAATGAGCCTAGATCTCGGTTTCTAACATTTGCTGTAATTACAATTCGTCGCTTACCATTTTCTCGGCTTATTTGACTTGGAACTGTCGTATAATTTAACTCTGCAACTTCGCTTACAGGTACAAACTCACCACTTTCTGTCGCGATTGGCAAATTACCTAGCTGATCAAGGTTGGCTCTCAACAGCTCAGGATATCTAACTACAATTTCAAATCGACGATCACCTTCGAATATTAACCCTGCGCCTTCACCTGACACGACTGTTTTTAACCAAGACTGTAAGTCGCTTGCATCCAACCCGTATAGCGCTAATGCTTCAGGCTTGGGGTTAACGGTAAAGATAGGCACGTCATCAACTTGTTCGAGCCGCGCATCAGCAACACCTGAAATTGTATTGAGTGTAGCCAAAACTTCTTGTGCAGAAATGACAAGTTGGGATAGATCATCACCGTAGAGCTTAATCCCTAAATCAGCTCTTACTCCGCTAATTAATTCGTTAAATCGCATCTGAATTGGTTGAGTAAACTCATAATTATTGCCGGGAATAGAGCTGAGATCTTTTTCCAGCCTTTCAACAAAATCCTCTTTCGTTAAATTAGGGTCGGGCCATTGCTCTCTCGGCTTTAATATCAGAAAAGTATCAGTCACATTTGGCGGCATCGCGTCTGTCGCAACTTCTGCTGTGCCCGTTTTTGAAAACACCGTAACAACTTCATCATATTTCATAATTTGTTGTTCAAGTACCTTCTGCATTTCTACAGCTTGGTCAATACCCGTGCCCGGAATACGCATCGCGTGCAGTGCAATGTCACCTTCATTAAGTTGAGGAACAAATTCAGATCCTAATTTACTACCAAGTAATATGCTAAATGTCACAAGTAAAGCAGCGCCGCAAACAACTAGCCAACGTAGTTTTAAAGCCCACTTCAAAACAGGACTATAAACTGACTTAGCGCCGACAATTACTGGACTTTCTTTTTCGCTGATTTTGCCTTTCAAGAATAAAGCAACCGCAGCGGGGACTAGCGTGAAGGTAAATACCATTGCAGACAATAGAGCGATTATCACCGTTGCGGCCATCGGATGAAACATTTTGCCCTCGACACCCGATAAGGTAAACAAAGGTAAATAGACAATCGTTATGATCAATACGCCAAAAACACTAGGTCGTATAACCTCATTGGTAGCAGAATAAACAATGTCTAGGCGTTCTTTCAGGGAAATGACAGAACTATTTCGTTTTTGGCTTTCTGCTAACCGCCTAATGCAGTTCTCAACGATTATTACCGCGCCATCGACAATCAATCCAAAATCTAAGGCTCCCAGACTCATTAAATTCGCAGAGACTTTGCTTTGAACCATGCCCGTGATTGTTGCCAACATTGCCAAAGGAATTACTGCGGCGGTAATCAAAGCGGCGCGTATGTTACCCAGTAATAGGAACAATACGAAGATAACCAGTAATGCACCTTCAATAAGATTTTTCTGTACGGTGCTAATTGCTTTATCAACCAGAGTTGTCCTGTCATATAAGGGAACTATGGACACGCCTTGAGGTAAACTGTTTTGGATTTCACTAAGCTTGTCACCAACAGCCAATGCCACCGAGCGTGAATTTTCTCCTACCAGCATCATTGCGGTGCCAATCACACTTTCCTTGCCTTCCAGTGATGCAGCTCCTGTCCTTAGCTCTTTTCCTATCGCAACTTCGGCGACATCTTTAACTTTTACAAGTGTGCCGTCGTCGCTTTTTATAATGACGTTTTGGATGTCTTGAATAGATTGCAACTGAGCTTGTGAACGAACAAGAATTTGCTGTCCGCTTCTTTCGATGAATCCAGCCCCTTGATTTGCATTATTTCGCATTATTGCATTTGATAGTGCTTCACTGGTAATACCGAAGTGCAACATCCTTAACGGATCGGGATTGATATGGTATTGCTTTTTATAGCCACCAATTGCATTGATTTCCGTAATCCCTTTAACCAATGCAAGTTGTGGTTTCACTACCCAGTCATGGATCTCCCTTAACGCCATCGCATCATAGGGTAAGCCATTATTCTGCTTTGCACTTTCGTCGGCAGTTATACTGTACATGTATATTTCACCGAGGCCCGTAGCAATTGGTCCCATTTCTGGTTCAATGCCAAACGGTAGTTGCTCCTTAATTGCGCTAAGTCGCTCATTGATTAGGTTTCTGGCAAAATACAAATCTGTGCCTTCTTCAAACACAACAGTCACTTGCGACAGGCCATATCGAGAAAGTGAACGGGTATAATCCAGCTTAGGTAAACCCGCCAAGCCCGTTTCGACGATAAACGTAATCCGTTGCTCTGTTTCCAAAGGTGAATAACCTTGAGCCTGCGTGTTTATTTGTACCTGTACATTGGTTATATCTGGCACAGCGTCAATAGGTAGCTTCTGATAGTTCCATATTCCTAAAGCGATGATAAACAAGGCCATAAGCAACATAGTACCACGTCTACGGATAGATAATTCTAGTATCCAAGCGATCATATTTTCACCTCGATAATACTGAAGCCAATATGTAGAGGACAAAAAGGTCGGAGATTAGTGTTCATGTCCAGCCTCCGATTTTTTTAGATCAGCAACTAGCAGATAACTGTTCTTTACAACCACACTTTCGCCGACGTTCAAACCGTCGATGATAGCAATATTGATAGCGTCTGAAGCGCCAGTTTTTACGGCGCTAGGGTGGTATTCATTGCCTTCTTTAATAAAAACAACATCTTTGCCTTCAAACTCTTGAATGGCTCCTTTTGGCACAACAACTGGAGCAGAGTGTTGACTGGTCGTAACCGCACCTTTAATTACAGTGCCAAGCGGCCACTTGTTGGTTTTGTTATCCAATTTTACAAATGCCAATGAGTATGGCTTGTCGTTTAGTGATGGTGTTAAATAGCTAATTTGCGCACTTTGATTAAATTCAGTGCTATGAATTAGCACCTGCTGGTTAGCGTTAACCTTACTTAGCTGAGTAGGAAACACTGATAGTTGTGCCCAAACCACGTCAAAATTGGCTATTGTCAGCAAGTTTTCACCATTTGTAAGCTCGCCAATATTGGCTTGCCTAGCGACTATACGCCCAGACATTGGTGCTTTTATCGAATATTGATTTAAGCTCTCATTGGATTCAATCACTACCAACGTTTCACCTTTTTTGACCTCTTCGCCGAGATTGACTTTTACTTCCTTAATAACACCATCGAATCTAGCGTTAACGTGCGCAAGTGAGGCAGGATCGGCAACGATTTTTCCATATACAACTTCTTCGTTATGAATAACACCGCTAGTTGCTGCTACTGTTTCAATGCTGTTTTGTTTAGCCATCTCAACAGACATAGAGACTATTTCATCTTTGTGTTCTTCACTGGCTGAGGTCGTGATGGAGGTGAAACCAATTACAGCAACAAGCATTAATTTGAAAAGGCTGATTGGTGAATTTAATATATTTTTCTTTTTCATGATTAATTCTCAATAAAGCTTGAAAGTTGGCTTTCTGTATTGCCGGAAGAAATTAATGGAATGCCTGATAAGGACTCAATGGAGGCGCTTTGTTTGTGAACCTCACTTGCGGCAAAAATAAGCGCATATTGCATCTCAATAAGCTCTTTTTGAACTGAAACTAGCTCTAAATAACTAAAGCGCCCGTCCGAATAGGCTTTTTGCACTAATGACAAAGCACTTTCTTGAGGCGGAATAATACTGGTTTGTAAGGTTTCAACCGTAAGGCGAGCCTCTTCCTGAGCCGCATAAAATGTCGCTAATTGGCTGTAAATTGCTCGCTCACTGGCTTTCCGTTGCTGCTCAACTTCATCGAGTTTTGCTTTTTGAGATTGATAGCTGCCTCTATTTCTATCACTCGTAAACAGAGGGACGCTAATTCCTGCAACCAACGCAGTCTCATTGCTACCTTCAAGTCTTTTCACACCTGCGCTCCACGTTATATTAGCGTGGCTTTGTGCGTTGATTGATTGTAATTGAGCTTGCTGAATTCTCGATTGCTCTGCATAAGCTAATATATGAGGACTTTGAGAAAGTTGAGCCATGATGTATTCGAGTGATATTGTTTTGGGAAGTGCAAATAAATCGCCTGATACACGAGAGAATTGCGGTGATTGTTCTCCCCACATAATAGCTAACTTACGAACACTGGCCTCTAACTGCTTGGAAATGGTTAGCGTCTTTAGTCGAGCTGTTGCTAAAGCTGCATCAGCTCGTTTTTGCTCTGATGACGGTGCCGAACCAACACGAACTTTTTTGGAGACAGTTTGATAGGTTTCTCGTGCTAGCTTTTCTGCATTTTCATTGACGAGCATGATTTGCTGTAACGTCAAAACATCGATATAGCGAGCTGCTACTTCACCCAAAATATCGAGTGTTTGTATTCTTTTTTCAACAGCTATTGCTTGCTGTTGGGCATTAACATAAAGCTTTCTGCTATTTACCTTATCTCCCAATTCCACCACGGAAGATATTGATAAGGTAAGTTCAGCGTCGCTGAATCCAGATACATCACCTGTACCTGCAAAGTTTTCCAATTCAGCGCTGACGTTATATTCAGGTTTTAACCCTGCGGTAGCTAACTCGCCGTCTAAACGCTTTTGTTTGTATTTAAAAGCTGTTAGCTGTGGGTTGTTTGCAAGTGTTCGTTGTATTGCCTCTGACAATGAAACTGAATCAACAGTTAAGTCATTTGCAAATACATTATTAGTTGTCACTAAAAACGACAACAGAAGCAACCGTTTTACTTTCTTCCAAGCAAGTACGGGGGCCTTAAAATAAGACATATTCATATTTTGTCCTGTTTATTTTATGAAACGAGCGTTGGCTTCACCGCCTAACGCGCCAATTAAATAAAAGGACTAACTTTTGGGAGGTCGAAGTAATCTGGAAGGGGGAGCTTCAATGACTACTTTTAAATAATCAAATACCTGACTTGATTTGAAATCAATGTCTCTACTGATGTAAACATGCGTAGCAAACTGTACATGCGAGCCATTGCAGTGTCCGCAATGATGACAATCAGCGGGGTTGTGTTGGTCATTATCTGCTGATGATTGTATTAATTTTTCAGAAGAAATGTGGTCATCTAAAGCATGAACATGCTCGGTTTTTATATGCTCGGAATCAACAATATGAACATCAGCAACTTTTGCCACAGCAGAAAATGACTGAAGTAATATCAGCACTATCATGATGTATGCAGGGAATTGTTTAATATTCATTTCGTTTCAACTATCTCTTAGTTATGCCAATGTTAACACTATCGTTTAGCTTGCGTCACGACATTGCTCGTCTATGAACTCTATTTCAATTGTTGTATGAGCAAAATCAAACTCTTTAAGCTCCTGTCGCAACTCTAGCTTGTACGATTTCAGCTCTTCGTTAGATATTTCAGTGTTTAAAACAATATGGGCGGTTAAAACGTTGTGTTCACCATCAAGTGACCAGATGTGTAAGTGATGTACTTCACCCACAATGGCTTTAGAAACTATTTTCGATTTAATATTTTCAATAAGATCAATATCTGGTGTCGCTTGCAAGAAGAGCATAAGTGTCGTTTTCAGTGTTCTTACAACATTAAATAAAATAAAAAGGGTAAACCCAATTGATAAAATAGGATCGAGTATGGGCCATTCAACAAACATCAATACGATTGATACAATAAATATAGCTATCCAACCTAAAACGTCTTCAAGCAAGTGCCAGTTTAAAACTCGTTCATTTAAGGTCTTTCCATGACTTAGCTTATAGGCAGCGTAACCGTTTACCACCATGCCAAAAATAGCTAATAAAAGCATTCCTTCGACTTGAGGCATTTCGGGGTTAGCTAATCTTGGTATGGCCTCAATTAGTATAAAAACAGAACCAACAGTTAATACCAAACCGTTAATCAATGCGCCAAGCAATGAAAAGCGCTTGTAACCATATGAAAACTGGCTAGAGGCAGGCTTGTTACTGAGCTTATTTAATCCCCATGCGGTGCCTATGGAGATGCTATCTCCTAAATCATGGATAGCATCTGCCATGATTGCCGTACTATTGGTTAACCAACCTCCGATAAATTCGATGATGGTAAACGTGAGGTTTAGAAAAAAAGCCCAGCCAATGCGTCTCGAAGCGTCCTCATCATTGTGAGGGTGATCATGACCGTGAGAGTGGTTATGCATGTTGAGCCTCGGCGGTTACATTTTTTCTTCTAAGCCTTTGTACATTCCAATTAATGATATGACGGATAAAGTTTTGGTACGCCCAACGTTTAATACCCGTTAGATTGGTTCCCTGCTCAGCATAGAATTCATCGGGTGAGTCATAAAAGCCAAAGTCGTCGTGTATGCCTTCTTTTTGAATATAAGTATCTTTACCAACCCAGTTCGTCTCTGGGTTACTTATGCAGGTAGTAGCTATTCCATAACCACAAAAATTATCTTTAGCTTGACTGAATTTGGATTGAATTGAACTTAGGTAAGCTTCGTCGAGAATGAAGCCTTCTAAATTGATCCACTTACCTTCATAGAGCACTTCTACCCAGCTATGGATAATGGATTTTGGGGCAAGCCAAAATACATAAGAAGGAATAGCGCCTTTCTGAAGCTGTTGGTCAATCGTGAAACCATGAAATCGGCACTGAATACCAAGCGCTCGGAATAGAGCCATTAACAAGTTTCCCTTGGTATTGCACTGTCCATAGCCATCCGCTAAAACTTCACTCGCAGATATATCATCGCTGCGGTTGTAACCAAACTGAATCTCATCTTTAACAAAGGTGTAAGCAGCTCCTATTGTGTTGTATTCATCCATTGTATTCCAATTCCGATCTGCTATTAGAGATTGGATGCTGTGATCATCTAAGTCTAATATTTGTGTTTTCTCTAAATAATTAGCACTCATTATCCATCTCCTTTAAGAACATGATTTTGATTTACTTCCACTACAGCTATTGTTTTCGCTTGTTAACTCTGCGTTGCTCAGCTCTTTCTTCGCATCAGTAATAATCAGGTAAGCCCCTCTTAAAATTAGGGTTGCAATCACACTACCAATCACAATGTCAGGCCAGCGAGAATCAAGTAGCATCACTAAAACACCAGCAGCAATGACCCCCAAGTTTGCGATCACATCGTTGGCTGAAAATATCCAGCTTGCACGCATATGGACTTCACCATTGCTTTGCATTCTGATTAAAACTAAACAAATGACGTTTGCTATTAATGCTACAAAACCAAAGCCGATCATGAACCAAGAGTGAGGCTCACCTTCTCCGAGTCTTCTTACTATGTCAAAGATTACCAGTATTCCGAGTGTCAGCTGAAAGTAACCGCTGATAAGGGCTGCATTGGCTTTATGCTTTAAAGATCGGCTCACGGCATATAGAGCAATACCATAGACAATTGCGTCAGCCAGCATATCCATTGAATCTGCTATCAAAGCCGTTGAGTTTGCATATAGGCCCACAGTAATCTCAACGCAGAACATAACCGCATTAATACCTAGCAACCAATACAGCACATGTTTTTGTTTCGCATCTTTTAGTTCGACTTCGCAACCACAACCACTCATTGCACGGCCTTAGTTATTTGCTTGATAACTTAACTATAAAGTCTATAGTGACTATAGAGTCAAGATTTAGGACTAAAGTTTTATGAAGATAGGTGAACTTTCAAAAACGACAGGGTGTTCGATACAAACAATTCGGTATTACGAGAAAGAAGGGTTGCTTTCAACTCCTGAACGTACTGAAGGGAATTACAGGTTATACGGTGAACGGGCTTTAAAAGAATTAGAGTTTATAAAGCATTGCCGAAGTTTGGATATCCCTCTAACAGATGTTAAACGCCTTATGGAACTGAAAAATAAGCCAGAAGAAAGCTGTGCAAGTGTTAATAAGCTCATTGCTCAACAATTGGCCTTAGTTAACAATCGAATGAGAGAACTCAAAGCACTAAAAGCTGAGCTTCAACAAATGGCAAGTTTGTGTACAACTGAAAACACCATTGAAGCGTGTGGAATAATTAAGTCACTTGATAGTTAGAATTGTCATTCATTTTCTATCCGTGTTGTGTACGAATAACTATATTTTATTACGTTCATGTACGAAATTTATTTAATGTACTTTCGTTCACTTGATTGTTAAGATGTACGAAAGTTACAGGTTTCGTACATATGAAAGTTGGTTTTGCACGAGTTTCGACTCAAGAACAAGATTTACAAGTTCAACTGTCCAAGTTGGGCGTTCATGGCTGTGAGAAAGTATTTCAAGGGAAGCAAAGTGGTGCTTCGATTAAAAATGATGAGAAGTTAAAAGATCTCATAAATTTTATACGAGAAGGCGATGAAGTAATTGTTACTCGCCTTGATCGGCTTGGCCGATCATTAAAGACTATTCTCGAAGCAATTGAAAGTATTCATAAAAAGGGAGCGTGTTTAAATATCATCGACGGCTCTCTCAATACTAAAAATGATAATCCATTCTCGACGGCGATGATCAACCTTTGCGGAGTCTTCGCTCAGCTTGAGCGGGATTTAATAAAAGCCAGAACAGCTGAAGGTCGTGAAGAGGCTAAGGCTAAAGGCAAACATATGGGGAGAATGTCTGCTTTGTCTGATAAACAAGCGAAGGAATTATATAAAGATAAATTAAATGGTGAATCGATTTCTGCATTAGCAAAAAAATATTCTGTTAGCCGCCCTACGGTTCACAGAACTATTAAAAGAATGGAAAAGCAAAATAATAAATAAAGGGAGATGTTATGTGGTCTGATAAAGAATCAAAAATTGATTTCTTAAATTTTAATGAAACGGCTGAGTCAATAAAAGATCTTATAACAGAAAAGGAATTAATGCCTATTAGCGTCGGTGTCTTTGGTGATTGGGGCGCAGGAAAATCTACTATTCTTGAACTTACCAAAGCATCTTTGGAAACTGATGAACAAGAATATATCCAAGTACATTTTGATGCATGGACTTTCCAAGGGTACGATGATGCTAAAGCTGCGCTATTAGAAACAATCGCATCTACTTTAGTTAAAAAAGCAGCAGACGATAAAAACCTAAGTGCAAAAGCAAAAGAGTTTGCTGGACGAATAGATAAGATCAGACTGATGGGACTACTTATGGATGGTGGTGCAGCATTAGCTGGTATACCAACTATAGGTGGTATACAGAAGATCATGGGACTATTCAGTGGTGGTGACGATGGTGAACTGGATGTTGATGATGTAAAAGGTGCTGTCGATGGCGCTAAGGATGTCGCGAAGAAAAACAAAGGTTTGATCAAAGATAAGAAATCATTCTCACCTCCTAAAGAAATTAAAGAATTCCGAAAAGCATATTCAGATCTGCTAAAGGAGTTTGATAAACCACTTATTGTCTATGTCGATAATTTAGATCGCTGCTCTCCATTTAATGCCATTTCAACACTTGAGGCGATCAGATTATTTCTATTTCTACCAAATACCGCATTTGTTATTGCCGCCGATGAAGACATGATCCGCTTGGCTGTGCCGGAATATCACAAAGGTGCATCTCAACGACATCAAACTGATTATTTAGACAAGCTTATTCAAATTCCTGTGCATGTACCAAGACCCGGCGTTCTGGAGATAAGGGCATATTTAATGATGCTTACTGCTCAAGACCACGGCGTTACCGATGCTCAATTAGAAACGATAAGATGTGCCCTTGAAGAATCATTAAGGCTGTCGTGGAAACAACCACAAATAACCATTGATGAGCTACTTCAAGATCACGCTATCGAAAAGCATTCAGAACTCAGAAGTAAATTTGTAGTTGCTGAGCAGTTAGCTCCACTATTAGCTGAATCTACAAACATTAACGGCAACCCTCGCATAGTTAAGCGATTACTGAACCAAGTGAAGATGAGAAAGAAAACGGCTCACCGTCGAGGTATGCAGCTTGATGAAAAAACCATCACTAAGCTGGTAATTTTTGAGAGGTGCTTAGGCACTCAGGCTACCAATAAGCTTTATGAATTAATTGACAAGGAAAAGGGGTTCCCAAAAGTATTGGCGGAACTCGAAAATTCAGAAGTTGAATTTGACGAAATTAAGTTACCTGAAGAGTGGAAGCTAGACCTAGCTTTTATTGACAAATGGTCAAAATTACCTCCAATGTTTACTGAGGTGGATTTGACTCCAGCGGCGTATCTGAGTCGAGAAAGCATTCCAATGGGCGCTGTTAATGCGGTAATGTCAGGAGCCGCTCAAAAACTTGTAGAAGACTTAATGAAGCAAAAGGTAAGGGTCAGTGGCGTTAACTCTACTGCGATTACCACAACTCCTAAGGAAGAATACATGTCAGTCATGGATGGTTTGATTGAAAACTTTAAGTTGATTGGTGATTGGACTGAAAGACCTACAGGCATTTATGGAGCGGTGCTACTTGCCAAGCAGGATGATAAATGTTGTTTAAGTCTTCTTACATTCTTAAAAAGCTTGCCCCGACAAAGGTGGCTTAATCCAATTTTAAAAGAACTAGAGGGAACTAAGTAATATGGGTACGTCCGCATCGTCAACAGGACCGAATAACAAGAGTCCGCTAATTCCATCGTGGGCAGAGCAAGGAGACCCCGTCACGATAGAACCTGCATCAGGTACTGATGGGGATGATCAAACAGGCTTTGACAGTGGTCAAGCAGATGATCAGAATGACAATAGTAACGATATTGACAATGACAAGGTTCAACAAGAAATCGGCGGTTCACCAACAGCAACACCGCCTCCAAATAGGTTTGCTAGTGCAAGAAGAGCATTTGGTAAGTACGCTCAAACAGGTGGATCAACTTCGGATCTAAGGCGTTCATTAAAAAGTTACTCTAGAAAAGGCTCTGGTGGAGGTAAGAGTACTAGCCGGAGACTAGCAAGCGGCATAACTGCTGGTTCTGGATTGCTTGGTGTCATGCGTGGCGACACAGTAACGGTTAATAATCAAAGCTTATCATTAGGTGATCTAACTGGGCTATCGACTGACCAAGCAATTGACAAAATTGCTAGCCATTTAGCGCCTCATAATGCCGATTCGGATGCTGTAAGAGTTGCGTTGGATTACGCACTAGAAGAAGCATTACCCGATACTGAAGAGTTTGATCCTAACAGTTTTACCGACGAAGTTATCCAAGAAGCCATAGGCTGTTATTTAACAGATCTTATATTTCAAGATGTTGTAGAAGGAATGGGCAGAGCTTGGTTTCACGTTGAGCCTGCAAGCAAGCATCATCAAATGGAAGTTGAATTAAGGGAATTAATAAAAGTGATCACACAAGAACAGTTAGACAAAGTAACTAATGGCAACCCCAGTACTATCAGTAAGGAAAATATTACTAAAATTCAAGCCGATGCTATTGCCATGACAGTTGATGAGTGGGAGAGCTTTGATGACTAATTTTTATTTTAATCATGACCCAGCTAACTTGCCTGATTTTTCTGATGATTGTCATCCTGTCCAGATGTTCCATACGCATCAAAATGACATCACTAAGCACAGCTTAGTGTCAAAACAACTACTACAAACAGTTCGTGATTTGGGATTGAATGTAGATGCTGATGCAATAGATCTGATAACAATTGCAACCGCTGTTACCGCCGCTGATACATTTGAATTGAGGGATAATGCAGAAAATGCATGGGCTAGAAAAATGCATTTACATGTTCCTGTTACCGATGAGGATATGTGGAATACTGTTGAGCCTGAACTAAGTTCTTTGCTCAACTTTCTAACGGGCGATCAATGGCAGTTTACTTTTGAAAAAACAACTATGCCGATGCCGACTCCTAAAACAAGTGAGCAAGCGAAAGCAAAAGCAAAATCATTAATTGGACTCAACTCAGTCTGCCTTTTTTCAGGAGGTCTTGACAGCGCAGTTGGTGCAATTGACATTTTAAACGGAGAGTCAGCCTTAAAACCGCTTTTGGTTAGTCACGCTTATCGTGGTGATGGCGCAAAACAGGAAGATATTAAGCATTTATTATCCCCGCCATTCGGCGAATTGTCCTATTCAATGTCTCCTCATATTATCAAGCATTTAGAAGGTAAAACTGACATTAGCATGAGGGGAAGAAGCTTCAACTTCCTAGCTATGGCGGTACTTGGTATATCAGCCTTAAGAAATGCTAATTGCGATAGCAGTATTGAAACTATTGTCGTCCCTGAGAATGGCTATATTTCTATAAATCCACCGCTTACCAGAAGACGGATTGGTAGCCATAGTACTAGAACTACTCATCCTAATTTTCTAAGCAGGCTTGAATCTTTGCTTAGAGACACTGGGTTTCATGTCAAATTTGTAAACCCCTATCAATTCAAAACTAAAGGTGAAATGTTAGCGGAATGTGTTGATCAAGACGCAATTAGAAAAGCAGTTCCTCTGAGTGTTTCTTGTAGTCATTGGCACAGAGAGCATAAACAGTGTGGGCATTGTGTACCTTGCCTTATTCGAAGAGCGTCAGTTTTTCATGCTGGTTTTACACAAGATGCGCCATACAAGACAAAGCGGTTGAGAGGTCTTATTAAAGAAAAAGATACTCGCGATGATCTCCAAGCGGTTCAAACTGCCATTATCCGGTTGAAACAGACTGACAATTATCGTTCTTGGCTTCGAAAGTCAGGACCAATACCACAAGATAAAGATATACGAGAAAAACTAGAATCAACTATTAAGCGAGGATTAGCAGAGGTTGAATTATTTCTCCAAGCGGATAAATCATCATGATGGATCTTCATTGCCATGTTGATTTATATCCAGATCATAAAGAGGTATTGAACGACATAAAAAGCAGTAATTATTACGTGCTATCAGTAACTACGGTGCCTTCAGCTTTTGAAGGTACTGTTCAGTTAACAAGTGGCATAAAACACTGTAAAACGGCTTTGGGGCTTCACCCTCAACTTGCTCATTTAAGGAAAAATGAACTACCTCTATTCGATAAGCTAGTTGATAGAACTAGATATATTGGAGAAATTGGGCTGGATGGCTCAAAAGGTTATGCTGATTACTTTGATGATCAATTAGAGGTTTTCACGCATATTTTGAAAAAATGTGAAGACTTTGATAACAAAATACTAACTATCCATAGTCTTAATGCGACAGGTGAAGTACTTGAACAACTTAAGTTATACCCCAATGCTGGTACTTCTATTCTTCATTGGTTTTTAGGTACTAAGAAGCAAGTTCTAGAAGCCGTCGAGCTAGGCTGTTTCTTTTCTATTGGGCCAGCCATGCTTACTTCAGCCAGAGCTAAAAAAGTAATATCGTGGATACCTCAAGATAGGATTTTACTCGAAACTGATGGCCCTTTCGCCAAAGTGGCGGGGAATATTCTGTTTCCTTCAAGTGTTGGCACTGTTACTGAATATCTGGCTGAAATTTGGTGTAAAAATAAGGCTTCGATAATTGAGCAACTGTCAGCAAACCTTAGGTGTTTAACATCAGTCAAGTAACTAATTATACGTCACGTAATCTTATAACAATTTTATTCAGGTTTAATCGATTTGTTTGAAGTATTTGTATTAGCTATAGCACTCAGTATGGACGTGTTTGCAGTATCCATAGGCTTAGGTTCTAAAAAAGTAGCAAATGCTGAAAAACTCTTTATTAAAGCCGTTGCTTATTTTGGATTTTTCCAAGGCTTTATACCTCTTTTAGGCTATTACAGCGGTAAAGGATGATCATCTTGGATTGAAGATTATGCACCTTGGATAGCTTTTATTTTGCTATTATTTATCGGTGGCAAAAATGATTTATGAGTCCCAATCTGAAGGAATTGAAGAAGATATTGCTAATGTTACTCATCGTGTGCTATTTGTTCTTGCTATTGCCGCCAGTATTGATGCAATGGCGGCAGGTTATGCAATCACATTGCTTGAGGTAGATATAGCCGTAGCTTGCTTGATAATAGGCGTCACGACGTTTGCCTTTAGCTAGATTGGTGTGAATATCGGCGAAAGAAGTGGCGTATGGCTGGAGTCTAAAGCTGAACTATTTGGTGGTTTAGTGTTAATCGCAATCGCATTTAAGATATTACTTGGTTGGCACAGAACCACCGAATACTAGGCTACTTACCTGAGCAACATGCATTGCCTTCTTGAATAGGAGGACACTTAACTGTTCCATAAGAGCAGTAAACGCAACAATCACCTTTGAACGGTTTAAGTAGTGCTTTACAGCTTTCGCATTCGTAATACCATTGGCAAGCGTTTGTAGGCATGGTTTCAACTTTGCTAAATCCACATTCAGGGCAAGTTATCTTAGATTTTAATTCTATACCTTGCATACTGGTTCCTTAATGGGCTTAACAATATCTAAAATAGACATTACGACCATCCAAATGATCCCAAAGTAAAATAAGTAAGTGCTCCAGTCGTATTGCCATAAAGGATAAAGGGTCAGCAATACTGCAATTGGGCCAATGACACTTAAAATGCCTCTTAATGACTCTCGATGTTGATACCAATTATAGAAATTAACTAACAACGCTAGTGAAGCAAATAATGGCAATAAGGTGTTCACCGCTATCCCTTCAAAATGTGAAAGAAAACCTAACCCAAGAGCAGATGCCAATGAGCCGAGCGCAGGAAAACATGCTGTGCAACTAAGGGCGGCTAGCCAAACGCCACCAGAACCTACTTTATCTAGAATTTTATTGATCATAACTATCTACCTCAATTTTTAAGGTAGTATAAACTCCGTACATAAGTACGGGGTCAATAGCTATTTAAGTGAATTTATTACCGGGCAGGATTGAGGGTCTTGATTGGCCTTGCAAGAATCTGTCATATCTTGAATTACTTTCTCTAACCGCTGTAAATCAGCAATTTTATTACGGATGAGATTAAGTTTTTGCAATCCCATCGATTCTATATCAGCGCAACTGCCACTTTGTGACATCAGTGATTCAATTTCTTTCAGCGTAAACCCTAATGCTTTAGCTTTCAGAATAAATTTGAGTTGATTAGCGTGTGTCTCGTCATACTTTCGATAACCTGATTCGGGTTTTGGAGGCTGCTCTATTAAACCTTGGCGCTCATAAAAGCGGATCGTTTCAACATTGATATCTAAATCTTTTGCCAGTTTTCCAATGGTTCTCATAAACATACTCTTTAGAAGCAGAGACATCATTATACAATTAATGCGGATTGCCTAAACTCAATTTTATTGCATGAACGGGGTCGCTAAGCGTCCGCTTTGTAGAATTAAGTTCACATATCCAGATCACTCTGACCGTCTCTTGTTCGCTCTTGCTGCCTGTCAGGTGAAGTCTAAACCTAATCAACAAAACTGTAAGATGAGATATGAGCTACTACATCTAATCTATTGTTTCGTTGAAACTAATTCAATAATTTCACCAGTAGACGTATCCACTCTTATTTCTGTATGTTGCCCTGAGTGCTGAAGTTGATTTTTTAAATCAGCATTAATCAGTTTGAGCTTATCTATTTCAGCGTACATTTCTTGTAATCGCACCAGTAGCTTTTCAAAATCCTTATCGATTTCCTTAGGGTCAATCTCGTTTTTTTGCTTTTCTTTAGCAAGCTTGCTTTTTAGTTCGGCTACCTTTGTTCTGAGTTGTTTTATTAAATTATCTTTATTTTTTTCTTCCCAAGTTAATTGAGCTTTTTCAATATTTTCTCGTAACTTTACCCATTTTTCTTCTTCTTTAGATAGATTTGCAATATTTCTTTTAGCTCTCGTTGCTACTGCATTTTTGGTTATCTTGCTGCCATCAGATTTCATCTCTTCAAAAGCACGTTTTATATCATCGTATGCGCTACTCATGCTTGTTCTCCTTGGTTTGTATGCGCTTTGCCTTCATCTAATACATAGTCAGCTGCTGCTATATTATTTTTCCAGTGAATAGCAAATAGCTCGTAATCTTCTTGCTCTTCTTTGGTTAATGCCGCATATGCCTCTAGTTTCTGCGTTGCTTCTTTTTTTATTATTTGCCAATTGACCTTGTGGCGTTTGGTAATGATTTTACTACCACAATACACACAGCCACTAGGGATTCCTGCTCCTTTTATCTTGCAAGCTTCTCCCGCAGTGCAGTACCCCGTAGGTAAGCCACGTATGTTTTTAATATTTTTGACGAGAAATTTTTTCAGTTCTTCAATTGAACTGAAATGGATCTGCTTAATCACAGTCGAATCTTTACTTTGACTATCAGTAATACCTATTATCAGATCTTTAGATGTTTTATTAATTTGCTCACCAGCACCACCTTTAAGTGATTGTGACTCGGCTTCATCTATTAACTCTTCTGCAACACGGTCAATTAAAATCTCATTAAACTCTTCAGTAGTTTTAATTAAAGTTGTTGAGGCCAAAAATGCTCTTCGAGTATAAACAAACGTCATTAGGCTAGTTAAATGTTTAAATTGATATCTAATATCATCAAGCTCACCTAATTTATTGGCAATGACAAAGTAGGCCAACGTATGTCGAAACATGTGAGCGGTTAATCTAAACGTATCGCCTTCTTCGTATGGGACACCTCTATTCTCTCCTCTAACTTCTTTGTAGTTAGATTCAAGGCGTTCAAGCTCTGCTATATCATCATCGTCTAGAGTTAAGTCAAAAAGCTCAATGTTTTCACTGTTTTTAACCTCAAATTTTGTGAATCGCCCAGCATCGCTAAAACTAACACTACAGCTACTATGTGAAACCCCGAAAAGACGGTTTCTTTCTAACCCTTCTTTCAAATTGTGTGCTTGACTACTTGTTATATTGGCTCTGCATGAAGAAAGTACAGCTTTTGCCCTTTCTTGCATACCGATCACATATTTTTCGTAAATACCAACACACTCATGTACTTCAGCGTTTGAAAACCATTCCATCTCAACCTTACTGTTGTCGGTTTTGGTCATAATTGCCGTAATGTAATAAATATCATCTTTGTAATTGGCACAGCCAACCTTGCATGTAAGTACTTCGTTATATCTCATACCTGTATAGGCCAAGATATTAATGTATGTGGCTAATTTTAAATCTTCTAATTCTTCGGATAATTGAATGAATTCCTCTTCATTGGGTAAGTTTCTTACATGTTTTGCTATTAGCTCACCTGTATTCATTTTGGGCGGTGGTTCAATGGAGCCTTCATGTAAACTATCTATTAAGCGTGCATTTAATTCTAGCCATCGTTCTATCTTATCCTTAGAGTTTTCAACTATTTTTTCTGCAAACTTCAGAATTTTTTTCATTACTTTAGTAGGAATGACAGGGTGCGAATAAGTGACTGGTCTCGGATGGTGTAACTCGTTTAGTTGGTTAAGCACATCAATAAAAACACTACACACCTTAGGGCCAAAAAGACGAAAGCTTCGTTGCACGTCAAATAGTTTAGTAAATGAGTGTGATTGTCTGTAAATAGCTATTTTCCCGACTTCATATAAATAGTCTTTTATGAGATTCCTAATAACTAAGTCAGATTTGAACTCCAACTCATGAAATGAGTGATAACCTCTTTGTCTTAAGAAGGCTGCAATTAAATTTAGATATGTTACATCATTTTGAAGTGTAGAGATTTTTAGAGGTTTACCGCCTACAACATCACCATGTGTGAGTTTAATTAGTGAATAAATTCGAATTTGATATGCTAATTCATCAACACCTTTAAAATTCACATTTCTTTGCGTTTCTTCATAGCTTATCCAAGTGTCATCGCCAAAGTGAATAGTGCCATGTTTAGCAATATTCAATGCTCTGTTTTCCCACAAAGCAATCGAATTAAAAGCGCTAGTATCATCAACTTTAAAATCTTCTAACACCTGAACCAAAGGTTTTATAGTGATTTGACCTGTATGTGTTTTTACAACAGCGATATCAAGTAGTTTTGTTTTAGTTATCTCTTTGGTCATAGCAAACCTGTGTTTTTCCAATGAGGATGAATACCCTCTGTTCTCAATAATTCTTTTCCATCAATCACAGCTTGAGCATTAAGCTTGGCAATATCAGTTAATATTTCGTTAACTCTATTTTTCAACTGCTCTATGTTTTCCAGTTGCTCTGTTACAGAGTCAAATGTTGCGGCTGAGTTTTCCATATCAGCAACAACAAAATCCCGGTATGACAAAAGTTTCCAAACATGCAATGCGTCAGCAACACAGCGATAGAACGGACACCACAAGCATGCGTTAAAGTCGGCACATGCATGCTCGTTTGTATCTCGCTGGTCTAATAATTTCCTGTTTTGAGATTCGAATGCCACTACTGCGGATTTATCTTTTGAGTTAATGCATGTGCCATTCGGGACTTTTTTACCGTCTTCTGGTGGAGTCTGCAAAATGATTACTTTGTCGGTAACATCGCGAACAAAATAGTCTGCCATTGTTTTTGTCGCTCTGTTGATTGTCATTGCAACATCTTTGTTATCTTGCATTAAATAATGACGCAAGAACGTTTCATAAGAGTGCTTGCCAGCTTTTTGATACCACTTAAATTCTTTGGCAACTTTTCGGTAAATGTAGTTAAGCCCTGATTTTCTGATCTTTTGCGAATTAAATACGATATCACACCCAAGCTCAGTCAATATCCTATCTATAGTGGTCTTGAAACGTGATGCTGTTAATAATTGAATCTTTACTTCTCCAATACTATTTACTTTGGGAAAAACAAAAATTCTTTTTGATAGGTTCTCAATAGAAGGGCGGTAAATAGACGTAAGTCTAGTCGCAGCCTTAATATCAAATATTACTGGTTCGACAACGTCGCCGTATAAGACGCCTTCTTTTTCTAGATCTTCGGCTTTAATTTCAAATTTATGCCATTGAGTTTGATAATTAGCTCGGCGTTTAAATAAACGAAGAGCAGGAGTTTTACTTGAATGTAATGGCGTGTTAAAGAAAAATAAGTCGTCAGTATCAAGCTCTAGCGTAGGAGTTGAATTCCAACCAGTTTTCAATATGACTTTTGCTGCATAAAGTGTAACTTTGTCTTTAATTGTGAGTAAGGTCTCAGAAAGCCCTTTTTCTATGTAATATGCTAATTCTACTACTTCTCTATATGAGTAGAGTTTATCTTGATTCTGAGATAGTTGCTCTTGATGTTGTGCAGTTAATTCGGTGTTGACCGGAAAGCTTTTAATAGTATCTAGACCATAAAACGATAGTAATTTGTCGATAGCGCTCTGATATTGATTACCAACAAAAACCGACAAATCGCCTTGTTTTGATTTTAGTTGAATTGCCTCTCTTATAGCCTTTAGTATCTCACAGTTATTTTCAACAAAAGCATGAACCCCATGACTGGCAATAAGCTTCATTTGTTCATCTGTTAATGATGATGCATTTTCTTTCAATGCTCTAGCCATACTACCTATGTAACCTTTGAGAGTGACGATACCTATGCTCTCGCCATCAATTCGCTTTGTAAAAACTTTATGGTATTCGACTAGGTTTTGATAAAATTTATAGGCATTGTCATATACCCACTCATGCTTCTGCCATTCGGTAGTGTCACTTTCTTTAAGGTAATAGCCCAATGAGTAGGGTAATAAACTTTCCTTTGCGATTTTTTCACCCGTAACAAAGTGGTAAAGGTCCAATGCAGCGTTTAGTAGCAGTAAAAACTGCTGGTTATTTTGAGTTTCTTCTTGGTAATGCTTATAAAGGTATTTAAATCCCTGAAGGCCATTTTCTGCAAACCCTTGAATTCCACGCTCACTAAGCAGCTTAATTATTGGTGATGCTACGCTACCAGCACTATTCAACCACCTTGGAAATGATAAAGTTGAGGATCTAACTCTTGTTGTATTAGCTTCCGAAGCGCTTGCTATCTGATTTTTCAAAAAAGCATCAACTTCATTGCCAAATTTGGATGATATGCTTTGTGCATACCCTATTACTTCGGCTTCAGTTTTAAATTGATTGACTCTAGCTTTACCCCACACATCGGGTAGTATAAATTTTAAAAAAGTACGGAAGTTGTGATTGCATATAAATGATGAAACGAATTCCCTATCCTGTAATGTTGCCAATAATGGCAGTTTGACGCGTTCAGTATTCTTAAAAGTATCATGTAGACAAAGATTTATAATAGCTGTCGCAGTTTTGAGGATATTGTCCCTAATAGAAGAATCTTTGAGGCTTAATTCTGGAAGGACGAGATAGTCCAGATATTTATTTAGTAATTTACGAATCTCTTTTACTTGATGGAATTCAAGTTCGAATAATTTAGTTATGTCGATTGAAGTAGCCCCATTTACTAGCCTAAAAGGAGCGTTGATAGCGTTATCATAAAAATGAAACTTAGCTAAGTTTTCTAAGGCTTCTTCTATACGAGTAGCATAACTAGGTAGCTTGACATCATTTATTTCATTAATGCAAAAGTATTCCAGTTCTTGCCAAATTTCAAAGTCTGATAGAGCATTTAATCCCGAAGTTTGAATTGATGTCGCAGTATCTGTACTAACCTTATTAAGGGCTAGAGGAAGAGTGTGTTGTAAACTGACACAAGCATTCCGCAAGCGACTCATTGAAATAGCAGTGTCGTCATCTGCGCTAATATTGTTTTCTTTGTCATATGCCCTGTTAAATAAAACGTCTAACTGTTTGGCTAGAACAATTGAATGAGGTTTAAATCTAGCAGGAATACGATTGGACTTCCGCGTTTTAACTTGCTGCTGCATCTTCAGCCTCACGCATCAGTAATTCGTCAACATCACCGTAGATATCTTTCACCCACTCTGACATTGCTCCGTATGCATCCACTGCTACACTTTTGGCAAAGTCGATGTAACGTTTGGTTGTTTTAAAACTTTCGTGACTCATCAAGGTCATTAGTGTCTGTCTGATGGAACTCTCCGATTCACCTTTGTCAATTAGGTATTTAGCGACATAAGTAGCAAAGGTAGCGCGTAAGTCATGGAATGTGCGTAATAGTATTTCTAATCCCTGCTTCCTTTGTTCTTTTCTAACTATGGAAATAGTATTCCCCGGTGTATCTTCGCTTATCCGCGATCCTGAACTATTCATAAACAAAGGAAGCGGATGTTCACTATTGTCCATACCATGATTAGTCTCATGTTTGGTACGTCGCTTCATATTTTGAATTGTCAAAGTGTGATTGTACAAAAGCTTCATTAGAACTCGCGCTATTGTTAATCTCACTGGCTTATGTCCTTTTCGTACAATGTTCAATTTTGGAATACGTTTCTCGTTTTCTTTTTCATCAGGATCAAAAAGGTCTTTCTGGTCGATGGCTGAAATCTCAAAAGAACGAAGTCCACCTAGCAAAGCACATTGCAAATAAAGCTTATAAGTCTCTTTTTGAGCCGTATCCGTCTCCAGCAACTGTTTAAGTTCTTTTGGAGAATATGGTTGTAGATCTTTTTCGGGTGAGTCTTCCTTTTGTTTCAATGTATTTGGAATGCTCAAATTACTAACCCACTTCCATAAGCCTCCAGAACGTGTGTTGCTAGTAGGTAATTGAAACAATGAACTTACACTTGATTTAGCTTTCGATTTAATACGTACCTGTTTGTATTCAAGTGAGAAGGGGAGGCTATCTATAGCCCCGCGCTTATGGCTCCATATATAGAATGCTTTAACAGCTCTAATTCGTTCTTGAGCGCTGTTAAAGCTTATGCGTTTAGACTTATCTTTGGTTTCGACTCTTTCACATAAATGTTTGTGATATCTCCACACAGGTAACCTAGAAATATCATCATCTACAGATTGTTTTGAAAGTGGTGCAGCTATTACTTCAAAATAGGATGCATCATCTTTATCCAACCAATCTAAGAAAGCTTTTAAGTGCTTAGCTATACTGCAAACAGACTTAACATCTAATGGCTTTCCCGGTTGGCTGGCATGATAAGCGTCACTAAAAGCCTCATTGTCTATTTGATTCTTTTTGAGACTGAAATGACCTTCAAAGCGGTGCATTAAAAATAAGTTCATTTCTTGGCATTCGGTGAAGCGAGTCGGGTGATATAGCACTGGAAAATTAGGTTCTATTTTATCGTGCCTATATGAGTGAGTTCTGATGCCTTTTTCAGTCTTAATAGGTTGCCCTGATTTATCGAGGTGAAAAGACATTCCTTTTCCAAAGTTGACTGATGTTTTAATTATTTTAGTTTTTGTTGTATTTCGAAGTATCATTTTCGTTCACCTTTGATTCTTAGCTAGAGTATGTGTGTAAAAGCTTTTTTGTTCAAGTTTATTAAGGGTATGATAGTATTATATCAATTCGGGGGTGATCCTGGATGAAAGCCAGAACCTTACGGCCTCGCAACTGAAAACCATTATTACCCGCTGTGGTGAAGGCACTAAACTTATCTGTACTGGCAACCTGGCACAGATAGACAGCAACTACCTTACCCCGGTTACCTCGGGGCTGACCTATATCGTGGAGCGCTTTAAGGACTTTGAAGGCTCTGCCACCATTAACCTTAACGGCGTGGTAAGAAGTCGTCTGGCTTCATTTGCTGAGCAAAATTTATAACACCGGGCGGGCCAGAGTGGCCCGCTTTTTTCGCTTTGTGGCGAACCAAACTCACTTGAAAGATTGGCAACTGCTCGTTACTCTTGCTAAAACAAGGAACTAACGTCGAGCTGCTGCGTGCCGCAATTTCTCCCTCTTAAGAACTATCGTAAGGCGATCAGTATTGCCTTGCTGGTGCCTATGTTGCTGGCCGTGGTGCTGTGCTTCCACCTTTATCAGGTTAAGCTTGAGCGCCAGTATCAGGTCTATCAGGCGCAGTTTTTTGTGCTCGCCGGACAAGTTGAGCAGGAAACCCTGGCCGCACAAACTGTGATCACCAGTATTCGTAACAGCCTGGCAGAGCCTATCCGCTATGAGCTGGATGCCGATTGGCAGCAGAACATTCGCCAGCAGGCCGGTTATTTTTATCGTCAGCTGCCCGATAATGGTGGCGAGGTAGTCGGGCTTGGCCGCTTTGTCCCAACCCCGGAGTTGGTTGCGCAGTGGCAGCAGATCATGGCGCTGGGCCCCAGTTTTAACACCGCACTGGCACTGATCGATGAGCTCGAAGCGGTTGTTTTTGTTCAGGACAATGGGTTTGCCTTTGTGAAACGCCGTGATACCAGTCAGAGCAATCTGCTGACGGCCATTGTCGAGTCGCGCTTCACACCGCAATTCAGTCAGGGGATCACCGCCACTAGCATGCCAACCCGGGTTTTTGGTAACCGCTATTTTGCACTGGGTCAGCGTCTGGCCAGTGGCTCGCTGTCGCAAATTTTGCTGATTTACGATGTAGATAAATTGGCAGGCCGGTTGCAACATATGGCTTTTGGCGGTGGAGGGTTGGCGTTAAAGGGCACCCAGCCGGGTGTGGTACTGGCCACCAGTAAAGACTACCGGGAGCTCGAAGAAGCAGAAGTACGCGCGGCGAAATTGCCCTGGGACGGCGGTGTGCAGTTTAGTTATCGCCCCGCGGCTCAGCCGTTCACCCTGAACTTTGCGCAGGAAGAAGCCAGCTTTTCTGCACCGGCTCGATACGAAGCGCTGCTGGAGCTGGGCTTTCTGATCCTGTTTATTGTATTCACGTTCGCCGCTTATGTGTGGCTTAACGCGCAGGTGTTTATTCGGCCACTGAAGCATTTTGTCCGATATTTGACCTATCAGGAGAATACCCCCCAAGCGACCATGAATTATGCGGTTCCCAAAGACTGGCAGCCCTGGTTTTTAGAGATTAAGCGGGTCGTGACACAAAAGCGCGATGCGCTGCAACAATTGCAGGACAACAACGCAAAGCTGGATGAGCAGGTGCAGCAGCAGAAGAAAGCCCTGTCTCGCAGTTTAGAAGCGAAAGAGCGCCAGGCGGCTTTACTGAAAACAGTACTCAACTCAGTGCCTGATCTGGTTTACTACAAGAATATCGATGGTTCGTTTATTGGCTGTAACGAGGCCTTTGAGCGCTTTATCGGAGTTTCTCAGGTTGACCTGGTGGCCCGTGAACATCAGGAAGTGACTGAGCGACATCTGGCTTTGCTGGATCTGGAACAGACCATGAATCGCCAGGGACAGAGCCTGACCGATACCCTGTTGCTGGAGGGCAGTAGTTACCTGATCACGGTGTCGCCTTTGTATAATGACTTGCGCAAGCGCATTGGTACTTTGGGGGTTGCGCGGGATATCAGCGAGCAGCAACAGGCTTTGACTGCGTTGCGGGCATCGGAGCAGAATTTTAAAGCCGCTATTGAGTATGCGCCTAACGGGGTGATCTTATTGTCTGTCGATCGCCTGGTGCTTGAACTGAATAGGGCGGCGCGTAAATTATTCACGCGCGTTGAAGTTGGCAGTAGCCTGTATAGCGTGTTTGAGGATGCCGATGTGGAGGCGCTAAACGATGTGCTGGATCATTGTTTGCAGGAGCGCCAGGGCGCCAGCGAGCTGAGCCTGGCTCAGCAAGACCCAAAACGCTGGCTGCATCTGAGTGTCTCTTTGGTGTGGGACAAGCAAAAGAACCCCAAATATTTTGTGATTCACATTCAGAATGTGACCGCGCTGATCCGCGCCCGACTGGATGCTGAGCGGGCCAACCACGCCAAAAGTCGCTTTATTGCCAATATCAGCCATGAGATCCGTACACCCATCAATGCCATTTTAGGCATGGTGAGCATTCTAAAAAGCGAGCTGGACGCCAGCAAAGAGCAGCAGAAACTGGAGCAAATAGAGCGCGCCGCCCAGCAATTATTGGCGATGCTCAATGATATTCTCAATTTTGCCCGGCTCGAAAGTGGTCAGGGGAAGCCCAACAACCAGCCGTTTTGTCTGGTCGACTTGGTAACCAGCCTGAGTGGTTTTATTACCCCGCTGAGCAGTGCCAAACAGCTGGCATTTGAGATAGAAGTAGACCCGTTCATCTGGCCAAGATTGATAGGTGATGAAGCGCGTATCAAGCTGGTGCTGATGAACCTGTTGGGCAATGCAGTAAAGTTTACGGAACATGGCCGGGTTGGAGTAAGCCTGTCCTTACAGCCTGACTTACAAGCGTCCGGGCAGGCCATTAAATTTTGCGTCTGGGATACTGGCCCAGGGATCAGCGAGCGCGATCAGGCGCGTTTGTTCGATGCCTTTACACAGGGCAATGAAAGTAGCTCGCGAACTCATGAGGGGATAGGGCTTGGTCTGGCGATAGTGAAGCAGGTGATCCAATTATTGGGAGGGGAAATTACGCTATGCAGCAAGCCTGAGGTTGGCAGTCGCTTTGAGTTTACCCTGCAACTGGAGCGCGCCGCATTGCCCGATGATGAACATCACAAGTCCCTGTTTGTGATCTCAGACGAGCAGGCACCTTTGCCCTACCTGACACATCAGGGGAGCCGTCAGGGCAGTGTGGCTGATTTCAAGGCGCTCAGTGCACCGGCTTCAGTTCACTACCTGGCCTGTGACAATCCTGCCCATGTAGCGGCACTGAGTCAGACTGAGCCTGGCCTGAATGCACGCTGGCTGGTACCCGACACCGCCGCATGCACTGACGTTTTGCCAGCAAACACCGACGCTCTGAGGTTATTCGCTCCGGTGTTCTATCAAAGCCTGAGTACCTGTTCAATGGAAGCGCCCAGAGCGGCGCTGCCAGAACCCTGCTTGTTATCACCTTTGTTGTGTATTGTGGTCGATGACAACCCGGTGAACCTGGATATCAGTACCACAGTTTTGCAGCAGCGCGGTGCAACTGTGGTTGCGCTCAGCAATGCAGAGCAAATTGTCGATATTTGTCAGAAGCTGCGCCCCGATGTGGTGCTGATGGATTTATACATGCCCAATATCGATGGTTATGAAGCCAGCCGCCAGCTGCGTTGCTACTTTGACCGCGACACTTTGCCCATTATTGCCTTGACTGCCAATGCCCATGAACAGGAAAAGCAACAAGCCATGGCGACCGGCTTAAATGGCTTCCTGGTCAAGCCGGTGACCCCTGCGGACTTGTGTGCGGCGCTACAGGACTATGTGCCGGACAGCGAGATTATCTTTGATCACCCCTTTGCACTGGCCCAAATGATGGGGAAAGAGGCGCTGGTGCGCACTATGCTGGAAAAGTTTGCTAAGCTTTGTGAAGAGTATGTGACCACTTTGCACAACACACACAGTGCGCCTGAACTGGTTAGTCTGGCACATACCATTAAAGGCTCGGCAGCCGGACTGGGGTTGCGCCGTTTAGCTGCTCAGGCGCGGGAGTGTGAAACCGCTGCAAAGCAAGAGCAGCAAGCGGCAATCGAGCAGGTATCTGATGAACAAGCGCGGTTACTGGCAGCCGCAGAACAAACTTTGTGTTTTATTTCGTTTTGGTTAAAAGGATAAGAAAATGCACAAATCGGCTCATATTCTGGTCTTAGATCCGGACCCCCTTAACCGGGTAGTGCTGCAAAATACCCTGGAAGAAACCTACCTGGTGACGCTAAGTACAACACCAGAGCAGGCCCTAAGCCAACTTAAAGGTGCGGGGGTTGATTTGATCATCATGGACAATCAACAACTGGGTGATGCTGGCGAAGTGTTTTTGCAGGCGTTAAAAGCCAATGCAGAGACCGCTCAACTGCCTGTGATAGTGATCTCCGCAAGTGCCAGTTTTTTGGATGAAGCGCAGAGCCTTCAGCAGGGCGCTGTCGACTATATTACTAAGCCGTTTAACCCCAATATCGTAAAAGCCCGGGTAAAAATTCATCTGGCCATCAAGCAGCGTAATGATCAGCTCAGCCAGCAAGCGCTGATAGATGGCATGACATCACTGCCCAATCGCCGGGCACTGGATCAAACCCTGGCAACCTTCTGGCGACAATGCGCGTCGGGTGTTCGGCCGTTGGCGGTATTTGTGTTGGGGGTAGATCACTTTGAGCGATACAACCAGCTGTTTGGCCATATCCGGGGCGATGAATGTCTGTATAAGATTGCTCAGGTTGTTGCCGGGCTCATCAGCAATATGGATGGGTTTACTGCCCGTTATGATGGCGGACGCTTTGTTGCATTGCTGCGTGATATCAGTGAAACAGAAGCACAAGAGGTCGCAGAGGCCATGCACAAGGCAGTGGCTGCACTGGCTATTCGCCATCCTCAATCGCCAATTTGTGCGCATGTGACTGTGAGTGTCGGGATTTGCTACACCAAAGCAGACTTTTCAAGAGCACACCGGGATCCGCTTGATTTGGCTGCAACCGCACTGAACGAAGCGCGCGAACGGCAACAAAAGGCGGTGCTCAGTGTAGTGTGAGTGGTTCAGAGCGCGTTTACTCTGAACCGACAGGTGATTTAGGTTACAGCAGGTGTGCCAGTGCTGTATCGCCAAATCCAACGAGTTTGCTGTCTTTAAACAGTAAAGGTGTACACTCGTCTTTAGTAACAACGCCGTCTGAGTGTTTACTGTTGGTGGCAAAGTAAAGTACCTGATAAACGCTATCTCCCTTAGACACCATGTCTGTGTATTCAGGTGTGCCTAACTTGTTCAGTACGCTCTGGTATTCAGTGCCGATTGTTAGTTGGCTGATCTTTTCGCGGTTTTCTCTTTGTTCTTTCTTCCAGCTGTGATGACCGTTATATTCGCCATCAGTGACCGCAACGACACAGCCTGTCAGTGCGGTTGAACTTAATAGCGCAGTTGCGAGTAGTAATTTTTTCATCTTTATATCCCAGGCTTAGCCGTCTTTATTTTCTTTGAATTATAGTTAGCAAAGAATTTGCCATATTTTAAATTATTATAAATCAATACCTTATGCTTTACGGCAAAGCCATAACTATTGTGTGGCGCTAAATTTTGAATAAATTAACCATTTGTTAGTTAAAAGTACGAAGTGGTCACCGCATCTCATCAAGCGCGATGCGGGAACGATTAACAGGCGACTTGTTGCCTAAAAGATATACCTGTGCTGAATCCAAATAGTTCCCGGCTTGAAGGCCGGGATGACGGAGTGTGGGCATGCCGATTAGGAGTGATAATAGATAAAGCGCAAGAGAGCCTGACGACTCAATGCTGCCTTTAAGCTACAACTCTCGCTTCCAACTCCAGTCATCCCGCACTCGATGCGGGAACTACCAACAGGCGACTCGGTGTTGGCTGGGTACACACTCGTTGTATTCGAGCAATTGCTGGTTCGAAGGCCGACAATACGGACGAAGTCCCCAATTATCAGACACTCAAAGCCACCGGGCTACACCAGGCGGTTGTGCTCGCGCCCCTGTAAAAAGCTATCAATATTATCGGCAATACCCTGGACCAGGCGGGTGATAGACTCCTGGCTGGCCCAGGCCGTGTGTGGGGTCAGTAGCAAGTTATTGCCCTGATACTGTACCAGTGGATTATCAGCTGCTGCCGGCTCCACGCTGAGTACATCTACACCGGCGCCGAGTAGCTGCTGGTTAGCCAGCGCATCCGCCAGTGCCTGTTCATTGACAATGCCACCGCGTGCCGTATTCAGTAAAATGGCATGCGCCGGAAGCAGCGCCAGTGTGTCGGCATCAAACAAGTCGCGGGTGGTGTCGGTCAAAGGGCAATGAACAGAGACAATATCGGCACTGCGCAGCGCCTCGGTAAATTCAACGCGTTCGGCACGTACCGTCTCTTGCCCCGGGCGCTCTGCAATCACGACTTCGGCCCCAAAGGCGCTGGCAACCTTAGCGACCGCCTGACCAAGGTTACCATAGCCGACGATCACAAAGCGTTTGCCCGACAAATCATGGATAGGGTAGTCCAGACGGCAGAACAGTTCGCTGCGTTGCCAGGCACCATTAGCACAATCCTGCGCGTAACGATGAATATTACTCATTAAATTGCCAAGCAGTGTAAAAGTATGCAAAACCACAGATGGCGTAGAATAGCCTGCCACATTGGTCACCGCGATATTGTGGGCACGTGCAGCCTCCAGGTTGATATTATTGGTGCCGGTTGCGGCCACACAGATCAATCTGAGGTTCGGCAGCTGGCTCAGTGTATCGGCATTGAGCACCACCTTGTTGGTCACAACCACCTCTGCGCTCTGTATACGTGACATCAGCTGCTCAGCTGAGGTGGTATCGTACTCGGTGACTGTGCCAAATTTTCTAAGCGGATCCAGGCTAACACCCGCCAGCGTGGCGGCATCTAAAACAACAATATTCATGGTGAGCAAACATTCCTTACTAACAGTTAGCGCCGAGTGTATCATTTTTATTGGCAAAGTTTATCTTTGTGCTTGACCTTGAACTCAACTCTAAGGTTTATACTGTGATCAAATTCATAAAGGACGGCAAAACTGACTATGTATAAGATTGGCCATATTGCAAAACAATTGAATGTGTCTACCGACACACTGCGTTATTATGAGCGTCAGGGTCTGTTGCAGGCCAGTGTTCGCAGCCCGGCAGGTTATCGGTTATATGACGATAGCGCGCTTGAGCAGATGCGTTTTATTGTGCGGGCAAAGGCGGTGGGCTTTAGTCTTAAAGATATTCAGGAACTGCTGACCATTAAAATTGATAAACACAATCACAGCTGTGAAGAAGTGAAATCACTCACGTTACAGAAGCTAACGCAAACCCGGCAAAGAATTGAAGAGTTACTGAAATTCGAGCGCTCACTGAGCGTGCTGGCCGAACGGTGTTGTGGCGGCGAAGAAAGTGCTGATGATTGTTCCATTTTAACCGCGTTGGAGGATGTAGATGGCTCTGCTTGATAATTTTTGGCAACTCTTTTTGGTTTCAGCGCCCTGGCTGATGCTGGGTCTGTTGCTTGCCGGTTTGCTTAACGTATTTATTCCCAAAGATTTTTTACAAAAGCACCTGGGTAAAGAAGGGCTCTGGACAACCATCAAGGCGGCCCTGATAGGTGCGCCCATGCCGCTTTGTTCCTGCGGAGTTATTCCGGCTGCCATCGGGTTGCGTCGTGCCGGCGGGTCCAAAAGTGCCACGACTGCTTTTTTGGTATCCACACCTGAAACGGGGGTCGACTCCATCTCGGTTTCTTACGCGCTGCTTGGGCCATTTATGGCCGTGATCCGGCCCATTGCCGCAGTAGCCAGTGCGATCACCGCCGGTGTGCTGGTTGGTAAAGACGAGAGCAGCGCACAGTCTGCTCCGTCAGACGCATCAGACAGCGGGTGTTGTGGTAGCACAGCTAAAAAAGTAGAAGCGGAAAAAAGCAGTTGCTGTGCCACTGAGCCTAAACCGGCGTCAGTGCAATCCAGCAGTTGTTGCGCAAGCCAAACTAAGGCAGAGTCTGCACCGCAAAGTAGCTGTTGCGATAGTCAGCCTGTACAAAAGCCCGATGAGCAGGTCACATCCTGCTGTGCATCAGCGCAAGCCAAGCCCGGGCTGTGGCAAAAGTTAGTGTCTGCTGTGCAATTTAGCTGTAACAAATTATTAGCCGATACTATGCAATGGCTACTGATTGGTCTATTCTTTGCGGCCATAGTACAAACCTATGTTCCCGAAGCCTTTTTGGCTCAGTGGGGCAATGGCATTCTGGCCATGATAGTGGTTATTCTGGTCAGTATTCCGATGTACATTTGTGCCACAGCGTCAACGCCCATTGCGGCCGGTTTACTGCTGGCGGGTGTCTCTCCCGGTGCGGTGTTGGTTTTTATGCTGGCAGGCCCCGCGACCAACGTTGCCACCATTGGCGTGGTCGCTAAAGAGCTGGGCCGTCGTGCCGTGTTTGCTTATCTTGGCGCGGTGATTGGTGTGGCAATTATTTTTGGATTTTTGACCGACTGGCTGGTGGCACAGTTTGGCTTTACGGTGGCGCCTATGATGGGGCACGACCATGAAGTGCTGCCATACTGGCTGACATTGGGTGGTGGTGTTGTACTGGCTCTGCTGATGGCAAGGTTGATGCTGTTGGGTATAAAGCAGCGCTTTTGGCCTGCTCAGGCGTCGGCGTAATCAGACGAGGTGCCTGCATAATGTCGCAAGTGATGTGGGCACTTCTGGTCAGACTTGATATTCTTAGCTTCCGATCCGGGCACACGATAGAATAAGACGTTTTGATGACAACCACCAATAATAAAAGAGTAGTTTAGTGGATAAATACGCAGATATCAGACCTTACAATGACGATGAAGTCCCCGCAGCTTTGCAGCGCTTACTGGACGATGATCAGTTTATTGATGTGATTGCGGAGCATAACCTGCCCAAATGGCTGGCAGGATGGGACCTGATATCCCGGCCACTGGTGCGCAGCCGGTTGAAGAAAAAGTGGCAGTCTGTCACCAATGTTGAAGCGGTTCAGAATGAAGTAGCCGGTTATCTGTCTATGCTGATTGAGCGTACCACCAGCAAGGTAACTTATTCGGGTCTGGATAAGCTCGACAAGCAGGGTGCCTATCTGTTTATCTCCAATCACAGAGACATAGTACTGGACCCGGCGCTGGTCAACTGGGGCCTGCATCAGCAAAAAATGCAAACTGTGCGCATTGCCATTGGCGATAACCTGCTTCAGGTGCCTTACATCACAGAGCTGATGCGCCTAAATAAGAGCTTTATTGTGAAGCGCTCGGCCAAAGCACCAAAAGAAATGCTGCGTGCCTTGTCTCAGCTGTCTGCGTATATTTATGATTCGCTGGATGAGGGTAATTCAATCTGGATTGCGCAAAAAGAAGGCCGTGCCAAAGATGGCGTCGACTTTACCGATCCGGCATTGCTGAAAATGTTGCAGTTGAATGGGCGTAAGCTAAAACTGCCGTTTGCGGAATATGTGCGCCAGCTCAAAATTGTCCCTGTGTCTATTTCTTATCAGTACGAGCCCTGCGCCGTGTCAAAAGCTCGTGAGCTGTACCATAAACAGCAGTTCGGTGAATACGTGAAAGCCGAAGGCGAAGACATCAGCAGCATCATTGAAGGGTTCAGCAGCGATAAGGGCCATGTGCATGTGGCGTTTGGCTCTCCCATAGACGAAGAATTCGAAACGCCGGAGCAGCTGGCCGAAATCATCGATCAGCAGATCGTCAGCAATTATTATTTGCATTCGAGCAACTACCTGGCTGCCGGCGATGAAAGTCAGAGCAGTGAGCTGGAAAAAAATCGTTTTATGGAAGCGCTGGAGCAAGTACCGGAAGAGTTACGACAGCTGGTGCTATCTATCTACGCGCAGCCCGCCAAACGCAAATTGTCGCAGTAATCATCTAAAGCGCCTTTCGGGGCGTTTTTTATGCTTGGTTGGTTTTTAATATCTGAATGATGGTGCTAGGTGTGGGAAAGTTTTTGCTGCAAAAAGAAAAGGTGTCCCCGGCAACGCGGATGCAGATGTCAGTCCTTGAACCCTAAGGTTCAAGGCGGAAAGCAACAGCCTACCGTAGGCTTCTCGGTACCTGCCGAGCCTGCGCAATAGTAAGCAAACTGCGTTCCTAAGAAAAAGTTATCGGCTCAGGGACATCATCCACTGTCCAACGTGCTAGGGAACGATTTCAGTATATAAGACCAAACCGCATCTAGAAACCTTTATCGGCAAATATCCGTAAAAAGTCGTTCGACTGGCGGTGATTTATGCACTTTTTGTATGGCATCTGAACAACCCCAAAAAGTGCGTAGATTATTTGTACACAAACCGACAAGTCGTTGCTGTTGCTATACTTCGGGTGGTAGCATTAACTAAGCAGATCAAAGCAAACGAGAACATTATCCATGAGTGAATTAAGAGATTATCAGCAAGCACAGCTACTGCTGGAACAACACGATATCTACATTGCCCCGGCTGAAGTGCACGGTACCATCAGCGGCTTACTGGCATGTGGCCTGAATATCGAAGAGCAGGAGTACCTGGGGCTGCTGAGCGATGTCTTTAACGATGGTCAGAAGTTTGCTGCGCCACTGAAAGAATTTTTTGCCGAGCTATATAAACTGGTCGTTGCGCATTTTAATGATCCAGAGCACCTGTTTGAGCTGTATTTACCCATGGAAGAAAGCCTGAGCGATCAGGCCAATGCCTTGGTGGCCTGGGTGTCCGGGTTTTTACTGGGCTTTGGCCTCAAGCAAAAAGACTATGGTAAGTTTTCGGCCGACGTAAAGGAAGTGATTGGTGACTTTAGCGAAATCACTAAACTAGATACCCATTTCGACGAAAGTGAAGAAGACAAACAGGCATTACATGAGGTGATTGAATACATCCGCGTGTCGGCCCTGTTGTGTTTTGCTGAGCTAGGCAAAGACGCCGCTTCACCGACCTCTAAAACAGTGCATTAATTATGATGATAGCCAACCAGGAATTTGTAACGCGCCGCACCGAGCTGCTGGCGCAAATGGATAACAATGCGGTGGCGGTGATCCCCGCTGCCGTTGAGTTGACCCGCAGCCGTGATACTGAGTATCCGTTTCGCCAGGACAGCGACTTTTTCTACCTGACCGGGTTTAAAGAGCCCGATGCGGTACTGGTGCTTTGCAAAGACAAAGACGGCACCACACAGCAAACGCTGTTTTGTCGTAATAAAGACAAGCTGGCCGAGATCTGGCACGGCCGCCGCATGGGTCACGAAAAAGCCAAAACCGCTTTAGAGCTGGACCAGACCTTTCCTCTGAGTGAACTGGATGAGGAATTGCTGAACCTGGTCAATGGCCGTAAGGCACTTTACTACGGTCAGGGCACTTATACCGCGTTTGACGATAAAATCTGGGCCCTACTTGGCACTTTGCGTGGCGCGCCGAAAAAAGGCTACCGGGCACCAGAAATCATCAAAGATGTGCGCCCGTTACTACACGAAATGCGCCTGTTTAAATCAGACGCTGAAATAGCGGTGATGCGCAAAGCGGGCGAGATCAGTGCAGATGCCCACAAGCGTGCCATGCAGTTTGCAAAGCCCGGTGCCACCGAGTTCCAGCTGGAAGCCGAAATTCACCACCATTACGCCATGAATGGCGCCCGTCATCCGGCCTATGGCACAATAGTGGGTTCGGGTAACAACGCCAATATTTTGCACTATACCGACAATTGCGATGAATTAACCGACGGCGATTTGATCCTGATCGACTCAGGCTGTGAACTTGAAGGGTATGCTGCCGACATTACCCGTACTTTCCCGGTAAATGGTCGCTTTAGCGCGCCGCAAAAAGCTGTGTATGAGTTGGTACTGGCCTCTCAACAGGCCGCTTTTGAACAGGTTAAGCCAGGCGGCACTTTGGTCAAAGCCAATGAAGCCGCAATGCGGGTGATGACCGAAGGGCTGATTGAGCTGGGTATTTTGGCCGGTGAAGTCGATGAATTACTCGACAAGCAAGCCTGTAAAGCCTTTTATATGCATGGCCTGGGCCACTGGCTGGGGCTGGATGTGCACGACGTGGGCGAATACAAACTGGATGAAGCCGACAGACCATTTGAGCCGGGCATGGTGCTGACCATAGAGCCGGGCCTGTACTTTGACGAAGATGCTGAAGTACCTGAGCAATTTAAGGGCATTGGCGTGCGCATTGAGGATGACTTGCTGATCACCGAGGATGGCTTTGAAAACCTCACCGCTGGGGTGCCTAAAACCATTGCTGAGATTGAAGCCTTAATGCGCTCAGGCGAATAAATACAAGCAGGAGCAACACTTGCAACACTTTGATGTGTTAATCGTGGGTGGTGGTATGGCCGGTGCCACCGCTGCCGTCACGATCAAAAAACAGCTTCCCGACAGCCGCATCGCGGTGATCGAAGCCTTTGAGCCCAAAACAGCTCATCACCCCAGCTTTGACGACCGCAGTCTGGCACTGGCTGAGCAGTCGGTCTCTTATTTGCGTACTCTCGGGTTATTTGACCCGCACTGGGACTTTGCAGAGCCAATCACTCAGGTGCATGTTTCAGACCGCGGCCACTTTGGCAAAACCACCATCACCTGTGATGAGTTCGCGGTTGAGGCGCTGGGTTATGTCGTTGAAGTGAATCCTTATGGCGCGTATTTGCATCAGCAATTGGGCAAGCTGGATATCGCACTGTATTGCCCGGCCAAAATAACTGGTTTGAATCAGCAGCAGGCACAGGTCGATGTGGTGCTCGACAGCGGTGAAACGCTGTCGGGTAAGCTATTGGTGGTGGCCGATGGTGCGCAATCGCCGACTCGCAGCAAGCTGAATATTGGCTTTGACAGTGTGGCTTATGAACAGGGTGCCCTGATAGCCAATGTGCAGATAAGCGATAAACATCTGGGTCAGGCGTTTGAGCGTTTTACCGAGCATGGCCCGATGGCCCTGCTGCCGATGAGCAACAACCGCTACTCTCTGGTGTGGTGTATGCCGCAGCAGGACCTCGATACGTTGCGAGAATGCGATGAGGCAAAGTTTCTGGCGCGTCTGCAAAGCGCATTTGGCTATCGAGCCGGGATGTTTGAACGGGTTGGCAGGCGCACAAGTTATCCGCTGGTTTTAGGCCGCGTTGAGCAGCTGGTGCATCATCGCTGTGTGCTCATTGGCAATGCCGCGCATGCCATTCATCCCATTGCCGGGCAGGGCTTTAATCTGGGATTACGCGACATTCAGGCGCTGGTTGCGCAGCTGCAACAGACAGACCGCGAAAAGTGGGGCTGTCATGCGTTCACACAAGGCTACAAAACCGCGCGCGAGTCAGACATAAACCGTGTTATGACGCTGACCGATTCTCTGGTCAGACTGTTTTCTAATGATTCCCGTATGCTGGCACTGGGGCGCAGTTGTGGCCTGCTGTCGATGAGCCTGTTCTCACAACTGAAAGCGCCACTGGCGCGACAACTCATGGGACGAACCCTGTAAGGAATAATCATGCAGCAAGTACAAGTGTGCATAGTCGGTGGTGGGTGTGTCGGCCTTGCTTTAGCGCTGGGTCTGGCAAAGAACAATATCTCTGTGATGGTGCTGGATGCCGGTCCTGAACCTCAACCACTGAGCGAGGCCTATGGCGCAAGGGTCAGTGCCATCAGTTTGGCCAGCCAGAGCCTGTTTGAGTCGTTAGGCGTGTGGGATGCCATAAAGGCGCAGCGAGTCACAGCTTATCGTAAAATGTCGGTGTGCGACGCCGACAGCTTTGGCCGTATTCAGTTTAACGCGCAGCAGCTGGCCTTGCCTGAACTGGGCCATATTATCGAAAACGACGCCATTCGTTTTGCCCTATATCAGGCCTTACAACAGCACAGCCAGGCGAGTTTACTGTTTGGCAGTCGTTACCAGTCTATCCACCAGACCGACAGCGATGTGCTGATCACGCTGGAGCAGGGCACGCCGGTGATGGCCAAATTACTGGTTGCAGCAGACGGTGCAAACTCCGGGGTACGCAGTCAGTTTAACCTGCCGATCAGCTTCTGGGATTACGATCATCACGCCATTGTGGCCACCATCAAAACCGAGCAACCGCACGATGCCACAGCGCGTCAGGTTTTTTTGCCGGATGGTCCGCTGGCGTTGTTGCCTTTATCTGATCCCCATAGTCAGTCAATTGTCTGGTCCACCGCACCTGAACATGCCCGCGAGTTGATGGCCATGGATGAGCAAAGCTTCAATAAAGCCTTGAGCGCGGCCAGCGATCTACAATGTGGGTTATGTACGGTGCAGGGCGAGCGAGCGGTATTCCCGCTGACCATGCGTTACGCACAGCAGTGGCTGACGGGCAAAGTGGTGTTAATGGGCGATGCCGCACACACCATCCACCCGCTGGCAGGGTTGGGGATGAACCTGGGCCTCAAAGATGCCGCACACCTGATCAACGCACTCAGCGAAGACAACGAGGAGTTCGCCGCTCACCGTACACTGCGAGAGTACGAACGCACCCGCAAACTCGATGCACAAAAACACATCGCGATGATGCAGGGCTTAAAAGAATTGTTCAGCGGCAGTCACCCGCTGAAAAAGTTAGTCCGTGGTGTGGGTCTGAATGTGGTAGATAACCTTGGCCCGATCAAAGACTTGTTTGTACAACAAGCCATCGGCGAATAAAGGTTGCGTAAGGGCTGCTTCATACCAAACAAGCAGCCCGCTTATACCTGTAGGGTTGAGCATCAAACACAAGTTTTCAAACTCAACTCCCGTCATCCCGCACTTGATGCGGGATCTGCTAACAGGCGACTCAGGAGTGACACTAATTACACCCATTCCCATATACGCCACCCATCATCCCGCAGGTCTCAAATGTAGTGCTTACCCCAAGCGCAGTGCAATAAACTCGGCCAGTTTATTCACCGCGTGGGCGGATTCCTGAGTATTTTTCACCAAGCTGATCCCAATCTGACCCAGCTCGGGCAAAAATGCTGTCTGGGCCTGGTAACTGAGCGTAGCCGGCACGGTACTTTTAGCCAGTACCGTAATGCCCAGGCCTTCTTTAAGCGCGGCCGTCAGCCCCGTTAAATCGGCATTACTATACACAATACGGTATTGCAGCCCGGCTTGTTGTAGCGCCTCAATGGCACGGCGGCGATAAATGCAGCCCTCCGGCGCCGTGACTAAAGTGACTATCTGCTGTTGCGCCAGAGACAGGTCGCCCACCCATACCAGCTGATCCTGCATAAACACTGGATAATTCGATGAATTGAGATCTTCGTTCAGCGCCAGCACCAAATCGAACTGGTCCTGTCGTGAGACCGACAGCAAATGTTTGCTAAGCCTGGATTTCACTTCCAGCGCCACGTCCGGATATAAAGACACAAAGTCGCCGATGATGGCGGGCAGAATGCGCGCGGCAAACTCACTGGGAATGCCCAGACGCACCCGGCCGGTAACGCTCTCTGAGGTAAATTGCTGAATGATCCCATCGTTGAATTGCAGCATTTGCTTGGCCTGAGGCAGCAGTAGCTCGCCATACTGGTTGAGCACCTGTCGCTGGCCCTGCTTTTTAAACAGTTTACAGCCCAGCTGCTCTTCAAGGCGTTTTATCTGCAAGCTCACCGCCGGCTGAGACAGGCCCAGCAGCTCGCCAGCCTTGGCAAAACCACCCACTTCAACCACAGTCACCAGGGTACGCAGACCATCAATCGATAAGTTTTTCATATTAATAAAATCAATTTATAAAACCCAAATACATTAATATTATTTATCAAACGATAAATAAATACAATTTGTTGTTGCGATAGTGGATCCCTATACTTTTGGCATCTTAATTTCATCAGGATAGTCGCATGATGAGCACGCCAATCATCTTCGCTAAGCACCGTTTAGGTACGGTGGCGGCGGAAAATCACATTTTCTCGCCACAGGATCTGGTTGTACTGGATTTCAGCGGATTTGAAACCACACCTTTCCTGAATCAGGAGCTGGGGCTGAACCTCAACAAACTGATGGCACCCGGGCTGGGTGTACAGGGTCTGCTGGCAGGCGGCCAGTCATTTGCTGTGTATTACTTCAGCGAAACGGCCTACCGTTTTGTGCTGAGCGAAGACGCCGCACAAGCACTCACTACGCTGGTAAGTAAACACGACGGCGACTACGACATTGAATTGGTGCGCCGCAGCGACCTAGCCATTACGCAACTGAGCGGAGAGGCTGCCCTCGAGACAGTGCTGAGCAGCTTTTCGCTGACGCCGGGTCTGCAAATTTCAGACATGCAGGCTTGCTATGGTAAACAAAGCGGCGACGTGTTCGTTACCACTTTGGTCCAGCAGGATCAGCAGCAGTATCAGCTGATCGCACAGCAAGACACACTGAGCCTGTGGCAGGCTCGACTGGCTGAGCAGGGTTTTGCTCACTCAGACGAACACGCCCCAAATTAACCCCACTCACCGGTGTTGCACCGGTGAACACGCACCCGGAAAAGACCGGATGAGTGATGACAATAAAGTGAAGGAAGAGTATGACTTCTAAAACAGTACTGCATGCCAAGCACCTAGAAGCTGGCGCGAAAATGGTCGATTTCCACGGTTGGGAAATGCCAATCAACTATGGCTCGCAAATCGAAGAGCACAACGCCGTGCGTCAAGACGCAGGTATGTTTGATGTGTCTCACATGACCATAGTCGATGTAAAAGGTGCGGATGCTCAGGCATTCCTGCGCAAGCTGGTTGCCAACGATGTGGCAAAACTGAAAGTAGCAGGTAAAGCACTTTACACTGGCATGCTGAACGAGCAGGGCGGTGTGATTGATGATTTGATCATCTACTTCTTCACAGAAACTGAGTATCGTCTGGTTGTAAACTCTGCAACGCGCGAAAAAGACTTAGCACACATGAATGCGGTTGCTGTCGACTTTGATGTGGCTATCACAGAGCGTCCTGAATATGCGATGATTGCGGTACAGGGTCCAAATGCCAAAGCCAAAACAGCCACTATCCTGAGCGATGCACAAAACGCCGCAGTAGAGGGCATGAAGCCGTTCTTTGGCGTGCAAGCTGAAGAGCTGTTCATTGCCACCACGGGCTACACAGGTGAAGACGGCTACGAAATCGTGGTACATAACGATGACGCAGCGCAACTGTGGCAAAAATTATTAGACGCGGGCGTGAGTCCGGCTGGCCTAGGTGCACGTGATACGCTACGTTTAGAAGCGGGCATGAACCTTTACGGCTCAGATATGGACGAAAGCGTTTCTCCACTGGCTGCTAACATGGCGTGGACCATTGCGTGGGAGCCGGCAGAGCGTGACTTTATCGGTCGTAAAGTGATTGAGCAGCAACGTGCTGACAAGAGCACAGACAAGCTGGTTGGCCTGGTACTTGAGAGCAAAGGCGTGCTACGCGGTGGCTCTAAAGTTATCGTAGAAGGTGGCGAAGGTGTTATCACTTCTGGTACATTCTCGCCGACGTTAGGCTTTAGCGTAGCTTTGGCCCGTGTACCTCGCTCTACGGGTGACACAGCTCAGGTTGAAATGCGCAAAAAGCTGGTAGACGTTAAAGTGGTTAAACCTTGCTTTGTACGCAATGGTAAGTCGGTTCTGTAACGCACAGAGCACAATAGAATAACGGGCGATGGCCCACATAAATCGACCAAAGGAACAAAAAAATGAGCAACATTCCTAGCGAGTTAAAGTACGCAACGTCTCACGAGTGGGTTCGCGCTGAAGGCGACGGCACTTACACTGTTGGCATCACTGAGCATGCGCAGGAACTTTTGGGTGACATGGTATTCGTTGACCTGCCTGACGTAGGTGACGAAGTTGACGCTGGTGAAGACTGCGCGGTTGCTGAGTCTGTAAAAGCGGCTTCTGACATCTACGCGCCAATCGGCGGCGAGATTGTGGCTATCAACGAAGAGCTTGAAGACTCTCCGGAATCAGTCAACAACGACCCATACGGTGACGGCTGGTTGTTCCGTGTTAAAGCGTCTGACGAAAGCGAACTTGAAAACCTGCTTGACGCAGAAGGCTACGAAGCCAACATCGACGAAGACTAATTCGTTGTAGATACTATAAAAGCCCCCTGCGTGGGGCTTTTATAGTTGTGCCACGACGTTAAGGCGTGGTAACACCGTTAAACTCTGTGACTGTTACCAAGGTATTTTCGTCGCGCTGTACATCAAGGTGCAGGTCGTCGAGCAACAGTGACACCCCCATTTTTACTTGGATCATAGGAATCTGGACACATGTCAAACGCCAAATCTCTTGAACAACTAGAGCAAAAGCAAGACTTTATTCGTCGCCATATCGGCCCGAGCCCGGCTCAGGTGAGTGACATGCTTGCTGCGCTTGGAGTATCGAGTGTTGAAGAGCTGATCGGTCAGACAGTACCTAGCTCAATCCGTTTAGAGCAAGGCCTGCAAATTGGTGAAAGCCGTACCGAAGTAGAAACGCTGAGCTACCTGAAATCAGTAGCAAGCAAAAACAAAGTCTTCAAATCTTACATCGGTCAGGGTTATCACCCGACACACGTGCCTAACGTTATCTTGCGTAACGTACTGGAAAACCCAGGCTGGTATACCGCTTATACACCGTATCAGCCAGAGATTGCACAAGGCCGTCTTGAGTCTTTGCTTAACTTCCAGACTATGACCATGGACATCACCGGCCTTGACCTGGCCAGTGCGTCATTGCTTGACGAATCAACCGCAGCAGCCGAAGCCATGGCGCTGGCTAAGCGCGTGTCTAAAGCGAAAAAAGCGAACCTGTTCTTTATTGCACAAGACGTGCACACACAAACCATCGACGTAGTTACAACCCGTGCCGAGCAGTTTGGTTTTGACGTGGTAGTTGGTCCTGCAAGCGAAGCGGCAAACCACGAGATCTTTGGTGCCCTGTTCCAGTATCCAACCACATCAGGTGAAGTGGTCGACATCACAGACATCATCGCACAAGTACAAAGCAAAAAAGCGATTGCCTGTGTGGCTGCTGACATCATGAGCTTAATGCTACTGAAAGCACCAGGTAAACTGGGCGCAGACGTGGTACTGGGCTCTGCACAGCGCTTTGGTGTTCCTATGGGCTACGGTGGTCCACACGCTGCGTTCTTCGCAACACGCGATGCCTACAAGCGTTCACTGCCAGGGCGTATCATTGGTGTATCAAAAGACCGTTTAGGTAACGACGCGCTGCGTATGGCAATGCAAACGCGTGAGCAACACATCCGCCGCGAAAAAGCCAACTCAAACATTTGTACAGCGCAGGTACTGCTGGCCAACATGGCTGCATTCTATGCGGTGTACCATGGTCCACAGGGCCTGAAAACCATTGCCGAGCGCATTAACCGTTTCGCCAGCATTCTGGCAACCGGCCTGAAAGCCAAAGGCGTGGCACTGAAGCACGATACCTGGTTTGACACCATCACAGTGGTTGCTAACGACGCAGATAAAGACGCAGTCGTCGCGCGCGCCGTTGCAAACGAAGTCAACTTTGCCATTAACCACGCTGGCGAGTACTCGATTGCACTGAACGAAACCACTACTCGCGGTGACATCGCTGAACTGTTCGACATCATCCTGGGCGAAGGCCATGGCTTAGATGTGGCAGCACTGGACAGCGAAGTTGCTGCAAACAACATCACAGGTATTCCGGCAAGCCTGGTACGTGATGACGAAGTACTGACGCACGACAACTTCAACAGCTACCACAGCGAAACTGAGATGCTGCGTTACATCAAGCGTCTTGAGAACAAAGATTTGGCACTGAACCACTCTATGATCTCACTGGGTTCTTGTACCATGAAGCTGAACGCGACCGCTGAAATGATCCCGGTCACCTGGCCTGAGTTCGCTGAACTACACCCATTCTGCCCACTAGAGCAGGCACAGGGTTATCAGGTCATGATGACTGAACTGCACGACTGGCTGGTTAACATCACAGGCTACGATGCAGTATCACTACAACCTAACTCAGGTGCGCAGGGTGAATACGCGGGTCTTATCGCGATTCGTAAATACCACGAGTCACGCGGCGAAGGTCACCGTAACGTGTGTCTGATCCCAAGCTCTGCGCACGGTACTAACCCGGCGTCGGCGCAAATGGCAAGCATGAAAGTAGTTGTGGTTGGCTGCGATAAAGACGGTAACATCGACCTGGATGACCTGCGCGCGAAAGCAGAAGATGTGTCTGAGAACCTGTCTTGTATCATGGTTACTTACCCGTCTACCCACGGTGTATACGAAGAAGCTATCCGTGAAGTGTGTGACATTGTTCACCAGCACGGCGGCCAGGTTTACATGGACGGCGCGAACATGAACGCACAGGTTGGTGTAACCAGCCCGGGCTCAATCGGCTCTGACGTATCACACCTGAACCTGCACAAAACATTCTGTATCCCGCACGGCGGTGGTGGCCCGGGTGTTGGTCCTATCGGTGTTAAATCACACCTTGCGCCATTCATGCCTAACCACAGCGTGATCAAAGTAGCGGGCACCAACGAAGGTAACGGCGCAGTTTCTGCGGCACCTTACGGCTCAGCAGCCATCCTGCCAATCTCATGGGCCTACATTGCCATGATGGGCAGCGAAGGTCTGAAGCAGGCCACTGAAATGGCCATCGTGAACGCCAACTACCTGACAGAGCAACTGAGCAAGCACTACCCGGTACTTTACCGTGGCCGCAACGACCGCGTTGCCCACGAGTGTATTATCGACCTGCGCCCGCTGAAAGAAGCCTCTGGCATCACAGAGATGGACGTAGCTAAGCGTTTGATGGACTACGGCTTCCACGCACCGACTATGTCATTCCCGGTTGCTGGCACGCTGATGATCGAGCCAACGGAATCTGAGTCTAAGGTAGAAATCGACCGCTTCATCGAAGCCATGATCTCTATCCGCGCTGAAATCGCCAAAGTAGAAAACGGCGAATGGTCAGTAGAGAACAACCCACTGGTGTTCGCACCACACACCCAGGCAGACGTACTGGGCAACGAGTGGGATCGTGCCTACGACCGCTTCTACGCAGCCTTCCCGGTTGCAAGTGTTGCAAAAGACAAGTTCTGGCCAACGGTAACCCGTATCGACGACGTATACGGCGACCGTAACCTGATCTGTTCTTGCCCGGCGGTGGAGACTTATGCTGAGTAAGATTGGTTTGTAAGCCTTGTAATTACAGGGTTGGAAAATGTGAAAACCGCTCGTTTTAGGACGAGCGGTTTTTTTGTGTCTGTGATCAGGCGATAAGTCAGAGAGCAGGCAAAACTGCGTGTTGTGGCTCAATCAATGCCCTGGTGGGGGTAAATGAAGTACCGTTGCGAATTCATAAATAAACTAATTTGTGCTTTGAGCAGAGTAATGTTAGAACACTTACAGCTATGTGCTGTGTATGCAGCAAGCCTTTTGATTGAGCTTGCCTAATCTTTTCAATAAGTTAGTTTGCTCTTCAAGCTTTGTCGGTGAACCGTTTTTGACCTCTTTACATTATACGGTTGCAATGTAACTTCGCATTGTTAGTATGTTGGTTATTAATAAATTCATGAATGTGAGGTTTGTTGAAATAAAGGCTTTTATTATTAGTTAGTTAGATTTATTTGCTTGACAGGTTACGCTTGCTGATAGGTTACTTCAGTGATAATCTTTTGGTTAACATTTGTTAATTTAACTGCGTATCGGTCAACATTTGAAAGGATAGCTATGAAAGTCAGAATACGGCGAGCGGGCCTCTTTGCTGCCTTGTTAAAAGAAGCTGCGAAGTCGATTAAATCAATGCGGATAGATGCTGGACTGAGTCAAAGCGCATTAGGGAAAAAATTAATGCCACCAGTTGACCAAGCCACGATCTCCAATTGGGAAACCGGCAAAACACATATTCCTTTTTTAGCATTTATGTATATTTGCTTTGTCTGTGGCGTTTGCCCTGAGCAAAAAACGAAGGAAATTCTGGACTCCCAATCGGCTGAGGATAACACCAACAAGAAGGATGCATCTGATGTTTAGTTATGAAAACTTCAAGTTATTTTATGATCTCATTGAAAACATGCTATTGCCGTTATTTTTGATTGCACTGTGTATCGGATGGAAAAATATTAATGTTCGTTACTTGATGATTGTGCTTGTTGTGTTGGAAGTGCTCGACAATATGACATATGAAATTGCACTTGGATGGGGAAACCCCTATTACATCTGGTCAATGCTTATGTGTGTTTTGTTTATCTTTCCTGTTGTTGGCAGACGCTTGTTGGCCGAAAGATTACAGAGCCGTTCAGCCTTTTTTAGGCAAGTAAACAAGCACTATTATGTGAGCAAGCAGGAAGGTGCATTTCTGTTCGTTCATTTTATATCTTTACTCATCAACTTGGTTACGTATATTGAAGTGACACTGTATACGCACTATGTAATTGATAGCTACCCAATAAGAAACAACTTATATAGCCCGGTGCAATCATTCGTGCATATTGCGGAGGGTATATTAGTTCTGACAATCGCAAATCGATTTAGAAAGGAAAGATATGAAACAACTGACGGAGCAGCAGCAAAGAGCTGTTAGTGGACATGGTGGTGGCACAGGTTCTCCTATTCCTGATCGCCGTAGTTATCAAAAACCGGTAAAGCCTGAGGAAAACGGTGATTAAGCATTAACTATCAGTCTTGTACTTGAGTGCCAGCCTGGTTTACTGGTTGGCATTAATGCATAACCGTTAAGCAAAACTGGAGAGTTTCACCCTTAGGTTTGTTCTCTGGGTGTTTTTGAGTTGGCTCTATATCGTCATAACCTGTAGCTGTTAGGTATCTCAGATTGTTAAATTGAATAGGAGCAGCAGTCCATTTTAAGTACACTATAATGGTGCGTTTGGCATAACGTCGTAGGTACATCTGCTCTTGCAGCATGAGTAGAAAAGGTGATTTCATGAACGTTCCATTTGGCAAGCTGGTTACTGGATGAATAGACAGTATTTTGGTTATTGTCCAATAACATTATTACACCCCAATTTGTCCAAATTCCACATAGCTGTGGCTTTGTCAGTTGCAACATATTGTTTATTTTGAGTTTGTTCTATAGGATCATGAGGTTATGTAATACAGCCCGTTTTGTCGGTTTATGTTCCGACATTTTGGGGTAGAATAAATTGTTAGAATGCCACACATATAGCATCCCGCTCCCGCTCAATTGGATTGATTTTAGGGCTCAAAAAGAATACTATAAGTACCATTTTTTTGATCCTAGTTAGAGCGAAGATGAGTTTAGAAAATTTTAATGAAGTAAAGAAAATTTTAGGTGAGCCAAGCTTGGAAAGGGAAGGAGTGGCGATTTATCAAATGGATTGCCTCGAGGCAATGAAAAGAATCCCAAGTGATTTAATCAATTTAACTATTACATCACCTCCATACAACATTGGTAAAGAATACGAAGAGCTAGCTGAACTAGATGCCTACCTAGACTGGTGCGAAAACTGGATTAAGGAAATTCATCGCATAACAACAAGTAATGGTACCTTTTGGTTAAACGTTGGATACCTAGAAGTTGAGAATGAGGGTCTTGCTGTGCCAATACCCTATTTGCTCTGGAATAGGACTCCCTTTTATATGTTACAAGAGGTGGTATGGAACTATGCTGCAGGAGTTGCATGCAAGAAGCGTTTTTCGCCAAGAAATGAAAAATTACTTTGGTATGTAAAAGACAGGAAGAATTATACATTTAACCTTGATGATGTTAGAGATCCAAACGTAAAGTACCCTAATCAAAAGAAGAATGGAAAATTAAAATGTAATCCTTTAGGGAAAAACCCAAGCGATGTTTGGCAAATAGCAAAAGTAACATCAGGTAAGAACCGAGCATCAGTTGAAAGGACTCCTCATCCTGCACAGTTCCCAATGGAATTGGTTGAAAGGATGCTTAAATCATCAAGCGATAAAGAAGATCTAATCTTGGACCCTTTCATGGGCTCTGGAAGTACAGCTGAATGTGCACTAAGAAATGGTCGCTATGTAATTGGGTTTGAATTGAAGAGTGAATATATTGGCTATGCAAAACAGCGGATTGATCAGTACCTAGAAGATACAGATTTATCTTCTAGGCAAGAGAGTTTGGCAATCTAAAAAGAGTTAAGAAACGGCCTATTGTCTTGAAGCGTTTTAAGAATCTTTGGCGAGAATCCTGAGTAGTTTTTTAAATCGCCAAAAGTGTAAACTCCTTCATTGTGAAATTGGATAACTGATTTTGGTCCAATCCCATTTAAGAGCTCGATTGGGCTTGCATACCTATATGGGCCATTAATTTCCAGAAGTTTATATTGATAAACTTCTGGTTTTAGCACCGCAGCTTGACCCGTTGCAGCTCCTTGTGGTATCCAATCATCTTGATCAATCCAGCCGATTCTTAGCAAGGTGATGGCTTTTCGGTAAAAGTTTACCGTAATATAAAATCCAGATTTGTCTTTTCCGCTTGTTGTTGAAGACTCAGAAAGTTGGTTGTAACTCCTGTTTCCAAAAAGTGCATACCCAAGCTGACCTGAGCTCTTCATCTCGGTTGAGAAATTTGGATTTTGAATGTTAACTAAATCTTTATCACTTTTGAGCTCTTCACCTCTCCAGACATTGGGATATCTTACTTTTAATTCGTGTGCAAAAAGCTTTTGGAAGAAGTATCCAACGACTGTTGCAGGAAGTTCTACTTCATCTAAACTAATTTGTCCGCCAATTTGAGAAGCCCACAATCGATCCCAAGAAAGCATTGCAACATCCAATATTTCTTGAGGGTGAATTGGGTATTGGGAAATTAGACTGTGGGTAACCTGAAGCCAATCTGTAACGGGTTTACCAGTATATGGGGATGCAGCCATACTATTCTATTCCTTTTAGTAATTCTGCAGGTAATACTTTCAAAGCACGCGACAGAATAATAATATTTTCTAGACTAATATTTCTCTCTCCACGTTCAACGGAGCCAATATAGGTTCTGTGCAACGAAGAAATATCAGCTAACTCTTCTTGTGATAATTCTGCTTTTAGGCGAAGCTCTTTTAAGTTGCTACCTAACTGTTGTTTCTCTGTTTTCATGTAGACATATTGAAATAGTGATGACAATGAGTCTACAGACTATAAGTAGCATTCCAATGTATAGTTTTGGGAGACCCCCCCTATGGCAGGATGGAATTTTGAAAAAGAGATTGCAAAAAAAGAGATTGCAAAGACACCGATTGCAAAGACACCCAGCCAGAAAAAATTTTAGGAGGAAAATTTTAGGAGACACCTACCGATATCCGTACCCGTTTTGTGGAGGATAGTAACAATTAACAAGGACAACCATCTAAAACGGACAGAGCTGGTAGAACTTGAAAGTGCCTGTGACGGAATTCACAATCGCTGACACTCACCCGATACCAGCACCTTCTTAAAGTGATCATGCTTTAAATTAAATAGGAATTATTAAAGAGTGGCTGTGATGAGTACGGTCTCAGCTATAGAATAAATTTTGGAGGACACCCTCCATTGTTCGCGGAACAATTTTGGAAGACATCCACCATTGTCCGTACCTTTTTTAGCGGAGATCACATCAGAAATCATTTCTCTACATAGCATTTAGAAGTTTACCAGCAAGATAAAAGTATCCAGCACCCAAGAGCGCAGCAATCTCACCCAAAAAGTGGGGTGATAATCTAGCACTTTTCTATTGTCCTTCCTGAAAAGGTGAGTCACAAAAATGACATATAATTCACACTTGTAATACAGTGTAATAGATGAGCTTAGTTTATTGATGTAATTTACGAAACGAATTGAAAGCCAGTATTCATGCTTTTTAGCGTCGTGTAATTAAACAATAGAAATTTGGAGTAAATTATGGGTTCACGAAAAGGGATCGTAAATTCAGCAATGGTCGCTTCCGTGGTGGCCGGCTCTATGGCCATGACTAGCCAAGTAAATGCTTTTGGCTGGGGTAGTATAGGTGACTTCTTTACAGACCCGATTGGAACTGTTGGCGGTGTTGTTACACAAGCAGCACACGTGGTTAGGCATGTTACCAGCCCCGTGACAAATGTTGCAATTGACACACTTAGACATGGTGCAAATGTTGTGAATGATGCAACTAACTTGGTTGGTGTTGACTCCACAGCTATTACAGATAAAGCCATATCACTGGCCCAGCAAATGGCCACTTTAGACAACATGGGAACATTTGTAGCTGACCAACAACAAAAGCTCTCTGAACTTGAGCACTTTGCGACTGTGGCTGTGACCAACGCACACTACCTTGGTCAACTAGAAGCATTGGTCGACGGCGTCAATGAAAACAACGTAGAGCTAGCTAGAAACATCGTGCACAGCCTAATAAAAGACATTGACTACAATACGTTAAAGCGGGTTGTAGATCAGGTAAAAACATATGACGGTGCACAGTCTTTGATGTTTATGGTCAATAAAGGTAACCTGGGAGTAGGAGTTGCTGTTGACGTTAACGAGCTTGAGCGCATCAAGTATGGTCATCATTCTAACCGTCACGAACCAATCATGAGCTTTTTTGTTCAGGCTGTGAATCCAGGAACGCCTAATAACCAATTAAAGTTCTCTGTTGGCTACCATAAAAACCCACCTTTACAGGTGTCAGGAAATAGCGTTAGCTTATCAAGCACCATTAAAAAAATGAAAGTGAGCCTTGCATTTGCATCGTTGAATAAGGATGACTTCCTTGCACTAGTCGATGTACAAGCTTTGCGAAATCAACATAAAATGACCGCTGTTGGCGTCAGTGCAAATCCTGTTAATTTGGAAGCAGGAAGTGCATCAAGACAAGTTGTATTCAAAGAGTGTCAAAACGGCAAATTACAAGCGAACGGAGTAGATTGTAATCAACAAGGTTTGTCTATCAGTGCATTAACCGGCGTATACGCTATGGACCAACACACAGCGCTTGGTGGTGTATCATTTACATTTAAGTCATTTGGTATAGTCGATGGCATGTACTGCGTGCAAACAGTCGAACCCTCAGATCCGCATACATGGCAAGACAACTACTTCTGCTCATCAGAAGACATTGGCATGAAATGGTCTTTTGCTGGGCCAATTGATGGTATGCGTTGTACGCAGATCCTCGAATTGGCAGATCCGCATACATGGCAAGACAATTATCTATGTTTACCTAATGACTCAGACTATTTATTTTCTTGGAATAGCGCTGGTAAAGGTAATATGAAAAATACGGTAAGATGGCTTGAAGCCGCAGATCCACATACCTGGAATGACAACTACCTGGGCATTGAAAAACACGTAGAGCTGAAGATATTCGACAAGTGCTTAGATATTAATGCTTTTGATACAAGCAATGGTCAAGACATCATATTGTACGACTGTCTCGCTGGTCCAAATCAGAAATGGTTATTCACTACCGATGGTAAAGTGAGAAGCAAAATGGACTATAACAAGTGCCTTGATTACAGAAACTCAGCGACGAGCAATGGCGAAAAACTGATGATTTGGGACTGTAACACCAGCCCGACACAACAGTTTCAATATATCAATGGCCAATTAAAAACTGTATTGCAACCATCTCGCTGTGTCGACTCTCCACGGCCACATAACCTCACAGTAACACACTTGTGGGATTGCCCCGTGTTAACACGGCACAACCATGTAGTTGTTTCAAACTAATAAACATGCTCTTTGCTGGGAAGTGATACGCTTTCCAGCAGATTTCTTAATTGAATGGGGTGCATGAGTTTTTAGTTCGCTCTAAATCTGATTAACCTCCTTAAAGGGGTCCCCGTTTTGTGGAACGAAATTTGGAAGACACCCACCCATATGCCCATATCTGAGCAGAGCACACAAGTATTTAATTGGATGTCTAGGCAATGCATTTGCTCGCCTTGTAACCAAATGTTCAATTCATACGCCGAAAATACCTCGGTAGTGATGCTAGGCTAAAGGCTGCTGAAGACATTCAAGGCAAATTCAGAAACGATGAATAGATCACAAAAAACGGCTCAATTTCGTCCTAAAATGCATGAGGGTGATAAATGCTGGCTTTGCCTGAGTGCTGCCAACTATCAACACTCCCAAGCAAAGCGCTATAAACCAACGGAGATATGCTATGAAAATTACAGATGTATTTGAGTATCTTGATGCTCACCCGGAGGGCTCGTTTCTACGTCTTGCTGATTTTAATGGATATAACTTTGGTACATGCAATATTAAGGGGGTGTCACCTGGTTGGGAGATGCACCCTGACACAGACGAATTTTTCTTTGTTATTGAAGGTTACCTAGAGATCTTATTACTTCAGGATACGGCCAAATCATATAGAGCAAATGCGGGGAGTGCTTTTGTTGTTCCCAGAGGGATCTGGCATAAACCTGGTGCGCCAGAGGGGGCAAAATTCATTCATTTCACACCTGGTCAATCATTGTATTCTGAAAAAGATGACCCACGATTTGAAGTTGACATGCAGCAAACCACCTCAGAGAGCTGAGCAGATATGGATTGTTATTGCCCTCTGGCTTGACTGGAGGCAAACTTTAGAATGGATGTCTTGATAAAAGTTCTCAGTGTAATGTGCTGTATGGTGATGCCATACTCGACTTTGTTATGCGCCTGACTGTTTACGAATTGGAATTGATAGAGCAATGCTGTGCGTATTCATCACATTGATTTAAAACAAGTATTTTTGGAACTCTAAGAACGAGCGTTACTTTTAAAACTGATAGCTGTAAATATATGAAGTATTTTCGAAAAATGATCGAACAGCATATCCCTGTCAACGATGACGAGTGGAACTCTGCTTGCAACCTGTTTGAGGTAAAACATGTCCAGAAAGGAGCGACGGTACATCGCGCCGGTGATGTCTTTAGTGAGATATGGTTCATTAAAAGTGGCCTCGCCAGATCATATTTCAGTGATATCAATGGCAAAGAGCATACCTGGCAGCTCTATTTTCGTGGAAAAAGTGAGCATGGTTTAAATCACTTTATGGACGACAGTGTCAGCTTTTATGAAAAATCAGGCTCAATACTCAATTTTGAAATTCTCGAAGATTCTGTGTTTTACGTGACGTCTTTGGAAGAGCTTAATAAATTTATATCACGAGAAAAAAAGTGGGCGCTTTTGGCTGGAAAATGGATACATAACACTTACTACTCGGCCACATATAAACGTGTTCTTTCTCTGATGTCAGAGACAGCTGCCCAAAGATATGCGCGTTTGCTTGTTGAGTATCCTGCCATATTTAAGCAAGTCAAGTCATATCATATCGCTTCTTATCTTGGCGTTGCTCCCCAAACTTTGAGTAAACTAAAAAATGAATCTAGGTGAATGAGTTATCATATTTCATTGTTTACCATGTGTTTTTTCACTGGAAATTAACAATGAATACCTATCAAAAATTTAAAAATAAAGCCGAACAAAATTCCCCGGATTATACCGACTATGGCTGTAATGTAAGCAATATCGCTGAGCCTGACGCTGTGTGTACACAGGGAGCATTATGATGGAAATTACACAAATAGGTGCACAACTCATATTTATTGGTATTGTCCTCTTCCTTGTCGGTTTAATACAGGGTGCGCTGATCCCAGCAGTAAAAAACGCCCGGATGGCGCTTTCTGGACACCTGACAGCTGTGCAATGTGGCATGGCAGTGGCGCTTTTCGGTGTTATCTGGTCGCTGGTTGAGCTGTCTTTCTTCTTAGCGATTTTTGCTGCCTACGGCTCTGCATTTGGGTTCATACTTATTTGGCTGGGCATAACAATCGCGTCAGTGACAGGTGCGAGTAAAGCGCTGCCAATCGCGGGTGCTGGATTTTCAGCAAATTTCACAACAGAAATGACGGTCAAGGTTCTGGTGCGTTCAGGGTCAATACTATCACTAATCGCATGTACCGTGCTGGTTTTCGGGTTATTGCCGATACTTGAGTAATTTTTTGAGACAACCACTTCAGGTTTGAAGTTTTTAGGGATATTTATTTCAAATTCGGGACTATATTTTTGGGTGACACCCACTTCAACTTAGAGCATAGCACCAGAACTAGTGGAGTTCGGAGGGACTGTGTTGGATGACACCCAACTTTAAACTTTAAACTTTAACTGTTCCAAACTTGTGCCTTTCTGCGTCACTTCGTAAAGTGTTCAGATTGAAAGCATTTGCTTGTCTCAGTTACATTTATTGAGCTGGCCAGTAGAATTATCGCATAGCGCTTGTTGCTGGTACGATGAGTTGATACCCTCAAAAAATAATCAGAATTAAAGGCAAGAGCATGCAGGAATTTTTTGATAAATTTGAAGTTCATACCAAAATTAATGTGGTTTGGGGTGAAATGGATGCGTTAGGGCATGTGAATAACGTATCGTACTTTCGCTACTTTGAGACCGCACGAATAGACTTTTTAAAACAAACAGGGCTGCTTTCGATATTGTCGGAACCCACTCATAGCCCCGTGTTGCGTGATACTTATGCGCAATACAAACGCCCAGTTACTTTTCCTGATACTTTGTACATTGGTTCATATATTACTGATATCAAAGAAGATCGATTCACAATGCGCTACGAGGCATTTAGTGAGTCTCAGCAGGCAATATGCACAACAGGTTATGCAAATGTGGTGATGTTTAATATGAAAACAGGGCAAAAGTCGCCAATTCCAGAGAATATGCTGGCCATACTAAAGCAATACGAGTTGGACAATAACCAATAAAGGTCTCTGTTTTTGTGGGTGATGACACCTATGCGTTTTGAGCGACACCACCTATCAATTTACGTAGATAGCACTGGGCAGACAATTTTAAAGTGGGTGTCTGCCAAACGGCCAAACGCTGCCAAACGCATTTCTAATGCACCGTAATAGGTTGATCATTCACCACCAGTGATTGACCATTTTTCTTGGCACGAAGAAAACTGGATATCAAAACGTCATTAGACAAAGTATTAATGTCGTCAACCTCTTCAACCATGCAAAACGTAATGGATTCCCACCCCAAATCTTTAATAAAGCTTTTAAGCTGATCAATGTTGCTCTGATAGTTTGCATCGGTTGTTAGCAGGCCGATGGAGTGTTTATTGCCAAGTTTGTACTTGCCATGCTGCGCGCTCGAGCATTTAGCGTAACCGCTTAACACATAAACTGTATCTACGTTTTTATTCATCTTGGTGACATTCTTAAATTGGACTCTGTGTCCCTCATGCATTTTTCAAACCAAGCTTGCAATTGCTTCCATGTTGACTGTTAAGCTATTGAAATTAAATATAAAAAACAATGTTTTTTAATTTTCTGTCAACGTCACGTGATGCGTCAATTTTATAACGTGCCATGCTAGAAAAGCGGATTAATAAAAAAGCGATACAGCCAGTAAATAATCCAGATCTCTAGTACAAAGCACAGGCACTCAGCAGCAATGGTGCACTTCAATATCGAGCATAGCTGTTGTGGGAAATTACTTTTTAAATGGATGTCTGCATAAGTGTCTGCATCTGCATAAGTGCAGCATAAGTGCATAAGCTTACAGTTGCGGAAGAAAAACCGTATTTGTTGTCCAGGATTAGTTGACCACCGTATCTTTACTAAAGGATAGGAGACAAAAAAAGGCGAGATGTCGGTGCCTTTTAGATTATTGCACTGCACATAGATATGTTAGATGTAGTCAAAAGAGTAATTGAGCGTGGCGCAGCTCAGGCTCAAAGCACAACGGTTATGCTGAGTTTGGCCCGGCATAACCGTTAGTGGTTTAGGGCAAGTGAGAAAAAGGTGTCACCTGATGCTCAACTTACTCTTCATCAAATAAATCATTCGCTTTTCTGACCGCTGGTTTCGCCAGGATCTCAACATAGAATGAGGTGAGGTTTTGTTCCTGAGTTTTGTCGATCAACTTATTCAGTTGCGATACGTGCACAGGCTCAGCTTCTGCTTCTGTGTTGCCAAATTTACAGTCAAAATCCCAATAATCAGCGCCAGCTGGCAAAGTTTTGTTGCGCTCGCGCTTAAGGTATTTTTTAAGCTCGTGCTTTACGGCGTCAACACGTCGTGCAAGTTTGATTTTTGGGTGAGTTAGTTCAAATGTTTTTTTCATAGTTGCCTTCAAGCAGAAAATACTCAGCCGGCAAAAAAGCATGCCTGAGTAAGGGATGTGTATTTATTAAGCGTAAAGCTTATCTGTGGATAAATACAGAAATGTAATATGCTATTTTACGTTATATTCTGCGAGCAGGCGAGGGTTGTAGACACACTTTTTGAACGCATTTACATAGCTGCTGTTTGAGGTAAATCGCCTTTCCCTGTCTGTTGTAATGTTGTACTGGTTAGTGTTTGCAAGTATTTTGTCGGTTGCAAATTTACCCTACTACCAGACGGTTATTGGTATCCCGGCTGGTCAGTATCTGGCTCGCGTCAAACCCGTTTGAGCGCTTCGCCATACGGTCGTATAGCAATACATTCACTGTTGCAGCCAGGTTCATACAGCCAGTGGTAGGTACATACACGACGGCGTCGGCTGCATCGACAATGTCCTGTGGCAGACTGCCATCTTCGGGACCAAAAACGTATATCGCATTGTCGGGATGCACAAATTGCGGCAGCGGTGTTGCGCCTTCCACCAGCTCAACGCAGACAAGCGATCGGCCCGGTACTTTTAAAAGGGTAAGATCTTCGACCTCTTGAATAGGGATATTGTCGGCGATATTTTTGGTATCGGTATGGTACTTAGCAGCCTTTGCGTAGCGATTACCTGTAAAGTACACCGCCTGAGCGCCGTAGCAACCCGCTGCGCGCAAAACGCCACCCACGTTAGTCGGTGATTTGGGGTTGACCAATCCAATCGCGGCAAACGACTCACTCATATTTTTTCACTCTCAATATGCAGGCAGTATGGCTGCCAAAAATTCTGACGCGCGATTGTACCATGCAGGTAATTTTGTGCCAGCCACGGTGCAGGTGCCATCTTCATTTATTTAGTAGCAGTAAAGTAAAAAATAACAGGTACCAAGTTCGTGTCATAAGTGTATTCGCGTGCAAAGTGCAGTCAGAAAATGCCAACCCGGCCCCGTAGTTGTGTTGCAGCGAGCTTTACCTGCCTTTCCATGATTATGTACTGCCTGTTGTTTGATACAACGGCTTAACAAACTTATCTGACGGTAGTGCCTATGCCCGGAGTTTTTGAACGGGCAGGTTTACTGTGAGGCTGCAACTTATTGAAAATGAAACTGTGAAATATCAGCTCTCAGGGCCTTCCAGTGTAAAGGTCAAATGTTTGCGCATGTCTTTGAGGATCACACCTTTTTTGAGCATCGCGGCGCTCAGGCGTTTTTGCCATTTGAGCAGGTCGGGCGTAGCTGCGTCCAGCGCGCTTTGACTTTCAAACTGAAAACACAATAGTAAAGAGCCTGGGAAAAGGTGGTACTCCACATCAAACCAGCATTGCACCATACCGGGGATCTCAGCACGTGCTTGTTCTTCTAGTGCATCGGCAACGCTGAGCACCAGCGCTTGTTGTTTTTGTTGAACTTTAGAGAGCTTTTTCATGGAGTTTCCGGGTTAAGGAATAAGTAAAATTGTTCTCAATTATAACCAGACGGCGGATACGATGGAATCAAGCATATATTGAAGGGAGGCAGTTTTTATAGTGTATAAAAAGGAAGGCGCAGAAAGTAGCTTGCCGCTGACTGGCGGATGTCAGTCGCGCGGCAAGCCTGTTAAAGAGTTAGTCCTTTTGCTGTTTTAACAGTGCATCTAATTTGGCTTCAACTCGTTCAATATCTTCGCGGGTTGCCAGTACTTGATCCGGTTTGCCTTCTTCTTCATGCATGACCTGCATGGCGTCCACTATGATACCAATAAAGAGGTTGAGTACCGCGAAACTGGTGATAATAATAAAGGGCACAAAGAACAACCAGGATTGCGGAAACAGCTCCATAGTCGGACGTACAATGCCCATCGACCAGCTCTCCAGCGTCATAACCTGGAACAGGGTGTAGGCTGATGCCCCAATGCTGCCAAACCACTCTTGCATGTTTGGATCAGGATGCTGGCCAAATAGTTTCGTGGTCAGTACCGCAGAAACGTAAAACACAATACCCAGCACGCCTATGACCGATGCCATCCCCGGTAGTGAGTGGCCAAGCGCACCAATTACCCGACGCATTTGTGGCACGACCGAGAACAATCGCAACACCCGCAGGATCCGAAAAGCACGTAGTACGGAGAGCGGGCCACTGGATGGTGCCCAGGAAACGGCAACGATGATTAAGTCAAACCAGTTCCAACCCGACTTAAAGAATTTAAGGCGATATACCATCAGCTTAAGTACCAGCTCAATGGTAAAAATCATCAAAATAACCAAATCAATTTTATGCAGGACTGCGGCATTAGCTTTACCAAACTGAGTGGTCTCCAGACCTAACGTAAAGGCGTTGAACAAAATGACCGCGATCAAAAAGTTCTGAAACCACCGGGCTTCGACAATCGCCGTCAGTTTCGACATTAAAGAGTTAGAAGATGTCATGGTTCTTTTTTAGGTAATTTTAAAAGTAAAATATGATGTCGGGAAATTGCGGTTTTTTCAAGGTTTGTGGTGCTTGCCAGCTTATAAAATTACCCTCAGGCTTGGCTTTGTAAGAACCTGTGTCCAAGTTAGCTAGATTTTGAAAGGGGTGTCTTTGTTTTCCTTCGTGCCGAAACAGCCTCTGCATGCAATTAAGTGCACCAATAACAATTCACTTGAAACTCAGCTACTATAGGCTTGCTGATTTGACCGTTAACTCAACAGGATAGTTATTTGATGTATTCTCAATTTAAACTCATTGTGTGCCTTTTCCTTTGTGTGTTGGTAACCAACTTGGCCGCCTGTGGTGGTGGTTCGGATACAGGCACTGCACCGCAGGGGTCATCTGAACAAGCCGCACAGCCCTTTTTGCCTGGTGAGCGATTACAGTTGGAGGCGTTTTCTTCGGGCATTACCGGCGTGTCGTATCCGCTAAAGATTTATCTGCCGCAAAACCGTGCCGCCAACAAACGCTATCCGGTGATCTATGTATTAGATGCTGAGTGGCGTTTTGATACCATTGCCGACAGCCTGGATGATAATAAAATGGCCGTGATCCTGGTCGGGATAGAAAATTATGCTGATGAAGGTTATCAGCATCGGGAGGCATACTCACAGTGGCCGCTGGCCAAGGACTACTTCGACTTTATCCGCAAAGAGCTGGCGATGGAGGTAGAAGCCCGTTACCCGGTAGATCAAACCGACAGAACGATTATGGGCCACTCTAACACCGGTTTGTTTGTCGGCCTTGCATTATTAATGGATGATCCGCAGCAGCCTTTCTTTCATCGTCATGTCTCATTTGATGGTAGCTTCTGGGCACATACCGACACTACTTCTCAGCTGATAGATGACAGGCGGGCACAGAGTTCAACATTAAAGAGCCGTACTATTTTGGTTGGAGCCAATGGCAAAATCGGCAATGTATTGTATGTGCGCGAGTTTGATGCGCAACTTACACGTGCCAATTTTGCCCAGCTGGATATGACCTACCTGGAATATAAACAAGACCATATACCGGTAGTCGCCCACTCGGTGGACGAGGTGCTGAGCGCTTTATATCGCAAATAATCGTGAAGGATTGAAAACCGCTCAGATTGATCTTTAAAAGCGGTCTTACAATGAGTATTAAACGAGGCCATGCTTTTTCACATATTTGATTCTTAAAACTGGTACTGGCCTGAGAAAAACTGTGTAAGTCAGGTTTAGGGGGCGACCTTCGTAGCGACTGGCAATCGCATTAAAAAGGGCCTGTAATTAGGCCCTTAGTTTGTAAGTTTATTTAATATAATACGCCACGATCCCTGCGGTATAGCCGCCACCGAATTCCCATTTACTGAAAACACCGGTGAAGTTATATGCGTGCGACCAGCCCTCATTAATGATGATTTCACTGTAATCACCGCCTGAGCCACCACAGCCAGAGTTCTCCGTGTGCCAGATACGGCCATAAGGCGCTGGATTGTAGGCGATAGAATCTGTTTGATTTAGAGAGATACAGCGACCGTTTAGCAGCGCCTCTTTCTCAATAATGCCCACACGACCAGCACTGTCGACCACCATCATGCCATATTGCATGGTGTCTCTGACTGCCTGCCAGTTGGTATCAGTCATTACAGAATAGGTATCCAGGCCTACGACGTCCGCCACCTGGATTGGGTTAACTGCCGTGTTGTGCGATGCAAATAGTGTCCAGCCACCCGTTTCTTTGTCCATCTCACAGTATGCTTTGATAGCCTTTGCACCCGCCGGGGTAATGGTATAGTAGCCTGTTTCAGCAAGCGGGTACTGTGATTTGATCTCTGCGCAAGATTGGCCGCTTGGTGCCTGAGCAAAATCACTGTTCATTCTGGGCGCAATTGTATCGCGGCCAAATGCGGTAACATCCTGAGCGAAAACACGCTGACCAAAATTAAGCACGTTTACATGCTCAGTAATGTGTGTGATCTCAGAGTCTTTTGACTGCTCTTCTTGCAGGTACAAGCCATAGTCTGCCGCGCTGCCACCAGTATGATCCAGTTTGATTTGATCCAATACAAAGCTACGACCAGCGAGTGTTCCCGTATTGTTTGGAGCGTAAATAGCCAAGTACGCCACAGTTTCTTTATTGGCGGCATTGACGGCTTTTTCCTGCCCTTGCTTAAGCGCGGTAAAGCCATGCTGCGTTACCCCATGTACACGGGTAGCATAAGCGGTGTTGTTATTAAACGACTGTCCACTTAGGAACAAATGCGGCGTGTGTTCAAACTTATCTGCAAAGCTGATGTGTGTTTCACCATTACCCAACGCAAAAGTACCAACTTCGATAATGGTGCCATCTTCCAGCGTTTGGCGGCCAGCAGGCAAAGACAGAACGGCCATATTTTCATCGCCATGTGCGCCATCCAGATAAGGCCACTCCTTAAAAGCGATTTCCATGGCACCATTGTTGTTTTGCAATGCAACCACACCAGCATCTGCTTCATTGTCGGTAGGTGCGCTCGCAAAGACTAAGCTGCCCTGGGTGTGAGCAAGAGTATTCCATGCGTCATTAACCGAGATCTCGGTATATTCATTTGCGGCAAAGGCGCTTGTGCAAGCTAGTAGAGACAGGTATAACGGGGTTTTAAGCATAATAATTTCCTTTATTGCATTATTTTTATGTTGCCTGCGTAAAGTACAATACTTTCCCGAGGGAATAAATTATATTCTTGCAATGATACTATTTCTTCATAGTTTATTGATCTGGGTCGCAAAAGGGCGGCTTTAAAAGAAATCTATGTGGTGTTAATTCGATCAAGGAGTGGATATGGCAATTTGGCAGTTACTCTTGTTTATTCCGGCCTGTTTTGCACTGAATATGGCGCCCGGTCCAAATAACTTATTGAGCCTGAATAATGCGCGCTGTTACGGGTTTCGTTCAGCACTATTTGCCGGTTTTGGGCGGATAGCAGCCTTTTCAGTGATGATTGCGCTGGTGGCTTCTGGCCTGGCGGTTATTTTATTTGCGTCCGAAACGGTGTTTTTTGCTATTAAACTGGCAGGGGCAGGCTATTTACTTTGGCTTGCGATTACACTGTGGCACTCTGAGGACAGCCCGGTGGCTGAGGTAAGCTCAGCTAAGAGCTTGCTCTGGCTTGCCAGACAGGAGTTTATGCTGGCTGCGGGCAACCCAAAAGCCATCCTGATTTTTACCGCATTTCTTCCACAGTTTGTAGATAGTACAGGCCCAGTTAGTACCCAGTTTTTTACGTTGGGCGCGACGTTTCTGGTGCTGGAATTAAGTGCCATTGCCATTTATGCCCTGTTTGGCATATATCTAAGACATTGGTTTTGCAAACCGAGCAGGGTGAGACGTTTTAACCAGGCATGTGCGACATTTCTGGCTGTATCCGGACTTAACCTGCTGTTTAGTAAGCAAGCCTAGCGCACTGTTGATTTACTCCGTCCAGCCAGCCTGCAGACATTTTGAATTGAGTAAGGGTCTGGTCATCGTCATCGCCAGTTCGGTAACGCCGACTGCCAGTATAGTGGCACTGAATTTGAAAATCACAAAGGGAGTGAAGGCCAGGATCAGTGCCATGTTAATCAAGCAAAGTACGGCAACCAGCCACACCATTGCAACTTGTTGTATATGAGTTTTGTTTGTTTTTAACGTGTTAAACATCATTTTCTCCCGATCGTGTACCGTTTCATTTTTGACTTCAGGGAGGTTAGTCGGGGTGGAAGGGCGGTTATTACAAGAAATTTTATCTTTTTACATTTCCCCTTATCTGATTGATTAGTAATGAGTTATTTTTCTTTCTATATGTTCAAAGGCGGGGGCAGAAAAATAGTGAGATTTCTTGTAATGATCTGAGAATTGCTCCGACTAACAGGGAAAGATCAACTTAAAAACCGCTATGGCAAGGTTAAAATGGCTGCCGTTTTGGCTTATCCAAATCGCCCGGCTCAACAGATGCCAATAAGCAAGCTGCGTAGGTGTTCGCATTGCTAACCCACTCGAAGACATCTATTACACAGGTTTATTGTCAATGGAGCAGTATACAGTGACTGAGCAAATCAAGGAGCTGGACAGACAGCAAGTTGTTGAAGCGTTCTGGCCGCAGATCAGGCGGGCGGCAAAGGGCTATGAGCGACGCGCTGCACTGTGTGAAGAACTGTCACAGGATATGGCCTTTGCGCTGTGGCGGGCGCTGGACAAGTATGGTGGACAATGCAAATTAAACACTTATGTATACCGAGTGATCCATAACGTGGCGGTTGACCACATTCGCAAACACAGCAAGCAAAATGAAGATGAGCTGGCTGATGAGCATGCCCACAGTCCGGATTCACCCGAGTCAAATATGCAAAAACTGCAGCAACAGCAACGGCTGGAGAGGGCCATTCATCAGCTTCCTTTGAGTCTCAGGCAGGTGATGATGCTCAAGCTTGAGGGCGTAGACACGGCCGAGATCAGTGATGTTTTGGGGATCAGTGAAGCCAACGTGGGGATCCGGCTACACCGTGCCAAAACACAACTTACCGAACAATTGATGGAGAAAAATTAATGGATAATCAAGAGTTTGCGGACTTGGCGCAGCTATGGCAGTCGACGCCTGCATCACCACCACCAGCATTAGAGCAGTGCATACAGCGCCATAGAAAGCAACGGCTTAGGCTCTTTGTGGGGATTGCCATCGAGACCCTGATCATACTGCTAGTGAGTGCCTGGTTTGTACAGGCTTTATTTGAGCCTGCCCCTTTGGTGACACAACTTTGGCTTGGCTTTGGTTGCGTGTGGGGCACGAGCATGTATGCACTGGTGAATAGGAGTCGCATTACCAGTTTACGCATATTAAGAAATCAGCAGCTATCACAGGCGCTGGAAGTGCATCAGCAGCTGCTCAGGCAAGAGATCTTGCGTTGGGACCTGAGCATAAAAGCCACTTTGCTATTTGCGCTGGTGCTCGTGCTTTTTATTCTGGTTCAGTACGCAATGAGCTCGGTATTTTTGCCTAACGGCTTGTTAGGCTTGCTGATCGTGGCCATCATGCTACCTGTGTTTAAGGCCAAAAAGCGCCGGGCAGAAGAGGTGTTGAAAACATTGAGTGAGTAAATGGTCACTCGATTTTTTTCGTAGTTATAAAGCGAAAAAGTTTACCCAGATTAGGTTTGTCAGGCGTTATTTTTACCTGAAAAATAATGCCTAACAAAAACATAAGTGTAAAACCCAATTAAAGCTAGAAACACGAAACTAATTATTAAAGGCCAGTTGACCAAAAAGGATGAATAAGCTCTTTCCATGTGATGTGGCGATGGCGCATAGCCATTGCCGAAGTAACTTTTAATCACAGCCAATGCTTTATCATGATCCAAGTTACAGTAGCCCCTAGGCGATTCCATAGGGCCATTTGCTTCTATTCGGTTTGTAAATAGCAGCGAATGCTCTGTGCCTCCGCTGACGTAAATATGTTGACCGACGACACCTTTCCAGACAGTCAGGACTTTGTGTTTTGTAGTGCTAGTTTCAGTTGGTTCACCTTGTTCAACCAAAACAACTATTTCGCTAGTCTGTATTTGACCAACAACCAGTTCTTTAAACTCGGTTTCAGTCTCTATTTTTTCACACACGATACTGAGTGCATTGGCATCGATACAATACACAGAAACTAGAAATAGAAATACATATTTATTCATAAAGCAAAACTCGCAAGGCGGCAAAGATACCAATTTGTTCGACTGGCCTAAATTTGACTGAACGCCTCCGTATCTTTGGTGCCTATTGCTATGGACTTTTAAGGGGGCTAGCTTGCTGCTTTACTGCTAAATTCACTTTTAGCAACTCTGCCATTTTTCAGCTTAAATACGATAATTGCATTATAGAGAGGGTCATGACCATACCAAACACCAATCTTCTTCATATGACTTTTGTGTTGCTGGTAAGCTTGCTCAGTAAATCTGTAATTAATTGACAGCTTCGCAACCTGAATGTCGTTTATAGAGACACCGCATGTGGTAGTAATGATTGAAAATGCTTTTTCTTTCAGCTGAGAAATTTCTTGGTCTAGCTCTGGAGTATAGCTATCGTATGAATTTAGGATATCTATCTCTAAAACTTCTTTGTTTTCATGTGCACAATAAGCATACCCTTCAGCTAAAATGTCACAAAGACCACTTACTGCATGGTGCCCTATATTATGAATTGCTGATTGAAATCTGCCCATACTCTTCGCACGCTTAGCTGTGTGTTAACGAAAACGCAGTGTTAAGCTGCTATCAGAAACAGCAAAACCTCATTGTTTTCTAACACTATTTAATTAAAGGAGAAGTAACCTATCACTAATACTTTTGTTGCTCAAGGCTAATCATCGATAGAAACCGACCGATACTCACAATAAGATCTGTCGACATTTAGTCGCCGACTTCATACACAAATAAGTCGACGGGCACGTCGGGAATAAACGCCACATTGACGGTTTTTTCCTTTTTAAACCCAAATTTTGACAGGACTTTTTTAGAGGCTTGGTTGTCAGGGTGAATGCACCCTACCAAACGGGTACAGTGTTTTTCTTCCAGTGCCCAGTCGAGGACGGTTTTGACAGCTTCGGTTGCCAGTCCTTTGCCCCAGAACGCGGGTAAAAACCGGTATCCTATTTCAATTTCATCGATCTCATCCATATACTTTAATCCGCAAAAACCAATCAGCTGGTTAGACTTTTTATCAATACATGCCAGTCTGCCAAAGCCGGTTTCCCGGTAGTCGTTAAGAGGGTGAGTTTTCAAGTAGTTTTCAGCGTCAGCTAAATGTTTAAACGGTGTATTACCGACATATTGAATGATCTGGGGCATAGAGCCGAGCAGGTACATATCGGGTGCGTCTGTTAATTCAAAAGGTCTTAAAATCATTCTGTCGGTTTCTAACGTTTTTACCATAAGGGTTCCTAATTTATATATTTTATTATTATTTTTTATCACTAATTTGCTTGGCCTGCTGGCAAACTTAAAGTGAGTAAGTCGCAGCAATCAAATATAAGTGTCGGCAAATTCCCAAACTGGCCGATCCAAGGTGCTCAGGTTTTTTAAACTAAGCAGGGGTCTCTGATCTTCTCTGTCCGTATTTAATGCGCGGGCACCTTGCTGCGTTGATTTTGCGAATTTATCTGTTCTGCCGATTGAATCGTTGTGGCTATCAGCTCCTCAAACAAGGCTAGCTGCCCTGCGGGTATCAATTGATTTTGTATGGCTTTGCGTTTGCTTGAGTCAAATAGCCGCTCGGCCAGCCAACCTATTAAATACATCAACGAAAGACAGCCACCAGCCGTTGCTATATTGCCTTCTATTACGAGCGGTGTGTCCTGAACATCTCCGCCTAAACTTTGCAGAGCAGTCTTAGCATCCGGGTTTGTTGTTAAGGGTTTACCTTTCAGTAAACCAAGCTCATGAAGGATAAATGAACCCGCACAAATCGAACCAATGAGCTGCTTTTTCGGGTCAAGGTTCAATGCCGACATAAATTCAGTATTCTTCATGGCCGCTGGAATACCGCGTTTGCCGCTTGTGATAAGCACGACATCTTGCTCAGCCACCGCACAAATGTGTCCGTCCGTTTTAACTTTTATACCAAGGTGGGAGCGATGTTCAGGTTGAGTGCCAAGTATGCTAACCGTCCAGCTATCGGCTGTTCGACCTAACAAGTCATACATCAAAAAGAAGTCCACATCCGTGAAGTCATCAAACAAAACAATCCCAACTTTATACATCATACTTGCTCCCTTGCTGTGCCTTGTTATGTATTTACTGACCAGGCCGCTATTACAAAGCAAGCCGAGGAGACTAAAATACCCGTGAACGGTACTTTAAACCAATATTTTTTTGCCAACAGGAGGTAACTAACACCTACAATTGATGGCAAAACTGAAAACCAGACAGTGCCCGCAACAACATCAAAGTGGTTGATGCATAGCGGAATGTAAAAGGCGGCAAAAAACAGCGCACCAAGGCTATGGCTGGCATTAAAGCCTACCCAGGCCTGCCACATATTGGTTTGTTTTGTGATTCTGGGCGAGGTATTAAGCATGGCTTCTTTCACTGCCAGGTTGTAGGGGTCGAACTTTTTAGAGAAGAAGGTGTAAATCAAGTGGAGCAGTCCCAAAAAACCAAAAATTGATGCACCGATAATAAATAGTATTTTTTCCATAGCTTATTGTTTCCCTTGCGCACAATACTTTGCTCTGAGGCACTCCCTCAGAGATTTGTATCTTAAATCAATATAATGGACACACGCGGCATGGTTTAAGCGAAGTTTATTTCGCCAAAACTAACTTAACAACGGCACCAAGCGTGATGCCACTATCCTACAGGATACGCTCAGAAAAAGTTGTCCCAAATCCAGAGATATGTTGCTGGGAGGGAGCTGTAACGTCCCGCTATGTTCTCCAATCTTAGGGTTGAATTCGGGCCGATTTAGGAGCGTCCATCTCAATCACCCACCACATTATAGATAAGCAGCTGTTTGGTATTTTCGGATTTGGCTGCATGCTTAACTGAGTTGGAGGCTAGGAGCAGTCGGGTTCAGCGAGTGCTGTATACCCAGAGTGAATGACGCCTTACTCAGCGCCACGCACAGCAAACACAAACTCGCTGCCTTCACCGAGTTGACTGTTGACCTTAATGTCTGACTTGATCAGCTGTAATAATCTGGCTGTAATTGCCAGGCCGAGTCCGGCGTGGGTTTTCTTGCAGCCTTTGCTGTTGCAGGCCTGGTAACGTGCTTCAAAGATATACGGCAGCTCTTTTTGGCTGATCCCAACCCCGGTGTCCTGCACCGCAATGTCGAAGCTGCCTGCTTTGGGCGTCACAACAATCGCAATAGAACCACCAGCGGGGGTATGACGCAGCGCATTTTCCAGCAGGTTACTCAGCACTCTTTCCAGCTTGGCGATATCTGAGTAGACCACAAAGTCGCATTCGGTGGGTGTCACTTGTAATGCTATTTCAGCCTGTTGCGCCCTGAGTGCAAATTTGGCAAGCACGTCGTAAATAAGCTCCCCCATATTGAAGGTTTCAAAGTGCACCTGGGTTTGCCCTGACTCCAGATGGGCCAGCTCAAAGATCTGGTCGATAAGGTTTTTCAGTTGTGTGCAGTTTTTTAAAGCGATATCCATGTAGCGCTGCATGTCGCCCGATGTGTCGCATTGGCGCTCGACCAGCTCCAGGTAACCCTGTAAAGAGGCCAGTGGCGTGCGCAGGTCGTGTGATAGGTGCGCCAGTAGTTGGCGGCGTTGTTCATCTACTGCTGTCAGCTGTGTCATTTGCTGATTGATGGTTTGCAGCATAGCGTTGATGCCGTTGCCCAGCTGATGAATTTCATTGTTGTGTTGTTGCCAGCACAGCAGTGGCACCTGCTTAATATCAAATTTATGCTGCTCCGTGCTGCGAATATACTGAGTCAGGCGTTTCAAGGGCTGAGTCATAAAGCGGAATAACAGGAGCAAAGTAATAAACAGCAGAAGCAGAAAAACGCCCAGCCACAGGGCCTGTTTGACCAGCTGATCAGAGCTGTTAAGTTGTGCCACTATCGAGTCATAAATAGAAGAGCCAATAATGACATACAGGTAGCCCTGTAATTTTTGCTCGTTATACACCGGGGCAACAGAAAATATTTTCTTGCCGTCTGGCGAGCGAGGATCGTCTCCGTATACCGGGAGTTTAGTTGGCGTTTTAATCAGTTGCACCAGAGGGCTCAGATCAATTGACGCGCGTTTTACCGCGCCGGGTTTGGCCGAGTAGGTGAGCAACTTGCCGCCGGGGTCAACAAAATAAAACTCAAACGCCGGGCCCAGCACCATCAAGGTATGAAACAGGTTTTCCAGCGCTTCATAGTCATAGACGCCTTGTTGTAGCAGTGGGTTATCCTGGGCCAGATGCGCCGCCAGACCGATATGCAGTTGTTGTTCCGCCTGAGCGCGCGAGACCGAAGAGAGGTTTTGCGTCCACCAGACGAACACCGAAACGATAAGCATAAACATGGCCGTGATTGTCAGCGCCAGACGGTGATAAAGAGACAGTGTCATTGCATTTCCTGCTGAAGTGGTTTGGCATTAAGCTTGTAGCCCACGCCCCACACGGTTTCTATGATGGTGTGTTCGGTGATCTGCTCAAACTTGTTACGAATGCGATTGATATGGGAGTTGACTGTGTGCTCATAACCGAGATGATCATAGCCCCAGACCGACTCCAGCAACTGAGCCCGGGAAAACACCTGATTGGGATGACGGGCAAAAAACAACACTAAATCAAACTCTGTGGCAGTGAGGTCCACCGGCGTTTGTTTGAGTGTCAGCTCATGAAAATGCGGATCAATTTGCAGCTGACCAATTACCACCGGGCTGGCTGTGGTTGCCGTTTGTGGTTGTGGCTCGTGCAGTAGTTTGATGTGCCTCAGCTGAGCCTTCACTCTGGCCTGAAACTCTCTGTAACTAAACGGTTTGCAGATGTAGTCGTCGGCGCCCATTTCGAGGCCTATGATGCGGTCCATTTCACTGCTTTTTGAGGTCATCATGATCACACTGATTTTGGGGTAACGGGTTTTAATCTCCCGACACAGTGTCAGGCCGTCGACTTCAGGCAGCATAATATCGAGTATCACAATGGCATAATGCTGGTGGGTCAGTTGTGGCATAACCTTGTCTCCACTGGCAAGGTGATCAACGTCGAGATCTAACTCGTTCAGATGAACGCGTAGCAGATCGGCAATATCGGCATCGTCTTCAACGATAAGCACTTTTTGCTGCATAGCAGGTCTCCGCTCCGGTATGGATTACCGGCTGTTGTTGCTCCGTCACCACAACGGTCACGGAGCGGCTCGGAGACTACTTGGTTCTGGTTATGGTAACCGTCATCAATGGGTTGTCGAATTTATGGCTGCTCGTGAGCACCGACGTTGTCAGCCCGTCGTCCACGCCAACCACACCCGGGTGCATGGCTACCTTGTTTAACGCTTCTCTTTCGGCACTAAACCCTGTGCCACCATCAGCCGGACCAGGGATCGTACCCTGAGCTTCGCTATTGGCTTCTGTGCCTGCGTCATAGGCATGTGTCGTGTAGGTCATCGCCTGACCCACAGTCATTGCAGACACATCCAAAGCATTAAGACCGGTAAAGCCGTCGTTTGTATTCACCATCATGGAAATCAATGACAACTTTTGTCCATCCAGGGAGTCATGGGTCAGAGTCAGTTCGGTTTTTTGTCCTGGTGCTAAAGGTGCCGCAGCAGAGGTCTGGCTTTGCACTACATCCAGTGCGAGCAATCCACTGTTGTCGCCGCCTTCAGCCAGTACTTCTAATGCATCGCTTGCAGGGGTGCCCAGTTGCCAGAACTGTCCTTCCTGATGCAGCGCTACAGCAATGGGAGACAGCGGCTGAGCGTAAGTCAGATTCGTTGCTGTGATCATTAACTCCACAGTGGTTGGCGTGGGGTCGGTCGGATCCGTTGGATCAGTTGGAGCCGGGTCCGCAGGATCTGGATCAGCAGGAGCCGGCTCATCAACCATGCTCATATCATCATCGGGCATTGTGATTGGCATGTTATCGTCGTTATCGCTGCCACAGGCGGCCAGTACTAAGCAAGCCGCGGGCAGGGTGAGTCTGAATAATTTCATGGCAGGCCCCTTACTTAACGGTTACGGTAACTTTGGCAACGGGGTTCAACCAGCGATGGACCGTATTGTGCAGGTCGCTTTTTCCACCGACCTGTTCATCATCGCCCAGATTTCCGCGATGAATATGTACGTTTGTATTTTCTTCCATCTCTGTCACGCCCATCCCCTGAGTACCTGGTGCAACGCCAGGCGATGCGGGTATCCCCGGTGTGCCCGGTGCACCTGAGCCCTCTACAACTAACTCATTGTTCGCTTCAGTGCCCGCATCATAGGCGTTCAGGTAGATATGGTATGTACCCGGCGTGGTCGGGATTGGCCAGCTGTTTAGACCGACAAAGCCATCATTAGTGGGCAGCATCATGGCCACAATAGACAAGCGGTCATTACCTGCGTCGGTTTCCAGGCTGGTCATGGTCGAGGTCACTGGGGCAAGTAAACCGCCAGCCGGGTTTTCCATGGTGTTAGCATTGATACCTGTGAGTATTTCACTCAAGCCAGTCAGCGATCCGCCTTCTGCCATAGCAGCAAGTGCGCTTGAGGCTTTTTCGCCAGCCTGAAACAACATGGCGTCGCTGGTATGTGCGCTCACCAGTAAAGGGGTAAAGTAGATCCCCTGCGTCAGATTGGTTACTTTCACATCAAGTGATGCCGCGCTGGCGGTGCCGGATGCCAATAAAATACCTGTGATGAGGGGGAAGATGCGTGTTTTCATAATTTACTCTTGTTGTTTGGATTTGACCCTGACAAGCATGCAGGTAAATTATTGAGGAATGCTCGCACAGTTATCACAAAATCATCACAAGAGCGTGACGTTTTATTCCCGGGCAGTATTTTTTGCTTAAACGGGCATGCATACGATCATTCTAAATGAGAAATCTTTAACGCCGTTAGCGTCATA
>NZ_PPUZ01000109.1:0-466 GCF_004212645.1 Pseudoalteromonas rubra | reverse complement strand
TGCCCTGGCCGCTTACACCAATCGTAGTAAGCACTGGAGCTGACTCCCATAACCCGGCACAGTATAAGCGTTGGATACTCGTCAGATTGAACTTGAATGAATTGATACTTTACTTCATTTCTTTCGCAAAGAAGGCGCTGGCCTTTTTTAAAATATCTTTTTCCATTCTCAGTTGTTTTACTTCTTTGCGAAGTGCTAAAAGCTCTTCTCGCTCGGAGTTAACCAATTTGTGTCCAGCCTGTTCTTGTTCTATATGTTCCTTCCACTTGTAAAGCAAACTAGTACTAACGCCTACGGCTTCTGCGGCTTGAGCTACTGTATAACCTTGTTCACTGACTAAGGCGACAGCCTCTTCTTTAAATTCTTTAGGGTATGATTTGTATTGTCGTTTTTGCTTTGTCATGGATACCTCGATGTTTGACGTTATTGTCTCTTATCAATGTGTCCGGATCTATTAAACCACTAC
>NZ_PPUZ01000108.1:0-14730 GCF_004212645.1 Pseudoalteromonas rubra | reverse complement strand
AAATTTCTCATTTAGAACAACTAAATAGCAAAATTTTCGCCTTGTTATCGACTATATTTTCTCGCCTCAAAGCAGAACACTTAATTAAGCAAATTGGTATTGTGGCGCTTGGCTTGCAGTTAAGAAGAATTAGGTGACAGATTTGCGCCTGTCACCGGTTTATCAATCGAGCTTGAGTTCAAACTCGTAGTCCAGCTCGTCCATTAAAGACCAGCGATGCTGTTTGTTTTGCGTGCCTTTGCCCAGGATCCAGTAATCATAGCTCTTAGTGATTTGCCCCTGGCTTTTTGCAATGGTGAGCCAGGCGTTAACAAAGCTCAGAATGTCCAGATTGCGCTTGGCAACGGCAAACCCAACTGGGTATTGCATCTCTGCGCCTTTGGGCACCACAACGCCAAATTCTGGATGGAACATGCTCCAGGCAAATCCAGCCTCTGCGCTTATCACCATGGCATCGAATTGTTCGTCGGATTCAAAGAATGCCTGGTGATTCGACAAAGCCGACACCTGAATATGAGGGTATTTCTTTGCCAGGTCTTGCATCAGTGGCGTGTACTCCACATGTGCCAGGCGCAGATCCTTGTAGCTGAGCACCTGCTCCCGGGTGGCCAGTTGCTTAAGGCGATGATCTTTGGCAATTAAAGCCATTTGTAATTGCAGTACTGGATCACTAAATCTGACCTGACTGAGGTCGGCAACATTTATTTCCAGTCCCGACATCGCAATGTCAAAGAAGCCTTTGTTCAGGTACTCAGCCAGCTGCGACTTTTTAAACGGAATAAACTCAACCTTCACATTTAAGTCGGCAGCCAGTTTATGGGCCAGACTAATATCAAAACCGACCAGTTCTCCTTTTTGGTTAAAGTAGCTAAATGGCACGTTGTCGACCAGGTAGCCTACCCTGAGTAAGTTTCGCTTCTTGATCACGTCTATGTTGGTCAGAGACAGCTCACCACTTTGATAGGCCTTGGGCACATGGTTCAGCACTTCTGCCGGCACTTTGTCTGAAACCACCATATTGGCAATGATCTCATCGGCCGCCTGAGTGTCTCGGGCCAGGTGATTGTTGGCCGTAAAGCTCAGTAACATAAATGCTGGCAGCAGGGCGCTGAGTAAAGTCAGATAATACACCGAGCGGATCCGCTTAAGGTGCAGCTGGCGTTTGGTATAGAAAATACTTAACAGCACGAAGGCAAAAATATAGATGACTGTGGTCGGAGAGACAATTTTGGCAGTCAGCACCGACATCGACAGATACAACTGGTAGCTGTCTGCCGGGATCTTCAGGCTGTCCAGCAGATAAGGAATGGCAATATGCACGTTGGCAAAATAGCTCAACATGGCCGATAAAGTGACATTGGGTATTTGATCCAGCGTAACCGGACTGCCTGTCAGCCAGGCTGCAAAGGTGACAAACATCAGTGTTGTCAGCTTACCTAAGCTTGGAAAGGTATAAGCAATGGGCACCAGCACTTCAGCGATGTGGTCAGACTCTTCATCACTGCGTTTGATTTTTGCCAGATGGGCCTTGATCCCCTCTGTGATCACAGGTAGGACAATAAACACGTTGCCGGTACTGAATGCGGTGATCCACGCATTGCGCATCACCATGATCAGGTCGCGGTACTTAACCGGGGTTAATGCTGCGACCAGCATGGGCAGCAGGGCAAACATCAGATAGGCCCCCAGACAGCTAACCAGCACCAGATAAATTTGCAGGTTGTTGAGCTCTTCCATGCTGATGGTGCCGGCGGTACTGGCGGTCATTGCAAAGATCCCAATCGGAAAAAGCTTAATGATTTTTTTCGAGATCAAAGATAATCCCTGACCCACGACTTCAAGCACGTCTAACAGGTTATTCTTTTGTCCGTTTGAAATTAACGACAGCCCAAGTGCAATACAAAAAATCACCAGCGCGGGCACATTGCCCTCGGCCATGGATGCAAAGGGGTTCGCGGGAATATACTGGCTGACAAAGTCTACTTCCGGGGCGCTGGCCACCAGGGCGGGAGAGAAAAAAGTCCCGGCATCATGGCTCGGCAGCGTAAGTGAAAACGCCCAAATGGCAGCCAGGCCGACCAGCCACAGGCTTATCATGACAGTGGTTGCTTTGACGAGAATGGATTTAACCTGATCCGGGTTAAACTTACCCAGCCCGACTACCAGGCTGACCACAATGTAAGGGAAAATGGTGATCTGCATGAGTTTAACAAACCCTTCGCCGAGTGGTTTTAAAAACGCCACCCGTTCACCAAAAATAAGGCCACATGCAATACCGAGTAACAATGCCCAGAGCATCCAGTTTATGCTCTTTAACCAACCTAAAACGAGTTTCATAATCCCCATGTGCGCAATAAAAAGAGCGAGATTATATTGAGGTTAGCTGAAATTAATCTGAATGCAGCTCAAATAAGTAAAGCAACTGGTGTATTTGCAAGCAAAAGGTAGTGATTGGTTCGTTGAGCGGTTAGTGCATACTGACGCCAAGCCAGTCATTTTCGAATGATTTTACTATGGGTAGCTTATTATTGTGCCGAATTATTGAAACTTGAGTGCTTACATTTGTGTGAGCACTCAAGCTTTGCTGTGTATCGCCAGGAGCGGAACAATTAACTATAGCTGGTAATCGTCACCGTTTTTGGCTCGGTAGCATTTGCGGTCTTGCTGGTTGACCAACGCATGCTGCACGCCAGAAACAAAGCTCATCCACATGGGGCTGAGTGCTTCTCCTGTGCCTGTCACCGAGCTGAGCGGCGTTTCATACTGAACATCATTCAGGTGAGCGCGGTCATGGCGGCCAGGTTCGCACCCTGTGTCAAAGCTGAGTTCAATGTGCATGCAGTCCGCTTTTTTCAGCAAAATGGCGCTGGGCGCTTCACGGTGGCCACATAACGCCACAAATTGCTTACAGTTTTTGAGTCCGCAGTGCTGGCCATCGGCGAAGAACACCATCAGGTGATTGTAGTAAACGACATAAGAGCTGACGTCTTTGTGAGAGCCGAACTCCAAAGGACAGTGTTGATCCAGGTACTGCTTTGCGACGATCAGCTTTTGACATTCTGTGCTGGTGTTTTCTAGTTCTGTATGCTGAATTTGTGCTTTCATGTGTGTATTCCCAGTTACCAAGGTTACCCGATACCCGTTGCCTGTGTGGTGAGAGCCTGCTGGCTTATCAATTCACCTGTTGTCGTCACAAGGCAAAATATCGCTACTATTATTAATTACCTGCTTAGTCCCGGCGGGAGTGCAGAGTCTTCTGTTGACAAATTCAGTGTATGAAAAAAAATCGATAAATTTCACAAAAAGAATTTTACAGTGTAAATTTTACAAAAACTGGTCTGACCATGTGTTGTGGCATAGTAGTAAGCACAGCGTTCAGGCGCCTTACAGACGTAAACAGGAATGAAGCGGTGAAAAAAAATTCAGAACTCATGAGAAAGTCACACTTTCTGGGCACCAAAATTCGTAATTTACGCAAGCGAAATCACTTAACTCTTGAAGACTTATCTGCCCGGTGCATCCGGGTCGACCCACAATCCGCGCCCTCGGTGTCTTACCTGTCAATGATTGAGCGAGGTAAGCGCACGCCCAGCAGTGACATGCTGGAGAACCTGGCCGAAGTATTTCAAAAGCCGGTAGACTGGTTTTTGGACAACGAACCTGAGGTGAACGAAATTACTCCGCAAAAAGGCCGGCATGGTGGGATCAGTGGGATGGCGCTGGAACCTAACTTTCTATTTGATAATGACATTTTGCAAATTGCGATTCCGGAAATGTTGTCACAAACGGGGATCAGCGGACGCCAGTTTGCACACTTGCTGATCCGCGCGCATCAGGAGCATCATCAGAATCACTTTCCGGATCTTGAGCGTGCGGCGGAAGAAGTGGGTGGCAAAGACCTGTATCTCGATGTTGATGCCCTGTTGAGTATGCTCAAAGCTCAGGGGCTGGTGGTGCATTGGTTTGATGAGGCGCCAGGCGAAGTGGTAGATGAAAGTGGCCATGTGTTTGCGCGTGTGATCACCTCTTATTTTGCGCCGCCAAATGAGGTGCATATCAATCGCATGTTGCAGCAAAACCAGCCCAGACTGAAGTATGACCTGGCCGTGCACCTTGGCCATGCGGTGTTACACAACAGAGACGGACTGCAATGTGTACTGGGCTCTGGTGGTGTCAGTGGTGCAGCAAATACCGACGAGTCTGCGCCGAATGCTCAGGATATCCTCTCGGCCTGGCACGACTTTGAGTCGAGCTTTTTTGCCGGTGCGCTGCTATGCCCTAAAGTTGCATATCGCCAATTACTTGATTCGTATGGATATGAAACGCACATTCATCAGGCTCTGGGCATTTCTCCGTCGGTGGCCATGCGCAGGATGACAGTGGCTTCGCCTTATCCACACTGGCACTATTTTGATGCCTACCTGCCGGGTAAGCTCAAAGCCGTGTACCGTGGCAATGGTATTCCCTTGCCCTGGGGCAATATGCGCAGTGTGGCCGATCCCTGCCAGCACTGGGCGGTATTTCGTAAATTTCAGCAGCAGGCCATGCAGGCCAGTGCGCAGCTGTCGGTGCTCAATGTCAACAATCAGCCAAGGCTTTACTGTTGCGAGTCCATCAAAGTGAATGATGTTGCAGATAATCCTCATGTGCTCTGCGCCGGGATAGATCTTAACCCGGCGATTGCAGCTCAGGGACTCGATGCCAATGAAGTGGTGCAGGAGTTACAGGCCTTGTGCATTAAGCAAGGGGGTGCCAGTGTGGTGCCCTGGCACTTGAAGAAGCAATTGCAAAGTGTGGCCAAAATTCTCAATATCAATTGGATAGAGCGGGGCATAGCCAACGATGTCCGTGTTATTTGTACACGTGGTAAAGCCTGTCCCCGACAACCCGGCTGTTATGACTAAAGAATTGAGATGGCGATCTCGACTTCGTCACTATGATGATAAATTTCTATATCCTGTAGATAGGCGCGTTGATAAGGGCAGTCTGACTGCTCAAAGTAGCGCCACACAAGCTCCCAAAGACGGATCACGGTTTGTGGCATTTCACCCTGAGCGGCAAAGCTCAGATAACGCCCGGCGCTCAGTTGCTGCGGTTGCAGTGCCGGGTCTTTGTCAGCATGTGCTACCAGCTCCGCTGCATCACTGGCAACGCTGGCCTTAAAGTCGCCATGGTGGTCCGACTCATAGTGTGAGTAGATCCCGTACAATGTGGCTCCTTCATTTAGTAAAGGGGCATAATGCTGATTAAATGTTTGCCATAACTGGATTATCTGACCTTCTCCTTCGGTCTGTTCATGATGATTGTTGGTGCGGGTAGAGATCCCCACAACCTGGCGTGGAGCGAACGTTTTTACTTCCATTGGATTCCCTGATTACTCGTCGTATGTCGCTAAATTGCTTTACTCCGAATATCTGTCCCTGTCTACTGACAAAGTCACAACATCTGGCGTGTCTGTAAGTCTTTTCCAAAGAGGCGGAGATTGCAATTTTATATGTATATTAAATAATCACTTAGACTATTAATAAGGCGGCCGAATGGTAACATAGTGTGAGTTTTAGGCAAGTCGTTGGGAAGGAAAAGTGACACGGCTTTAGTCTTATATAAGCCATAATGCATCGCTTTGCCAGAGTCGGCGGATGATCCCGAAAATCTCATGATTGAAATCAGTATAGTATGCCGGACCTTTCAATCCGGCATCGCAGATATACCAATTTGCATATTTAAGCGTGTCTACTTGCTCCTTCAAATTGAACAAGTATTAAGTGAGAGTGGTATTAGTTCATCAGTTGACGAATGTATTTAACGGGGGCGCTGCCGTAGCTCAGGAACTCTTCATGGAAGGCTTTGAGATCAAAGTCTTTACCCAGCCGTTTCTTTTGCTCTTCGCGCAGATCGTAAATTTCGCGGAATCCACTGTAGTAGCTGGTCAGCTGCACCTGGCTGAGTGTGGCCCGACGCCATTTTCCTTCTGCTTCTGCCTGCTCCTGGAATGCGCCGTTCATCAGTAAGTCCAGGCCTTGCTCTTTGCTTATTCCCTTAACCTGAATGCCATAGTCCAGAATGGTGTTACAAATAACGCGCAGGTTCCATTTATAATACATCAACCACATTTCGGGTTCGAAATTACCATACCCTTCTTCCAGCATCATGCGTTCAGTGTAGACCGCCCAGCCTTCAATCATGGCCCCGTTACCAAAGATGCTTTTCACCAAAGAAGGTGAGGTGTTTGAGTACACCAGTTGCGTATAGTGGCCCGGTACGGCCTCGTGGATATTGAGGATCTGTAAGATCCAGTGATTGTATTCACGCAGCATGGAATCTGCCTGCGCATCCGTCAGGCCATCGAGCGGTTCAACATTGTAATAGGTGTTTTCTTTTTTCTCATAAGGGCCTGGCGCGGAGATAGACGCCAGTGCAAAGCCTTGCATGTAATCCGGTGTTTGGCGAACAACCAGCGGTTTTTCCGGATCGAGTGTCAGCAAGTCTTTTTCCATCACAAAGCGTTCCAGCTCAGGGATTTGGCGCCTAATTTCGTTTACAAACTGAGACTTTTCAACATGACGCTGAGACAGGTGTTTGATAAGTGTTGCAATGGCTTGTGTATCATCGCCAGGGCGTGCAGTATCGGGGAAATACTTGGGCCAAAGCTGGTCGGTCAGCGTGATCATTTCAGCGGTGACCCGGGCTTTGTCGGCGAGTGCTTTTTGATACATTTGTTTGGCGGTGTATCCCGACTGTATATCAAACGCAAACTTGTCTTCGTAAAGCGCCTCTCCAATCCTAAAACTCCGTGCATTACCGGATTGTTGCAATTCCTGCTCAAGCGCGGTCAGAAAATCAATATAACCATGGATCGCGGTTTTAGCGTTGGCAAAGCGTTGCTTGAACGCGGCTTTTTCCTCGGCACTAAACGTGCTGAGCGCATCCACACGTGTCAACAAATCGTCCGTCAAAACGCTGAATGCGCCTTTATTTTGCTGGATCCCGAGCTGGGTATATTCCAGTGTTGGCTGGTCAATGTTGGCCTGTGCAGCGCGGTAATAGTCAGGTACAAACTTGAGTCGCTTAAACACCTGGCGGAGTTTGTCATCCTCAGATTTAAAGCGGCTGTTCAGAATGCTGGCAAAGCCGTAAGACACATTGTAGTTACTTGGGTTCCACTGCCAGCTTTTGAACGTTTCCAGCTCCCATTTGGCGCGCTTGAGTGTATTTTCAATCAGGTGATAATCAATTTTCAGGTGGTCACTGAGCTGAGTTAAATCAAATGACTGTAGCTTTGCTAACTGTGTATCAATAAAGGCTTGTTCGGCAGAGCGATGAGCGGCGTCCGGGATGGTGATGACATCATCAAATTTGCCGTAGCCAAAGTAAACTGACAGCTCGGGGTACTGCTGCCAGTATTGTTCGATAAACTGCTCGGAGAATGCAGTAAAGGCCACATCACTGGCCTGTTGGCTGGCTACTGTAGTTGCCTGCTGCGGCTTTGATTGGGTCGTGGTCTGAGCACAACCTGCCAGCGTAAATATGGCTGCCAGAGAGAGGCTGAGTGCTGTTTTTTTCATTCGCTTGTTCCTTTTTTGTTATTGTCGTTATCATAACAAGATTTGACGGCGCTTGCCTGCTCCGGGTTATCTATCAGTACCGCGCCATTACCCGCTTTTGCGACTACATCATCCGGGTTGTACATAGGGCAGCGGCTCATTGATAAGCAACCACAGCCAATACAGCCGTCAACCATAGTACGAACTCGTTGCATATACGCTATTTTTTCATCCAGTTGCGCGCGCCACAAACCGGACATGCGGGCCCAGTCTTCTTTGCTTGGGGTGTTACTGTGTGGCAGCGACATTAAAGTTTGTTTTATTTCTGCCAAGGTTATTCCCATTTTCTGGCCAGCCTTAATGATGGCAATACGGCGCAGGACATCTTTTTTGTAACGTCTTTGATTTCCGCTGTTGCGCCAACTGCGGATCAGCCCTTTATTTTCGTAAAAATGCAGTGCGGAGACTGCAACGTCTGCACGTTTTGCAACTTGCCCGACGCTGAGCTTGGGCTCGTCTCGTTCCGTTGTGTTAGTTGGGGTCATTCGATACTTTACCTCAATCTTGGTTGAGGTTTTATGCTAGCAGCAAATAACACAAAGGAGAACCTCGATGAAATCAATCATTCTTTACTCAAGCTCAAACAAGCAGGGTAATACCGCACAATCAGTGCAACAGCTCGCGCAGCAGCTTCAGGCTGATAGCTTATACCTCGATGACTATGATATTAAAGACTATTGCTATAATCACAGCAATTCAGGCGATGACTTTCGAGCATTGTTTCGCGTTGTACTGAACTATGACCACATCGTTTTTGCCTCGCCGGTGTACTGGTATGCGATAACCCCAAAAATGAAGGCGTTTTTTGATCGTATTACCGATTTTATGGATGATGAAACACTACAGCCTGAGCTGAGAAAGCTGCGTGACAAGCAATTTTCGATATTATCCAATTCCATTCAGGAGGCCGCGCCCAAGTGCTTTATAGAGGTGATCCAGAAAACCTGCGAGTACCTGGGTATGACCTGCCGTGAGCGTATTCACCATCAGTACCCTTATGAGGATAATAAATAAAGTAGGATTTTTCTGGTCAAAAAATAGGCGTTAATTGTTTCGCTAAACTAAACTGTGTGTGCTGTGGCATGGTGATGAGGTGGATCGGTTGCTGTGTCAGAGTAATTATCAGTAACCGTCAAAACCAGGAATTACCATGAAGATATACAAGCTGCGCAACTGGCTTGTTATATTGTCTGTTTTCATACTTGCCTCCTGCCTGGGCGATGATGACGACAACAATACCACAACGCCAGATCAAACCGCACAAACCACAGAAATCAAAGTGAGCCCGGCATTGGGATTAACCAAAAATGCTGCCGTCAGGCTCGTTCTACTTGCTAATAATACACCAGTTGAGGGGGCTACAGGTAATACCGGCGAAACCGGTGTTGCAACCATTACGCTTAACTCAGCAATTGCCGAGCCCTTTATTGTCGAAGTTTTGGGTGGCGGGGATGCCGAGTATTTTGATGAAGCTAAAGGTACTTTCTTGTCCTTACCGGCTGACACTACGCTGCGCGCCGTATTGAGTGCTTTTAAGTCTGAAGTGGGCGTGACCACGCTGACTGAAATTGCGGCAACGGCCATACTGAATACCGGGGCTACCAGTGCTGAGGCCATCAACCTGGTCAACGAGCAGGTGCGTATTGCACTGGCGCCTGCCTTGACGGATATTACAGCACCACCACAGTTGATTGACGCGGCCAGCGGTGTGACCGCGAGCAATGATCAGGCCGGTATTTATGCCGTTTCTCTGGCTGCACTGGCGCAAATGGGTAGTTCGTCCAGCTCTCCGGCGCTGGCCATTGTTGATGCATTACGCGCCGACTTTTTAGACCTCACGATAGATGGCAAGGTTGGCGATAAAGCCTTTGAATCACCTCTGTATAATGCCAGTACTTTTATTAGTGAATATACCAGCGCTATTGAGGCTTATGCCCAGCAGGTAGGTTTAACCACAGACTTAAACACCACGTTTTCGCTGGATAACATTAAAAAAACCCTGGAGGGGCTGAACGACATTTTTGCCAGCCTGGACCTAGGCTCTCTGAATCTGGATTTTGTTCCCGGTGGGTTAACGCCCGGCTCTGGCGGCGGTTCTGACGATGACGACGGTGGCAATAATGATGCCCAGGGCAATGTCTTAACAATCACAGGAAGCGCAACGGTGGCAGGCGTATCGAATCCAATTACAGAAATCAAGATTGCAAACGTACCCGCGCCAGACCCCAATGACCTTGAAACCATCAAAAAGCAGATTGAGGATTCGTTTGTTAAACAAAATCTGACCGTGAATGATCTGGTGTTTGAACTGGTAAGCAGTTCGGACACCAAAATAGTGGTCTCTGTGCGTTACTCAGTCACGACTCAGGGGGTAACGGCCTCTTATGACTTAACTTACACCTGGACGCTGACTGGCAAAGACGATGACGATGACGATGATGACATGGGCGACGACGTGATGTTGCCGGATGTACTCAAAGGTAAGTCATTTGATTTGGTGTTTAATTTAACGCAAAGCGGCAGCAGCTATGCTGACGGACAAAAAGTGAAATTTACCTTCTCGAGCTCCGGTATGATGTTTATTGACACTGATCCCGAAGCAAATAACGGGGATGACATGTCGCTGGATGATGTCATGATGGAAGGCACTGAGTACGTCTATAAAGATGAACAGAAAGGGTTTGTTTACCGCGTGTCAGTGACACCAACCGGGCTCAATGAAATTAACTTGTTCACGATGGAGAAGGTGTTGCTTGGCTCGTTTGTTGCCGAGGGGATGACCAACCTCGCTCTGGTCACCGCAAGAGCGGGTGAGTATACAGTCACAGGCGCAGGCCACTCACGCGGAACCGTGATAATAGGGGCGGACGGTGCTATCGACTTTGACACCGGCACGAGCTTCGCGCCAAGTGATATCGTTGCTATCTTTGATCGTACTAATCTTGAGCAGGAGAAACGCATACAAATTAATTACGGAGCTGACGACGATGGACCGGTGATTAACCTGTTCTTGTCTGTTGATGCCAGCGCGATAACCAGCATTCAATATCGGATCCGCTCTGAAGATGTTGATGTAATGGTGACAGTCGAAGGCACAGTCACGGGCGGAGGTGGAGGTTAACGAAAAGGTCTCTCTCATTAAGACAAAGCGGGCGCGGCAGCCCGCTTTGTCTGACAATTTTTATCCCCTCAAATGGGGTAACATTGAGCATTGGTAAATAGTGCTTTGCTCGTTTACCACTTGAACAGTGTACACCTTTGCTGTGTATTGCCCTGGTAGCTGGATACCACGAACTGGCCAACTTTGGATTCACGGATTGGGTCGACACTGAAGGTATTGATGTTAACGTCTATGCTGCCATTACTATCAAGTTTATAAGAAGCCTGTAGCTTGGTGCTGCCTACTTCAAACAAGCTCAGGAATTCATCGTTCAGCAGGTATTGATCGATCACGACTCCATTGTTCTCATCCACTGCGTAATGACCCAGGTTTTCATTAAGCGTTAACAGGCTGTAGTTGCGAACACTTTTACGCTCTCCCTCTCCATAAACAATGATCCAGTCGGCTTTGTTATCGACCGCAGCACCAATTTCAAGCGACATCGGAAACTGATATAAGGTCCCGCGTGCAGGGGAGATAACCTCACACTGGCCTTTATAATAGCCCTGCCACTCCTGTGGCGCAGCCTGTGCCGTTGCACTCAGCATTGTTAGTGTTGTCATTGCCAAAGCAGATTTGATCATCTTATTCATACTATTTTCCTTTGTGATAGTGTTTACCCAATTAAGGTAAGTAGTTCTCGTTCATGTTGCAAGGCTGTATGTAATGGTTTGTAAATGAAGTGTGCCTTTAGTGTTTTTCATGCTGAGCATGTATATTCATAGATTAAAATTAGCAAGCGCTTGTTATCACGCCTTTATCTGTAATAATGGCTAATTAGAATGCCTTATCAGGAGAATAATATGTTAATAAGAACAATGTTAGGTTTGCTTGCCATGGTGTGCGCCGCGTCTGCGCATGCTCAGCCAATGGAGTTCGCCGGCGGTGCCGACAAAACCAATGTTATTGATGCCCCAACCTTGCTGGCAAAGGCAAGTCAGTACCATCAAACCCAGGTCACAGTGAAAGGGCTAGTGACAAAGGTATGCAAAAATCGCGGTTGCTGGATGACGCTGGAGGTAGAAAAGGGCGAGCAGATCACCGTGAAGGTACGTGATGGTGATATGGTTTTTCCTATGTCTGCAGTTGGGAAAACAGCGCTGGCCACCGGTAAATTTGAGGTGTTCGAGCTGAGTATAGAAAAATCACGTCGTTATCTTGCTCACAAAGCGGAGGAAAACGGCGAAGCCTTTGACCCCCAAACATTGAAAAATCCGATCACGGTATACCGGCTTAAACCCAGCGCGGTGACCATTCTTTGATAAAAGCCTCAGTTAGCTCCATATTGTTTCCACTGTTTTGTGCTCAACTGAGCAATAGTATATTACCAAAAAGGCAAGCAAGGGCGTGACTGAAGACAGTAATTATGGGCTTAAACCCGTTCCAGAGTCGGCAAGAAAAGGTGGAGTCGCTTTATCTTTGCTGATGCTGGGGCTGACTTTTTTTTCTGCGAGCATGTGGACTGGCGGGACGCTGGGCACCGGGCTCTCATTTAACGATTTTTTTCTGGCGGTGTTAGTCGGTAATTTATTGCTTGGTATATACACCGCGGCGCTTGGGTTTATTGGTGCCTCTACCGGGTTGTCTACGCATTTGCTGGCGCGATTTTCATTTGGCATAAAAGGCTCCTGGCTGCCTTCGTTGTTGCTCGGGGGCACTCAGGTGGGTTGGTTTGGCGTTGGCGTGGCGATGTTTGCCATCCCAGTCCACAAAGCAACGGGTGTCGATACCAATGTGCTGATCATTGTGGCGGGACTGGTAATGACGACCACGGTTTATTTTGGTATTTCTGCATTAATGGCGCTATCTGTCATTGCCGTACCTGCAATCGCTTTGTTAGGTGGATACTCTGTGTGGCTGGCGGTCGGAGAAGTTGGGGGGATTAGTCAGTTGCAGTCTGTAGTACCGGCAACACCCTTACCTTTGAGCGGGGCCATCGCACTAGTGGTGGGGTCGTTTATTTCCGCCGGCACGCTCACTGCCGATTTCGTGCGTTTTGCTCGCAGGCCCGCCAGTGCTGTACTGATCACGCTGATTGCGTTTTTCCTCGGCAACAGCCTGATGTTTATATTTGGTGCAGCGGGTTCGGCGGCAACGGGTGAATCTGATATCGCGCAGGTACTGATGCTGCAAGGCCTGCTTTTACCGGCCATTGTGGTTCTGGGCCTCAATATCTGGACTACCAATGATAATGCACTGTATGCATCCGGCCTCGGATTTGCCAATATCACCGGCTGGTCTAGCCGCAATTTGGCAGTGATCAATGGCGTTATTGGTACACTCAGTGCGTTATGGTTGTATAACCACTTTGTTGGCTGGCTGACTTTTTTGTCGGCTGCTATCCCGCCTATCGGTGGTGTGCTGATAGCCGATTATCTGGTTAACAGGCAGCGCTATCATGCATTTGAACAAATGCAGTGGCAAACGGTGCGTTACAGTGCCCTTGCCGCCGTTGCTGTAGGCATATTGGCTGGCCATTTTTTGCCTGGCATTGTGCCGTTAAATGCGGTGCTGGGGGCAGCACTGAGTTATTGGGTTTTTTCGCGCTGGGAGAGGTAAGGCACAGTCGGAGCTGGGGTGCGGATTGCTAACTAAACTGATATAATCTGCGTCCCTCTTTTTTGTATTTGGTACTCAATGGACGATACTGCACGCGCTTTTAACACTCGTATATTACTTCCCCTGTTAGCCAGTATTGTGGCAATCACACCGCTGGCAATCGATATGTATTTACCAGCGATGCTGGTGATCGCCGGTAGCTTAGATGCCGACATGCCGCAGGTGCAGCTATCTTTAAGTATCTACCTGGCCGGTTACGCGCTTGGCATGATGCTATATGGTCCATTGGCTGATCAGCTAGGTCGGCGCAAGCTGGCTTTATTTGGGCTTGGCGGGTTTGCACTGAGCTCATTGTTACTGGCTTTTAGCAGTGATATTTTGCATTTGTGGGTACTCAGGGCCGCACAGGCGTTTACCGGCGCGGCAGCAACGGTTGTTGTACCAGGCATTATTCGCCATATTTATCAGGCAAATACCGCTAAGGGTATGTCCTATGTCTCGATGATCATGATGGTTGCCCCGCTGATTGCCCCCAGTGTGGGGTCTGCCATTATGGGGTTGGCAAGCTGGCAGTGGATTTTCCTTACCCTGGCAAGTTATGCCGTTGTGGTGATGATCCTTGCCTACTTCTATCTTGTGGAAGTACCTATCTACAAAAGTGACAAGCGTGGGCTTCATCTGTTCTTTGACAGTTACGCGACGGTGCTGACCAACCGGGCTGCTTTGCCAGATATTGCCAGTTCAATGCTGGTTTCATTTGCGTTCTTTTGTTTTCTGACCTCAGTGCCTTTTATTTATCTCGATTATTTCGCCGTCTCAGAGCAGCTGTTTGGGGTGCTGTTTGCCTTCAATGTGGTTGCCCTGATGCTGGGTAATTTTCTCAATACTCGCCTAGTTCCCAAGGTGGGCTCGCGCAAAATGCTGTATTACGGCCTGCTGCTTGGCTTGCTGAGTGCATTTGCACTATTGGTGTTCAGCCTGATGGATTTATCTTTGTATTATATCGTGCTGAGTATTGCGCCCTTGATGATGAGCCTGGGAGTCAGTGCGGCAAACGCTGATGCGTTGATATTACTGGAGTTTGAGAAAAACTCAGGTACAGCGACGGCGGTTATTGGCACGCTTAGGTTTGGAAGTGGGGCTTTGGTGGGACCATTGCTTGCCTTACTCCATGCCAACAACACGGTTCCTTTCTCAGCGATGATGTTTGCTGCGGTTGCTGTTACGGCGTTGGCGCAGTATTTTCATCGTCTTAGCCATCGTCACAAGCAATACAGGCAATGAGTTATACCAATTTGCTTAATTAAGTGTTCTATTTTGAGGCGAGAAAATACAGTCGATAACAAGGCAAAAATTTTGCTATTTAGTTGTTCTAAATGAGAAATTTTTAACGCCGTTAGCGTCATA
>NZ_PPUZ01000107.1:0-1910 GCF_004212645.1 Pseudoalteromonas rubra | reverse complement strand
TCGTGACGTGCAATGATGGTACTCAGTGCAGCTTCGACCGCATTCAGGTCCAGCGCACCGCTCACCTCAAACGCCGCCGGCATATTGTATTGCGCCGAGCCGCCCTGTAAGCGATCAATAAACCACAGTCGCTGCTGTGCAAATGAGGCCACCATCCGACCATCCGCCGGGCGTGCCTGCGCTGTTATCCGCTCTGCGACCTGAGTGCCTTGTGCCTGCTTCGCTGCTATCTGCTGTCCCTGACTGGCAATGCTGGCATGCTCGAATAACTCACTGATACTGAATTCAACCCCGAAGGCCTGTTTAATCGCCGCCACCAGGCGGACCGACAACAAAGAGTGACCGCCCAGCTTAAAGAAGCTGCTGTCTACGCTTATCTGGCACGGCGCTAACTTTAACAGTGAAGACCACAACTCAACCAGCTGCTGCTCCGTTGCTGTGCGTGGCGCAACATGCTGAGCCGCTGCTTTTTCCTGCGGATCCGGCAGCGCTTTTTTATCCAGTTTGCCGTTCGCCGTCAGCGGCCAGCTGTCCAGTCCAACAAAGTGACTCGGAACCATATAAGCGGGCAGTTGCTCGCCCAGCAGACGTTCACAGTCGTTCAACAGCGCATCCAGCTGCGCCGGGTCTTCGGCCTTGATATAGGCTACAAGCTCTGTCCCCGTGGCCAGGCGCTTACATAGCACCTCAGCGGATTCAACCCCCGCAATTTGCTGCAGCTGGCTGCTGATATCGCCCAGCTCGACCCTGAAGCCCCGGATCTTAACCTGCTCATCAATGCGCCCTAAAAACATCAGCTCGCCACTGTTTTGATAACGCACCTGATCGCCGGTGCGATATAAACGCGCCGGGCTGGTCGCATCACTGGGGTCATAAAACGGGTTGTCAATAAAGCGCTCAGCGCTCAGCGTCGGGTTATTCACATACCCGCTGGCCAGACAGGGGCCGCCGACAAACAGCTCGCCCCGCGCCCCCTGTGGCAGGGCGTTTAGCTGGGGATCCAGCACATAAGCATAGGTGTTGTCCATCGCCCGGCCTATGGGCAGCTGTGCCGGTAAGTCGGCCTGATTGGCACTGATGTCATACATCACACAGCCCACCGTGGCCTCTGACGGACCATAATGGTTAAACAGCTGGCTGTCCGGGAACTGCGTCTGTAACGCCAGGGCCACATCGCGCTCAAAGCGCTCACCGCCAATCACAAATACGTGTTGTACGCCTGCAAGTGGTTTTTCCTGCAAAGCCAGTACCCCTTCCACATGGTGCGGCGTCATTCGCACCAGTCGCGGCTCATCCGCTTCATTCAGGGCTTTGCTCAGTGCCGGTAACAACTCCTGATTGTCCAGCAGCGCGACGCTGCCGCCGCTTAACAGCGGTAAATACAAGCTCGGCACGCCAATATCAAAACCATGGGACGTGACCAGCAGCGAGCCCTTAAGATGAGCGGCATAATAGTCTTTGAGGGCAAAATTCAGATAGTCCATCAGCGCCCGATGGCTTATTTCTACGCCTTTAGGCGTACCAGTGGAGCCTGAGGTGTATATCACATAGGCGGGGCTGTCGTGGGCAACCGATTCGGCGCAGAAGTCTGCGTCATAGCCACTGAGCCAGTTTGCATCTGTGACATCCTGCTCCAGTAACAGCAGGTCCACCCCGGCATCGGGGACGCGGGCAGCCAGCGCATCGCTGACGATCACCCATTCCAGCGCGGCATCAGCAATAATTTGCTGGTTACGGGCCTTAGTATTACTGGGTTCAAACGGAATATACGCCGCGCCGGCTTTAAGCACGCCCAGTAAACTGACCATCAGACAGGCACTGCGTGGCATACAAACGCCTACCAGATCGCCCGGCTCAACTCCTTGCTCTTGCAAACAGTCGGCCAGTTTGGCCGCCTGGGCATTGAGCTG
>NZ_PPUZ01000106.1:0-286 GCF_004212645.1 Pseudoalteromonas rubra | reverse complement strand
TCACCACCCACATACAGCTCACCTAAGCTGCCGTGAGGTAAGAGGTTTTGTTGCTTATCCAACACATAAGTCTGAACATTGCACAACGGTGTGCCGATATGCACGATGTCATTGGTAATTTCACCTACTGTGGCACACACAGAGGTCTCCGACGGACCATAGGCATTATAAAATGGATAATGGGCGCGCCAGCGGGCCACCACTGCCTCTTCACAGGCCTCACCTGCCACAATTAAACATTGCAGTGCCAGGTCCGTCTGCAAGGCCATGGTGGATAACAGCGCTG
>NZ_PPUZ01000105.1:0-17524 GCF_004212645.1 Pseudoalteromonas rubra | reverse complement strand
GCTTGAAACATTATTAGATGGGAAATCGATCTGGGTTGAAAAGAATTTAGCCCAAATCTAGGCTAACAGTCACCGATTGAAAAACGGGTAACTGTCAGGTCAAGTCTGAGCTAGTACACCTAAGTGATACAAGTACTCTTGCTCACTCTGAGGCAGAAACTAGTTACGCTAACCCCCGCCTTTAACACATAAGAAACCGTCAGATTAAGCTCTATCAGCCAAACCTGACAGTTCAAGTTAAGTCTTATTCAAGTTAAGACTTAAGCAACAGTCTGCGCTTTCTTAATAATAGAAAACAGCTGGTCTTTTAGGTGCAGGCGCTGCTTCTTCAGTGATTCAAGATAGTCGTCTGAAGTGTTCTCTGCGCCGGTTTCAATGCGATGTACTTCGTGATCGCACTCGTGGTACTCCTTGAATAAACGAGCGAAGTGCGCGTCGTTCATTTTCAGGTGGTGGATCTCGTCTTTATATTCAGGAAATTCGTGGTGTAAGTCATGTTTTTCAATTGTCATAATACGGTCCTTTCTATTTAGCGCATTTAATACAAGTCGTTGTGTAAGGCAGAGCGTTTAAGCGCTGCGGATTGATTTGTTCTTCACAGTGCTGACACAGGCCATAAACCCCCTGCTCTATTCGCAGTATCGCGTTATTGACCATCTCCAGTTCTTGCTTGGCTTCTTGATGGATTTCATCCAGTACATCGTCGTTTTCGCGCTCTGTGTTTTGCTCTGCGAAGTTGGCCGACCGCCCCTTTTTGAAATCGGCTTCAATGGCGGCTATCCGTTGACTCAGTTCATTTTGTTTGGATTTGAGAAAACTTGTTATTTGGTCAGCAGTCATGATGTTCTCCTTTGTTAAACTCATCATAACGCGCAGCTTTTATGGCTCTTTGATCTGGCACAAGGTTAGGGAGTGGGCAATAAAAAACCCGACACTAGGTCGGGTTTTTGGTGCTATAGGTTAGACAAATCTAGACATATTCAACTTCGATGATGTCGTATTCAACGCTACCGTTTGGAGTTTGAATGGTCACTGAATCATCCAGTTCTTTACCGATCAGACCACGTGCAATGGGCGAGTTCACCGAGATCAGATTGTTTTTAATATCTGCCTCGTCGTCACCCACTATCTTGTAAGTCACTTCTTCATCGGTATCGACATTGACTATGGTCACCGTGCTGCCGAAGATCACTTTGCCATTGTTTGCCATTTTAGTGACGTCAATAACCTGTGATGTAGACAGTTTGGCTTCAATTTCCTGGATGCGGCCTTCGCAGAATCCCTGCTGCTCACGTGCAGCGTGGTACTCGGCGTTTTCTTTCAGATCGCCGTGCTCACGCGCTTCCGCGATATCGGCAACGATCTTAGGACGGACGACTTTCTTTAAATGGTTCAGTTCTTCACGAAGCATTTCTTCGCCTCGTACTGTCATCGGAATTGATTGCATAGTATCTCACTCATTGCCAGGGCTTGCGCCCTGGCCTTGTTCTTCTTAGTTCAAACGCTGGTGTAGCTCCTGAACAGAGTTTACAGAACTTCTGTCGTCAGCCTCATTGGCTGTACAGTTTGCAAACGCTGCGTTGAGCGTAGTGGTGTAGTTAGTCTTATGCTGAAGTGCACCACGACGTAACACCTTCGAATCTTCGATGGCCTGACGGCCTTCTGTGGTATTCACAATGTAGCTGTACTCACCGTTCTTGATGCGGTCAAGAATGTGTGGACGACCTTCAAATACCTTGTTTACGCGACGTACTTCGATGCCGGCGTCTTCCAGAGCTTGTGCTGTACCTTTGGTGGCATCCAGCTCAAAGCCAATGGCTTTCATGGTCTTAGCCAGCTCTACAACACGTGCCTTGTCACCATTGCGAACAGATAGTAGCGCGCGACCACCACGTGGTAAAGCGTTTGATGCACCTAATTGCGCTTTTGCGAAGGCTTCGGCGAAGTTTTCACCAACACCCATCACTTCACCCGTTGAACGCATCTCTGGGCCACGCATTGGGTCAACACCCTGGAACTTAGCAAATGGCAGTACCACTTCTTTTACGCTGTAGTAAGGCGGGATAACTTCTTTCGTCACGCCCTGGCTTTCCAATGACTGGCCAACCATACAACGCGCCGCCACTTTTGCCAGTGCAATACCGGTCGCTTTAGAAACAAACGGCACGGTACGCGCAGCACGTGGGTTCACTTCAATCAGGTAAACCTGACCGTCTTTTACCGCGAACTGGGTATTCATCAGACCAACCACGCCCAGCTCCAATGCCATGTCGCGCACTTGCTTGCGCATTACGTCCTGAATGTCCTGCGACAGTGAGTGTGCAGGCAGTGAACAGGCAGAGTCACCAGAGTGTACACCGGCTTGCTCAATGTGCTCCATGATGCCACCAATGATGACGTTTTCACCGTCACAAATCGCGTCAACGTCTACTTCGATGGCGTCATCCAGGAAGCGGTCCAGCAATACTGGTGCTTCGTTAGACACAGAAACCGCTTCGGTCATGTAACGACGCAGGTCATCTTCGTCATACACGATTTCCATCGCACGGCCACCCAGTACATAAGAAGGACGCACAACCAGCGGGAAGCCGATTTCCTGAGATTTAGCCACTGCTTCTTCCAGTGACGTAACCGTTGCGTTTTCAGGTTGAAGCAGATCAAGACGCTCAACCAGTTGCTGGAAGCGCTCACGGTCTTCGGCACGGTCAATCGCGTCTGGTGAAGTACCGATTACTGGCACACCATTCGCTTCAAGGTCACGGGCCAGTTTCAGTGGTGTTTGACCACCGTACTGAACAATCACCCCTTTTGGCTTTTCAACGCGCACGATTTCAAGCACATCTTCCAATGTGATTGGCTCGAAGAACAGGCGATCTGAGGTATCGTAGTCAGTTGAAACCGTTTCAGGGTTACAGTTAACCATGATGGTCTCGTAGCCATCTTCACGCATTGCCAGCGCGGCGTGTACACAACAGTAATCGAACTCGATACCCTGACCGATACGGTTAGGACCACCACCGATCACCATGATTTTGTCTCTGTCAGACGGTGCCGCTTCACACTCTTCATCGTAAGATGAGTACATGTAAGCCGTGTCTGAGCTGAATTCTGCAGCACAGGTATCTACGCGCTTATAAACCGGCAGGATATCCAGCTGGTGACGCTTTTTGCGAATTTCTTTTTCAGACACACCCGCAATTTCTGCGATACGCGGATCTGAGAAACCTTTACGCTTCAGGCGGCGCAGGAAGTCTTTGTTCAGACCAGCCATGCCCACTTCAGCGATGGTGGCTTCGTCTTTCAGAATGTCTTCAATCTGAACCAGGTACCAGCGGTCAACTTTGGTCAGCTCGAACACTTCTTCTACGCTCATGCCGTGACGCATTGCATCAGCAATGTACCAGATACGCTCAGCGCCTGGCTCACGTAGTTCGCGAATGATGGTTTCTTTGGCTTTCGGGTCGTCCAGTGCCACAATTGGGTTAAGACCCGTTGCGCCCACTTCCAGACCACGCAGTGCTTTTTGTAGTGATTCTTGCTGGTTACGACCAATGGCCATCACCTCACCCACCGACTTCATTTGGGTAGTCAGACGGTCGTTAGCGCCGGCAAACTTCTCAAAGTTAAAGCGTGGGATCTTAGTCACAACGTAATCGATTGACGGCTCGAATGACGCAGGGGTTGCACCGCCTGTGATGTCATTTTGTAGCTCGTCCAGGGTATAACCTACTGCCAGCTTAGCCGCAATTTTAGCGATCGGGAAACCGGTTGCTTTAGAGGCCAGTGCAGATGAGCGCGATACACGCGGGTTCATTTCAATGATAACCATACGGCCATCATCCGGGTTAACACCGAACTGAACGTTTGAACCACCGGTTTCTACGCCAATCTCACGCAGTACCGCCATCGAGGCGTTACGCATGAGCTGATATTCTTTATCCGTCAGGGTTTGTGCCGGTGCTACTGTGATTGAGTCGCCCGTGTGAACACCCATAGGGTCGAAGTTTTCGATAGAACACACAATGATGCAGTTGTCGTTTTTGTCACGCACCACTTCCATTTCGTATTCTTTCCAGCCCAACAAGCTTTCGTCGATCAGCAGCTCGTTGGTTGGAGACAAGTCCAGACCACGGGTACAGATTTCGTCAAACTCTTCCATGTTATAGGCAACACCACCACCGGTACCACCCATAGTGAAAGAAGGACGAATGATACACGGGAAGCCGATGCGCGACAGCACGTCGTGCGCTTCATCCATTGAGTGGGCAATCTCAGCACGAGGACACTCAAGGCCGATATTCTTCATTGCCGCGTCGAAGCGTTCACGGTTTTCTGCTTTGTCGATGGCATCCGCAGTTGCACCGATCAGCTCAACACCGTGTTTAGCCAGTACGCCATGCTTGTCCAGGTCAAGCGCACAGTTTAGGGCAGTCTGACCACCCATAGTCGGTAGTACCGCGTCTGGCTTTTCTTTTTCAATGATTTTTTCAACCACTTCCCAGTGAATTGGCTCGATGTAAGTTGCATCTGCCATTTCCGGGTCTGTCATGATGGTTGCCGGGTTTGAGTTCACCAGAATAACCCGGTAGCCCTCTTCTCTTAGCGCTTTACACGCCTGAGCACCAGAGTAGTCAAACTCACAGGCTTGGCCGATGACGATTGGGCCTGCGCCCAGGATCAGTATGCTGTTTAAGTCGGTACGTTTTGGCATTGTTACTCCGGTTCTAATTAGGCTTTACGTGCTTGCATTAATTCAATGAAGTGGTCGAACAGCGGTGCTGCATCGTGCGGACCCGGGCTCGCTTCTGGGTGACCCTGGAAGCTAAAGGCCGGCTTGTCGGTACGGTGAATGCCCTGCAGGGTTCCGTCGAACAACGACTTATGCGTTGCACGCAGGTTATCTGGCAAGGTTGCTTCATCCGCAGCAAAACCATGGTTCTGTGCGGTGATCATTACCACGTCACGGTCCAGGTCTTTCACCGGGTGGTTACCACCGTGGTGACCGAACTTCATCTTCACCGTTTGTGCACCGGATGCCAGCGCCAGTAACTGATGGCCCAAACAAATGCCAAAGATAGGCGTATCAGTTTCTAAGAAAGCTTTAATCGCATCGATTGCGTAGGTACAAGGCTCTGGGTCGCCAGGGCCATTAGACAGGAAAATACCGTCTGGATTCATCGCCAGTACTTCTGCAGCGGAGGTTTCTGCTGGTACTACAGTCAGTTTACAGCCACGGTCAACCAACATACGAAGAATGTTCTTTTTCACACCAAAATCATACGCAACAACATGGAATTGCTCATCTTCAGCACTTAGAGTCTGAAAGCCCTGACCTAAAGTCCAGCTTCCTTCACGCCACTCGTAAGTCTGTTCTGTTGTTACGACTTTCGCTAAATCCATCCCTTTAAGGCCAGGAAACGCTTTTGCCGCTTCCAGTGCCTGCTGCTCATCAATTTCATCGCCCGCGATGATGCAGCCATTTTGAGCGCCCTTATCACGCAGGATACGCGTTAGCTTACGCGTATCTATATCGGCAATCCCAAGGATATTGCGTTCTTTTAAGTAGTCGCTTAACGATTGCTCGTTACGGAAATTACTTGCAAGTAATGGCAAATCCCGAATTACCAGACCCTTAGCCCAGATTTTATCGGCTTCTTCATCCTCACTGTTAGTACCGGTATTCCCGATGTGTGGATAAGTCAGCGTCACAATCTGTTCTGCATAAGAAGGATCCGTCAAAATTTCTTGATATCCCGTCATAGACGTATTGAATACTACCTCACCAACGGACAGGCCGTCAGCGCCAATGGCAGTACCGCGAAACACAGTGCCGTCTTCAAGGACTAAGAGAGCGGATTTAGTCAAGTTAACCTCCTAGATAGTAAAAAACGGGAGCAAGCCAACGCTTGTTTTCCCGTTTACAAAGCGCTTGGTAACACGCAGTTATTAAAATTTTGGCAAATTCGTTATAGTCTACAGCACTTTCTTAGATTCGTCTAACAATTCGCGTAAAAAATAAAAAAATAAGGTTTTTGACGACTTTTACTAACGAACACGCTAAAATAGTAAGCTTACCTCTTCAATCCAAGCACATCTTGCATGGAATAAAGTCCGTTTGGCTTATCTTTTAACCACTGCGCAGCCCTTACAGCACCTGATGCGAAGGTTAATCTTGATGTTGCTTTATGTGTTAATTCCAGCCTTTCTCCCATAGTGGCAAAATAAGCCGTGTGTTCACCAACTATATCGCCAGCTCTGAGCACTGAATAGCCAATTTCTTGTTGACTTTTAGCCTCATGTACCTGAGTTCTGTCATAGCGTGCCACCTGGTCATGATCCCAGCCTTTTGCCTCGGCAATGGCTTCCCCAATCGCCAGTGCAGTCCCCGACGGTGCATCGACTTTATTACGGTGATGAGCTTCAAAAATTTCAATGTCCATTTCATCGGCCAGCTTTGCCGCGGCAGTTTGCACCAGGTCCAGCATTAACGTCACACCGACACTAAAGTTACGCGCAAACACAATCGGAATAGACTGAGAGGCACTTTCCAGTGCCTGCATTTGCTCTGCGCTCAGGCCCGTTGTGCCAATCACCATAGGTGTTTTGTTGGCCACAGCCTGTTGCAGGTGACCTAGCATGCCCTCTGGCAGGGTAAAATCGATCAGTACATCCAGTTCAGGGTCCAGTTGCTGCTCAGAACTAAAGGTCGACCCGGCGGGTGCTTGCGGCTGTAACGTGGCAATAGACTGGTTAAGGTGTGGCGAAGACGCTCTGACGAATGCGCTGCCAAGCTGGCAATGCTGAGACTGTTGGACTGCTTCAATCAGCGCCAGGCCCATACGGCCATTGGCGCCAAAAATACCGATTTGTGTCATTTTACGGTTTTCCTTTGTGTTAGATATGCCACCTTTAAGGTGGTACGGAAACGTATTTTCCCGATTTTCAGCGCAAGAGAGATAAGCTTAATCAGCCCATTTTTATGCCGGGCGATTAATTTTGTGCCCTAGAGTTTACCCTATCTCTGTGTCATAGTCAGTTGACAATAATACGAATCTATCCTGTTTTGCGAGCTCGTGACTGACGCGCGACCATACAGACAGCGTGCCATTTCAAGGTATGTTTTGCGCTATCGAGCGCCCTGTTCACGACCTAAGCGATGCGCTCAGATAGGTAGATAAATATAATAACGAAACACAATGGACTTTAGACGTCTAACCATATAAACTTCCGCCCTCGCCGATTTCAATTATTGCGGGCGATGTAGTTTAAATGCAGCTAATAATGGATTCGTTGGCTGTGGTTAGTTTTTGGGGAGTGCTATGCAGCCACACTTAAATCACACACAAGCAAAGCTTTCTTTGCTACCTCTTTTAACCTTTGTTGGCCTGTTCCTGGGCGCAGGTCTGTACCTGCAATCACAGGGCGTCGACTATGCTTTTTATCAGCTACCGGCACCGGTGGCCATTCTACCCGCCATAGTGATCGCGTTTTGGATCAACAAAGGCACCATTAACCAGAGCGTTGAAACCTTTATTAAAGGCGCCGGACACAGCAACATCATTACCATGTGCTTAATCTACTTGCTTGCCGGTGCGTTTTCATCGGTGGCCAGTGCCACGGGCGGCGTTGATGCCGTCGTCAATGCCGGATTATCGCTGATCCCGCCAAGCCTGCTATTACCCGGGTTGTTTTTAATTGCCGCCGTGGTCTCGACTGCTATGGGGACGTCTATGGGTACCATAGGCGCGATTGGCCCGATTGCTTATGCAGTCTCTGTCAAAACCGGTATCGACCCGGCTCTGATGGCCGGTACCATTGTCTCCGGTGCGATGTTTGGTGATAACCTGTCTATTATTTCGGATACCACCATCGCCGCAACCCGAACTCAGGGTTGTGAAATGAAAGACAAATTTAAAGAAAACCTGAAAATTGCTCTGCCCGCTGCCGTGCTTACCGTAGCGCTGCTGGTATTCCTAACCCCAGAGCCACAGGCGGTTGAAACCAAGCCTTTTGACTGGCTGCTGGTGCTGCCCTATGCCTTTATTTTGGTGCTGGCAGTGATCGGCATTAACGTCTTTGTGGTGCTCTTTAGTGGTATTATTTTCGCTGCGCTGATGGGGTTCACCGGCGATTACCAGGGTGCCGCTTTCGTTAAAGACGTGTACAAGGGCTTCAGTGATATGCAGGAAATTTTCCTGTTATCTATGTTCATCGGTGGCTTGTCTGAATTTATCCGCGTTAATGGCGGACTGGATTATCTGGCTCACAAGATCCAGGCAATCACGGCCATCATTGCCAAATGGCACAGAAAAGTAGCCGATCAGCTGGGTATTGCCGCGCTGGTACTGACCAGTAACCTGTGTATCGCCAACAACACCGTGAGTATTATTGTTGCCGGTCCGGTTGCTAAAAAGCTGGCGGATGATGGTGAGATCTCTGGTAAGCGTTCAGCCAGCCTGCTGGATATTTTTGCCTGTGTCATGCAAGGCTCGCTGCCTTATGGCGCACAAGCTTTATTGCTGGGCGCGACCTTTAAGATCAGTCCCTGGGAAGTGTCTACCTCGTCCTTTTACTGCTTTATTCTGGCGTTTACGGCCATTGCCGTTATATGTTTGCGCCGTCACAAAGACTGATCACCAAGCGATAATGGCATCCTGAGGATGCCATTATTTGTTCTAAACCAAGAAAATGCGTGTTTTTATTCCCCTTGTTTGTTGATTTGCGTTTATAATTCAGCTGTTTATAACCCCATACACACGAGAAACAATGAAAACACCTCTTTTTTCTGCGCTTACTGCCAGTCTTATGCTTAGTACTGGTACCGCTGCGGCGGCTGACTGGAGCAATACGCAGCTTCACCTTAATCACGGTGAGTTTAAAAACCCATTTAGCCAGCAAGAAGCCAATCAGACGATTTATTCTTTGCAACATGCCTCCGGTTACCGCTATGGCGATAACTTCTTCTTTATCGATTACAGCACAGACGATCTGGACGATGGCTATCAGGATGGCGACTTTTACGGTGAATGGTACTCCACATTTAGCCTGGGGAAACTGGCAGATCTGAAGTTTAATGACTCTGCGCTTCAGGACGTTGGGATTGTGATGGGCTTTAACGCCGCGGGCGATGCCAAGGTGATGAAGTACCTGCCAGGCGTAAAGCTTTCCTGGAATATCGACGGGTTTAGCTTCTTTTCTACCACCCTGACCGGCTATATCGACGACAGTCGTGGTCTTAATGGCGGTGGCGCACCGAAAGAAACCAACAGTTATATGCTGGATGTGGCCTGGGGCTACCCTTTTACCATTGGCGGACACAAGTTTGAGTTCACCGGTCATGTGGAATACATCACAGGCCGCGACAATGAACTGGGTGGCGATGTGAAAGGCTGGCTACTGGCGCAACCTATTCTGCGCTGGGATCTGGGTCATGCACTGGAGATGCCCGACAACCAGCTGATGCTGGGTATTGAATGGCAGTACTGGCAAAATAAACTGGGCACAGACACCAACGAGTCTGTGCCTCAGATCCACCTGGCCTGGACCTTCTAAACCAGGCTTTTGCCGGATCGCCCGCGCCGATCCGGCTCATCCTTCTTGATACACTAACTAAACCCGCGAGCTTTGAGCGTAAAAAACAGACAAAACCTTTGCACAAAAACATACCATACAGTATGGTATGTTCAGTGATTATCAGACGGAGTTGTTTATGTTTAGTCAGATCTTGAGTCTTACCTCTGTGCCTGATCGCCTTCAGGCCAAAGCACGTGCGCACCATTTTCGTGACGCATTACAAATTACACTCGACACACCATCCCTGACACCCTGCCAGTTACAATACCGGATTTTTAATACCATGCCCGGCTGGGTGACGCACTTGATGCGACTCAGAAATAGGCTGGTTGCCGTGTTTGGCTTTTCAGTCGGGCAAAATAACATGGTGCCTGCCAGTGATGAGCTGGATGTGGGCGACAAGGCGGGCTTTTTGAGTGTCTGCGAAAAGTACCCTGAAGAAATCATCAGCTGCGCTGAAGACCGCCATATGGCCTTTTTCCTGAGCGTAAAAAAACAACACAATACGGTGATAGTATCCACTTTGGTAAATCCAAAAACCTTAACGGGTCGCATTTACCTCAACGCCGTTTTGCCCTTTCATTACCTGATAGCTCGCAGTGTTATCCATAATGCCAAAATGGCGGGCAGACTATGAGTGATGCAAAACAAAGCTGGCTTGCATTTGCGCTAAAGACGCTGATCAGTCATGGGCCGGATGCCCTGACTATAGACCGCCTGTGTAGCCGTAAAAAAGTGACCAAAGGCTCTTTTTACCACCACTTTAAAAACCGCCAGGCTTTTATCGATGCACTGATGGCATACTGGTATGAGCAAGCTACCGCACGCCTGATCACCATTGCCGACACTCAGCCCTGTCCGATGACCAGACTGGAGCGGCTTGATGAGGCGATTGCGGCCACAGACATAGAAGCTGAACTGCATATTCGTGCCTGGGCCCTGAAAGACACCAGTATCGGGCATCACTTATGCACCATAGACACACAGCGTCAGGACTACCTTAAAACCTGCTATCTTGAATTGGGTTTAGACGCCACCCAGGCTGAGCAACTGGCAACCACCAGCTACGCCAGCTTTCTTGGGCTTCAGCAGCTCTACCCTCGCCTGTCCGTACAGGACTGTCTGGCACTGAGTTCGCAACAAGCCAAAACACAACTGAGGGCATTATTATGAATCGCGCCGCTTTTTTAGGAAATGGGTTGATAGCCACAGGCCTGCTTCACAACCTGGTCGGTTTACTGATGGGCTGGGACGTACTCACTGAAATGCATCAGGAAGGCTGGTTTGCAACCACCATGAAACAGGGAAATATGCTGTTTGACCGTGAGGCCATCGTGTGGTTTTTAAGCTTTGGGTGTGCATTACTGTTACTGGGTATGCTGCTGCGCCATCTTGATGCGCATCAGGTGCCCGTCCCGCGCATACTGTCTCCCGCCCTGTTTATATTTGGTGTGGTGATGGCAATCATTATGCCGTTGTCTGGCGCTTATTTGCTAATTCTACTTGGCGCCTTGCCTGTATTAAAAGGCAGTCAGCGACGGAGGCTGTCGCGTTTGTAGTGACTTTTATCCTAAAGCAGTCCGAATTTGTGTCGATAAAGATTAAGATAAAAGTATTAATCAATACTTAGTATGTTTAGCCAAGTGTGACCAGGGAAAGTGCCATGACATTTATAATTCACCAGACACCCAGAGACATTTCCACTTTTCAGAGCAAGCCAGCGGCCCCGGTAACAGAGGGGGCAGCAGCAACCAAAGAGAAGCAAGCGACACAGTCCGAAGCGGATACCACTGAACAAACCAAGGGCCTGACTTTGTCCGATGAGGACAAGCAAGTGTTGTCTGGAGAAAAAGCCAAAGAAGACGCTGAGGAGTTTGAGGATGTCCCCGCTTATATCCAGCGAATGCTGGAACGCCTTGAAAAGCTCAAGGAGGAAATGACTTTACTCAAAGAAGAGTTAATGGCACTGCAAACAGAGCGCGAACCAGACGAAGCAACTCAGCAATTGACTGAAATGAAAAGCCAATACCTGATGCAGTTACAGGAGCAGTACTTCGAAATGGTCAAAAACATTCAGGAAGCGCTGAAAAAAGAAGGGATCACAGATCCCGGCATCATTATTCGCGCTATCACGTAATTTTATGCCAAGATAGATTGGGGTAAGGGGCAGTGCTCAATTGACCACTGCTAACTGCCCGCGCCATTCATTATTAGTCCTGAGAGATTGATGGAGCAATAGTCGCACCGCGAAAAACAGACAAAACTGAGCTATAACTAATAACAGCCTTCACCTGAGTACGCGGTAAAATTGTGCAACGCCCCTATGTTATAGCCCTCTTATTCCTTAGTTTATTGATGAGTAAGCAAAGTTTTGCTATGTGCTCTTTGATACGCATTGGTGGGAGTCCCGATGCACCACCCATCAGCTATGCCATTCGGGAAGACAGCTTGCGGGGAATTGGCTTTGATTTTGTTCGACAAATTTTACCTAAACAGACGCGGATAGAAATAGCAAAGCCCATGCCCTGGCTCAGAGCCATTCACTGGTCAAGAGATGGCCATATTGACCTGCTGGTTGGTTTGCAAAGCACCCACTACCCGCCTGAATGGTTTACCTATTTAGAGCCCCCTCTGACAACGTCTGCACACAGTGTGTTTTATCGACGCAGAGAGTTACCGCTGCGTAACTTGCACGCACTTTTACCACTCAGAGGCGCGACCTTACGAGGTGCTAAATCAGCCACACATAGCCATAGCGGATTTGATCTCACCCAGCTGACCCTGACGACCGCGGACAGCGTTGAAAAAGCCCTTAAAATGCTGGCGCTGGATCGCATCGATTACTTTATTGCCCCACAGTGGCAGGCCATCAGCAGTTGGTTAAACCTGTACAATGAGCAGTCTTTACCCCTTGCCATGTTACCAGAGCCCGTGCATATCAACCCTGTCTATCTGGCCTTGTCTAATCAGAGCCCTTGTCTGGCAGATAAAGAAGCGCTGGAAGCGGCCATCATCAAAGCCAAGCGCGAAGGACTGATGGAAGCCTTGCTTGAACAAAGCTTCCTTTACTCTAATGTGGTTGATCAGTTTCATGATCTGCTGCGCTAAAAAGACGCCACCACTCTGACACTGCCATCGGCACTGCCACTGCTAACATAGCCAATAATGCTCGGATCTCCCGCTACCGTTTTTAGCACTTCCTCGTCACTTGCCAGCTTTTTCGGCGGTTGCCCTTTGCCGGTAAACAGCAGCTTCGACCAATAAGCCTTTAGCTGAGTGGGGTTTCGCCCTATCACTTTACTGTAGAACTCCTCACTTGCCGTATTGGTCTCGGATTGGCTAACCGGCACGGCTTTATCAGAGCCGGTAAAGGTTTTGAGCTTACCCAGAAAGATCTGCTCTATCTGGCTTTTGTCCAGCGCGACCGTATTTGAAGGGTGCACAACGACGTCAACCGCCCAGCTTGAATATGACAGGCCCATAAAACCTGCAAGGATTATCGCTTTCATTGTTTCCCCCTTAAAAAATCAGATCTACGCCCGCACTCCAGATGGAATAATCTCCGACCGAAGGCCGGGTATCTTCCCCTGCGACATATTGAAACTTCAATGCGGCGTTAGGATGGAAGTCATAGCGGACTGACAGCCCTACCCCATCAAACTCACGCAATGCCAGGCTGTTTCTGATGGCAACTCCCGTCGCCTTGAGGGTTGGCTGGTCGACCCCGTTAAGGAAATCTAGGTCCTTGTTATCTTGTAAGAATTTCTCGTGGTGAATAGTCACTATGGTGTCATCAAACACACGATACCCAAAGGCGGTGTACCATACCTGGTTAAAGCCGTCCGAAGAGTCCTCTACGCCATAATCGGCATATTCAAAGTCCAGAATAACTCGGTCGTAATCAATGTGAAATCCGGTATAACCATAGAGACCATTTTTACCATCCCAGGTCACCGCATCTTCAAAGGCTTTAACCTGAGCTGCACTTGCCCCTTGTGATTGCGCCAGTGCAATTGCCTGTTGCGCATTACCTAAAATGGCATTTGTATCTACGCTGCCGCCTTCAATTTCAACGATAAAAAAGCCGCCATAGACAGTCCACCAGCCTTTAGTCAGTTCAAGGCGCACCGAAATTTCATCCTTAAAACCAAAGGACTCATCTTGTTGTGTCGCGGCAAGATAAGTGGTTCCACGCCAGCTGCCATATAGCAGCTTAGTAGAGAGTGCGTATTCTCCGAATACAAAGTTGCTGTCGAGGGAGATCCCCTCAATGGTGGTAAAGTCGAACCCTGCATAAACCGCTTTTGGCAATCGTCCAAAGTTATGGGTATAGCCGACATTTTGATATTCAGATTGATAGAAGCTGGGGTTGGCAAAACGGCCCATACTCACAGTATGCTGCGGGTTAATTTCGTAGCTGACGTAAGCCCAGCGGGCTTCCACGTCAAAGTCGTCTTGCCCTTCAGCTATCATCTGTACAGTCGCGCTTAGGCCTTCGCTCAGATCTGCCCGGGCCTGCAAAGCAAACAGAGATTCATCCGAAAATGAGACGTCACCGTCTCCGTGTAAAGTTGGGAATGGTGGCGCGCCGCCATCACTGTCGGCAGCGGTCGCCCGCAAAGAAGCAAACCCGTTAAACACGATTTCGGCATAGCTGGTGAAACTACTCGTCACCATCACGCCCCCAATCACCCACTTCACCGCATTATTACAGTTCATAGTTATATCCTACTCGTTGGTCTTTTTGAGCACAGAGAGTCCTGGTTTGTTTGTCATCGCATTGCCAGAGGCGATGTCTCATCCGGCCGGCAATGCAATGAGCTAATAAACAAACTCACCATACGAACTAAAAAACAAAGTCGACACCCATACTAATGGTGCGCGAATCGCCATGATAAGCCCAGCCATTAGGCACATCGCCCTGGTCGACAAACTTGTCGTACTGGACTTTAAACGCCGCTTTGGGCATAAAGTCGTAACGCACGCCAAAGCTCAGCATATAATGCTCCTCGAGATCTTCGGTCGGGACTTTGGTGCGCTCATGATCGGCTTTCGAGTAAGATACATAGGGTTGAATATCATCCCAGTTATAGACAACCGACACCAGGTAGGTAGGAAATTCAGTGCCCAAGTCATCATCGTAATCAACGAAGTTGGCATCAAAAAGAACGGTGAACTGACTTAAGTTGATGCTGCCGCCCAGGCCAATAAAGGTCTGAGAAAACGGCGTATAAGGGTCAATACTGCCGTCTTGCTGAATGGTTTCTCTGTCGCGGTCATTCTGGAAGTAGACAAACCTCAGGTCAAAGTTGTCGCCCGAAATATTCCAGTTCATCCCGGTAATATCGGTCCAGAATTCATTGACGGTACGCGCATTACCACCGTACAGCTTATCGTAGTAGAGCATTTCGACGTTATCGTCTGAGTATTCGTTACCGTAGAAAAAGGTCAGCGTGTTGCTGTAATCCCCCAGTTCAAAATTATACATAGCATGTACCCCGTTAAACTGGGTAACCTGCCACCAATATAAGTTCGCAGGGGGTCGCATCCAGGGGTAGGCATAGCCAACTTCTGAAAACTCAGAGAAATAGTACATGGGGATATTACGGCGCCCCGCCATCAGGGTGAGCTGATCTGAGGCCTGATAAGTCACATAATACCAGTCGAATTCTGGCTCAAAATCGTCGACCCCTTTTGCCACCAGCTGCGCAGTGACCGAGAACTTTTCGTTTAGGTCAACCACAGCCTGTACAGCTAAAATGGACTCGGCATTAAAGGTGATGTCATTGTCGTACTGACCTACATCATAAAAATCAGCCGTTAGAATTTCGTCGCGTGTTTGACCCGGGTTAAGCGGATCATCCACTGTACCTAATGTTTTACCCGCAATAATAGAGCCATACCCGCTGATCCGCATATCAGCCATGGCCGATGCTGACACTAATAAAGACAAACAAGATGAGAATGCTAATAATTTTTTCATGATCATGCCCTATTAAAATTTCGCAACAACCTTGACCGAGTCCGTTGCGGCACTCGCGTCAATGTATCCGATCGCATCGGGGTTTGAGGCCACAGTCGAGATCACCTCCTGAGCCGAACTCATTTCTTGCGGGGGCGTGCCCTTTCCTGTGAACAAAATTTTAGACCAGTAGGCTTTCACCTGGCTGCTGGAGCGGCCTATTACCTTTTCGTTAAACTCATCGGTCGCCGGGTCATCCGCACTGGCACTGATTAAAATCGCATTGCGGCCATTAGAAAAAGACTTTGTTTTTCCTAAGAATATCTTCTTGATTTCATCCTGATCAAAGGATGAGTCATTGCTTGGATGGACAATGACGACAACTTCGGCATGTACGGGCAGGGACTGGGCCATACCCAGGAGTGCGGCGCCATACATGGCAGCGCAACACACCTTCTTGACAGAGATTGACATAATCGTTTCCTCATGTGAGTGGCAGTATCAAGAAGTTTTGTGCACAAACTTCCCCCTTCAAAGTAGTAGCAAGGTTAAAAATTAGCCAATTTTTAACAGCCAGTTAGGTCGCGCTTTATGTTATTTCTCCAGCAACAGCGGTTGAAAATCGGTAAAGGCAGATTTGAGTCATACGGAGGGTTTATTAAATTTAGCTAAACAATTGGCATTTTTTTGCCTTATGGCTAAAACTTGTTAGTGGACTGAACAACTTATCCGCGCATTACAGGGCTGTAGTGCTGACACAGATACAGCACATCCCTTGGAGATTAAGGTTATGCAATGGTTTAAAAACCTACCGCTATTTTACAAAATTTGTCTGATCGTCGCTCTGTCGGTATCCGTATTTACCGCAAACCTGCTCATTAACTTCTTCGCCTTTCAAAGCACGCAAAAAGAGCTGAGATTGCTCGAGAAGCAAATCTATAAAACCGTTCAGTTGTCGACCATTAATAGTGTGCTCATCCGTCGCGCAGATGAGCTCTACAGTCAGGCCGTATCGTTTGCAGATACTGACGTGCTGAATCAGGCGTCACAAACAGTGCAGGACTTGAAAACTAACTTGGATGAATTGCGTGTGCTGGACCTTGACAACGCCACACAAATTCAGCGCCAGCTGGGCGTAATTGAACAATACAAAGCGCTGTCTGAACAAATCGCGCAGGGCATGATCAACGACACCATTGACTTCAGTACCTTACCCGCTAAAGCAAAACAAAAATCGGAGCTGTTCGAGCAAGCCGATAACGATTTGAGCGCTTACCAACAAAGCGTCGATGCACTTTTTCAGGCAACCATTAAGAAAGCCTATCAAAGCGGCAATGATGGCCTGTGGTTGTCTATTCAATCCGGCGTCGTGTTAACTATTTTACTTGTCATCGTCGCGCTGTCGGTGGCCCGCAACATCAGTTTTACCGCCAACGAGCTGAGATCCTCACTGCGGGAATTGGCTGACGGACACGGGGATTTAAACCAGCGTATTAAGGTGCTGGGCAAAGATGAACTGGGACGCACGGCAGAAAACTTCAACAAGTTTATGGATACCCTAACCTCGGCCATCAATGGTGTTATGTCGGTGTCTCAGCCGCTGCTCGATACCTCGGAAAAACTGGTACACAGCACCGAAAAAGTCAGAGAAGTAACCAATACCCAGTCGGCTCAGGCATCACAGACACAGCAATCGATCAATGAACTGATCCAGTCCATCGCCAGTATCAGCGAAGCGGCCTCTGCCGCAAATACCGCAGCCCATGAAACCGAGCAGGAAGCCCATAACGGTCTGACTGCCGTTACAGACACCATTGCCAATTCAAAAGAGTTAAACCAACAGATCAGCCATGCCGCCGAGGCCGTTAACGATCTCGCTAAAGGCACAGGTAATGTCTCGTCTATTTTGGACGTGATCAGCTCAATCGCAGAACAAACAAACCTGCTTGCGCTCAATGCGGCCATTGAAGCTGCCCGAGCTGGTGAACA
>NZ_PPUZ01000104.1:0-11507 GCF_004212645.1 Pseudoalteromonas rubra | reverse complement strand
AGGTTCTAAATGAGAAACTTTTAACACTGTTAGCGTCATATTTGCTCCGTCAAATTGAACTGGTATTAAGTGAAATTGGTATAAAAATACCAATAATGATGTGGTTTGTATTTCAGGCGAAAAAAAGCGCCCTGCGGCGCTTTTATATCTTTACGCCACTCAGGCGGCATCAATAATATGGCTCAGTTGCGCTTGTTTCGCGACGATATCCTGATACAAGGCAAACTGGTTTTGCGCACGTTGCAGGTTATGCTCTGGATATTTTGTGGCGAAGTAGTTATCCCCATCAAGGTAGTCCGTCAAAAAGCGCAGGCCAATCATAAACGGCATCACTTTCGCGCCGAGAATAAAACTGTGCTTTTCGGTGTCAGTCAGGCTCGCTGACAGGGGCTTTTTGTATCCTCTCACCAGGGCTGCAAAGATCTCCTCGCGCACCCGCACATTCGCCAGATTGGTTGAATCCTCCGCTTCAGGCGAGCAGAAGGTTCTAACCATATCACCAAAATCATACAACCAGTAGCCTGGCATACAGGTGTCCAGGTCGATTACAGCACGCGCTTTATTTGACTCTGAGCAGAACAACATATTATTGATCTTGGTGTCGTTATGACACGCACGCAGCGGTAACTGCGCCTCTACATCGACAACTTCCTGAGCGAGTGAAAACTGTGCCCGACAAAATGCAATTTCCGACTGACACAAAGCGGCACGTCCGAGTGGATCCTGGCTGAGTGTTTCTTCAAACTTCTCAATACGCATCGCCAGATTATGAAAGTCGGGGATAACATGGTGTAACTGAGTTGCATCAAAGTCATCTAATGCCGCTGCAAACTGGCCAAATGCATTGGCCGCGATTTTCGCTTTGACTTCACTGTCGACAACATCTTCACTATAGCTGCCGCCAATGAACTCCAACGCACGCCAGACTTCATCCTCAAAATATACCAGATATTCCCCTTTTATGGTGGGGACATGGCGAATGATCGCCAGTTCATACTCACCATCACGGGCTTTGCGCACCAAATGTTGCTCAATTTTTCTGGCATTGGTTACCAATTGCTCAGGCTCTGGAAAAACACAGGTATTGAGTTTTTGCACAACCAAAGCGCGCTGCTTATTTTTTAGCAACATCGTTGTATTAATATGTCCGTTACCGATTGGACGTAGAGAAACAGACGCTCCCTGCAGGCCAAACTGCTGCGATAAGACCTCTGCTATTGCACGATTTTTCATTGTTACCTCATCGCCACTTTCAATACGGTGGCAGGTGATAGGCTCATCCGTGACGTAGTTCATATAGTAATCCTGAGACACTCTTTAATTCTTCTTTATAGGTGATACCAAACCAGCGTTCTGATGCACTATGTACCCTGACCTGAATCAGGCCTTGCTGAATACAACTTTGAATACAATCAGGCAAATAATACTCGCTTTTGACATCGCTGTCATAACTTTCTAGAAACTCACAAAATCCGCGTTCTAACTGTGTCAACAAGCTTTGTGTAATGCCCCAGCAGGTCATCGATGCCAGGGCCGCCTCAGGCAAAGCAACCCGCTTTCCGTCAGGCGCTAGCCCCGACAGCGTGTCACCAGTTTGTTGAATATCCAGATATTCAACAACTTCAAGCAGGCTGTCTTTATGAGTCTGGCATATTCCGCGATTTACGCCACCTTGCGATGACAGAGTTTGCGCCAGTGGATAACCCACAATGGCCATGTCATTCTGTTCAGCTGCAGCGAAATGATTGACGAGCTGTTTAAAAGCATCTGGTCCGTAATAGTCATCAGCCGTGATCACAATGGCATCACCCGGTATAAAGGGTTTTGCACACAACAATGCATGGCCAGTTCCCCAGGGCTTTTCTCGCGATTGCGCTTTACTGACAAAGCGCGATGGCAAATTATCAACGGCCTGTTCAACCAGGTCGACCAGCAAATCAGCAGGTAAGCGCGGCAGGATCTGTTGCTCTATCAGCGGGCGAACCTGACGGTTAATCACCAGCACAAGATGACGCACACCAGCTGCAAAAGCATCCTGAATACTCAGTTCCATAATGGTGCAGTTAAAATCTGGTAATACCGCAATTTGCTTGTTACCGCCAAACCGAGTACCCAGGCCCGCAGCCAGGATCACCAGAGTCGGTTCTTTCCCTTTGTACATAGACAATGTCCAGCCAATCAAAAATTAAACGGCTAGTGTACATAGCTTCGCCATAAAATAAAAGCCGTTGTAAAAAGCGACATAACAGGTACATATTGATAGCGCTGAACAGCGCCAAGCACTACAAAGGTAAGTCTTTGACGAGTTGAGATAAAATGAAAGTTTAATGCGGATAAAATCGTGCTTCTATCCGCATCAGGTTCTCAAAAATGAACAAAAAGTTCCATATAGCGGAACAATTAACCCTGGAACTTCTGGCACAGGTATTTCGTTTCCAGAAACTCCTGAAGCCCTTCTTTGGCCCCCTCGCGCCCCAGCCCAGATTGTTTTACCCCGCCAAATGGCGCTACCGGATTTGATATAGCGCCTTCATTGATCCCGACCATGCCATATTCGAGCGCCATTGCGACTCGATGAATTTGCGACACATCCTGAGAATAGAAATAGGCGGCAAGTCCTTCATGGACCCCATTGGCCTGACGTATCACGCCCAGCTCATCATCAAATGCAATGATGCTGACGACCGGCGCAAAAATCTCCTGGTGATAAATATCCATCTTTTCGGTCACATCAAGCAAAATGGTCGGAGCCATAAAGAGGCCTGCGCCAGCAGCGCCCTGATATACCCGCTGAGCGCCTTGAGCTAGCGCATCTTCAATCAGGTGCTGCGCCTTATCTTTGGCTTTGGCGTTGATCAGTGGCCCGATATCGGTATCCGACTCTAACCCGTCGCCGACCACCAGTTTTTCAACCGCCTCAATGAGTGCATTGGTGAAGGCCGCCAGGACACCCTGATGAACAAAAACCCGATTGGCGGCCACACAGGTTTGCCCGCCATTTCGAAACTTAGCCACCATTAAACCTGCCACCGCCTCTTCGACATCCGCACTGGAAAAAACGATAAAAGGCGCGTTGCCCCCCAGTTCCATCGAGGTTCGCTTCACCGTGTCGGCACTGTTTGCCAGCAGCTTTTTACCCACCAACGTTGAGCCGGTGAAAGTCAGCTTACGCACCACCGGGCTTGCTAATAACGGAGCTACCAGCGCCTCGGCATCATCCGTTACCAAAACCTGAAAAGCGGCATCTTCAAAACCAGCTTCTAACGCTAATTTGGCCAAAGCTATGGCACTCAAAGGCGTTTCTTCTGACGGCTTAAGAATAAAGGGGCAACCCGCAGCATAAGCCGGTGCCACTTTGCGCGTGATCATAGCCAATGGAAAGTTCCATGGCGTGATCCCCAACACCACACCGACGGGCTGCTTTATCGTTGTCAGCTGGTGCGAAGGACTGTGCGATGGGATCACTTCACCATAAGCACGCCTAGCCTCTTCAGCAAACCACTGCACAAACCCCGCGGCATACCGGACTTCGGCCTTCGCTTCACGCAGCGGTTTGCCCTGCTCTTTGGTCATCAGCTCCGCCAGTACCGCTTCATTGTCCAGTATGAGTTGATACCAGCGCGTCAGCACCTCGGCTCGCTGCTGGGCTGGACGCTGTTTAAGGATATCAAAACATGCCTGCGCTGCGCTGAGCGCTTGCTCTGCGGCCTCATTATCGGCAATGGAAACCGTCGCGATGGGCACCTCGTTGGCCGGGTTATGTACCGTTAACTGCCGCTGTGACTGCCAGGGACTGCCATTGACCCAGGAGTGGTTTTGTTCGGTGATAAGTGTCATAGCAAACGCTCCTTCCATAACTGAACAGGGCCGCTAAATGCGGCCCTGTAGAGACAAAGATTAATGTTCTTCGTTGACGATATTGAGGTTGTACTTGGGGATTTCCACGACCAGGTCTTCATCGGCAATCACTGCCTGACAACCCAGCCGGGATTCTGCTTCCAGCCCCCAGGCCTTATCCAGCATGTCGTCTTCCAGCTCATCGCTTTCTTCAAGCGAGTCAAACCCTTCACGGATCACCACGTGACAAGTGGTGCAGGCACAGGACTTTTCACAGGCATGGGGAATGCTGATACCATTTTTCAGCGCCACATCCAGTACGGTTTTGCCTGATTCCGCTTCAATGGCTGCGCCTTCCGGGCAAAGTTCTTCATGGGGTAAAAAGATAATCTGTGGCATATTACACCTCGTCTACCGACTGACCTTGCAGTGCGTGTTTAATTGATACATCCATACGGCGTGATGCAAACTCACTGCTTGCCTCATCCACCTGTTCGATTGCCGCTTTGATCGCTTGTGGATCCGTGGCCGTTAATCGTGCATTATCAAGAGCGGCCATCGCATCGCGCAATGCCGTCAACTCTTGTTCATTAAGCAGCGCGCTGTCGGTCGCCAGTGAGGCCTCCAGGGCTTCCAATACACGCAGCGCTTCAACCTGCTGTTCTTTCAGCATACGCGCCTGCATATCTTCTTTGGCGTTGCTCATGGAGTCTTTGAGCATCTGTGCAACCTGATCGTCGCTCAGACCAAACGACGGCTTAACCTGAATTTCAGCCTGTACTTCAGTGGATTTCTCCATTGCAGACACACTCAGCAAACCGTCCGCGTCCACCTTAAAGGTAACGCGAATATGTGCCGCCCCTGCCGCCATTGGCGGAATGCCTTTAAGGCTGAACTTAGCCAAAGAGCGACAGTCATCAACCAGCTCACGCTCGCCCTGCAGCACATGCAGAGACATAGCCGTCTGACCATCTTTAAAGGTAGTGAATTCCTGCGCACGAGCAACTGGAATAGTGGTATTACGTGGGATGATCTTCTCAACCAACCCGCCCATGGTTTCCAGGCCCAAAGACAATGGCAAAACATCCAGCAGCAGCATATCTGAGTCCGGCTTGTTGCCGACCAAAATATCTGCCTGAATTGCGGCACCCAGTGCAACGACCCGATCCGGGTCAATCGATGTCAATGGGGGCTTAGCAAAGAAAGTTTCTACGGCGCTGCGGATCACAGGCATGCGGGTTGAGCCACCCACCATCACCACTTCCAGCACTTGTTCTTTTTCAACGCCCGCATCTTTGAGCGCGCGGCGGCACGAACGCAGTGTTTTCTTGACCAATTCCTCAGCCAATTGGGCAAACTGAGCTTGGGTGATGGTGACGGTGAATTCCTGTTCCCGCACAGGCAACTTCACGTTCACCGTTTCATAGCTGGTCAGCGCTTCTTTACACGCTTTAGCTTTGTTGATGAACAGGCGCAGCTCTTTAGCAGTCAGGTCGGTTAACCCGGTTTGCTGTTTAAAAGTATTCACCAGCAGTGCATCAAAATCGTCGCCGCCCAGGCTTGAGTCGCCACCGGTGGCCAGCACTTCAAATACGCCTTTATTCAGACGCAGGATAGAAATGTCAAAGGTACCACCGCCTAAGTCATAAACAGCAATCACGCCTTCCTGACCTGAATCCAGGCCATAAGCGACTGCTGCTGCGGTTGGCTCATTCAATAAACGCAATACTTTAAGACCCGCGATTTCAGCGGCATCTTTGGTGCTCTGACGCTGTGCATCATCAAAATAGGCAGGTACAGTGATCACCGCGCCCATCACATCTTCGCCACCAAAGCTTTCAACCGCGCGCTGATGGAGTGATTTGAGTATTTCAGCCGATGCCTGAACCGGACTGACAGGACCGGCACAGGTCTGAACCGCCAGGCTGCCCTGATGCTCAACAAAGGTATAAGGCAGCTGACCATAGCTGCTGGCAATTTCTTCGGCCGTTTTACCCAAAAAGCGCTTTACTGAGATCAGAGTATTTTCCGGATCCAATGCCGCTTCTTGCTGCGCCGACTTACCAACGCTTATCTGCTCACCGTGATAACGAACCACAGAGGGCAGCATCGCCTCGCCATTGATGTCGGTCAGGGTTTTGGTTTCGCCACTTTGAACCGTAGCCACCAACGAATTGGTGGTGCCCAGGTCTATTCCGATGGCCAGTTTGTGTTCATGAGGTGCCGCGCTCTGCCCCGGCTCAGCAATTTGCAATAATGCCATAATGCTCTTTCACTTTGGTGAAGCTGGTTGTCGCTGCACTTTGCAGCCACACCGTATCAATCAGTCGAACAGGCTGTCTTCGATTCGAGACAACTCGTCTTTCAATTTATAAACAAACTTGAGTTTACGAATATGATCCGCCGCGCGATGCAGGTCACTTTCGTCGCTGCTTGCTAAAAGCTCTCCCAGGCCGGCGCTATATTGCTGTTCCAGCTGTTTGGCTTGCGCTTCAAATGACTCGATTTCTGCTTCAGGATCGCCACTATGCTGAATGTCTTCCAGCGCTTCACGCAGCTCCATTTGCTGCATTAAAAACGCCGGATCCTGCAAGGTTTGTTGCTCTGCACGAATATCCACGCCGCGCTCGCTCAGCATGTACTCAGCACGCTTTACCGGGTGCTTTAGCACCGCCAGTGCATCATTGATCTCTGCCGTCTTTTGTACCGCTAATAGTTTTTCGCGCTCGCCAAGGTGAGCAAACTTGTCCGGGTGGACCGCGCGTTGCAGGTCAAGATAACGCTGATTTAAAACGTTCAGGTCAACCTGATAGCTGACAGGTAAATCGAATAATTCAAAATATCGCATACGCATCCAATACAGCAAAGCCCTACCAAGGCAGGGCTTTAGAATTATTAATCACAAGAGAGATTAAACGGTGAAACTTTCGCCGCAGCCACACTCGTCCTTCTGATTCGGGTTATTAAACTTAAACCCTTCATTCAGACCTTCTTTGGTGTAGTCTAGCTCAGTACCGTCGATATACACTAGGCTCTTGGCATCGACGATGAGTTTGACGCCCTTTTCTTCAAATACCTCATCGCCTTCATCCAGCTCGTCGACAAACTCAAGTACATAGGCAAGACCTGAACAGCCGGTCGTTTTAATGCCGACTCTCAGCCCAATGCCTTTACCGCGGTTGGCCAAAAAAGTCTGTACTCGGCTTGCTGCCGACTCTGTCAGTGTCACTGCCATAGTTATCTCTTACTTCGCCTGTTTACTCTTGTAGTCTGCAATTGCAGCCTGAATTGCGTCTTCTGCCAAAATTGAGCAGTGGATCTTTACTGGTGGCAATTCTAGCTCAGCACTGATGTCGGTATTCTTGATTTCACCGGCTTCATCCAGTGTCTTGCCTTTTACCCACTCAGTTACCAGCGATGATGACGCGATGGCGCTACCACAGCCGTATGTTTTGAACTTGGCATCTTCGATGATGCCCTGCTCCGATACTTTGATCTGAAGCTTCATCACATCGCCACAAGCCGGTGCACCAACCATACCCGTTGCCACACTCGGATCGTTTTTGTCTAATGACCCAACGTTACGTGGGTTTTCCACGTGGTCTATTACTTTGTTACTGTACGCCATAATTCTTTCCTCACTACCTGCCTATAGTATTAGCTTGCTATACACGGATTTGCTTAATGGTGTGCCCACTCAACTGCATCTAAGTCCACGCCATCTTTGAACATTTCCCAAAGCGGTGACATTTCGCGCAGACGACCAATCGAGTCTTTGATGAGCTTAACGGTATAATCGATTTCTTCTTCAGTGGTAAAGCGACCAATGCTGAAGCGGATTGAGCTGTGTGCCAACTCATCGTTACGACCCAATGCACGCAGTACGTAAGACGGCTCAAGGCTCGCAGAAGTACATGCAGAACCAGATGAGACGGCAATGTCTTTAACCGCCATCAGCAGCGACTCACCTTCAACAAAGTTGAAGCTCAGGTTAACAATGCCCGGTACTGACTGGTCAATCGCACCATTGAAATACACTTCTTCCATATCCATCACGCCGTCCAGCAAACGCTTACGTAGCGCGCTGATGTGTGCATGGTCTTTTTCGAAATCTTCTTTAGCAACACGGAAAGCAGCACCCATACCCACGATTTGGTGGGTTGCCAGTGTACCTGAACGCATACCACGTTCATGACCACCACCGTGCATTTGCGCTTCAAGGCGTGCACGCGGCTTACGACGGACATACAGTGCGCCAATACCTTTAGGGCCATATACTTTGTGACCAGAGAAAGACATAAAGTCTACTTTCAGCTGTTGCAGGTCGATCTGTACTTTACCGGCACTTTGCGCGGCATCAACGTGGAACATGATTTTGCGCTCACGACACATTTCACCGATGGTCGCGATATCCTGGATCACACCCAACTCGTTGTTAACATGCATGACGCTGATTAGAATGGTGTCTTCGCGGATTGCGGCTTCTAGTTTTTTCAGATCCAGCAGGCCGTTTTCTTCCACTTCCATATAAGTGACGTCGAAGCCCTGACGCTCGAGTTCACGACAGGTATCCAGCACGGCTTTATGCTCGGTCTTAACGGTGATCACGTGCTTGCCTTTCTTCTGATAGAAGTTAGCCGCACCTTTAATCGCCAGGTTGTTTGATTCTGTTGCCCCTGAGGTGAAAACAATTTCACGCGGATCGGCGTTGATTAAATCAGCGATATCGTTACGCGCCTGGTCAATCAGCTCTTCTGCCTGCCACCCGAAACGGTGTGAACGTGAGGCTGGATTACCAAAATTACCATCCATTGTCAGGCACTGCATCATCTCGTTTGCAACACGCTGATCAACCGGTGTGGTCGCTGCATAATCTAAATATATCGGTAATTTCATTTCTTTCTCCGCTAGACGCCAGTTTACAGCTGGCAACTCACTTGAATATTCTCTAATTGCTTCATTGCACTGTTAACCCCATTGTCCTGACGTGTTGCAACAGACTGCACATCAGAATTGGCGACTAACTCGGCGAGGGAAATACTGTTTAAAAACTCTTCAATACGCATACTTAAGTCCGACCACAGTGTGTGTGTCAGGCAGCGCATGCCGCTCTGGCAGCCGCCACCTTCACCGTGACATCGGGTTGCATCTACGGATTCATCCACCGCGGCGATCACATCGCCCACTGAGATAGTATGTGCGTCGCGGCCCAGCAAGTAGCCGCCACCCGGTCCGCGTACAGAGCTGACTAAGCCATGTTTGCGCAGGCGGGCAAATAATTGCTCCAGGTATGACAGGGAAATTTCCTGACGTTCGGAAATATCCGCAAGAGGCACGGGCCCAATATTTGCGTGTAGTGCGACGTCCAGCATCGCTGTCACTGCATATCTGCCTTTTGAAGTCAGTTTCATGCGTGCCCCCAGAAAAGTTATCAAGGCGCAAATTGTAATTACCTGACTAAGATAGTCAAGTATTAACCAACAACCAATCGCCCTATATCGTGCGGATGCCACGTAGGTAGGTACTTACCTGACGTAGACACTCTGCCCCCATCAAAATACCCGACTAATTTTCTCAGGTATTATGGACATTGTAATTACCTGAGTAATTTAGTCAAGTATTTGCGCATGAGATTATTGCAGCACTTTGGTATATCTCATACCAAAGCGCTAACCTATTTATTTTATTGACTTATTTATTGAGCTTAAAATGCCGCGCAGGATGTTGAGTTCCTGATCTTCCGGGCGGGCACGGTTAAACAGGCGTTTTAACTTGGTCATGACCATGCCCGGATGTTGCTTAATAATAAAGCCAGTGTCGTTCAGGGTAGACTCAAGGTGCTCGTAAAATAGTTCCATCTGCTGGGACGTCGGGTACTGTGCATCGTCCTGCTCCACGGGCTGCTCTTGACGATCCAGGTAGGTCATGCGGGTTTCATAAGCCAGCGTCTGCACCGCCATCGCCAGGTTCAGTGAGCTGTACTCCGGATTTGCAGGGATACAAACGTGGTAGTTACAAAGCTGTAGCTCTTCGTTAGTTAGACCACTGTTTTCGCGACCAAATACCAAAGCAACGGGCGTCTGCTCAGCACCATCAACCAATTTTTGGGCACACTCGCGCGGGCCAACCATAGGCCAGGATAAAGTACGAGAACGCGCGCTGGTGCCTATTGTCAGGGCACAGTCTGCAATGGCGTCTTCAAGTTTTTCTACCTGAACCGCATTGCCCAGTACATCTGTTGCACCGGCTGCCAGGGCGCTGGCATGACTGTCTACTTCACACGCGGGATCGACCAGATAGAGTTTTGATAACCCCATGGTTTTCATCGCGCGTGCAACCGAGCCGATATTGCCTGAATGGGAGGTATTAACCAATACAATGCGAATGTCTTCTAATGCCATGTCTTATGCCTCAGGAAAAAATAATGGCGGAGTTTAGCACAAACGCGAATTCGCCAGATAGTAAAATCAAGACCAACCGCAAGTAGATGGCATAACGGCTGCAAAAGCATAAAAGTATTCGACATGAGCGGCTCAACAGAACTGCCTGAATTTGAGTCACTTACTCATATTGATTAAAAAAAGCACACGTTTTTTGCTGCTGGGTTATTTACTTTGCAGGAAAAATCGCTAGAATACGCCGGCTCAAAAATTTTAGTTCTTTTACAATTCAAAGGTAATGCTATGCATCCAATGTTAAACATTGCGGTACGCGCTGCGCGTAACGCGGGTAAGGTGATTCTACGTGCTTGTGAAAACATGTCTCAGGTTGAGACCTCACAAAAAGGCTCGAACGATTTCGTTACAAACGTAGATAAAGAAGCGGAACTGGTTATCCGTGACACAATTTTAAAAGCCTACCCGGAGCATGCAATTGTCGGTGAAGAGCTTGGCCATACTGATGGCAAGCAAGCCGATTACCTTTGGGTTATCGACCCGCTTGATGGCACCACTAACTTCATCAAGGGCATTCCTCACTTTGCTATTTCTATCGCGCTTAAAGTTAAAGGCCGCGTAGAACAAGCCGTTGTATACGATCCAATCCGCGATGAACTCTTTACCGCCTCTCGCGGCCAGGGCGCACAATTGAACAGCAAACGTATCCGCGTTACTAAGAGTAACGAGCTGGCGGGCTCTGTATTGGCAACGGGCTTCCCGTTCAAACAAAAGCATCACCTGGACGCTTACACTGAAGCCTTTAAAGCGCTGTTTATCCAGACTACGGATATCCGTCGTGCTGGCTCTGCGGCGCTGGATATGGCCTATGTTGCTGCGGGCCGTATCGATGGTTTCTATGAAATTGGTCTTAAGCCTTGGGATACAGCGGCGGGTGAATTGCTGATCAAAGAAGCCGGCGGTATGCTGATGGACTTCGCTGGCGGCGCCAACTACAACAACAGCGGTAACATCGTATGTGGCGCACCTAAGCTGTGTCAGGCGATTGTAAAAGAAATTCGTCCTGTGCTGACTGAGTCATTACTCAAGTAAGCCGGATGCAGAATTAAAAAAACCCAAACAGCTGTTTGGGTTTTTTTATGTCTGACGCTAAACCTAATACCAATTTCACTTAATACCTGTTCAATTTGACGGAGCAAATATGACGCTAACTATGTTAAAAATTTTTCATTTAGAACAACTAAATAGCAAAATTTTTGCCTTGCCTACATGGAC
>NZ_PPUZ01000103.1:0-33329 GCF_004212645.1 Pseudoalteromonas rubra | reverse complement strand
CCGGTTACCCGGTGCGACTTAGTGTCACTGCGCTGTTAGCGCCGAGGGTTGTGCATTTTAATCACTTCCCATTTTATGTCAACACTTAATTTTGAAAAGTTTCAAAGCTAAGTTTTATTTGACTCCCAACTCGCTGGCTCGTTGCTTTTCAGCGTCGTGCCCCGTGTCGGTGGATGCGCATTATAGGGAAATCGAAACCAAGCGCAACCCCTTTTTTGAAGAAAAGTGAGAAAAACGGCCCATTCGGACGTTAATTGTACGAAACAGGTGTTTTTTGATATAAACCGCCGCTAAACCGGCCTGATTTCAGGTCCATAAAACGCAAAAAGGCCAGTCAGAGCGTTCCGACTGGCCTTTATCAATCTAGTTTTAGGTCGTTTATAGACTTAGAACTTGTATTCGATACCTACACCCAGGTAGTCTTCCTCTACACCATTGTCTTCATCAACACTTGAGTAGAAGGCATAAAGCTTTGCAGCTTTGCTCAGCTTGTGGTCGATACCCACAGAAATACCATCAACCTTATCGCCCTTATCAAAGTCGATAACCTGATATTGCAGTTTCAGGGTATTCGCGCCAAAACCGTATGCCGCGTTTACCATGTAACCGTCTGCCTCATCTGAGCCATCTACTTTCTCTTGCATCTGATACATTGCGCCCAGTTTAAAGTCTGCTACTTTACCCTGTACTGAGAAACGTACTGCATCATAGCCTTTTACTTCGCTGTCAGTCGCAACCGCAGCATAGAAGTTAGTGCTCTTCAATTTTGCATCGCCATAAGTAAGCGCTGCTGAATAACCGTTTTCGCCATCTGTGCTGTCTTCAGCGATAAAAGTACCAAGCACTTTAAACCCGTTGAAGCTGGCTGACTTGTAAGAGATTGAATCGCCAAGACGGTTTTCACCTTTAAACAGGTTCTTGATATCCGCTTCCAGGTCATTGAACAAGTCCAGTTTACCTTGTGACTGTTTGAAAGCCGTATCGTTACGGCCAATCACGACCTCACCAAAACCACCTTTCAGACCTACATACTGGTTACGTGCCGTAATGTTGTCATCATCGCCTTTAGAGTCGGCATCAGATACGTCAACCTGGAACTCTAATTTGTAGATAACTTCAAGACCAGAATCTAGTTTCTCTGATCCTTTTAAACCAAAGCGTGATGCGTTGCTTTTCACCTCAGTGAACGAGCCTTCACCTTCGTCTGAACTCTGTACAGACAAATTCGCTTTACCATATACATCAACATCAGCGTAAGCGCTTGCAGATAAAGCACCGAAAAGAGAAACAAATAATGCTGATTTAGATAATTTCATGTGTATTTCCTCAAGTATCACAACACGTAATTTTTTAGACAGGCGCAGTCTGCCAGCGATAAGTGACAGAAATATTACACACAAAATAAAACTGACATTAAATTGTCAGCTGACCATCATAAATAATTCAATAATCTGTAACCTAATCAGGTAAAGACGCCAACAGGCTGGCAATCGTTTCTATCTGCTCCAGTTGATCATTGTCCTTGTGATAAGCAACATAAATCTCCCGCGCATTCTGCTCTACCGATTCAATATGGAAAAGCTGTTTTTTCTCTATCGATTCAACCGCCAGCGCACGGGGGATAAATGCTGAGCCCCCGCACTGCATGATAAGGTCCAGCGCAATACGGCCGGTACTGGTTCTGAAATAAGGCGGTGTGCTGCCAGTAAACTGTTTCGCATGCCACAATGAAAAGGCCGTTCCCCAGTCTACGTAAACATATTGCTTGTCAAAAAAGTCTTCGCTTGTCGTTTGCGCCATTGTACTGACCGGGATGATGGCCAGATGCTTAATTTGTTTCACCACCAGCTCATCGACCTTGGGCGGATCAAACAACACAGCAATATCGAGCGTGCGCTCCAGCAACAGGCGTGTACTTTCTTGCTGGGCTTTGACTTCGGCCACCAGCGATACCCCAGGCATGGCCGCCACTATATGGTTAATCCCAAACTGTAAAAACGCATCCCAAATGTTCGGGGTACCCGCCAGGGACAGCTGTTTGTGCATGTTATTAGCTAGTGCCACATCGACTTTGGCCCGCTGCATCCCGGTTAAGATCATATTGGCATGGGGTAACAAACGTTCGCCCGGCGCAGTCAGCTGAATATTATTGCGCTGACGGATAAACAAATTCACGCCAAGGCTTTGTTCTAATTGGCGGATCCGGAAGCTCACAGCGGATTGAGTAATGTATAAATTCTCGGCTGCACGACCAAAGTGACGGGTCTTTACTACTTCGACAAATGTTTTTAATAGATCTAGGTCCACATAGCCCCCTTACGATAAAAAAAACTCGTTTAATTATTTCCGCACTATGGTCCATACTCCTGCCAAACAATGCTGAGGATTTCACCATGAGTCAAAATTTAGCGACCCTGAAAGAAGCTTTTGCTACAACAAAACATTTCTATGATGATATTAACTTTCCCCGGGGGTTTTCACGAAGCGGACACTTTACCCTGCAAGAGTCTGATATTCTGGAAAACCATGGTGCGTTACTTAAGAGCTTATACACTAAAGCCTGTGATCCGCAAAATGAATTTCAGCAACACTTTGTGGAGGTGATGGGGGGATTAGGAAGCCCGGAAAATGCCATGGAAAAGACCTGGGCCAAATACCTTAAGCTGACAACCTGCAAAACCAAGTTTCATACTTTGTTTGGCCGCTCTAAGGTCAATGCAAATAAAGAAGAAGTCGAAGCGGTGGCCACAGAGGCAGACGACGATCTGTAAAACATCACGCGGAGCACAGGCAGTGCCTGTGCTCCTACCTTTATCATGCCGCAGCAAGACGGCGCTGCGCCTTACCCGCCCGATAAGAGTCAAAGCTAAATAGCGCTAACGCAGACCAGATAAACGCAAACGTTAACACTCGCTCTGCACTAAACTCTTCGCCATAAAACACCACAGCCAGCATAAACATCAGGCTGGGGCCAATGTACTGAAAGAACCCTAAAGTAGAATAAGGGATGCGTTTTGCAGCCGCGGTAAAGCATAATAATGGCAAGGTCGTTACCACACCGGCGCTGATCAACAGCAAATTGGTGAGCCAGTCATTCAGCATCATATTGCTGGTGTCGCTGGGTGTTAGCCACCACCAGTAACCTAATGCAATGGGCAGCAGAATAACGGCTTCAATCAGTAAACCGGGTAAGGACTCCACCGCCATGGTCTTGCGCAGCAATCCATAAATCGCAAATGACCCTGCTAAAGAAAAGGCGATCACTGGAAACGAACCAAAGCTCACTAGTTGCAGCACCACTCCAACAAGTGCCAGCGCAACCGCAAACTGCTGGCGAGGCCGCAGGCGCTCGTGCAAAAACAGCATGCCCAACAGGACATTGAGTAAGGGATTAATGTAGTAACCCAGACTGGCATCCAGCATATGGCCATTATTTACAGACCAGATAAACAAGCCCCAGTTAAACCCCAGCAATAAAGCCGTAACCGTCAGCATCAGCATCAATTTAGGCTGGCGCAGTACCGCAATGACTTTATGCCAGTTCAGCTTAACCGCGATGATCAAGGCGATAAAGAGCACTGACCAGACAACCCGATGGATAAGAATTTCAAGCGCATCGACCTGATCCAGTGATTTAAAATAGATGGGGGCCAGTCCCCACATCAAAAATGCTAAAACGGCAAAGGTATACCCCTGCTTCGTTTCACTACTCGTTCCCATTCATTTCTCCCAAGCACAACATAAATTGGCCTTCTGATTGTTCCCACAGATGCCAAGCGCGCAGTATACCGCAAACTGTACCCGCCAGTATGATTTTCCTGTGATCAAAAACAAAAGACATCTGACGTAAAACCCACTAAAATGCGCTCGATGGAAAATCTTGCAACTCACTCAATCGACACACCGCACGGCGTACTGAAAGAAGTTTTTGGCTACAGTGACTTCCGTGACGGGCAACTCGACGTCATTCAGGCGTGCCTGGACGGGCGCGACAGCTTAGTATTGCTGCCGACAGGCGGCGGCAAATCTTTGTGTTATCAGGTACCCGCTTTACTCTTACCCGGCACCTGTATAGTGGTATCTCCCCTTATCTCTTTGATGCAGGATCAGGTTGCCCAGCTCAAGGCGTTAGGGGTCAGCGCTGAGTTCATCAATAACAGCATTGACCGGGCGCAGCAGCAAGCCATTTATCAGCGTCTGCATCAGGGCGAGATCAAGCTATTGTATGTCGCACCAGAGAAAGTCTTGCAGAGTGAGTTTATAGAACGTCTGAGCCATCTGAAGCTGGGATTATTTGCCATCGACGAAGCCCACTGCGTATCGCACTGGGGACACGACTTCCGACCCCACTACTGCCGCCTGCATGAGTTAAAACAACGTTTTGCCACGGTGCCTATGATGGCGCTGACGGCAACAGCCGATTTAGCCACCCGCAGTGACATTGTCACCCAGCTTGGCTTGCACACCCCGTTTATCCATACCGGGAGTTTTGACAGACCGAATATTCGTTACACCATCGAAGAAAAGTTCAAACCCCTGTCGCAATTGATGCGCTACCTGCGCACGCAAAAAGGGCAAAGTGGTATTGTTTATTGCTCCAGCCGTAAACGCGTTGATGATATCTCGGAAAAGCTGGTTGAGGCCGGCTTTAACGCTGCGGCATATCATGCCGGCATGACCAACGAGCAACGCCAGTTCGTGCAAAATGCCTTTGCCCGCGATGACATTCAAATTGTTGTGGCGACCGTGGCGTTTGGTATGGGGATTAATAAATCGAACGTGCGTTATGTATTGCATTACGACATCCCCAAAAGTATTGAGGCGTATTATCAGGAAACCGGGCGCGCCGGGCGTGACGGCCTGGCAGCGGAAGCCATTATGTATTTCGACCCCGCCGACATTGGCCGGGTAAAACGCTTTTTTGAAGACATTGAGGACGAACACCGCCGCAGAGTTGAAGAGCAGCGCTTTAACTCAATGGCCAGCTTTGCCTCGGCACAAACCTGTCGCCGCCAGATCCTGCTCAACTATTTCAGCGAATATCAGCGCGAACCGTGCGGTAACTGCGATATTTGCCTGAACCCGCCAAAGCGCTTTGACGGCACTTTGGTCGCTCAGCAAGCATTGTCCTGCATATACCGGGCAGAGCAGCGCTTTGGATTGGGCTACATTGTCGATGTCCTGCGTGGTGCCAACACAGCCCGGATCCGGGACAATCAGCATCACACACTGAGCACCTATGGCATAGGCAAAGAACACAGCAACGAATACTGGCTGAGTATCTTGCGACAACTGATCCATCACGGACTGGTCGCACAGGATATCACTCAGGGCGCGGCACTGCGCCTGACCGAAGGTGCCCGCTCGGTACTGCGCGGTGAGTATGCGCTGCAACTGGCACAGCCGCGACTGGAAGCCAAGCACGTTTATCAGGATAAACTGGCACAATTCAATTACGATAAAAAGCTGTTTGCCAAGCTGCGTAGCCTGCGCAAAGAGCTGGCCGATCAGGACGATGTACCGCCCTATGTGGTATTCAGTGATAAAACCCTGGCGGAAATGGCGCAGCTGCTCCCGACCAACGACAGCGAGTTCCTGAAAGTATCCGGGGTTGGCTTTACCAAGCTCAGCAAATATGGTGCGCCCTTTATGCAGCTGATCCGCAATTATCTCGACACCGATTAACCCGATATAGCAAGTGGAGTCACAGTGACAACGCACATCGATCACCTGGCAGATCAGGATACGATCCTGATCACCCCCTCAGCACTGCCTGACGCGGATGAATTTGAACTGTGGGGGCAAATTTTCTTGCACCTGGATGGCCTCTCTTTGCTGGAATTTCACCAAGGCGCCGACCGCCATCAGTGGCGATTTACCTGTGCAGGACACCCCTATAACCTCAACTTTGAACACTACAGCGAGAGTATCTGGATCGCGCCGGAAGGCCTTGCTGCAACTGAACATTTGCCGAACCTGGTAACATTATTACGGTTAAATTTACAACAATAATATAGACTTAGTTGAGCAGCTGTGGCTAACATAGGCCATAATAAAAAGTACGTTAACTAACGACAGGCTGTTCTATGGGTTGGGTTGTTCGCGCTTCAATACTGACAATATTCACATCACTTGCTGCCGCCTCTGGGACCGCTGTTGCCAGCACGACAGAGAGTGCGTCTGAGCAGTGCGGCAACAACCGCGCCAATGCACCAGAAGACAACAACCTTCATCGTCAGCTCGACAGCGAAGATACCCTGCCGGAATTACAAAATGCATCTGTGGTCAGTATTGAGCTTAAGCAATTAAACGTCTTTGATACCTCTTTGCCGGAGGAAGACAATGCGGTGTTTCGTTTTGCAAACAGGGCGCATATCACGACCAAACCCGAGGTGATCCGCAATTTGCTGCTGTTTACCCAAGGCGGTAAATATGACCCAAAACTGCTGAGGGAGTCTGAGCGACTACTGCGCCAACAATCCTATATCTATGATGCCAGGATCTTTGCCGAGCAAACCTGTGATGGAGAGGTTGCCGTCACCGTTGTGACCCGCGATCTCTGGACCTTGCTTCCGGATATTAGCTTTAGCCGTAGCGGAGGTGATAACTCAAGCCGCCTTGGTTTTCGCGAATCTAACCTGCTGGGCTATGGTAAACGCCTGTCGCTTACCCATATATCTGACCCTGATCGCAGTGGTTACCTGTTTGTCTATGACGACCCGCAAATTTTATCAAGTCGCTATAAAGGGCGGCTGGAATACGCTGACAACGATGACGGAAAAGTCCACTACGTTGGTGTTGAGTATCCGTTTTTTTCAATTGCTACGCCCTACAGCTATGGTGTGAGCAATTTAAGTAATCGCCGGGTTGAGTCGTTTTATAATTTAGGAGAGGAAATCTCCGAATACGAGCAGCTGAGTGAAATCTCTAACCTCTACATTGGCCGCTCATTCGCACTCGACAACGACTGGACCCGCCGGCTGCTGCTGGGCTATCGAGATGAAAAGCAAGAGTTTGCCCGACTGCGTGACACCACCTTGCCTATCGCTGAAGACCGTACACTGCGCTATCCCTATATTCAGGCGCAGTGGTTTGAAGACGCCTACATTAAAGTACGTAATTTTGATTCCATTTATCGCACCGAAGATTTGAATCTGGGCTGGAATATTAATGCCCTGCTAGGCTACTCCGACAAAGAGCTCAGTGATGACGACAGCCGCTGGGTTATGTCATTTAATGCTAACAAAGCGCATTTCACCTCTCAAAATAGTTTGCTGCGCTTGGCATTCAACCTGCATGGATACTGGAACAAGCGCAAGAGCGAAGCGGAAAACCTGTTGCTCAGCTCGCGGGTACAGTATTATCTCAATACCAGCTTGCGTCAGTCCTGGTACGGCCAGCTTGAAGTGCAATATGGCAAGCACCTCAGTGCCGACCAACAGATCACCCTGGGCGGTGAAACCGGCTTAAGAGGCTATCCGAGTAATTACCTGCAAGGCAACCGGCGGATTTTACTTAATCTTGAGAAACGCTATTACTGGGAGTACGATTTGTTGCAACTGTTTAAAGTAGGTGGCGCCGTCTACTTTGATATTGGCCGGGTTGATGGACGTCCCTTAGCGCCTCCACTACCTGGCGCCCTTGACGATCCGCACTCGCTGACTCCCCCGCAGCGATATGCGTTAACCAATCAGATCCAAGGCCAGTTTTTAAAAAATGTCGGCCTGGGGTTACGGCTTGCACCGAGCCGGGCCAATTCTGGCCTGGTCCTGCATCTGGATGTCGCCGCACCACTCGATGGTCCCGACAACATAGACTCAGTGCAATGGTTATTTACGGTTAAAAACCGCTTTTAACCGATTAAATTTCCCTGATATCATCCCGTTTTATTTGCATCCCAACGGATAGGCCATATGCCAGATACGTTTACGACATTTTTACTCGCTGAGTACAAACTGATCGTCACCCTGCTTTTTATTTTCCTGTTTCCCTTGCTGCTTAAGCTGGCAATCAAAGTGCTGCATAAGATCACCCGGGGAAAAATCGACCTGCACCGTCAGCAACGCGCCGAGCTGCTGTTAAAAGGCCTGGTCGGCGCGGTGTTATTGTGTCTGCTGCTGGTGTTCTGGGGCATTGAATTGCGCGGCTTACTGGTACTTGGGTCTTCACTGTTTGCGATGCTGGGCGTGGCCATGTTTGCCGCCTGGTCTTTACTCAGTAACCTGACGGCCTTTTTGATCATGTTTGTGCAAAATGACTATCGTCTTGGCAACTGGGTGAGGATCATTGACGGCGCTAATTTCATTGAAGGCTGTATTGTCGAAATGGGGTTGATGAATGTAGTGTTACGGCATGTCGACGGGCACAAAGTGGTCTATCCAAACAACCTGTTCGTCACCCGTCCGGTTTGGGTGCTCACGGAAGCCCCCGCCAAACCAAAACAAATTACTGAACGGCGAGTGCTTGGCCCTAAAAAATAAACACTCGCGCCGGTTGTCATATTAGGGTGATATGACGCATGATATATAGAAGCTGTCCGCTCTAACGGAGCGCATCTTTGAGGGATTAAACCTGCCTCCAGCCGGGTTCATTGTGTTGTCTTCAGAACGAAGCGCAGACGCACTTTTGCCCGAATATCGCAAGGCTTTCTCTCCTCACAGCCCTGCATTTATTGTGCGGTAAGTATCACTTTCAAACAGAACAAGGAAGGCGTCATGAATCCACCGAAATTGTGTGCACTGATCATCGCAAGCACATTGCTAGTGACAGGCTGTAAAAGCTTGGTCCAGAAGGGCAACAAGTTATACGAAGCAGGGATGTACGATCAGTCTGCCGAGTTCTATGAACAGGCACTGGCCGAGGATCCACAAGATGTTGAAGCCCGCCAAAGGCTCACCTTAGCGCGAAATAAAATCATCGATCGCGGACTGATAGACGTGCGTATGTTGCGCTTGTCTGGCAATCATACCGGCGCCGCCCTCAAACTAGAGGCGTTATTGCGAAATCAGGTGAGCTGGCATATCGAGCCCGTCGGACCGATGGCCGAAACTCAAAACGAAGAGCTGCACTACGCCACTCGCTGGCTGCAACAGGAAGCCTTGTCACTGTCGCGCTCCGCCTTCCCGGATCCATTTCGTTACTTTGAGATGCGCTATGCCTTTTTGATTGCCAACGCCAGACTGAGCAACACCTTTGCCCAATATCAGGCCCAGTTACAAGAAAACGCCGAGCGCCAGTGCCACAAGCTTAAAGCGTCGCAAGGCCAGGATCGCCTCTTTTTACAACGCTTTTATCGCAAATACTGTCAGGCCTGGAACATTACCAGCTCAGCAGACTCGCAGGTGAACGACCGGGCGCTTTATTCCGGGATCCGTATAGCCCCAAAACTGACTGTACAACTGCACGATACCAGCACCCAAAAGCAGCGCCTGCAAACCGTGTTATCACAGCTAAATGAAGCCTTTAGGGACAGCCTGTGGTATCACCCGCAAGGGGGCCAACAGTTTACGCTCAACGTCCATGCGACTTTTAAACATACTCGCGATGCAAAACTGGTAAGCCGCCAGAAGCACTACACATTGGAGCAAGCGCAGCCTAACCCGGCCGAGCCGGGTTCGTTGATACAAGTCGAGGTGGCAAAAACTTACCAATATCCGGTCACTGAGTTTACGGAATACTTCAGCCTGGACATCATGTATCAGGGTCGCCTGGGTCCACAGCAGATTGAACATAAGGTCGATGATAGCCAGGTGCACTATACGCAAAGCCATTATGCAGACTTTCCCAAATTGGACCTGGCACCGCAAAAAGCACACTTTCTGGATGTCAACACGCGCCTGGACAAACAGCTGTCCGAGCTGCGAGCGCAGTTTAAAGCCGATCTCGACAGCGTCTGGCAACAAACCTACTGTGAAGACAAACTCGGGGCGGCCAGTGGCGAGCATGTACTGCGCTGCGCCAAGCTTGCGCCTCATCACGAGTACGTTAATAACTGGTTCAATCAGCACTTTGGCTTAAGTTATCACGCCATGTCGAGCCTTTACTCGCTTTAGCCTTTGTCAGCAGCACTGCCGGGCGCAAGCAGTTGTGGCACCACGCATGGCTCGCCGTTAACAAAAAACACGGACGGCGAGTTTTTACCACACAGCTTCCAGGCCAGTAACTTGGCAATCAGGCGTAATACCATTGCCTTATGTGAGCGTGTGCCCTTGAGTTCATCTGGTACCCGTCCGAGTGCATCGCGACAATAGACACTGCCTTCGCTCGGACCAACCTGCTCATCCAGTGGCCCCAGCACAAAACTGCCCACTATTCCGACCATAGGCCAAAAGGCACTAAAACAATTACCCACCGGGGTGTTACAGCATTGGGTGTAAAAGCGATAAACGCCTCGTTGGGTTAATTGCAAACAAGCCAGCTGAGCCTGTCCCTGTGAAATAGTGACATGCGCCGGAGGCACCTGATAGATATCGGTGCCGCCAAACTCGTTAAGGCAGTCCGCGCGTTCCAGGTGCTGTAAATAAGCCCGACAATCCTTGCAATAACAGGTCAGACGGTTTCCTTGCCAATGCGGATGCGCAGCAATGCGCCCACGAACCTGACCGCACCGGCACTCCAGCTTCATCCCTTCAACCATACCTGACTCCTGTTGTTATTATGATATTTCTAGCCATTTTCTCCGCGCACAGCGCCCTACTCAAACAAGCGTCACGTGCAGAGCTGGCAGATTGGGAACACAGTACTTGGCGAGCTACGCACTTCATGCTAACTTCTCGCTCAGTTTAGACTAACAGGAAGCTTCTTATGCCTAAAGCCAGTGAAATAAAAAAACACGCCGCGATTGATTACAATGGTCGCGTCATGATCGTCCGAGACATTGAGCGCTCAGTACCGCAAGGCCGTGCTGGCGGCAGTTTATACCGTATGCGTATGTACGATGTCGTGAATGGCGGTAAAGTTGATGAAACCTTCAAAGCCGAAGAAATGCTGCAACTGGCAGACTTAACGCGTCGTCCTGCGATGCTGTCTTACATTGATGGCGAAGAGTATGTATTCATGGATGAGGAAGACTATACTCCTTATCATATACACAAAGACTCTATTGCTGAGCAGGTGCTGTTCATCAATGAGGAAACCAAAGGCCTGCTGATTGTGGTTGTAGAAGGTACGCCGGTTTCATTGGATTTGCCTTCAAGCGTTGAGCTGGTGATCGAAGAAACCGCCCCATCTATCAAAGGCGCTTCGGCCAGTGCTCGTACTAAACCAGCCACCTTAACAACCGGTCTGGTTGTGCAGGTGCCTGAGCATATTTCCAGCGGTGATAAAATTAAAATCAACACTGCGGAATCTAAGTTTATGAGCCGCGCAGACAGTTAAGTCAAAGACAGTTAAGTCAAAGACAGTTAAGTCAAAGACAGTTAAGTCGCGGACAATGAAGTCTTTGGTGCCCACGGTATATGCTGATGGGCACCAAATTTGGGCAAACAGAGTCAACCAATTTATGCGATAGCATAGCCGTTTTGTGCAAAAATCGGTAACATAACCCACAACAACATATTAATCGGACACGTTTGTGGTCATACTGGGGTGTTTCACCACCGAGTTGATAGATGGAATTGAACACGGATGAAAACAAGTAAGCTGAGTATCAGGCTGTTATGGTATATCACTCCTCTGGTGATACTGCCATTGTTATTGCTCGGCGGCTTTACACTGACCAATGTCACCAGCTCGACCCAGAAGCAGGCAAAACTCATTGTCAGTCGCTTTGTTGAACAACAACAACAAAAAATGTTCAACTACATGGAAATCTATCAGTCCACCACTAAATTACTGTCGACCTCTCCGGTACTCAGTGACTACTTGAGTTTGCCAGAACAAGAAAGCCTGGAAAAAACCCAGCGCTTAGGGGCACTCATGGATGTGTTTGCCAGCTATAGCGAAGCCTACCCGGATATCCTGAGCATTAATCTGGTAAATGAACATGGCCAGAGCCATGCTTTTTATGCCAGCAACCTCAACCGGGCGCCTCAGTCCTATCCCTTTTTTGCCCAGGTCAGGCAAAGCAACTTACGCCAGCAGCAGTTTATGCAAGCGTCACATAACGGTGGCACACAGCTTTATTTTGTCCAGCAGATCTATGGCGTGGATTTCAATCTCAACCGGCCTCAGCACGAGGGCTACATTATTGTCCAGGTTGCTCCTTCGCTTATCAGCAGCAGTATTCTAGAATCCCCCTATGACGACACCTTAAACCTGCTGGTGTCGGCATCAGGAGAGGTGTTATTCAGCTCCGACAGCCATTTTAATCAGAGCTTTCTGAGCACTGAGGAGATGGCACAGATCAATACACTGGCGGATAAAGGTAAACTGAACTCTCTGGTATTACCTTCCATTGATAACCTCAGACGCATGACCTACAGCGCACAGCTCAGTGGCGGCTATTATTATATCTCGACCATCCCTAAGACCATTTTGTATCAGTCGGGCAAAGCCATTAGTTTAACCACAGCCCTGATTGTGATTTTATCTGTGATCACACTCCCAATCCTGATCTTCATTGTGGTCAGAAACTTACTGCTGACTCCAATCGAGCTACTCGGCGAAGCCAGCCACCGTGTTGGCGATGGTGACCTGTCGGTAGCATTACCGGCACACGATGATGACGAAGTAGGCATCTTGTTTGAGGATTTTAATCACATGATCAAGCAGATCCGGGATTTCCAGGGGGAGCTGGAAGACTACAAATTGCACTTGGAAGAAAAAGTCGAAAACCGTACCCGGGCGCTGGAGGAAATGAACCGTCAGCTGGAAGTGGCGATTGCCGAAGCCGAACAAGCCAGCCAACTTAAGAGCCGCTTCCTGGCCAATATGAGCCACGAGATCCGCACACCGCTGACCGCCATAATGGGGTTCACCGAGCAGATGCTGCACTCTCCCAATGCCACCAACTCAGCCCTGCACTTAGATACCATTTTACGTAACTCCAGACACCTGCTGGAATTGATCAATAATATTCTGGATCTATCAAAAATCGAGGCCGAAAAACTGGCCGTTGAGCAAGATCCCATTGAGCTGCTCCATTTACTCAAAGACGTGGAGTCGATCATTGCCCCCATGGCAGAGCAAAAGCAGCTAGGGTTTACTGTGCATTATGCTTTGCCGCTGCCTCAGCAACTCTACAGTGATGAAACCCGGCTTAAGCAGATCTTGCTTAATATCGCGACCAACGCGGTTAAATTTACCGAAACAGGCAGCATTGAGATCAGCGCCCGTTATCGCTCAGACACCGCCCTATTCGAATTTGAAGTCAAAGACAGTGGTATTGGCATGTCACAAGGCGAAATGTCGCGGGTATTTAAACCCTTCGAACAGGCAGACTCAACCACCACCCGACGTTTCGGCGGCACCGGCCTGGGCTTATGTATCTCCAAAAACCTCGCCCAGTTACTGGGAGGTGATGTCAGCGTTGAGAGTGCTCAGGGAGTCGGTAGTCGCTTCACCATTACCGTCGCAGCGAATCACCCACAAGCAGAATTTGCCTGGATTGAGGACGAAGCTCAGCTGGCACACGAACATGTGATATCCACACAACAACTGGAGCAAACTCAGCTTGAAGCCGAAATTCTGCTTGCAGAAGACAACCCGGATAACCAGGAGCTACTAACTCTATTGCTTGGTGCCTGGGGGCTCAAACCTGATATCGCCAAAAATGGCGCACAAGCCGTGGAGATGGCACTGGTCAACGATTACGACCTGCTCCTGATGGACATGCAAATGCCTGTCATGGGCGGACTGGAAGCCACAGAAATGCTTCGCCACGCGGCTTACGATGGCCCTATCATTGCCCTGACTGCCAATGTCATGAAGCATGACATAGATACCTATCTGGCGGCAGGCTGCGATGCCACACTGGCCAAGCCCATTGACCGTGAAAAGCTCGGTGCCGTACTTCTGAAATATTTACAGCTGGAAGAGGATAAGAGCTCGCAATGGAATTCGCTGCTGCAAAGTGAAAAGTATTTGCAGATCAGCCGCAACTACGTAGAAAAACTCCCCGACCAACTCACCCAGCTGGAGCAGCTCTTTACCGATCAAGAGTGGGAATCGCTCAGAGCGCTGGCGCACAGTCTCAAGGGCAGTGCCGGATGCTTTGGCTTTAGCAATATTCACAGCGCGGCCGGCGATCTGGAGACCTGTCTGCGCGAAGATAATCCAAGCAAATGGGAATATGCCATGTTAAACCTGACACAGGCCATCAGATATACCCTGGAGCAGGAGCATGCCGACCTTAGATAAGTCGATTTGGGCGACCAAAATACGCTCAGCGCTGTCAGTCAGTGCTCAGTTCAGGGTCAAACAACACTTTGCCCATTAACAGGGCATCTTCTTTCCCCTGCGCTGTGGGATAGTAGTTTTTACGCACGCCCATCTCAGTGAAGCCCGCTTTATGGTATAAACCAATGGCCGCTTCATTGCTTACCCGCACTTCTAAAAAGATGTTTTCGGCCTTGTCCTGCTCACACCTTGCCATAAAGTGCCCCAGCAGCTGCCAGGCCAACCCCAGCCCCTGACACGCAGGCGCAATACAAATGTCCATCAGGGTAAAATCAGGGCCTGCCCGCTCACCGACATAAAAGCCAACCAGTTGCTCATCCCGATACAGGGCGGCATTAAAATAACGCCCGCTTAAACAGGATTGCATGGTCTTGCTGGTCCAGGGGTGCGTATGGCAGGCCTGCTCAATCTCCATAAGCTGTTGCAGTGGCAGACTTGCCAGATGATCCGCATGAATAGAGACAGTCATGACTGCCCACGCCAGATCTGTTGCCACAAGGCACGCTTTTGCTTCGCGCTCAGAGATGCATCAGGTATAACCAGATGTGCCCGCTGCGCGCGTTGGGTCCAGCTCAGAGGCTCACCGACAGCAACGCTGAGTTCGCTGACATTGGCGGCCAGGCAAAGATCCTGTTGTAACTGCGCGTTCAACGTTAGTGCCACCGCTGCGGGCTCAACTGGCTGAGGTGCAGACGCTGTTGGCTGCGGATTAGGATCAAAAGCAGATTTTAGTTTAAGTGGCATTACACCAAGTAACTGAGCCTGAGCTGCGTGCATGCAAAAACACCGGAATAATTAAATGCTGGGAATTCTAGAATATGCGCGTTATGACTGCAATCTCAATTGTATTAAATATGGGAATAATCAGGAAATAGGAAAGGAAGTGGCAGGGGCGGCAGGACTCGAACCCGCAACCATCGGTTTTGGAGACCGCTGTTCTACCAATTGGAACTACGCCCCTGCAATGTCGACGCATTATAATGAGCAATTTGAAAAGGTAAAGAGAAAATATCAACTTTTGGATCGTTTGCTGTTTTTATCAGCAAAAAGGGCGAATAGTTACCCTATCCGCCCTTTTCTTAACTTATATCAGCTGCCTGATGCGTAATTATTCCCACTCAATCGTCGCGGGTGGTTTACCTGAAATGTCGTACACCACGCGAGAAATGCCGTCGATTTCGTTGATGATGCGGTTTGACACCTGACCCAGGAACTCATACGGCAGGTGAGACCAGCGTGCTGTCATAAAGTCGATGGTTTCTACACAGCGCAGCGACACAACCCAGTCGTACTTACGTGCGTCACCCATTACCCCTACTGAGCGTACTGGCAGGAATACCGTGAAGGCCTGAGACACTTTGTGGTACAAGTCAGCCTTGTGCAGCTCTTCAATAAAGATAGCGTCAGCACGACGCAACAGGTCGCAGTACTCTTTCTTGATTTCGCCCAGAACACGTACACCCAGACCAGGACCCGGGAATGGGTGACGGTATAGCATGTCGTAGGGCAGGCCCAGTTCCAGACCAATTTTACGTACTTCGTCTTTAAACAGCTCGCGCAGCGGCTCTACCAGGCCAAGCTCCATGTCTTCCGGCAAGCCACCTACGTTGTGGTGAGACTTGATAACGTGCGCTTTACCTGTGGCTGACGCCGCAGATTCGATCACGTCCGGGTAGATGGTGCCTTGTGCCAGCCATTTAGCGTTAACGCGCTTGCCCGCTTCTTCGTCGAATACTTCAATAAAGGTATGGCCAATCGCTTTACGCTTGTCTTCCGGGTCATCAATGCCTTTTAGGGCATTCAGGAAACGCTCTTCTGCATCAACTTTAATGATGTTCAGGCCAAACTTATCGCCGAACATATCCATTACCTGCTGGCCTTCGTTAAGACGTAGCAGACCATTGTCCACGAATACACATGTCAGCTTGTCGCCGATAGCGCGGTTGATCAGCATAGCAACGACAGATGAATCAACACCGCCAGACAGGCCCAGGATCACTTCATCGTCACCTACCTGCTCTTTAATACGTGCCACTGCATCTTCGATAATTTGGCTCGGTGTCCACAGTTTTTCACAGCCACAGATATCAATAGCAAAGCGCTCTAGCAGGCGCAGGCCTTGTTGCGTGTGCGTTACTTCCGGGTGGAACTGCACGCCGTAGAAACGCTTTTCTTCCCAAGACATCGCCGCATGCGGGCAGGTTGCTGTTTTTGCAGAAGTAACGAACTGCTCTGGGATCTCGATGACCTTGTCGCCGTGGCTCATCCACACATCCAGTTTGCCGATGCCGTCTTCAATGTGATCTTCAATCGCTTCAAACAGGGCACAGTTACCCACTTTTTCAACTTTCGCGTAACCAAACTCTTTCATATCTGAGCTGTGTACTTTACCACCCAGCTGCGATGCCATGGTTTGCATGCCGTAACAAATACCAAGCACAGGCACACCGGCATTGAACACATATTCAGGCGCGCGCGGGCTGCCTTCTAAAGTCGTAGACTCCGGGCCACCTGACAGAATGATACCCTGCGGATTAAATTCGCGGATCTGCTCCTCGGTTACATCCCAGGCCCATAGCTCACAGTAAACGCCGATCTCACGGATCCGGCGGGCGATCAATTGAGTGTATTGAGAACCAAAATCTAAGATCAAAATACGGGAATCATGGATGTCTTTGCTCATTGATAATCTCGTTTGTTAGGAAGCGATAAAATTAGTAAAGCACAACAACAGTGCATTACCTAAATGACCGGGCAAGTTTGCCTGCCCAACGCATAATGTTTGTCTGTGCCTTGCCTGAAGGCAGACACTAAAATTAAGAAGGGCCGGCAACCGCCAGCCCATTTTTACCCGCCGGGATTAGCCCATGCGGTAGTTTGGAGCCTCTTTGGTGATCTGTACGTCATGGACGTGCGACTCACCCATACCAGCAGAAGTCACGCGGACAAACTGAGGTTTAGTGTTCAGCTCCAAAATGGTGCCGCATCCTGTCAGGCCCATGGCACTGCGGATCCCGCCCACTTGTTGGTGAATAATGGTGGCGATTGGGCCTTTGTAAGCCACGCGGCCTTCAATGCCTTCCGGAACCAGTTTTTCAGCAGAGTTGCTCTTTTGGAAGTAACGATCTGATGAGCCTTCTTTTTGGTTCATCGCACCCAGAGAGCCCATACCACGGTATGACTTGTAGTAACGCCCCTGATACAGCTCAACTTCACCCGGGGCTTCTTCAGTACCTGCCAGCATAGAGCCCACCATTACGCAAGATGCACCAGCAACCAGGGCTTTAACTATGTCACCAGAGAAACGAATACCGCCATCAGCAATGACCGGAATGTCACGGCCTTTCAGACCATCTACCGCATCTGAAATTGCGGTAATTTGAGGCACACCACAACCGGTTACGATACGTGTGGTACAGATAGAGCCCGGGCCGATGCCCACTTTAACTGCATCAACACCTGCGTCAGCCAGTGCAACAGCACCTTCAGCCGTCGCCACGTTACCGGCAACAATTTGCAAGTCCGGGTACGCTTCACGGGTTGCTTTAACTCTGTCAATCACGCCCTGAGAGTGACCGTGCGAAGTATCGATAAGCAATACGTCAACACCCGCAGCAACCAGTGCAGCGATACGCTCGTCGGTACCGGCACCCACACCTACCGCAGCACCTACGCGCAGACGACCTTGCTCATCTTTACACGCGTTTGGTTTTTCCTGTGCTTTTTGGTAATCCTTAACGGTGATCATGCCTTTAAGTTTGAAAGCGTCGTCGACCACAAGGATTTTTTCAATGCGGTGCTCGTGCATCAGGCCCAGGATCTCTTCACGTGATGCGCCTTCTTTAACCGTTACCAGATCCGACTTTTGCGTCATCACCGATGACACAGGCTTATCCAGTTTGGTTTCAAAACGCATATCACGGCTGGTGATGATGCCTTCCAACAGGTTATTCTCACCCACGACCGGGAAGCCTGAGAAGCCGTTTTCTTCAGCCAGCGCCAAAGTATCGGCAATGGTTTTGTCTGCGGTTACGGTAACCGGGAAAGAGACAATCCCCGCTTCGTACGCTTTTACTTTGCGTACATTGCGCGCTTGTTCTTCAATGGTCATGTTCTTATGGATGAATCCAAGGCCGCCTTCCTGTGCAAGTGCAATTGCAAGGCGTGCTTCAGTGACTGTATCCATAGAGGCAGAAACTAATGGCAAATTAAGTTCAATACCACGAGTCAGGCGGGTTTTTAGGTTCGCAGTGTGTGGTAGAACAGTCGAATGAGCGGGTACTAAAAGTACGTCGTCAAAGGTAAGGGCTTCTTTTGCAATTCTTAACATGTGTGCGGCATCTCTCAAGTGAAACTGAGTATAAGGAATTGCGAGCGCATTTTATCAGCGTTCCTTATGCGAGTAAATAAAATTTAGCAAAAATATGCTAGAGTATTCGTGAATTTTTTATGGAGCTGAGTATGTCGTTGCCACAACAAGAAAAAGTTTATTCGGTCTCGCGCCTCAATCGTGAGATCCGCAGTTTGCTGGAACAGGGGTTCGCTTCTTTACAGCTGACCGGCGAGATCTCCAACTTTGTCGCCCCGGCGTCCGGGCACTGGTATTTTTCTCTTAAAGATGACAAAGCCCAGGTAAAAGCCGCCATGTGGCGCGGCAACAACCGCTACTGCCGCTACCGGCCACAAAATGGCGAGCAGGTGCTGGTTCAGGCCCGGGTGTCGGTTTACGAACCGCGCGGTGACTACCAGCTGATCGTCGAACAGATGGCACCGGCAGGCGAAGGCCTGTTAAAACAACAGTTCGAAGCACTCAAGCTGCGCCTGGCGGGCGAAGGCTTGTTCAGCAGCCAGCATAAACAACCCCTGCCCGCGCGCATCAACCGGGTGGGCGTTGTCACCTCCCCGACCGGCGCGGCGATCAGAGACATTCTGTCGGTCCTGAAACGCCGGGCACCGCAGCTTGAGGTGGTGATCTACCCCACTCAGGTGCAAGGTCAGGAAGCCCATCACCAGATTGCTGCACAAATTGCTCTGGCAAACAGTCGCAATGAAGTAGATGTGCTGATTGTAGGCCGTGGCGGTGGCTCACTGGAAGATCTCTGGTGTTTTAACGAAGAAGCCGTGGCCAGAGCCCTGTTTGCCAGCCAGCTACCGGTGATCAGCGCCGTCGGCCACGAGATAGATACCACCATCAGTGATTATGTCGCCGATTTGCGCGCGCCAACGCCTTCTGCCGCAGCGGAGCTGGTCAGCCCCGATGGCGCGGAAGTCCTGGCTCAGTTGCGCCAGCAAAAACAGCGTTTAGCGGGGGCCATGCAGCGTTATGTATCCCAACAAGGGCAGCAGCTGCACAATGTCCACCAGCGCCTGTTACTGCAACATCCACAAACTCAGTTGATGCAGCAGGCACAAAAAGTGGATGAGCTCAGCAGCCGCTTACACCGGGCAATGAGCCACCAGCAACATCGGGCACAAAGCCGTGTTGCACTGGCGCAGCAACGCCTGGCACAGTTTCATCCAGAGCAGAAACTGCGTTATGCCAGCGCGCATCTCGACAGCCTGAGAGATAAGCTCATTCGCGCGATGCAGACCTCGCAACAACAGCACCAGCAACAACTGGCGTTACTGGCGGCCAGGCTCGATAGCGTCAGTCCGTTGGCCGTTTTAGCACGTGGCTATAGCATTACCAAATCAGCGCAGAAAGTCGTTAAATCCACGCAGGACGTGGCAGTGGGCGATGTGTTAACGACTGAATTGCACGATGGCCGCCTGCAAACACAAGTGCTAGAGGTCTCGCCACATACACCAGACAGCGAACGCACGACAGACTGTGATTAGTATTCTGTACTCAGTTCCCGAATGCTTTTAGTGCTCAAGTGCACTTGCATTCCCTGTGCGGTTTGCTGCGCAGCACTGACCTTGAAGTGTTGTATCCAGGGCGTGTTAAAAAGACGGTCGTTAAGACGCTGCCATTGCATGGCATCGACGCCCTGACTGCGCGGTACAAAACTCAGCTGACAAACGTGACGCTTGCAGCCATAACTGGCGTAAGCAAAGTAATGACTGAGATCACTGGTATAGAGAAAATCTCCGAGCTGTAATTCCAGCTCATCGGCCCACAGTGGGTCACGCAATTCGGTTTGAAAGATGTCGGCCAGCTGGCGATTGATGTTGCCGGATGCAGTTGAACGCGGCGGCTCACTTGGCGGCTCGGGCCTTGCTGTGGTCTGTGTCTGCGCCAGCTCCCCCTGCAATTGTTGCACCTGCTGGCGCAACGCGTTCAGCTCTGCAAGTGTGTGTGTTGAGGTGGGCACAGTAGCCTCTACGGTGTCGTTTGCAAGGTTAGCGGGAGGCAGCGACTTGTCGGGATACGTCTCCATGGCTGACGCTGGCGAGTTGACAGGCTGTGCTGAAACCAGCCACCAGGTCAGCGGTGCAGCAATGGCTGCACCCAATAGCATATAACCTATCTTTTGGCCCAGGGTATCCATCTGCAGCGCCTGTGATGTGTTTGATGCTACAGCATGGCGCTGGTATGAGATTCGTTGCGGGCAATCAGATCCTCATCGAGGAAGTTCTGATCCATCGATTCGGCCGGGCAGGCGCATGGAGGTTTGCCCACCACTTTTGCCGGTACCCCTACCACTGTGGTGTGTGGCTCAACGGCTTTGAGCACCACGGAGCCGGCGCCGATACGTGCACCCTCGCCCACTTCAATATTACCCAGTACTTTTGCGCCTGCGCCAATCAAAACGCCTGCGCGTATTTTCGGGTGACGATCCCCTTGTTCGTTACCCGTACCACCCAAGGTCACCGATTGTAAAATAGAGACATTGTTTTCGATTACTGCGGTTTCACCAATGACTATACCAGTCGCATGGTCAAACATAATGCCATGGCCGACTTGACAAGCAGGATGGATATCAACACCAAATACTTCGGATGTACGGCTCTGGATAAAACGTGCGAGCTCTTTTCTGTCTTGTCGCCATAAGCAATGAGCGAGTCGGTGTGCTTGTATTGCATGAAAGCCCTTAAGGTTCAAAATAACGTTAAGATAGCTATCGGCAGCCGGGTCGCGATCTTTAACCGCTTTAATATCATGGGCGACATGGGTGAGCATACGATCGCAATCCACAAACGCCTGGTCGAACAGTTCACGTATCGTGAACGCAGACACCACAGCATCTGCCAGCTTGTTCGCCACAATAAAACTCAATGCCGCACCGAGGCATTCATGATTTAAAATACTAGAGTAAACATGGCTGGCGAGCAGCGGCTCGCGCTCTACCAATTCGGTCGCTTCCTGACGAAGCTTTTGCCAGATCTCGTGTCTCATAAACTGCACTATTTCAATTATTCCAAGGCATTTTCCTATCTTACCCTGCAACGTGGCAAATTAGCAGTGATAGTCAAACGCTTATTGCATCAATTTGTTATTAATTATAACCCGAAATAGCGAACAGAGAGTAGGAAACCAGGCGGTTCGCAGATCCGCCTGGCAAATTCAGAGCCCGGCAGCGGGCTCTGGTGGGGCGTTAATTAAAGACCGCTTCTGCGTTCATCACCTCGATGTTGGCAGCCGGAATGGCCAGTTTGTAGTTGGCAATTTGCTTATCTTCATCGATAAGCGCTTGCGGTTTTTCTGCATTGTAATGCATCGGCGATTCAGTCTGATTGACCAGGCGCGCTTTCATATCAGCCGCATCGCCGGTTACAAAGACGTAGTGAATGTTGTCACTTTGCAGATTTTCACGGATCACGCGATTGACGTCTTCCACACTCAACGATGCCAGCTGGCCGCGCACATAGGTCACAAACTCATCCGTATTATAGAACTGGCTATCCAGCGCATAACCCAGCTGACGGTCCTGACTGGCCACCATCTGCGGCACAAAGTTACTCAGGAAGTTGCGGGTCGCCTCGAAATCTCCTTCCGTCATGCCCTCTCTGATCAGCTTATCCAGCTCAAACTGTGCAACTCGCGTTGCAAAGTGGGCGTCGTTATTAGAACGTAGCGGACGTAACCATACCTGGAAAATTTGCTCAGAGCGGCCCAGGTTGGCATCCGGTTTGGTCTGGAACATGCCGCGCGGGAAATACTCAATGTAAGCATAGTCACCATAGTTCATACCACGTACCTGACGTATACGCTGGAACAGGTAAGCGTTTGAGTTACGGTGCTCACCAAAGTAAGAGCGCACCAGCCACAAGGCAGTCCAGTCTTTGCTGCTGCGGATAGTATCGATTGGGAAGCCAAACGACACGGCCGTCGATTTCGCACTTTTCTCAATGATGGTGGCATGACGGCCCGTCAGTGCTGGCGCATCCGGGATAGTCAGGCGCGCTTCTTCGCCTTTAGGTAACTGAGCCAGATCGCTCAGCATACGTGCTTTCAATTGCTCATCCAGTGCCCCGGTGATCCCCACATTCAGTTTTGCCTGAGTAAACTGGCTGCGATAGAAGGCTTTGACATCATCAAGCGTCAGCGCTTCGAGATCGGACAAATCACCCAGATTATAGCTCTCATACGGATGCCCCTGATACAGCTTGTGGTACAGCACCTCTTTGCCCAGCTCTTCATCGTTAGACGCCTTAAGGCCTGCTTTAATGTTGTCGATCAGCTCTTTTTTCAGGCGTTTGAAGTCATCTTCACGGAAGCCCGGGTTAAGTAACTGCTCACTGACTAAGGCATACCACTGAGCGGCATTGTCCTTGTGCACCCGGCCACGCAGTGACAGCATTTCTTTATCAATCTGATAATCGAAGCTGCCGGCAATCGGATACAGGGCTTTTTGAATTTCTTTATAGGATTTGCTCTGCGAGCCGCCATTGGCAATCATGGCCGCCGTCAGCGCTGCCACGCCTTTTTTGCCTTGCGGATCGGCCGCAGCCCCGGTGTAGAATAACAAGTTCACATCCACCAGAGGCGATGCATTGGTGTTATCCAGGACGGAGAAATGACGTTGTTTAGGCTCACTGAGCTCAGCAACCAGCTCATCCAGCGCGACTTCTTTGTCAAACCCTGCCACCTCAGGCAAGTCTGACATAGTCACCGTTGTGCGACCACTGTCGACAAAATAGCGGTTGGCAACATCGCGAATGTCTTCTGCGGTCACAGAGTCGCTGGTCGCATATAAGGTGTTGATCACTTCAGGGTCGCGCTCAAAGTGCATGTATTGCGCCAGCATACTGGCGATCGCCTGGGATGAGTCCAGATCATTGGCAAAGCTGTACTTGAGGTTTGACTTCAGTGCCGCCAGTTTATCGCTGTCCACCAGCTCAGTGCGTGCGGTAGCATAAGTGCGGTTGATGGCGTCGCGCACCACGGCCAGATCGCGCTCTTCGTTGACCTTCACGAAAACATGCAAAAGACCGGGATCTTTGGTCTCAGCATTGTAAGTAAACATCTGACTGGCAATTTGCTTGTCGACCACCAGCTCCTGATATAGCTCAGAGTTTTCAGAGAAATACAGTTGTGAGATCAGATCCAATGCCGCCCGGTCCTTTTTCTCAGGCTCCCATGCAGCGCCTTTATAAGAGACCAGTAACCAGTGACCCGGCAGGCCGTCATAATGTTCATGCACATATCTGGCTTGCTGCTGTTTAGGTTCAACCGGGATGTCTGCAACATAGTTGCCGCGCTGCCAGCCGCCCCAGTGCTTTTTCACCATCTCCATGGTTTTTTGCGGATCCACATCACCCACAATCACGATAGAGACGTACTCAGGTTTATAGAAGCGTTCAAAAAAGATCTGACCATATTCCATTTGATCCGGCATGGCTTCAATGTCTTCGAAAAAGCCCATAGTGGTGTGCTTATAAGTGTGCTTGTCAAAGGCTTCTTTGCGCACTGCGCTCAATAGCTTGCGGATCGGGCTGGCGTTGTTCTTCAGGTATTCGCCTTTCACGGTCAGCGCTTCGGTACGGAACTGAGACTCGCTGTAGCTGAGGTTCTGGAAGATATCGGCTTTGATCTCCAGTACCTTATCCAGATGCTCTTTAGAGAAATTCAAATGATAGTTAGTATAATCATTGGTGGTGTATGCGCGGTTATCCACCCCGGAGTTTTTCAGAATGTCAGCATAGACATCCTGCGGGAACTTCTCAGAGCCCTTAAACATCATATGTTCAAAGAAGTGCGCAAAACCGGTGCGGCCAGGCTCCACTTCGTTACGCGAACCAACAGATACCGGGATCTGAAGTGAAACCACATCCGGGTAATCGGTTTTTACCACCATCACGCGCAGACCATTGTCCAGCTCTTCAAGCACATAATCCTGAGCGAATACTTTGTTGTTAGTTTGAGCTTCAACGCTGGTTGGCGCCTGTTGAGTTGATTGCGACGTGACTGCGCAGCCAGCCAGTGCCAGTGACACAGCCAGGCTGGTCGCCAGTAATTTAAATTTCATATGCTTCCCTAAAATTTGCAGTGATTATTATTTTTGGCCTCTTTATATAAAGGCCCATGGTTGCCAATTATGCCGCAATCCCGCCTTAATTCATCTTTACGCGCCTATTTTATGTAAAAAAATATGAACTGCATGACGCTCGGTAAACTCACCAGCAAAACAAAGGTTTGTTTCCTTGCAGTGAAAACACCATGAAAGAATTTCATCGGCATTGAATTAGTTTCAAGAAAAAAATCTATCTAGACGTCTAAATGGCTGCTATATTAGATCTCAGACACTGAATTTTTGCCGGAATCAAAACCATGGCGTTATCACTACAAGAGAAAATCTTAGACCCGAACCAAGGGGTATATTTGATTGGTACGACTCCGCCCAAATCTGGTACGGAGCAGGACAAAGTTAAGCGCATTGCCACTAAACTGCTCGACCGTTTACACGAAATTGAATACGACGGTGTGGTGGTTTACGACATTCAGGATGAAAGCAGTCGCACCAATGTGCCGCGCCCTTTTCCGTTTAAGGAAACCGTTGACCCGTGTGAATACAGCCGTCTGGTTAAATCGTTGTCTCAGCTTGATGTGATCACCTATAAAAGTGTGGCGCAGCGTGACAGCGCTGAATTTACCCAGTGGCTCAGCACCACCAAGCAGGAGTTTGGCTTGAACAACCTGGTGCTGGTTGGCTCGCCGTCTTCACAAGGTAAAATCAACTTACCATTGCCAGAGGCCTATCAGGCACTCGCTCAGCATGAAGAGAACTTTTTCCTCGGTGGCGTCACTATTGCGGAGCGCCATGCGTCAAAACGCAATGAACATGAACGGCTGATTGAGAAAACCGCGCAGGGCTGTGAGTTCTTTATTTCTCAGGCAGTTTACAATGCCCAGGCGACCATAGATTTGATCACCAGCTATGCCCGAACCTGCAAGCAACAAGGCATTGAGCCTAAGCGATTGATCTTGACCTTTACCCCGTGCGGGGGTGAGAAGACGCTGCAATTTATGGAGTGGCTGGGGATCTCAGTGCCCGAGGCAACCAAATGGCGTATGCTGGATGCAGACAACACGCTGAGCGAGTCGATCCGTATTTGCCGCGAGAATCTGGATTCAATTTTACGTAGCTGTGCCCACCTGGATGTGCCGCTGGGGCTGAATATAGAAAGCCTGACCAACCGCAAAGAAGAGATAGACGCCTCGATTAATCTCTATCGCCTGCTCAAGGCCACCATGGAACTGACCCTGGCTGAAAAGCAGATCGCCTAGTTATTCGAACACCAATAAAAAAACCGAGCACGCTGGCTCGGTTTTTTATTATCAGACGTCAGGTTATTCCGACTTTTGCTCTCTGCCAAGCAGGGCCATCGCGGCTTCTTTGACGTCTTTTTGTTGATACAGCACCTGATAGATCTGCTCCGTGATCGGCATCTCGATGCCTGTGCGTTTTGCCAGTAAGTACACTTCTTTGGTATTGCGATACCCTTCCACCACCTGACCTATGCTCTGCATCGCGTCTTCGACATTTTTGCCCTGGCCCAGTGCCAGACCAAAACGACGGTTGCGAGACTGGTTGTCGGTACAAGTGAGGATCAGGTCGCCAAGCCCCGCCATACCCATAAAGGTTTCAGAGCGTGCGCCAAGTGACAACCCGAGTCGGCATAACTCCGCCAAGCCGCGGGTGATCAAGGCGGTTCTGGCATTCGCGCCAAAACCGAAACCATCGGACATACCTGCGCCAATGGCAATCACATTCTTTACCGCACCACCCAGCTGAATTCCAATAAAGTCATCATTGCTGTAAACCCTGAACGAGCGACCACAATGCAGTAACTTGGCCAGTTCAGCCCGAAATGCTTCGCAGCGAGACGATACTGAAATCGCCGTCGGTAACCCGGCTGCCATTTCTTTGGCAAAGGTCGGCCCAGACAACACGGCCAGCGGCACCTGCTCACCAAGCACGTCCAGCGCCACATCCTGAAGTAAACGACCGGTGTCCGGCTCCAGCCCTTTTGTCGCCCAGGCGACTTTTGTACCAGGCAGTAAATGAGGCTTAATGGCCGCCAGAGTCTGTGCAAACGCATGGCTGGGCACCACCACCAAAACTAGCTTGCTGGCCTGAACGGCTTGAGTCAGGTCGGCTTCCAGTTGCAGCGACTCAGGGAAATCAATATCCGGTAAGTAACGGGCATTTTGACGCGAGCTGGCTAACTGCTCGATAGCAGCGCTGTCGCGTCCCCAAAGAGTAACCTGGTGACCGTTGCGGGCAAAACAAATAGCAAGGGCGGTGCCATACGACCCCGCCCCCAATACGGTCACAGCTGATTGTGCTGTATTCATCACTTATGCGTCAGCAGGTTGCTCTTGCGCGGCACGTTGCTGCATGTACTGAGCAAATAGCGCGTCAAAGTTAACCGGTGCCAGGTTCAGTTGTGGGAAAGTACCACGGTTAACCAGGCTAGCTACCGCTTCACGAGCGTACGGGAACAGAATGTTCGGGCAGAATGCACCTAACATGTGCGCCATTTGCAGCTCTTCCAGCTCACCGATTGAGAAAATACCCGCTTGCTGAATTTCGCACAGGAATGCAGTTTCTTCGCCCAATGACGCAGTTACAGTCAGTGCCAAAACAACTTCGTATACACCTTCGTCCAGCTTGGCAGAACGCGTATCCATGTCCAGCTTCACTTCAGGGGTCCACTCTTTTTGGAAGATAGCCGGAGAATTCGGCGTTTCGAAAGACACATCTTTGGTGTAGATGCGCTGAATGTTAAATTGTGGGCCTTGTTGTTCTTCTGCAGCAGCTGCGTTGTTTTGCTCTGTCATTGTTCTTCCTAATTATTCGTCTTTATTTAATGTGGGGCAGCACTGCGGGCCCGTACCCGCAGTGCTAAAAATTACTTCAGTAATGCGTCCAGCTTACCTTGCGCTTCAAGCGCCATCATGTCATCGCAACCGCCGATGTGCTGCTCTTTGATGAAGATCTGCGGCACCGTATGGCCACCGTTGGCTTTGTTGATCATCTCTTCACGCAGCTCGGGTTGAGCGCCGATATCATACTCGGTATATGTGACACCTTTGCTATCCAACAGCGCCTTAGCGCGGTGACAGTAAGGACAATAATCCTTTGTATAAATAACAACTTGGTTCATATTTACTCCTATTTACCCGACGCGGTTGGCAGGCCTGCTGTTTGCCAGGCGCCAAAGCCACCCGACAAGACATACACTTGCTCAAAGCCGGCTTTGTACATGTTGCTGGCAATGCCAGATGCGGTCATGCCAGTGTTACACACCAGTATAATGGGCTTAGTTTTGAACTTTTCAAGTCCTGCAAAATCATTTTGTTTGGCTTTTTCCACATTCATGTGCTCGCTGCCCGCAATGCGTGAGTTGTTAAACTCTTTTTGCGCGCGCATGTCAAACACCTGGCCCTCCTGACGGTTTACCAGAATAGTCAGCTGTTGTGGATTGATCTGACGGATCTTGGAAAACATGCCTTTTAACCAGCTTGAAACCAACATAGCCGCCAAAACCAGCCAGATAATGCTGAGAATGGGGTTTCTACCTAAAAACTCGATGTATTGTTCCATATTGTCTTTACCAACCAGGAAAATGAAATTGCTCGCGAGTATACTTTCTTACGCGCGCTGGTACAAACATCTGTGATGTAATGTCTCCCCAGTAAGGCATAGCACGCGATCGCTTACAGCAAGCCGTGTAACTCAGCATAGCGTCCCCCCGTGGCTAACTATGAATTTTAACGTGGTTGAGGATAAATCACGCCCGGAGGGCTGAATATTCATATAAAACAAGGTATCCTATGGCCAGATTTCGTGCACGTTTCAGGAGCCCAAATGACTGCAAAGAAAAAACCTCTGGTATTAATGATCCTAGATGGCTGGGGATACCGCGAAGACGCTGAAAGTAATGCAATTCTGGCGGCCAACACCCCGGTATTAGATGAGCTTTGGCAAACGCGTCCACGTACGCTGATCTCTGGTTCAGGCCTGGATGTGGGACTACCAGACGGTCAGATGGGTAACTCCGAAGTCGGCCACGTCAACCTCGGTGCTGGCCGTATTGTTTATCAAGACTTTACACGTATTACCAAAGCCATTGATGACGGTGAGTTCGAGCACAACCCGGCACTGGTTGAAAACATCGACAAAGCGGTTGTCGCCGGTAAAGCCGTTCACCTGATGGGACTGTTGAGCCCGGGTGGCGTGCACAGCCATGAAGACCATATTGTTGCAGCCATCGAACTTGCCGCCAAGCGCGGTGCCAAAGCGGTTTACTTCCACGCCTTTCTGGATGGTCGTGATACGCCACCACGCAGCGCTCAGGCTTCGATTGAACGTATTGAAGCGAAGTTTGCAGAGCTTAAGTGTGGCCGTCTGGCGTCAATCGTGGGTCGTTATTATGCTATGGACCGTGATAACCGCTGGGAGCGTGTTGAAGCCGCTTACAATCTGATGGTGTGTGGCGAAGCTGAATATCGTAATACTGATGGGGTCAGTGCCCTGAACGCAGCGTATGAGCGCGACGAAAACGATGAGTTTGTCAAGGCAACCATCATTGCCGCAGAAGGACAAGAAGCAGCGACCATTAACGATGGCGATACGCTGATTTTCCTCAACTTCCGTGCTGACCGTGCCCGTCAGATGACCCGTGCCTTTGTGGATGCGGATTTTGCTGGCTTCGAGAAGAAAAAAGTCCCTGCACTGAGCGGCTTTGTGATGATGACGGAATACGCGGCCGATATTAATGCGCCCGTCGCCTTTGCCCCGGAAAAACTCACCAATGTACTGGGCGAATGGCTGGCAAAACACAACAAAACGCAACTGCGCATTTCCGAGACCGAGAAGTACGCCCACGTGACCTTCTTCTTCAGCGGTGGTCGTGAAGAACTGTTCGACGGCGAAAAACGCGAACTGATCCCGTCGCCTCAGGTAGCCACGTACGACCTGCAACCTGAAATGAACTCTGCCCTGCTGACCGATAAGCTAGTCGAAGCCATTCACAGCGGTGAGCACGATGTGATCATCTGTAACTATCCAAATGGCGACATGGTTGGCCACTCCGGGGTGTTTGAAGCCGCCGTGAAAGCCTGTGAAGCCGTTGATGCCTGTATTGGCCGTGTTGTAGCGGCTCTGGAAGAAGTCGGTGGCGAAGCCCTGATCACTGCAGATCACGGTAACGCAGAGCAGATGGTCAACAACAAAACCGGTCAGGCTCATACCGCACACACCAGCGAGCCGGTGCCGTTTATCTACGTTGGCCGCGATGCTGAGCCACAAACAGGTAAAACACTGAGCGATGTCGCCCCGACCATGTTGCACCTGCTGGGCATGCCACAACCCGAGGAAATGACTGGCTCACCCGTCATGCGGCTGAAATAATCTATGCGCCGTACGCTTGCTGTACTCTCGGTCTGTTTGCTGCTGCCCTGCACCGGGCAGACAAACGAAACCCGCACCAAAGCCGATCTGGCGGCGGTGCAGGCCGAGCTTAAAAAGAGTCAGGCCGCTTATCAGCAACAACAGGCCAGCTTTAGCGCTCTGCAAAACACCCTGCAATCTTTTGAGCTGGAAATTGCCAAAAGTGCCAAAGCACTGGCGCTGACTGCACAAGGGATCAGCGAAAACAAACAGCAGCAATACACGCTGCAACGCGAAGCCAAGCAGCTCGAGCAGCAAAAAAAGCGCCTCCAGCGCCTGCTTGCTGCCCAACTCAAAAGTGCCTATGTCACGGGCAGTCACGATTATTCCAAGATGCTCCTGAACCAACAGCATGCTGCGGCGCTGGAACGCACCATCAGCTACTATGACTACTTTAATCAGGCCCGCATTGCTCAGCTTGAAGCGCTTAAGACTGTATTTGCCAAACTTGCTCAAAACAGTGCACAGCTGGAGCGTAAGAAGAAGCAACTGCAAGCGTTACAAGGCCAGCAAAAAGCCCGTCAGGACGAATTACTGCTGGCACAAAGCGCGCGCAAGACCCATCTGGCAAAACTCAACGATAAACTCAGTCAGGCCAAAGCCGCGATTGCCTATCTGGAAGAAAACGAGCAAACCTTAATTTCGACCCTGGAGTCCTTAGCCGCCGAGCAGGCCGCCAGCCCCGAGCAATATGTGGCACAGCTGCAAGGGTTGCAAAGGTTAAAAGGCAAACTCGCCTGGCCGCTGGATGGCCGCCTGAAACACAAATTTGGTCAGCGTAAGCACGTTGGCATGAACTGGAAAGGCGTGGTGATCGGAGGTAGCAATGGCGCACCGATCAACAGTGTGGCGCCGGGTCAGGTGGTCTATGCCGACTGGTTGAACGGTTTTGGCTGGGTCATCGTATTAGATCACGGGGAGGGCTTTATGAGCCTGTATGGTCATGCCCAGACCCTGCTTAAAGATGTAGGCGATCAGGTGATGCCGGGCGAACCCATTGCCCTGGTAGGACAAAGCGGCGGACAAACCGATCCTGGTCTATACTTCGAAATACGGCATAAGGGAAGCGCTGTTGATCCAGTAAAATGGTGCAGATCCAGTTAACTGACTAACCGATGCTGCCCCCCAGTGAGGAGCAGCATATGATGACTCCATGTGTTCAACCTATTAAAGACCGACTGTGGCACTGGCTATGTTTATTCGGCCTGATGCTCAGTTTAGTGTGTCTGCCACTGAGTGCCAGACAGCTTTCCAGCGAGCAAATCGATGAGATCCTCTACCATATTCATACCTATTACGTGGAAGATCTGCCACTGAGCCATGTCAGGAAAGACAACTTTGGCGAGCTGCTCACCCAGCTTGATGACTACTCAAAGTACCTGGACGAGCATGAGCTCGAAGCCCTGTTCAGCGCCGCCAATGGCCGCTACACCGGTTTAGGTATTGAAGTCGAAGAAGTCGAGGATGGCGTGGTCATTGTCGATACTTTGCCGGGCTCTCCGGCGGAAGCAGCCGGCATCGAAGGCGGTGATAAACTCATCGCCATCAATACCCATAATGTAAAAAGAAAGACCATTGCAGAAGTTTCTAAACTACTACGTGAAGCCCAGTTTTCGACCATTCAGCTGACCGTCGAGCGTGCCAATGCGGAAGTGACCCTTGCCCTTAGACGGCAGCAAATCACGCTACGCAGTGTTTCCAGCCAGCTCTTGCCCGGCGGGATCGGGTACGTGCTGCTGAGCAGCTTCAACAATCACAGTTATCACGACATTGCCCGCCATATCAGCATGCTCAACAGCCATTTGGGCGAGCCGCTTAAAGGACTGATCATTGATTTAAGAGACAACCCGGGCGGCACACTCAACAGTGCGGTGGCTATCTCAGATCTGTTTCTTCAGGGCGGCACCATAGTGTCCACACGCGGCCGCTTTTATGATGCCAATCAACGCTTTTTTGCCGCACAGGGCGATATACTCAACGGCGCGCCTATGCTGGTACTGATCAATGAACAATCCGCATCGGCAGCCGAAATCCTGGCAGGCGCACTGCAAGACAACAGTCGTGCGCTGATCCTGGGTAATCGCTCCTATGGCAAGGGCTCTGTGCAATCGCTCATCCCTATAGGCAACGGCACTACGGCACTTAAACTGACCACCGCTCGCTACTTTACCCCCTCGGGGCAGTCCATTGAAGGAACCGGGATCCAGCCCGATGTGGTTTTTAGTAAACAAGTGCTTTTAGAACTGGATAAAGACGCTATAATGGCTGGTGAAAAAAAGGTCAGACAAACCTTTATTGCCAACCTAGATAAACATTGGCAAAAAGCGGAAAAGCTATTACAAAATCATAATTTACAACAATAATTCAGGATAGTGCGCTTACTTATAACAAGCTTTTTGGTGCTTTTTCTCTGCGCGGCACCAAGCTATGGCAACCAGGTTGCCATCGTCATCGATGACATTGGATATCACGAACGTGACTTAGAACTGCTGGACTTGCCCGGCCAACTTAGCTACGCCATTTTACCCCACACCCCTTTCTCACAGCGCTTTGCCTATCAGGCGAGTCATAAACGCCGCGAGCTGCTGTTGCACATTCCCATGCAAGCCCTCGAAGACAAAGCGTTGGGGCCTGGCGGCCTGACGCTGGATATGCGTAAATGGCAGCTGCAAACCACCCTGGGACACGCGCTGGCCACCCTGCCTCAGGTTAAAGGAGTCAACAATCATATGGGCTCAGCATTAACTCAGTACGTTGAACCGATGAAGTGGACCATGGAGCTGCTGAAAAAACGCGGGCTGTACTTTCTCGATAGCCGCACTACGGAGCTCAGCCAGGCTCAGCATGTGGCAAACCTGTATGGCGTTGCCAATGTCGCCCGCCACGTGTTTTTAGACAATCAAACCCACCCGGATGCGCTGCGCAAACAGTTTGAGCAGCTCAAAGCCTTAGCCCGTCAGCAAGGTTATGCCATCGTGATAGCACACCCCTACCCTCAAACCCGGGCTTTTCTTGCCACGGCACTGAGCGAGCTGGCCAGCGAAGGCATTGAACTGGTTCCTTTATCACAACTGGTTGAACACAAATACATTCAACTGGCAGCCGTCAATACACCGCCACAAACCTCGGAATAATACCAATTTCACTTAA
>NZ_PPUZ01000102.1:0-1611 GCF_004212645.1 Pseudoalteromonas rubra | reverse complement strand
GTGGCGCTGATCTTCGCCGCATCGATATTAAGCAGCTCAGCCCAGATGGCGCACACCGCGCGTTCGGTGTCGTTTTGCGGTGCCACATAAACGCCCTGTTGTGTGCCTGCCTCAACTTCTGGCAGCGCCTTTTTATCGATTTTTCCGCTGGCCGTCAGCGGCCACTGTGACATCACCCGCCCCAGTTTCGGTACCATGTAGTCCGGCAAACGACTCGCAAGCGTGTTCAGCGCCTGGCTGATAAAGTCTGCATGTGACTCCTCATCCAGCATCTCAGCCGGCTGCACATAGGCCACCAGATAAACCCCATTCGCGCCATTTTTGGCCACCACCACCGCACTGTCGATCGCCGCCTGGCGACTCAGCTGCTCACTTATCTCCCCCAGTTCCACCCGGAAACCACGAATTTTTATCTGATCGTCTGCACGTCCCACAAAAGCCAGGTTGCCATCCGCCTGATAGCGGACTAAATCTCCGGTGCGATACAGACGTTTTGAACTGCCTGCCACCTTGGCATCATAAAAGGGATTGTCGATGAACCGTTCGGCGGTCAGCGCGGGCTGATTCAGATAGCCCAGTGCCAGCCCGTCGCCGCCCAGGTATAACTCTCCGGTTGCCCCATATGGCAACAGCGCCAGCTGGTCATTGAGGATCAATGCCTGCGTATTGCTAATCGCCCGACCGATACTCGGGACATGGTCGATTTCTTGCGTGAAACAGGCGCAGGTTGAGTAGGTGGTATCTTCCGACGGACCATAGAGGTTATAAACTCGCTCACAATGCTGGCCTGCAAGCAACTGATTCACCACGTCGCGACCCAGCGGCTCACCGGCCAGGTTCACTACCCGTACGCCCGCCGGGATCCCCCCTTGCTCCAGCAGCGCCTTGATGGCCGATGGCACAGTATTTATAAGCGTGACCGGCAACGGATAGTCCAGCAAGCTCAGCGCATTGTCCACCAGCACACAGGTGCCGCCCCGGGTCAGGGTAAAGAAGAGCTCAAACGCCGACAGGTCAAAGTTAATGGAGGTACTGCATAACACCCGCGCGTAATCTTCACGACTGTATACCGTGTCGGCCCAGCTCAGCAGCGCATTGACATTGCGGTGACGAATAGCCACGCCTTTGGGCTTGCCGGTGGACCCAGATGTATAAATGGCATAAGCCAGGTTATCGCCCTGATGCGCAACCGGTTGGTAAGAGTGTGCGGGATCCCCCTGGCAAAGGGTTGCCAGGCTCAGTGTCTCGATAGCCAGACCGTCAAGTGCTGCGGGCGTATCCGTGATGGTCACCAGCGGCCGGGCATCGTCAATGATCTGCGCCAGTCGGGCACTGGGATAACTGGGGTCAAGCGGCAAATAGGCCGCACCGGTTTTAAGGATGGCCAGTATCACCATCACCATCTCGGCGTGTCGCAAAGTGCTGACGCCCACCATAGTGTCAGCACCGAGCGTGTAATGATGTTGCAGATAAGCGGCAATGCGATTGGCACCGGCGTCCAGCTGGGCATAGCTCAGTGTGCGACCACCCGGCATTTCTATGGCAATGGCGTCGGGTGTCAGCTGAGCCTGATGGCTGATCTGCTGATGCAGGCTCAGCTGGGGGTCATAA
>NZ_PPUZ01000101.1:0-858 GCF_004212645.1 Pseudoalteromonas rubra | reverse complement strand
CTGAGCGGTATTCACATTCAGCACTAACGTATTAACAAAAAAGCCAATCAGCGGCTCCAGCTCGGCCTGCATACGGTTGGCCACCGGTGTACCAATGACAATCTCCTGCGCATTGCTGTGTCTTGACAACAACAAAGACAAAGCGCCATGCAATAACATGAACGGCGTCAGCCCCTGTGCCTTCGCAAGGGCCGTCAGCCCCTGTGCCACGTCTTTGCTCAACGTACTTTTAACACAGGCGCCCTGATGTTGTTTGATGTCCGGGCGCGGATAATCCAGCGGCAAGCTGTGCACCGGTGGCACATCAGCCAGTTGCTGCTGCCAGTAATCCAGCTGCTGCTCAAGCATCGTGTCACTGAGATAGTCCCGCTGCCACTGGGCATAATCGGCATACTGGATGGCTAAGGGAGCCAGCGGGTTGCGCTGCTCCTGGCTGTAAGCCTGATAAAGCTGCACAAACTCTTTAACCAGCACCTGCATCGACCAGCCGTCGGAGGCAATGTGGTGCATATTGAACAGCAACACCCCCTCATCATCTGCCGTCTGAATATAACCGGCACGTATCATCACATCGCGGGTCAGGTCGAATGGCTGTGTAAACTGCTCCGTCATCGCCAGGGCGATGGCTTGTTGCTGCTGTGCTGCGTCGTGCATCCGCACATCATCAACACTTAGGGTAAAGTGCGCTTGCTGACGGATCAGCTGCTCTGCCCCCTGCTCACCATCGCGATAAACGGTTTTAAGCACTTCGTGACGGTCAATGATGGTTTGCAACACGGCTTCGACCACCTGCAAGTCCAGCGTGCCACTGACATCAAAGGCGGCCGGCATATTATACTGCGCCGAGCCCTTGTGCAG
>NZ_PPUZ01000100.1:0-510 GCF_004212645.1 Pseudoalteromonas rubra | reverse complement strand
CCGCGCAGCACAGCGCACACGCCACTGTTTCAGGTGATGCTGACGACCCGCACCGATTATGGTGTAACCGGTGATGTAGACGACAGCGCCTGGTCACTGGGAGGCGCGCAGCTGAGTCCGCGCAGCGATGGCGCTGTGGTGGCCAAGTTTGACTTGGATGTGAATCTGGCGTTGAGTGAAGATGGGGTGGCGCTGTGCTGGACCTATGACACGGCCTTATTCAGCGAAGCACACATTGACACGCTGAACCGCCATCTGGAGACTTTGCTGAGCACGCTGGCACAGCACGACCGGACGAGCCTGCTTACTCAGGCGCCGGGCACGCTGACGATATTGTCTGAGCCTGAGCAACAGGCTTTGCTGGTGAGGGCAAACCAGCGCCTACAGAATTATGATACTGCACTGAGTATTCATGGTGCCTTTGAACAACAGGCAGCGGCAACGCCCGAGGCAACCGCCCTGGTGTTTCAGGACCAATTCATTAGCTATGAGACACTCAATCTGCGTGCC
>NZ_PPUZ01000010.1:0-141912 GCF_004212645.1 Pseudoalteromonas rubra | reverse complement strand
GAGCGTTTACCCAGTTACATGTTGCCGAGTGCGATAGTGTCTATGACGGAGTTCCCATTAAACAGTAACGGGAAAATTGATCGTAAGGCATTGCCTGCCCCTGAGTTCACAATGGAGCGGTGTGACAAGGTCGCTTACGTTGCACCGCAAAGCCCTGCACATATTACGACTTGTGAAATACTGGCAAGCTTACTTGGCGTGGATAAGGTCGGCCTGGATGATAATTTCTTTGTGCTAGGTGGACATTCTATACTCGCGATGAAAGCAATCATGGCCATTAAACAGGCAATAGGCATAGACATTAACATTGTCAATCTGTTTGAAGCTCAGAGTGTTCGCGAATTGTGTGTGCTAGTTGATGCAGAGTTACTGAGAAAACAATTAGAAGAAACAGAAGAATTTGAAGAAGAAGGTGTATTTTAAGATGGAGCGCGAAATATTAGCCTCAGCGGCAAGTAAAGGGATCTTACTGTATTTAAATGAACAGGGAGAGCTGGCGTTTAAAGCAAAGAAAAAAGGAGCTTTGGACGCTACTTTGAAAGGGCAGATAGTTGCCCACAAGGGCGCGATTGTGCGCTTATTACAGAGTCAAAATGAGCATACTGCCACTAGTGCAGATGAATATGCGATTACTCAAGTACCGCGTGATAAGCCGTTACCACTTTCTTTTTCTCAGCAACGGTTGTGGATGCTTGATCAGATTGATGGGGGCAGTCAGCACTATAATATGCCCGTGGCGCTAAAGCTTGATGGCCAGTTGGACACAGAGGCATTGGAAGCCGCTTTTAAAGAAATCGTCAATCGACATGAAGTGCTTAGAACTTGTTTCTACACCGATGATACAGGTACTCCTTTACAAAAAATCTGTCCTGCGGATACCTTTCAAATTAAATTTATCTGTTTAACAGAGAAATTGGCAGACCAAAAGCAGGCGTTAATAAAGCAATACAGTGCACAAGAAACCGCTCAGGTTTTTGACTTGGCAAAAGACATGATGCTGAGGGTTACGTTACTAAAAGTTGCGCACAATGAGCATGTTTTGCTGATGACGATGCACCATATTGCCGCTGATGGTTGGTCAATGGGGGTGCTTATAAATGAGTTCAAAGAGCTGTATGCGGCGCACTGTGAGTCCAGGCCCTCACGCTTAACAAGTTTGCCAATTCAATATGCGGACTATGCTTTTTGGCAAAGGCAGTGGTTACAAGGGGATGTGTTAGACGTACATATGCAGTTTTGGTTGAGCAAGTTGGCAGACTTGCCCGTGGTGCACAGCATTCCTTTAGATAAACCCAGACCATTGGCACAAACTTTCCGTGGTGATTACGTCCAGTCTCGAGTAGAGAAGCCGGTTTTGGACAAACTCAACAGTATATGTCAGCAACATAATGCCAGTTTATTTATGGCGCTATATTCAGCATTTAGTGTGCTTGTTAGCCGTTATAGTAACGAGAAAGACATAGCGATAGGGACACCCGTTGCCAACCGTGAGCAACTCGAAGTGACCGGGCTGGTTGGTTTTTTCGTCAATATGCTAGTGCTCAGAGCTGACTTATCTGATGAGCCCAGCTTTACAGAGCTACTCAAACGCAGTCGCAGTGAGCTACTGAGCGCATACAATCACCAGCAATATCCATTTGAACAATTGGTGGATAGACTTCTGCCTCAAAGAAGTTTAAGCCATAGCCCATTGTTCCAGGTGATGATAGTGATGCAGACTAAGGACGAAAGTCAAGTAGAGCTGCCACAGTTGTCCCTGTCATCCATTAACTCGGGAGTTGCAGTTGCAAAATATGATCTAACTTTATTAATCACAGAGTTAGAAGACGGCTTAGTGTTTGATTGGGAATATAATACGGATCTATTTAAGCGTCAGACGGTAGAGCAGTTCGCTCGTCATTTTGGTCAGCTTCTGGGAGGCTTAGTCAATGAGCCTGACAGCTGCGTATTTAAACTACCATTACTCACAGAGCAAGAACACAACACCCAAGTTATAGCCTGGAACGATACATCTGTGGCATATCCAAAAGGGCTGTGTATTGAGCAGTTGTTCCTGGAGCAGGTGGTGAAAACACCTGATAACGTTGCCATTGTTGATGAGCACGGTGAGTGTACTTATATTGAGCTGTATGCTGCCGTAGCGGCGCTGTTATCTGAGTTAAATCAACACCAAGACTTGGGTCCAGAAAAGCTTGTTGCAATCAGATTGCCCAAAGGCAGGTATCAAGTAATTGCAACTTTGGCAGTTATGATGTCAGCAAGTGCCTACTTACCACTAGAATGTGATTGGCCAGATGAGCGTTGCAGAACGATTTTACAGTCGGCAAATGTCCCGTTATTGCTCGTGCAATCTTCTGACGATGTGTGTGCCATGCAAGGGGTTAATTCTTTAGACATCACACACTATGTGGACAGAAATAAAAGTCGCCAGGAACTGCTTGCAGAGATAGCACAATATCGGCCAGGGCAATTGAGTAAAAACTTAGCTTATGTAATTTTTACCTCAGGCTCTACTGGCAAGCCAAAAGGTGTGGCGGTAGAGCACTGCTCGGTTGTTAACACATTATTTGACATCAATACAAAATTCTCGATTGATGAGACGGATAAAGTGCTTGCTGTTTCAGCTCTGAGCTTTGATTTGTCTGTATATGATTTTTTTGGTCTGTTGGCAGTGGGTGGGCAGATCATTTTTCCAAGCGATAAGCGTGCAAAAGACCCTGCCCACTGGCTGGATTTAGTTGAGCGCCATCAAGTGACTGTTTGGAATACGGTACCTGTATCTATGGCGTTGCTTGTCGAACAGCTTGAGTTAATGGGGCGAAACGCGTCATCGAGATTGAAAAGTGTGTTAATGAGTGGAGATTGGATAGCCCCAGAAACACCGAAGCGAATATGGCAAAGGTTTGGTCCGTGTAATGTGTATAGCTTGGGTGGCGCAACAGAGGGATCGATTTGGTCGATATATCACCCCATTGTCGAGGACACGAGCGGCTTAACCAGTATCCCTTATGGAAAACCTTTGGGTAATCAGGCATTTTATATTTTGAATGAGCATGGTGAGCACTGTCCAGTTGGGGTTACGGGTGAGTTGCACATAGGTGGTGATGGAGTTGTCCGAGAGTATTTGAATAATGCGACACAAACCCAAAGTCACTTTATTTGGCACCATGGCTTACAACAAAAGCTTTATCGTACAGGAGACTTGGGGCGATATCTGTCTGACGGTAACATAGAGTTTTGCGGGAGAACGGATAATCAACTGAAAATAAGGGGCTTTAGAGTCGAGTTAGGTGAAGTTGAAAAAACCTTACAGGCCCATCCTTTGGTAAAAAAAGCCCTTGTTATCGCTTATGACAATGAAAAGTTAGGCAAGCAGATTGGGGCCTATGTGGTCTTGAAAGCGCATGATGGTAAGTGCGAAGCAGTGGTCAATATATTGCAGGATCATCTCACTGTTCACTTACCATATTACATGATACCGCGCGGTATCGCAGTGCTGGCTGAGCTGCCATTAACGGCTAACGGTAAAGTTGATAGAAAAAGTTTACCCAGTATTGAAAGCGTGCGTGTTGAGGGCGCTTTTGAGGCTCCACAGACGGATAGCGAGAGGTTAGTTGCCGAGAATTGGCAACTGCTATTTGATGTTGAAGCTGTGAGTCGCAACGATGACTTCTTTATGTTAGGCGGGAATTCCTTATTGGCGACACGGTGTGTTGCTATGCTCAATGTTAAACTGGGTACACAGATCACACTCGGCGAGTTTTTCAAGTCTACCACGGTGAGAAAGCTCGCAGCGCTTATTGATCAGCAAAGCCTGGCGCCAGCAAAAGAGGTGAATTCAGGCACTGATACAGTGGTGGCATTAAATACATCTCAACAACCGAGAAAGATGTTCTTTATCCACCCGGGATCCGGTATGTCACTCTGTTACAGACACCTTGCGGAGCGATTAGAAGGAGTGGCCCAGTGTTTCGGTTTGGACAATCCTTTGATCCTTGGCGATAAAAAATTTGAAGATTTCGATGCTTATGTGAACGATTACTACCAGCAGATCAGAGCTACCTCATCAGCAGGTGAATATCACATTCTTGGCTATTCATCGGGCGGGGTAATTGCTTACGAGGTTGCCAGGAAGTTGCAAAGTACAGGGGCACAAGTTCACGTAGGTTTGATTGATAGTTTTGCAACGCTTGATGACTTAGATGTGGTTACGGATGACTGGTACTCGCCGATTAAACAGTCATTGATTGAAATTATGGAAATGGATGTTGAGTTTAATTGGCAGGTTCTGGATGATTACCAGCATAATAAAGAAGCAGGAGTACGCCTATTGGCTCAGAGCATGATTGAGCAAAATCTATCTGTTCACATGTCTGGTGTGAGTGTTGAGCAAGTGAGTCGTTTTCTTATGCATTTTCATGATTTATACCAATTGAAAAGCACTGCAAAGCTGGGACAAGGGCAGCTGGCATGTCACTTGTTTAAAGCGTCTGAGCATTCAATATATAATGAGGGGTTTAGTGACTGTTTAGATTGGGATAAAATTAATAATAACGCTATAAAATGTGTTGATATTGCTGCAAAGCACCAGGACATGCTGGACTTACCAGCCGTTGAACAGCTTGCTAATGCAATCGTAAATAGTTGGTGTTAAAGTTTGGTCTTTTCGACCTAACCTGAACACTGGTATTCACTTGAATTGATGTTCTAAGGAACCTTGGTTTAAGTGTTTTGTTCGGCCGCCAATATTATTGCTGTAAATGCATTTATGGATGTTGTCACAAGGCACTACCATGGGCCGATGATTAAAAATTGGTTGGTCGGTGCCTTCTAAATCACTAAGATTATCGTCGATAATTAAAAACCCCGATCATGATCCGCTCTGTCGTCAGGCAGAGCGGTAAGCATGTGAGGGGGAATACCCATCATCCCAACTTAATCTGGCAGAGTAATCAGGAGAAAACGACATACGGGATGCTGCTATTGGATCTAAGTCTGGACCAGGTATGGCTACAGGCACGCACTTATTATATTTAAGAATGATCTCCACACATTAGTTGCAGGGTTTTATCACTTTAACACGTACTGGATGCACCATAGACTAAGGTGAACTTTTTCGTGTTACATATATAAATGTCGATTTTAATTTAATTCAGTTATAAGCGCCCCCCTGTTTGGTAGTCTCTAAAATAATAAATGCAACATCAAAGTCTTTGCTAATAAAGTTGAAGTTGAGGTACAATCATTTTTGGCATGTGTGACCGGTTTTAAGGTTGGGTGTTGAGGCTTTTTATTTTGCTTATTAGCATTGGGCCAATTTTAAAGCCGATGTATTTGGGTGGTTTCTTACTTGGTGAAATAAATAACCAATGCATAGTAAGGTTTGAGGGATATATGAATTCAAAGGTTTATTTCGTTGATAGGGCGTTTCATTGGATTTCTGTTTTTATTCTTCTCTTCATGCTTTTGAATTTAAGTAGTAATTTACACAATATTGATTGGGATATTAAGGGGCAGTTATTGCACCGGCAGTCAGCCGTTGAGACGCATGCCTCAGTTGGAATTATACTTGTTATTTTTACCCTCTTAAGGTTGATGTTTTCTTGGGGGTTTAAAAAATCCATTCAGCGCGTAACGCCAAAATCAAAAATCCATGCATGGTTTATTAGTTTCACCCATATCGCAATGTATCTGTGCATATTTTTACTCACTGCAACAGGCATCGCCATGGTCAACAATTATGAGATCCCACTCAGCATTTTCGGGTTCGAGCTTGCTCCTAGCCGCGAAAACTTTTATCAAAATTTTCCGCAGTTTAACGACATTCATATCTTTACACAGCAAGCGTTTTGGTGGCTGATTGGTTGCCACTTTTTCGGTATTTTGCATGCGAAAAAGTAAATTTTATTTAGCAACAGAAAAACCACAGACCTCCATTGCCGGAAGCCTGGCAATATTTCAGCACCTCACCTGATACGGTTTGTGAACTTACCCTCAGAATTTTATGACTTTGTGATGTATCTGTGTGGCCGGTGCGGATCATGGAATTAAATAATCACTGAATGCATTACTAAGTTGCTACCGCGCTGCGGTATCTATACCTCGTTGATGTCGCCCGACAGGCTACTGTAGATTATTGTCTGCAAAGAAGTTTGTGTTTCAGAAACCCTTGTTCAAAAGCTGAAGAAGCAACGATCACAAACAGCTACAGCTGAGCCTTGGTCTAAGTCGAGAGGAAATGCTGGCCGATCTGATAACCATTGATTGTTTATAAAGTCCAGATAAGCGAAAATAGCGGTTAATTTCGATTAACACGACGGATTTGATCAGCGAAGAACTGCAAAGAGCGTGCTTCCGAGTGTATGTATAAATCCGCACACAAACTAAAGAATTGACTAATGGCAGATCAGAATTTCCTCAATGAGATAAACAAGCGACGTACGTTCGCTATCATCTCGCACCCGGATGCGGGTAAGACCACCATCACCGAAAAAGTCCTGTTATTCGGTAAGGCGCTGCAACAAGCGGGCACCGTTAAAGGCCGAGGCTCTAACCAGCATGCGAAATCAGACTGGATGGATATGGAAAAAGAACGGGGTATCTCGGTAACCACGTCTGTGATGCAGTTTCCTTACAACGACAGCCTGGTGAATCTGCTGGACACTCCGGGGCACGAAGACTTCTCAGAAGATACTTATCGTACGCTGACTGCTGTGGATTCTTGCCTTATGGTTATCGACGCCGCTAAGGGTGTTGAGGATCGTACCCGTAAGCTGATGGAAGTGACCCGTTTGCGTGATACGCCTATCGTGACATTCATGAACAAACTGGACCGTGATATCCGCGACCCGATGGAGTTGCTGGATGAGGTTGAGACTGAACTGAACATCATGTGTGCGCCTATTACCTGGCCGATTGGCTGTGGTAAAGAGTTTAAAGGGGTTTACCACATCCACCGCGACGAGACCATTTTGTATCAAACCGGTCAGGGTCATACCATTCAGGACGTTCGCACCATTAAGGGGCTCGACAACGCCGACTTAGATGCCGCCATCGGTGAGAGCCTGGCTGAGCAGCTGCGTGAAGAGCTGGAACTGGTGATTGGTGCCTCGCACGAATTCGACAAAGAACTATTCCTGAGCGGCGAACTGACGCCGGTGTATTTCGGTACTGCATTAGGTAACTTTGGTGTAGACCATATGCTGGATGGCCTGACAGAGTGGGCGCCGTCGCCGTTGCCGCGTCAGACGGACGAGCGTGAAGTGAGCGCCGACGATGAGAAGTTCACCGGCTTCGTATTTAAAATTCAGGCCAATATGGACCCGAAACACCGTGACCGTATCGCCTTTATGCGTATCGTGTCGGGTAAATACACGCAGGGCATGAAAATGAACCATGTACGCCTTGGCAAGCAGGTGAGCATTTCCGATGCCGTGACCTTTATGGCCGGTGATCGTGAGCGTGCACAGGAAGCCTATGCCGGTGATATCATTGGTTTGCACAACCATGGCACCATCCAGATTGGTGATACCTTCACCCAGGGTGAAAAGCTCAAGTTCAGCGGTATCCCGAACTTTGCGCCAGAGCTGTTCCGTCGTATTCGTCTTAAAGATCCGCTTAAGCAAAAGCAGCTACTAAAAGGCCTGGTACAGTTGTCGGAAGAAGGCGCGGTGCAGGTGTTCCGTCCGCTGATCAACAATGACCTGATTGTCGGCGCCGTTGGTGTGCTGCAGTTTGATGTGGTTGTGGCGCGTCTGAAATCTGAGTACAACGTCGATGCTATTTATGAAAGCATTAGCGTACAGACGGCGCGCTGGGTGCACTGTGATGATGAAAAGAAGCTGGCCGAGTTCCGCCGTAAGTGTGAGCAGAACCTGGCGCTGGATGGGGGCGATAACCTGACCTATATCGCGCCAAGTCGCGTTAACCTGAATCTGTCGATGGAGCGCTATCCGGACGTGCAGTTCCACCAGACACGCGAACACTAAACACAATGGGCTGTTAAGTGCCCGTAAAAGTGAGGGGACGGGTTGATTTGACGCACAAGCTTATTTTAAGCTGGTACGTCCGGCCTGCCCGTTCGCTTAACTGAACTAGCCGCGTTTTATGCCGGCGCCTCAGGGCGCCGATGATGTTTGCTCAGTGCACACGCAGGCACTGACCCAAAGGAAACACAATGAACATTAAAAGTATTCTGATTGAAAAAGCTCTGTCTGCGATGGCCGCGGCAGGGATCCCTGAAGGCACCAACCCGGCGGTGACGCAAAGCACCCGCGCACAGTTTGGTGACTATCAGATCAATGGCGCAATGGGCGCCGCGAAAGCACTGAAAACCAACCCGCGTGAGCTGGCACAGAAGATCATCGACAATCTGGATGTCAGCGACCTGGCTGCAAAAACCGAAATCGCCGGCCCGGGTTTTATCAACATCCACCTGAAGCCTGAGTTCCTGGCAACCAGCCTGGAAGCGGCTAATCAGGATGCCAAGCTGGGCGTGGCTGAGCACGCTCAGGCACAAAATGTGGTGGTGGACTTCTCATCGCCAAACCTGGCCAAAGAAATGCACGTAGGTCACCTGCGCTCAACCATCATTGGTGATGCGGTGGTACGCGCCCTTGAGTTCCGTGGTGACAAAGTGACGCGTCAGAACCACGTGGGAGACTGGGGTACTCAGTTCGGTATGCTGATCGCCCATCTCGAAGATATGCTGGCACAAGGCATTGACCTGGAAAATGTGGCCCTGGCTGATTTAGAAACTTTCTACCGTGATGCCAAGAAGCGTTTTGACGACGAAGAAGGTTTCTCAGACAAAGCACGTGACTACGTGGTTAAGCTGCAAGGCGGCGATGCGCACTGTCAGAAGTTGTGGCAGCTGTTTATCGATACCTCAGTGAAGCACTCTGAAGAAGTGTACAAAAAGCTCAATGTGACGCTGACTCGCGATGACATTATGGCCGAAAGTGCCTACAACGATCGTCTGGCCGGTATTATCGAGCTGCTAAAAGAGAAAAACATTGCGGTTGAAGATCAGGGCGCACAGGTGGTGTTCCTGGATGAGCTGGCGAACAAAGACGGCGAGCCGTCGGTGTTTATCGTGCAAAAATCCGGCGGCGGCTTCTTGTATGCCACAACGGATCTGGCGGCCTGTGACTATCGTTCCAATGAGCTGGGTGCCGAGCGTATCCTGATCTTCGTTGATGCGCGTCAGAGTCTGCACTTTAATCAGGTTGAGCTGACTGCCCGCAAAGCGGGTCTGCTGCGCGACGAAACCAGCTATGAGTTCTGTCCGTTCGGCACTATGATGGGCAGCGATGGCAAACCATTCAAGACCCGTACCGGCGGTACGGTGAAGCTGGCAGAGCTACTTGATGAAGCCGTCAGCCGTGCCAGTGAAAAACTGGCCGACCGCGCGTCTGAGTTGAGCGAAGAAGCCCGTGCCGAAATCGCCCGTAAAGTGGGTATTGGCGCGGTGAAATACGCCGATTTGTCGAAGCACCGTACCAGTGATTACATCTTCAACTGGGATACCATGCTGAGCTTTGAAGGCGCTACGGCCCCTTATTTGCAATATGCTTACACCCGTGTGCGCAGTATCTTCCGTAAAGCCGGCGTAGACAGTGCCGCACTCAGTGGCAGCATCAGCATTGTTGAGCCGCAGGAAAAGGCGCTGGCGCTCAAGCTTCTGCAACTGGAAGAAGTGTTAGACCTGATGATCGGCGAAGCAACACCGCACGTATTGTGTGGTTATCTGTACGAGCTGGCGAGTCTGTACATGACCTTCTACGAAGCCTGTCCAATCCTCAAAGACGATGTGGCTGCCGAGGTACGCGAAAGCCGACTGTTGTTGTGTAATCTGGTTGCCAGAACACTGCACACCGGTCTGGAGCTGCTGGGCATTGAGGTGATGGAGCAGATGTAAGTGCCGGGTGAGATCATGCAGCTCACTCAGTCCATTACATGCTAGACTAAGGCCGCAATATTGCGGCCTTTTGTGTTATATAAGGAATGACCACCATGAAACTTGATGATATTCGTCGCGAATATACCAAAGACGGCCTCTCCCGCGAGAAGCTGGATGACAACCCGATTGTGCAGTTTGAACACTGGCTGCAACAGGCGGTGGACGCCAACCTCAGCGATCCGACCGCCATGGTCGTGGCCACGGTAGATGAACACGGCCAGCCGTCGCAGCGGATTGTGTTGCTCAAGCAGGTGGACGATAACGGCTTTGTGTTTTTCACCAACACCGGGTCGCGTAAGGCACAGGAACTCAAAGGCAATAACAAAATTTCATTGCACTTTCCCTGGCACAATCTGGAGCGTCAGGTCATTGTGTACGGTGAGGCCGAGCCGTTGCCAACCACCGCAGTGGCGAAGTACTTTCTGTCTCGTCCCAAGGAGAGCCAGCTGGCCGCCTGGGCATCACAACAGTCGCGTCCGGTGTCTTCACGTCAGGCCCTGATGCAAACCTTTAACAGCATGAAAGCCAAGTTTTCCAAAGGCGACATTCCGCTGCCGGATTTCTGGGGGGGCTACTGTGTCAAGCCGCACCAGATTGAGTTCTGGCAAGGGGGAGAGCACCGTCTGCACGACCGCTTTATGTATCGTAAAGACCCAAGCGGACAGTGGCAGGTTGAGCGTCTGAATCCTTAGTGCCGTGCCTGATGCGCTTTATTGATACCCACTGCCACCTGGACTTTGATGAACTCAGAGAGCGCTTGCCACAGCATCTGGCTGATGCGCAGGCGCTGGGCGTTGAGCGCTGTGTGGTGCCGGGCGTGACCTTGGCGCAGTGTCGTACTTTGCCTGCTTTTGCACAGCAGTACCCAGGCGTCAAAATCGCCTTTGGGCTTCACCCGTATTTTATGGCGCAGCATAAAGCGGGTGATATGGCGCAACTGGCCGAGTTCGCACACCAGCATAGTTCAGAGCTGGTGGCCATAGGTGAATGTGGAATTGATGCCATGGTGGACGATATCCCCGCGCAGCAGCAATTGTTTATTGAGCATATTGCGCTGGCCAATGCACTTGGGTTACCGCTGATTGTGCATCACCGTAAAAGCCATCATCTGCTGGCGGCGGCGTTTAAACAGCTGCCCCCTCAAAACGGCGGCGTTATTCATGCCTTTTCCGGGTCACTGCAAGATGCCAGCACGTATCTGAAACTGGGATTTAAACTCGGTGTAGGGGGGACTATCAGCTATCCGCGAGCGGCGAAAACCCGCACTACGCTGGCTCAAGTGCCGTTGGACTCGCTCGTGTTGGAAACCGATGCGCCTTCCATGCCGCTAGCGGGTTATCAGGGCCAGTCAAATCTACCTAAACGGGTGGTGGAGGTGTTTGAGCATTTGTGTGCCATTCGCGACGAGTCACCTCAAGTTATCTCTGATGCGCTTTATTCCTCATCGGTAACGCTATTTCGGATCTGACGTTTTACTTCCCAGCGCTTTAGTGCACGCCCTATCTGCCAGGTAAAAATACAGGCAATGCCCAGCATCAGCAGTACCACCCGGCCCAGCTCATGAAAATGGCGGTGGCTTTGCGCCATGGCCGCTTCGGTTAAGTACTCGACACTGACAAAGCCAATGGGCTGCTGCTCTGAATCATAAATGGGCTCGACAATGGGTTGTTTTGACTGCGTTAGCCCGGCCAAATGGCGGGGCAAGTCAGCTATCTCGGGTGGGGTATTCTGGCCATCGTTGCCGATAATAAACTGACCCTGATGATTATAAAGCCTGACCGACAGCACAAATTCGTCACTGGCAAGGTGATTGCTCAAGGCTCTGAGCTGGGGGGTATCCATGCGGCTTAATGGCAGAGCTGCGTTAAGCGCCAGCTGTTTAGTCAGGCTGCGACCTGTGTGGTCGGCATTGGTGTGCAACAGCTGATGAGAGCGAAAGCTGGTGTTAAAGGCCAGCCAGGTAATAGTTAAAAAGCACATGGCCGCGACCAGCAGGCGCAGTAATCGGCGGCTGCGTGAAGAAGAAAGGGTTTCAAGGGCTTGTGTATTTTTCATAGATCTTGTTTGCCTGCTGACATGCCATGATTAAGATGTTACAAAGGGCCCATACCGTTACCAAGCAAGCATTCACACTTAGGCTCAATGAGCCGGGTATGACCCTAATCAGGAGTATCCATGTCAAAGTCATTCGCGTCAATCCAGTTGCGTGCCTGTACTGAGCCCGCCGGGCAGTTTCTTACCTTAGCAAACTGGTACCAGATTGAAAACGACGATCAACTAACGCCGTGCGCCAGTCCTGCATCGCAAACGGTCCAGTATCTGTGTTTCTTCGGTGCTGAGCTCAGCGGTGCCACGGTGCTGGAGATCCTGAAGTTGTGCCGCGAGGCAGATATCGAAGTCACCCAACTGGCACTGTACCAGCCCACGGCTGACATGACACCCGGACTGGTTTTGTCTACCCAGTCGACACGCGATGTGCGTGCGCCGGTTCGCGCGTTAGCGGCGCAGTGTGCTCTGCAAGGCGCCGCCATCAGCCAGCCGCCCAGCATACGCAAGCCCGGTTTACTGGTGATGGACATGGACTCCACGGCAATCAAAATTGAGTGCATTGATGAAATTGCCAGACTGGCCGGGGTGTATGACGAGGTTGCTGCCGTCACCGCACAGGCGATGGCCGGGCAGTTGGCGTTTAACGACAGTCTTTATCAGCGTGTTGCTAAGCTGTCCGGCGTCGAGTTGCCGCTTATTCAGCAGCTCAAAGACAATCTGCCATTAATGGAGGGCGTTGCCCAGCTGTGTGAGGTACTGAAGGCCCACCACTGGCGTCTGGCGATTGCCTCCGGGGGGTTCACCTGGTTTGCTGACGCGCTCAAAGCGCCGTTGCAGCTGGATGCTGTGTTTGCCAATACACTGGAAATTGCCGATAACAAGCTCACCGGTAAAGTGCTGGGAGAAGTGGTTGATGGCAATAAAAAAGCCGAAGTGCTCAACGCTTTGGCTGAGCAGTTTGATATTTCGGCCAATCAAACCGTGGCCATGGGTGATGGTGCCAACGATTTAATCATGATGGCCGCTGCGGGCTTAGGCGTGGCTGTGCATGGCAAACCTAAGGTAGTCGAGCAGGCGGATGCCGCCATTACCCAAGGGTCTTTGATTCAGCTGCTATACTTAGTGGCTGTACCATGTAGCGAGTCTTAACTCGATTTTACTTATTTAGGGGGCCGTACCGATGAAGATCGGATTTGTGCCGTTTGCCGCGGTTTTACTCATGATTGGGTGTGCTACACCATACAAAAAAAATGGTGTGGGTGGTGGTTATGATGACTGGGATCTCGGTGGAGGTGTGCATCGTGTGGCTTTTCACGGTAATGGCCATAGTACCCCAGAGCAGGTTAATAAATACTGGCACAGGCGAGCTGCTGAGTTATGTGTATCAGGTTACGAGGTGATTGAGCTCAGCACACATTCGAATGAGTTGAGTATTAGCGGTGAGCATTCTTCTTCACTCAGTTCCGCGCATGATGTTACTGTACCCATTCAGATAGGTAAAATTAAATGTCGCGAGTAACGAAAGGGCATCTAGTTTCCTCACTCCTGCTGATAGGAAAAATATTGTAGCTTGAACGCGACTTGATTTTACTTTTGTCACAATGGGGTGGTTAAAGTGCGGGCTAGCAGCCCGCACAGAACTTACTTAACTCTCCTGCCAGATCTCCCGATAGTGTCTGTCTTCCAGCCACTGGGTAAAGTAAGTATCAAACAAACGCTCCCAGTCACCCAGCGTGATGTCATAGCGCTCCGCCAGTGCAATAAAGTTGTCCTTATCATACGGGTCCATCGGCATAAAATAGGCTTCAAACAGGTACTCGTCGTAGCCGGGGCGTGATGACAATAAACCCTGCATAATGACCTGATCTTTGCCTTCACGCTGGGCCGCGTAGGCTTCACAAGCACTAATAAACTCGGTTTTATCCGTATGTGTAAAGCGCAGGCCCCGCTCAGCGGCAAAGTCATAAAAGGCCGCAATGCTCAGTGGCGTTGGGTTAGCCACATGATAGACCTGATTGCGCTTTTGTGGGTCACTCATGCCTGCAACGATACAGGTAGCTGCGCGGTCAACCGGAATAATATCCAGCATGTAGGGGCTCTCAGTCGGGCGCACCTCAATGCTGAGCATCATTTTCAGGATGCGGTGGAAGACATCATCCGTGTTGCCAATGCCGGTTTTAGATGACCCCGAGATTTCCGAAAAACGATAAACCGTGTAGGGCACACCTATGAGTGATGCCTGGCGAATGTTTTCTTCCTGCACCCATTTCGACTGACCATACCCGCTGCACAGCAAGGCCGCTTCGTCTGTTGGAATGAAGGATTCACGCGGGTTAACCGAGAAGTGGGAATCCTTGATCTGGGTGCTGGCGGTGGTGCTGGAGACAAAGTGGATCATCTTCAGTGTGTCCGTGCAGCACAGTGTTAGCAGGGCATTGGTACCCGCTACCGATTTCTTAAAGGCAAAGTAGGGCTGGATATGATTCACATACGACGCTGTATGGACCACATGTTGGATGTCCCGGCACAGCAGTGCCCAGTCCTCATCGGATACGCCTAACCGGGATTGCTCCATATCTCCCGGGACAGGCACGATCCGCTCCAGATCCAAAGTCAGCGCATACTGTTTGGCATTATCGGCAATGCGAGTGAGGGCTTGCTCTGCACTGTCGGCGCGTACCAGGCAGTATATTTTTGCCTTGGTGGTGGTCTGCAGCTCAGCCAGCAGGTGACTGCCTAAAAAGCCGGTTGCTCCGGTGAGCAGCACATGACGGACGTCGCCCTCATAGGCATGCGTGATTTCATCGGGCAGTGTCGGCAAGTCAATGCCCGCATCGACAATAAACTCAGGTAATGATGCATCGTCCTCATGCTGAACCTCGCCATGGGCCTTGTCGATTTCGTCGATCAGTGCCTGAATGGTATTCATGTTCTTAAAGGCATCGGCCTGGATATCTATATTGAGCCGGGCCTTGAGCTGCTGGAAGGTTTTCAGCAATGAGATGGAGTCAAAGCCGTAATCATACAGATCGCAATTCAGGTCCAGCTCATCGGGGGCTATTCCCAGCACCTGGCCAACAATGCTCACCACAGTGCCTGCGATATCCTGAGGCGCATCAGGCGTCTCTTCCGATACTTGCTCAAGACACGTATGCGTCAGGCGCTTGCGCTGTAACAGTGCCGCTGTGTTATGCATGATGCGCTCCGGCTCTGTGGTGCAAATGGCCGCCAGGGTGCTGCGCTTGGTGCTGAGCAGCTTGGGCAGTTGTGCAAAGGCATTCGACATCTGGATCAGCTGATAGCCCTTTTTCTCGGCAAAGCTGTTTTCAATGCCTTTTAGCGGATCGTCTGAGTGCCAGTAACCCCAGTTAATTGCCAGAGTCTGACCATGACGCTGCTGCTTAGCCACTAGCTGGTTTCGGGCCCGGGCAAAGGCGTTCTGAAAGCCATTGGCGTACGAATACGACAGGTGATTCAGGCTGCCAAACACGGCCATGGAAGAGAACAGCACAAAAAAGTCCAGCTCACAGCCGCCAAGCAGGGAGTCCAGCTGCTGCGTGCCTTGTACTTTGACCTGCATTGAGCGGGCAAAGTCGGCCCAGTTGTTTTCTTCTTCCGTATAGGTGGTGCCAAGGTGGAACACGCCGTTGAGCTGCAATGACTTGTCGCTCAGTAAGTCGCTAAGTGTTGCCAGCTGTTGGGCGTCGGCAATATCACATGCCAGGTAATGCACTGTGCCTTTACCTCTGAGTTGGGTCAGTTGTGGCTGTACGGCTTGCTTATCGCGTCTACCGAGTAAGATGAGGGTTGCGTCAAAACCTTCCAGTAAGCGCTGGCTCAATGCCATGCCCAGTTCGCCCAGTGCCCCTGCGATTAGGTAAGTACCGCCGTGACGTATTTCATACTCAGGCTGAGTTGTGTCGCTTGCGTCCGGCAGTTGTGTTAGTTGCAACGCAAAGCGCGCACCATCGCGGTATTGCACCTGATTCGGCTGATGCTCGGTTGTGTTCAGTAAGGTACAGGCGAACTCCTGCAGCATCAATTCGCCCAGACAAGCAGCCTCATCGAGCTGCTCGACTAAGGTCCAGCTGTGCTGCGGATTGCGCAGGTTGTAGCAACGCAGCAGGGCACTCAGGTCGTCCCGGGTTTCTGTCTGCGAGTCGGTCTGAGTGGCATAAAACAGCTGCATCGCGTGATTGTCGTGACGGGCGGTTAGCTGCATCAGCTCGAACAGGGGTTTTATTTGTTGCTGCGGCTCAAGCAATGAACCACAGCCCTGCACAAAAATGGTATCCGGCAGATCTTCAGGATCCAGCGCTGAGTTGTCCAGTTGCTCAAAGCACAGCGAAGTCACCTTACAGCCACTTGCTTGCAGCGGCTTACTGAGGGCTTCAAACTCGGCCTGCGTGTCTGACACCAGCAAAATATGCCTGTGTGCCAGCTGTGTAGTCAGTGACGTCTGCCAGTCCTCAGGCAGAGTCAGTGCAGCCGGGTGAAATTGGTTGTCGAGCAGCAGCCAGGGACTTGTTTGTTCAGCCTCAACCGCGCTTTTGCTGATAAAAGACGTACCAGGCAGGTGCAGTTTTGGCAAAGAAGTTGGGTAAAGCGGCTGCCAGCTCACGACTTTGCCGGATTGCCACAGGCGCACTATGGCGGCATATTCCTGGGTTTGATGCAGTGTCAGTAACTGCTCTGCTGTTAGCTGCTCGCTGGTGTTATGGCTCACTTTTTGGGTTTGTTCTGGCATGGCTTCGCTCAGGGCGGTGCGCAGCTCGTCCAGTGAGGACACTGCCCAGCCGAGTCTGTATGCCTGTGCCGTGCGGCCCAGCGCTAGGGTCGCGGCCAGCTGCGCCAGTATTTGCGGCGTGTCTGGCAACGTCGCGATGTGGTTGGCAAGCTCAGTGACTTTTTGTGCCAGTGCTGCTTTGCTGGTGGCGGAGAGCACCACCATCGCCGGGGCGTCTGGCAAAGCTGAGTGTTGCTCAGTGATGTTCGGCTGATACTCTTCGAGCACCACATGGGCATTCACGCCACTGATCCCAAAGGCACTGACCGCTGCCCGCCGTGGTGTATCGCCGTGCTCCCAGGGCTGCGCCTGGGTTTGCACCGCCAGCGGCGTATCCTCGAGCGCCAGATAGGGGTTAAGTGCTTGCACATGAAGCGACGGCACCAGGGTCTGATGCTTAAGTTGCAGCACAACCTTGATAAGCCCGGCAATACCGGCGGCAATTTCGGTATGACCTATGTTGCTTTTCACTGAACCCAGCGCACAGTGGGCTGGCCACTGATGCGAATTAAATGCTGCTTTGAGTGCATCCAGCTCAACCGGATCGCCAAGCGTGGTACCGGTGCCATGGCACTCGATGTAGCTGAGTGTGGCCGGGTTTATGTTGGCGTTGCGCCAGGCTTTATCCAGTAGCTGAGTTTGTGCCCGGGCGTTGGGTACGGTAAAGCCCTGTGATTTTCCGCCATGGTTAACCGCCGACCCCAGCAAGGTGGCATAAATGGCATCCATATCGCGCTCGGCTGCCGAGCGCTTTTTCAGCATGATCATGCCAATGCCTTCGCCCCGCACTATGCCATCGGCATCGGCAGCAAAGGTTTTGCATCGTCCATCCGGGGACAGCGCACCTATCTCCTGCATGGCCACAGAGGCGGTGGGAGAGTCTATGATATTGACGCCGCCGACAATGGCCTGCTCACACTCACCCATACGAATGGCTGCCATGGCCTTGTGCACGGCCACCAGTGATGATGAGCAGGTGGTATCTACTCCTTCGCTCGGGCCGTGCAGGTCGAGGAAGTAGCTCATGCGGTTTGGCGCAAATGCCGGGGAGGTGATCAGTCCTTCGTGATACCCGGACTGACAGCCAATAAACAACCCGGTGCTGGTGCCTGCCAGCGATTTTGGATCGTATCCGGCATTCTCAATACACTGCCAGACATGCATCATCAGCAGACTTTCCTGCAACTGAATGCGCTCGCACTCTGCCGGGGCTATATTGAAGAATAAGGGATCGAACTCGGTGTCGCGTCGCAGGCGGCCCATCCAGTTAATTTCGTCGGGCCAGCTGAGCTCGCGATTGGCCGGCTGTGGCCAGCTGTGGCGCGTCACACAGTCTTTGCCTGTGCTCAGGTTGTGCCAGAATTCGTCTAGGTTGCTCGCCTCAGGGAAGGCGGCGCTGATCCCAATAATGGCAATCGCTTCATCATTTGAGGCATTCACCGGGGCTTGCTCTGCTGCTGTGTCCGTTGAGCTTGTTTGTGTCTCGTTAGTCGTGGCGATAAGCACCTCGCCATACTCTGCGATAATATGGGCTCTGAGGCTGTTCAGGGTCGAGTGCATAAACAGCACGCTGGGCGAGAGCTCAAGCTGATAGCGGCTGTTGAGCTGATTGATAAAGGTAATAAAGGCGATGGAGTCTGCGCCAAACTCGCCCAGATCGGTATCTCCGTCCAGTGTATCCGGTTGCACGCCAAGTAAAGCCGCCACCATAGTGCTCAGCTGCTCTGTCAGCGCAGCGTCCAGTGCGGCTTCACTGCTAAACTGGGCTGCTGTTGTAGCGGTGTCACTGACTTGCTCATGGCTTGGGTCGGCCGGGGTATATTGCACCAGCGTCTGAGGTTGTTGCAGTGCCCGGTAAAAAGCGTCTATGCCACTGTTGGTGGGCATGGCCGCATCTGTATGGGCAAACTGGGCATTGCGCTGCATACCGCCGTCTTGCCAGAAAGGCCAGTCGATGCTGGCGCTCAGGCCATGGCGCTTACCGCTGGCAACCTGGGCATGACGCTGCTGCATATAGCTGTCGAGAAACGCATTGGCCATGGCATAGTCACCCTGAGAGGCACCGCCCTGTACGCCACTGAGCCCGGCAAAACAGGCGAAGAAGCGCAGCGGCAGATCCGCTGTGGCCTCATCCAGCGCCACCACGCCCGTGACCTTGGGCGCCAGCACTTGCGCAAAGGAGGTCGGGGTTTTGTTGCACAGCAAGGTATCCTGCACTATGCCGGCGGCGTGGATCACGCCATGGAGCGCGCCAAATTCGCGTACTATGTCGCGCACCAGCAGCAAGGTGTTCATCTTTTGAGCCACGTCGAGCTGACGATAAACCAGTTGCACCTGACCCTGCTTAAGGTTGCGCAGCTGCGACTGCACCTGAACGTCATCAGCGGCTCGTCGACCTGTAACAACCACTGTGGTGGCAAACGGCAAAGCGGCCAGTTCGGCAATAAAGTGACGACCAATCCCCCCGAGCCCGCCGGTGACCAGATACACGCCATCGGGCTGCCACGCACTGACCGGGTTCACATCGTTCACTGGCTGGTAGTCCAGTACTGTGCGGCTTGTGCCCTGATAAGCAATGACGGAGTCGGGCGCATTGCGGTTATCTCTCAGCAGAGTGTGCAGCGTATCTGAACTCAGCGTCGGGTCTACCAGCAACAGCTGTGTGCGCAGCATAGGGTGTTCAATGCTGGCGGTTTTCAGCAGGCCGTGCAGGCAACTGTTGAGGTTAGCCTGTGGCTCGGCCTGAGTGTTGCCTATCACCAGCTGTAACAGGGTCGGCTGTCTGGTTTTCGCGAGAGACTGTATGATGTCGAGCAGCTGAGTCCCATAGTCACTGACTTGCTGCTCAGGTGCGTAATGGCTTGAGCTAAGCACCTGGGTGATGGCACCGGCGACTTCCAACTCCGGCAGGTCGCACAGCACCACACAGTGTGACGATGTACTGTCGGGCGCAACTGTCTCATTGTTTGTCACCACAGGCTGGGTGCGCCACTTTGGCACACTCAGCGTGCACGTGACCAGCTCTTCTGATTGAGTCTGACTCAGGCCGAGCGTGTACGGCTTTAGATCAAAAGGATAAGTCGGCAGGCTCAGTTTGCCTACCTGCTCTCCCTGATAAAGGAAGCCCCAGTCCTCAAAGCCGCTGTCCATCCAGTGGCTCAGAATAGCCTGATAGTCGCCCTGTGCCAGCCAGCTGGCCGGTGTGCCAGTGGGAACTGGATTCAAAGGTGCTTGCTCACTCCTTGCCAGATAACCAGTCAACTGGGTTTTAAGCTCGTTCAGAGAAGACACCACAAAGCCTGCGCGATGCGCCATCACTTTGCGACCGGTTTGCAGGGTGTAGGCCAGGCTGACTCTCAGTGCATCGTCGCACAGGGTACGCTCAAGCCAGTTCAACAGCTCGCTCACCTGACGCTGCAACACTGCTGGTGTGGCTGCCGACAGCACCACGATGGAAGGCTGGCTGCTCAATGCATTCTGTGTTTGCGCCACCGGCGCTTCTTCCAAAATGGCATGGGCATTAGTGCCGCCAATTCCAAATGAGCTGACCGCGGCTCGTCTTGGTAACAAAGGGGTTTCCCACAAGCGCGTGCTGTCGACGACATAAAACGGCGAGTTAGCCAGGTCCAGGTGTGGATTCGGCTCACTGTAGTGCAAGGTACCGGGCAGCAGTTTGTGGTGCAGCGACAAGCTGGTTTTCACCAACCCGGTGAGCCCTGCCAGGGTGTCTGTATGGCCCAGGTTCGATTTCACGGCACCCAGTCCACAATATTGTTTTGCTTCGCTATGCGGCTGATAAACCTGTTGCAGTGCCGCAAATTCAATGGGGTCGCCCAGCGCGGTGCCGGTGCCATGGGCTTCGACATAACTGATGCTCGCCGGTGAGACGTCGGCGCTTTGCAGTGCCTGGGTGATCACCTGCATCTGGCCTTCCGTGCCCGGGGCAAAGAAACCGGCCTTGTTGTTGCCATCGTTGTTCACCTTTACCGCCTTAATCAGGCTGTAAATGTGATCGCTATCCTGGGTTGCCTCATCGGCCCGTTTGAGTACCACCACAGAGACGCCATTGCCGCCTATCATGCCATCGGCTTGGGCATCAAAAACTTTGCAGCGCGCATCGGGGGCAAAGTTGAGGCCTTTTTCTATCTTGTATCCTGTGCTGCGCTGCGGGAATAAACAGGCTGCGCCAACAATGGCATAGTCAATGTCACCGGCTTTAAGTGCCGAGCAGGCCAGTGCCAGTGCGCTCAGGGACGAGGAGCAATTGGAGTGCACAAACAGGCTTGGGCCGGTCAGACCCAGATGATAGGAAATGCTGGTTGCCAGTGTGCCGGGCTGATTCAGCGTTGATGCAACATAGTCCTCGGCATTGAGGACAAACTCCCCGTTGCTGAACTTGTCATACAGGTTAAGATCGGTCAGGTCGCCACCAGAGGCGGAAATATACACGCCGGTATTGGGCATTTGGTCACAGCGATAACCGGCGTCTTCCACCGCTTTCCAGGCATGCAGTAACAGCTGGCGCTGTGCATAGCTCATGGTACGGGCTTGCTTTTCCGAGAGATTAAAAAAGCCGGGATCGAAAGCATCCTGGCCCTCTACCCAGGTATCGAGCCAGATCATAGACGCGTCTGACTCGGCTCTGTGGCTGTGGCGAACCAGGTTTTTTCCTTCAATGAGGTTTTGCCAGAATGTCTGCGCGTCGGGGGAGTCCGGGTAATGACAAGACAAGCCTATCATAGCGATGGCCTGATCAGTGGTTGTCTGCTTTGCAGGGCGCACCGGCTCTGGCGTTTGTACAGGCGCTGCAATCGGGCTGGTGACTTTGGTCGATAAATAATCGCACTGGGCGTTAATGGTACTGTACTGAAACACCTCCGTCAGCGGCAGGTCGATATTAAACTTAGCGCTCAGTTTGGTGGCCAGTACATTGGCCAGCAGGGAGTCGCCCCCAACCGTGAAAAAGGGCGCATCCGGCGCAACCTGACTCACGTCCAGCACATCACACCAGACGGCCGAGACCTCGGCCTGTAGGTTTCGCTCTGGTACGGCTGCGCTGAGGTTTGCTTCCAAAGTTGAGAGCCCGGCCTGCGCGGTGTGTGAGTTAAACGGCAGCTGGCTGAGCAGCGCCTGTTTATCCACTTTGCCATTGTTGGTCAGCGGCAGCGTGGGTACTGAGACAAAATACGCCGGCACCATATACTCGGGCACAAGCTTTAACAACTCGGCACGAATGGCTTCATCGGATAGCGGCATTTGGGCGACCAGGTAGGCCACCAGTACGTCACCATGACGTTTGCTGGCAGCCAGCACGCAGGCATCCTCAATGGCCGGGTTGCTCAGCAGGGCGTGTTGTACTTCGCCAAGCTCTATGCGGTGTCCACGGATCTGAACCTGATCGTCGCAGCGGCCCAGATATTCATACTGACCCTGCGCATTAAGGCGCGCCAGATCGCCAGTACGATAGAGGCGCTCCTTGCTTTGCCCGGCAAGCGGATTAGGGATAAAGCGCTCTGCGGTCAGCACTGCTCTTTGATGATAACCCCGACTGACGCCGCAGCCTCCGACATACAACTCGCCGGGCTGACCCGCCGCGACAGGGCGTTGTTGCTCATCCAGTAAGTACAGGCGATAGCCGGGCAGCGGCTTTCCTATAATGCTCTTGCCCGGGTTCTGTTCGACCAGCTCGCGGGTAATTTCCATCTCGGTGACGTGTACTGTGGTCTCTGTGATGCCATACATGTTGACCAGCTTGGGTAGCGGCTGTGCTGCCTCAAACCAGTGCATGAGTTTACTCAGTTCCAGCGCTTCACCGCCAAAGATCACGGTGCGCAGAGAGCGTGTCAGCGCCGGTTGTGCCAGCAAATGCGTCATCAACGGATAAAACGCCGATGGCGTCTGATTTAAAATGCTTATTTGATTATCGTGAATAAAGCGTGCGAATGCAGCACTGTCTTTTTTGCAGGCATCATCCACGATCACCAGTTTGCCGCCATGGGCCAGTGCGCCCCAGATCTCCCAGACCGAAAAATCAAACGCAAACGAGTGGAACAGACACCAGGTATCCTGGGCATTAAACCCAAATCCAGGCTGGGTGTTGTTCAGTAAAGCGGTAATATTGCTATGCTCAACCAGCACGCCTTTGGGCTGACCCGTCGAGCCCGAGGTATAGATGATATAGGCCAGCGCCTGCGGTGCCAGAGTTATCCCCGGAGCTGTGACGGGGGCCATAGTGCTGCTTTGCAGGCAGTCACTGAGGCGATATGCCTGGCTGTGCGTGACAGGCAGTGTTAGATCGTCGCTCATCAGTACCAGCGCCGGATCGGCATCGGCCAGAATAAAGCGGGCTCTGTCCTCTGGTGAGCTGGGGTCGACCGGCACGTAGGCACTGCCGGTTTTCAGCACTGCCAGCATCGCAACTATCATCTCCACACTCGGGCGCAACAGCAAAGCAACCCGGCTGTCGGGCCGCGCGCCTTTGGCAATTAAGGTATGGGCCAGCTGGTTGGCCTGCTGCTCCAGTGCCTGATAACTCAGCGTGGCACCGGCAAACGAGACCGCCGTCTGGGTTGGGTGCTGCGCGCCCTGTAAGGTGAAGCTGTCAACCAAAGTGGCGGGTTTTACATTCGGTGTCTGTGGCTGACCACCGGGTGGTAAGTCACCGCCAAGCAGCACATCTTCCAGTAGTTGCACATAATTATCTGCCAGGGTTTGCACGGTATGGCGCTCATAAGCGCGGGTCGCAAATTTAAAGGCCAGCTGATAGCTGCCACCCAGCGGGGTAACCTCCAGGCTCAGGTCCAGCTCGGCATCTTGCTGGAATTCCTGCCACAGTGCGCCCAGCAGTGCCTGATTGTCCTCTACCCAGTCGGCCTGAATAAAGTTATGACAGGCATAGCCTATCTGAAACAGCGGGTGAACACCCGGTATACGCGGCGCATTGACGGCGCTGAGCAGCTCAGACAAAGGCAGGGCGCTGTGACTGATCACGGCGTCCAGTTGTGTCTGATTCGCCCGTGCCTGGCTGACAAAATTTGTGCTGCCATTGCGGGTCAGTGGCAGTGGCAATTGATTGACAAACAGGCCCAGCGACTGCGCCATACTGGCTTTGGGTCGTTGCATCACAGGCGTACCCAGTATCAGCTCATTGCGACCAGTGAGACGGCTCAGTAACGCCTGAAACACGGTTAAGAAAAACACTGAGGTGCTAAGCTTGTGACGGGCTAAAAACTGCTCGAGTTGCTGCTGCGTGCTGGCTGGCAAGTTGAGCGTCACGCGCGCACTGTTTGGCTCGTCCGGGCTTACTTGCGCTGTGCGTTTTCCGGGCAGGGCCAGCGGTGTCTGCACAGGGTTCAGAGATTGTTGCCAGAAGTGTTTCAGCGTGTCTGTACTTGGGCTGGCCAGCAGCTGCTGCTCCCAGTCAAGGTAGTCGAAAAAGCCCAGGTCGGGCGCTGCCGTTGGTGCGCCTTCATGATAGGCCTGCCATAGCTGAGACAGCAGCTGGGTGGCGGAGACCCCATCAATGATCAGATGGTGCAGCACTATCACCATCACATGGCGTGACTGAGCGCCCGACGCCACTTGCCAGGCGCTTGCGCGTAGCAATGGACCTGACAGATCAAAAGGCACCGCAATGGTCTGTTGTATTGCATCAGTCAGGGCTGCCTTAGAGGTCGGTGCCAGAGACGTTTGCTCAATCCAGATTGTGTCCGGGTGGATCTGTTGCGTAGGTCGGCCATCCTTTTCGTGAATACGCAGGCGCAGCACCGGGTGGCGCTGACAAAGACTGTCCAGCGCTTGTTGCATACGGGCGACATCCAGGTTGGCAAGCTCGAATACCAGCGGGATGTTGTAGCTGCTCAGCGTCGGGTTTTGCTTGTGCAGCAGCCACAGACCCTGCTGGGCTTTTGATAGTGGTAGTTGCCCTAGTGGCGTTTGTTGGCTGAGCGGTTCCGCTTTTTTTACCTGCACCGTGGCGATATTGGGTTGCTGTTTAACAAGGTAAGCATGCAACTGGTTGAGGGTATTCACCTCAAATAACAATGCTGGTGGCAGGGCGTCCAGGCCAAGCTGAGGATCGGCCTCAAGCTGCTGTACGACGGACATCAGCATAATGGAATCAAAGCCCATATCCCGGAAGTCGAGGTCGCTGTCGAGCTCTTCTACAGGCAGTTTACTGACTTGCGCCACCACGGCTTTAAGGTGGTTCATTAATGCGCTATCACTCAGCGTGGCCGTGTTATGTGATGCCGGTATCTGGGTGTCAGCCTTGGCTGTTGGATTTGTCCAGCGTGTGAGTTTGTCCGGGTTACCGTATAAAAAGCACTGCTGTGTATGCGGCTTGGCAAACAGCTGATAAAAGGCTTTCAAACCTGTGTTATCAGGCATAGCAGCAAGGCCCTGCGAGCGCAGCAAACTTTGCTTAACGGCGTCCATTTGCATGCCGCCTTGTGCCCATAGCGGCCAGTTTACCGACAGGCTCAGGCCATGGCGCTGACCCTGCTCACCCCATTGCTGGCGCTTGCTCATATAGGCATCCAGGAAAGCATTAGCGGTGGCATAATCGGCCTGACCCGGGTTACCAAAGCACGCAGCGATAGATGAAAAACAGATAAAGAAGTCCAGCGGCACTGCTTTGCAGGCCTCATCCAGTGCCATCACTCCACAGACTTTGGGCGCCAGCACGCGCTGGACTGCCTGCGGAGTTTTGCTTGCAATCAGTTGATCTTCAATCACACCGGCGCTGTGCAAAATCCCGGTCAGGGTACCGTGCTGCGCACCAATGCGGTTAAGCAGCTCAGCACACAGGGTTTGAGTGCTGATATCGGTTTGGTAATAATGAATTCGGCATGTATCTCCTGGCATCCCGAGCGACTCAGGTGCGGTGCGACGACCTGTGATAATCACCTGAGCGTGGCGGGTTTGAGTCAGGATCTCTTTAGCAAAGCACTGACCCAGCTGGCCAAGACCGCCGGTGATCAGATACAGGCCATTTTCTTTCCACGGCATCAAAGCGGGCACATCGCTGTGTTGTGGCGTCAGCGTTTGTATCTCGCACTGACCCTGAGTAAAACGCAGCATTGTGTGCTGGGTATACTGGCTTGCCTGAACAAGGTGCGCCGCAGATTGTGCAGGTGTATCGCTTTGTATTAGCTGGACACTCAGCAGGTGGTGTTCCAGTGCGGCGGTTTTCAGCACCCCTGCCAGCGCCATTAGCAGCGGTTCGTTTGCTGGTACGAGTAGTTGGATAAGCAAAGGCTCAGTGGTGCTGGCAAGTTGTTTAATGTGTGCAGTCAGGGCGATGGTCAGCGCCTCAATACGCTGTGCTGTGTCACCCGATGTATCTTGCAGCACAATGGCATCTGGTATTTTGTTGTGTGGTGCCAGAGTAATGACCTGACGTTTGCCAGACCAGCTTGCCTGTGAAGCCACATTCAGCGGTTGCCACTGCGGGATGAGGTGCAGCAGTGAGTCTTCTGTGATGGCAGTCGGGGCTGGTTGCGGGTTTACCTGGGTGAGTTTAGGTGCCCCGCTAAGCCAATATGGAGTGCTGGCAAACGGATAGGTCGGCAGGCGCAGTAAGGTTGGCTTAGCCGGGTAAAATGCAGACCAGTCGAGTTCGGCGCCGACTACCCATAAGGCGAGTAGTTTGCTGAGCTCACCGGCTTGCGTCCAGCGGTTAAAATCGTCTTTGTCCAGCGCCGCCAGAATGGCTTTGCCTTGTTTACTGTTGCCCTGTTTATAGGTGCCAGCTTGTTGGTGAGCAAAGTCATTCAGCTGGGTGTGCACCTGGGCCAGGTTGTCGGCAACAAAGGCCATCCGACAGTCCATGGCTTCGCGCGCGCTTTGCAGCGTATACGCCAGCGCTTCCAGTGCGCTGTCATCCAGTTGAGCTTGAGCGAGCCAGTCCGCTAGTTTACGGGCTTTGTCGCGCAGCACCTCCGGGGATTTGGCTGACAGAGCGATGATCACCGGCTTAGCGCTGCCTGCTTGCGCTGTGGTTTTTGTCGGCTGATATTCTTCGAGGATCAGGTGTGCATTGGTGCCACTGAAACCAAACGAACTGACACCGGCGCGCCGTGGCTGGCCATCCGGCACGCTCCAGGGTTGCGTTTCCTGGGCGACATAAAACGGCGTATCCTGCCAGTCGATATGGCTGTTGCCCTGCTGATAATGCAGCGAAGCCGGAATGATTTTGTGCTGCATGGCCAGCACGGTTTTGATCACACCGGCGACGCCTGCGGCGGTCAGGCAGTGGCCGATATTGGTTTTGACCGATCCCAGAGCACAGAACTGGCTGCGCTGGGTTTCCGCACGAAATGCCCGGGTCAGGGCCTGAAATTCAATGGGGTCTCCGAGCTTGGTCCCGGTGCCATGGGCTTCAATCAGACTCAGTGAGTCCGGGGCAATATCAAACTGCTCATAAATGCGGCTATGTAACTGTTGCTGAGAGACTGAACTGGGCGCCGTGATCCCGCTGGTGGTGCCGTCCTGATTGGTGGCTGAGGCTAAAATAACCCCGAGAATATGATCGCCATCACGCTCGGCATCACTCAGGCGTTTTAACACCACCACACCGACACCTTCGCCGGGCACAAAACCATTGGCTCTGTCGTCAAAGGTATAGCAGGTGCCATCGGCACTGAGCATGCCTGCCTTACCGGCATGTTGCGAGAACTGCGGCGTGCATAAGGTGGCAACGCCCCCGGCCAGTGCTGCGTCTATTTCGCCATTTTTCAGCGCCTGACAGGCACTGTGCATGGCCACCAATGACGACGAGCAGGCAGTGTCTATGGCCAGCGCCGGCCCCTTGAGGTTCAGGTAATAAGAAACCCGTGCCGGGATCACCGAGCCAGCATTGCCCCAGAACAACTGCGCCGGAGCATCCTGGGGGGCCAGCGAGGCATAATCGCCCTGCGCGCAGCCCAGATAAACGCCGGTATTGCTGCCGGCAGCGCGGGTGATCATGTTAGCGTCTTCAAGCGCCCGGTAGGCTTCTTGCAAAAACAGTCGCTGCTGCGGATCCATCACCTCCGCTTCTTGTGGTGTGATGGAGAAAAACGGCGCGTCAAAGCTGGCAATGTCATCCAGCAAGCTGGCGTAGCGACACCAGTTTTGTGCCTCGGATGATAAGTCGCTTAAATCCCAGCGTTGCTGCGCACGCACCGAGGTACGCTTGTTGCTCAGCATCTCCCAGAACTCGTCGACATTGCTGGCATCACCAAACTGACCACTCATGCCCACAATGGCAATTTTGTCTGCGTTGTTATGGCTGGCTTTGTGAGCCGGTTTTACTTCATCTGTAGCGGGTTGAATCGACTTTGGCGCAGCCTGTTGTGTAGTCGCCATCGCTGGCTGCGCTTTGTGCATGAGAGCCATTGCCTTATCGCGGTGCTCAGCCACTATGTGCGCGCTCAGCGTCGCGATGGACGGAAAATCGAATAACAAAGTGGGCGGCAGGCTCAGGGTAAAGCGAGCGTTGATCTCATCGAGGATCTGAATGGCCAGGATCGAATCCACGCCGTAATCGGCAAACGAGTCATCCGGGTCTAATTCATCCGCCGTCATGCTCAGCGCCTGGCTGGCGATCCCCGCGAGGGTTTGGGCGACGAAATTGCTCAGGGTTGCACTGTCTGTTGCAAGCTGCGAGTCGGTCTGTGTCCGTTCGGGTTGTTGCATGGCTGTATTGTGGTTTGAAATTGGTGTTGTTTTTTGAGTCGGTTTTGCGCGTTGTTGCACCAAACGGCCATTGCTTTGCGCGCACAGCACTTGCTGTGGTGATTGAGCGTCTGTGGCAGACGTTGTCAGCGCGAAGCCATTGCTGCTCAGTAACTGTTGCCAGCGCTGCTGCGACAATAAAGGTGAGCCTGGCAGGCGCAGCGTGGTGTCTTTGCTCAGCCACCAGCCTTCGAGCAGGCCGAAGGTCAGCTGAGTAAACAGCGACGGCTGAGTCACTTCGTTGATTAATAACAGACCACCGCGCTTCAGGCAGGCCTTGGCGTTGTTCAGTGTGCTCAGCATGTCTGCGGTGGCGTGCAGCACATTGGTGGCAATCACCACGTCATAGCTGGCTAAGTCAATATGCTGCTCCGCAAGTGGCTTGCTGACGTCAAAATAGGCAGTCTGCACAAAGGGGTAGTCTGGCTGAAACTGTGCTTTGGCATGGCTGAAAAAGGCCTGCGACAAGTCGGTGTAAGCGTATTCAGTGACATTAAAATCGCGCAATTCGGGCAGTACAGTACGCGTGGTGCCACCTGTGCCTGCGCCAACTTCCAGGATCTTAATGGGCTGCGCATCTAAACTTGCCAGATAGTCGGTAAGCTGAGTAACCAGCGCCTGATTGGCGTGCATGGCCACCGGGTTATCCCGATATACAGATTCAACCAGCGCCAGTGAGCCGCCGGGAAACAGCACATCAGTGGCTTTACGCTGGCCGGATAAAATTTCGGGCAGTGCCGCCAGCGCCGCGTTGAGCAGCGCATAGTCGTCCTGTTCCAGTACGGTCAGATTGGCTGGTGGCTCGGGCAGAGTCAGCTCGTCGTCTTGCAGTAATCCCGCCTCGCTCAGGTAGCGGGCGGTTTCCTGCCACCATAATTCAAAGTAATCTGGCAAGGCTGATAGCGCCTCGGTGCGCTCAGCCGGATGCTGCCAGCCTGCACTGATAAGTGCATGGCACAACGCATAAAAGATCTCGGTGTCAGCAGGTTGGCTATCGAGTGCCAGCGCAGGAGCAGCTTGCTCAGACTGAAATACGTTATAGCTGCACTCTGATGAATAGCTGCTGCGCACCAGCGCCACCTGTGCCCGCTCTGGTGTCATTTTCACCACGCCCACCTGAGTCAGCGAAGAGGACATGAACTTTGCCAGCGCCGCCATGCCTGATTGCGCGTCGACAGAGCCAATCCCGGCCTGGCGCATTTTACGCTGATAATACGGGTCACTGACCCGGCCAACGTCGCCCCAGTAACCCCAGTTAACCACTTTGATAGGCAGTTCAGTACTGGCGGAGCGGGCCAGACTGTCCAGATACTGACAGCCCGCAGCATAGTTACTCTGGCCTGGGGCAGGCGAGAAAGACTGCATTGAAGAGAACAGCAGGACGAAGTCGAGCGACTGGTCTTTACACACACTCAGTAAGGTTTCGCCGCTGACCTGCTTAGCTTGGTAAGCTCTCAGAAACTGAGCATCGTCCATGTTGGCCAGGCTCTGATCTTCCAGATGTAACACAGAATGTACCACGCCATGGAGCTGCCCATAGTCTTGCTCAATGGTGTGCATTACGGCACGCATGGCTGCCTCATCGCAGGCATCGGCCTGAATATACTGCGGTGCAGGGCCCAATTCGCTCAATCGGCTGATGGCCTGCTCAATGTCTTCATTCAGCGCACGGCGGCCAACCCAGACAACTTGTGCCTGATACTGGCGGATCATCCATTCACTCCAGACCTGACCTAGGCCGCCTGCGCCGCCCAGCACCAGGTAGACGCCATCCTGGCGATAGGCTGACTCTCCTGAGTCCAGGAAGGTGTGCTCGCAGGCGCTGAAGGTATGCCAAATGTCGCTGCGATGAGCATAAAAGCCCGCTGGCAAGCGAGTCGCCTGTTGCCAGTGGCTTGTCTCTTCTTTGCATTCAGCACTCAAGTCGACAATGCGCACGTGCCAGCGCGGGGTTTCCTGAGCCACGCTTTGCAGCAATCCAATCAGCCCGGCGCCGTGTGCCTCAACCGCTTCGTCATGCACTTGCTGGGTCTGGAAGGTGAGCAAAGTGATGGCCAGCGGCTTTGTGCCTTTACCTTGTTCTAGTAAGGTTTTTAGGTGAGTAAATAGCCTAAGTGGATCTGCGTACTCGTCTTTGGCGACCCACAACAGGTGATCAGCAGGCTCTGCCGAGTCTGCACACCAGGCTGGTTTGAGCGACGCGGGCCCCTGATAATCAAAGCGGTATTGAGTCGTTTCAGCAGGTGGCAGTGTTGTCAGGTGCTGCCAGCCAGGTAGTACCGTAAACAGCTGAGTCTCATCGGTATCGTGCGCCATTGAGCGGGTCGAAAATCCACGCAGACGCACATACACTACACCCTGTTCATCGCAGATATCGACATCAAATTTCTGGCTGCTGGCATCAGCATGGGTGGTTTGGGTCGCACAGGCTATCAGTGTTTTACCCGATGGCAGCGGCGTGAGTAATTCAGCCTGTTCCAGTGCAAAGGGCAATCCCGGGCGGGCATCTTGTGTAAAACCCAGCAGGGTATGCAGGGCGCTGTCGAGTAGTTCGGGGGCAAAGGCAAAGTCGGGGGCAATAACCGGGTTGAGTTCGCCCTGTGCCTGTTGGTCTGCCACAGATAATGTAGTGATGCGCTGAAAAGCCGGGCCGTAGTCAACACCTGCGGCGCTAAATTGCTGATATAACTCAGTGGCTACGACTGTGCGGGCGTCAGACAGTGCTTCGATGGCGCGCGTTGTGACGCTGTGCTCTGTGACCTCGGCCTGACCGCTGGCATACACCTGGCGCGTATCGTGTGCTTCACGGTATAACTCAAATGTTACCCGATCACCGGTTTGTTTTAGCGACAAATAAACCGGGCCGCTCTGCGCGTCGACGGCCACCGGTCTGCGCCAGTTCACCTGACTCAGGCGCAGTGACTGACTATCCTCTAGCTGGCCCGACAAGGTCATGGCGGCATGGACCATTTCAAGTGTACAGACGCCGGGCAGCATAGCCAGGCCCTGTACCTGATGGTCACGTAAAAAGTACTCATTGCCTGTAAAGTCACTGGCAAAGATCAGCTCATCCAGAGCCGGTATACTGCGATGCAGCAGCGGGTGCAGGTATGAGGGCTGCGCTTCGTCATCTATATCGAGCCAGTAAGGTTTATGTTCAAACGGATAGGCAGGCAAGCTAATACGTTGTGGGCAGAGCTCGCCATAGCAGGTTTGCCAGTCGATGATATCGCCCTGTACCCAGCCGGTTATGCGCGCAGCGAGTGTTTCGTGAGTGGTCTCGCTCTGCTCTGCAGTGGCGGCAACTTTACTATAGTGCCAGTCGCCAGCCTCACCAGAGACAAACTTGCTCAGTTGTGCTTTGACAGAGGCCAGCGAGTTTGCCGCAAACCCCATCCGGTGTTTCATCGACTCCCGGCCCACCGTGAGCGTATAACTTAAATCCCGTAGCTCAATCGGGTTATCCGACTCAAGGTAAGCAAGCAAATCTGCGGCACGCTGCGTGAGCGCGGTCCGGGTTCTCGCCGACAGCAGTATAGGCAGGGCGGTGTCTAACGCTGGGCGCTCTGGGTTGAGGTGTTGTGGTGATTCTAAGATCACATGGGCGTTTACCCCGGCAAAGCCGAAGGAGGATATCCCGGCAAGACGCTGCTCGCCCGCCCAGGGCACACATTCGGTGGCTAATTTAAACGGCGATTTCACCAGAGAAATTTTCGGATTCAGCGTCTCGAAGTTTTGCAGCGGCGGCACCTGCTCATGCTCAAAGGCCAGCAAGGTTTTGATCACCCCGGCAATACCGGCGGCCGACTCTAAATGGCCGATATTGGTTTTCACGGTACTGAGATAGCAAGGCGCATCGGGCGTTTGCTGTTTACTGGCACGAAACGCGCGTTTCAGGCCCTGGATCTCCAGTGGGTCGCCAAGCACGGTGCCGGTGCCATGTAATTCGACAAAGCCAATCTGATCAGAGCCTACCTGCGCATTGTCGATGGCTTGCTGGATCACCCGCGACTGCGAAAACGGGCTCGGTGAGGTCAGGGTATTGGTTTTACCTGAGTGCCCCACAGCGCTGCCCTTGATGATGCCATAAATGGTGGCATTCAGCGCTTTGGCGGTCTCTACCGGCAGCAACAACACCATGCCAACGCCTTCGCCACGGACATAGCCATCGGCTTCGGCATCCAGGGTTTTACAGCGCCCCTGCGGCGAGAGTACGCCCAGCTTACTAAAGCTGACATAGCGGTTTTTGGTGATCAGCAGGTTAACGCCACCAACCAGCGCGGCGCTGATCTCGCCTGAGCGAAAGTCATTCATGGCCTTGTGAATAGCCACCAGAGACGAAGAGCAGGCGGTATCGACGGTTTCACTGGGCCCCTGAAAATTAAAATAGTGCGAGATGCGGTTAGCAAACACCCCAGTCGACATGCCGGTCAGAAAGTGCGGGTCGATATTACCGGTCGAAAACTCCTGATAGTCGGTATTACTGCACCCCAGATAGACGCCGGTGGCGGTATTTTTAAACTGCGATGGTGCGAGCCCCGCATCTTCAAAGCAGGCCCAGGCCAGCTCCATGCTCAGGCGCTGCTGGGGATCCATGCTCTGCGCCTCTTTGGGGGAGATGGCAAAAAAGCCGGCATCAAACCCGGCGATATCGCCAATAAAGCCACCCCATTTGCTGATGGACTTTTGCGCCTGTTTATCGGGCTTTGGGTCGTAGTGTTTTTTCCAGTCCCAGCGCTCAACGGGCACTTCGCTGATGCTGCTGATTTTTTGACTGAGGTTGTGCCAAAACTGATGTTTGTTATCGGCGCCCGGAAAACGCAGAGACAGGCCGACGATGGCAATATCCGGTGTCTTGTCTGGCAAAGAGGGAGTCTGCGGGTTGTGTTTGCTTGTCATGATCTGTCTCGATAAACGTCTAGTCGGGCTGCGCGGACGCTGTTGTCTATGCGTCGCGCGGGTCTTTCTCAATCGGGCAGCCACATCAATACAGTGACTGCCACAGGGTTACTTCTCGTAAATGGTGTTGTTGATCACCAGCACATCAATGCCAGACATCAAAAACACCGCCAGCATGTCCTCAACCGAGTGGACAATGGGCTTACCCATAATGTTAAAGCTGGTGTTCAGCAGCACCGGCACACCGGTGATTTCACGGAAGCTGTCGATCAGCTTATAGTAGGGCGCGTTCCACTCTTTCTTCACGCTTTGCAGACGCCCGGTGTTGTCGACATGCACCACGCCCGGGACCTTGTCGCGCACCGCTTCTTTAAACACCAAAGTACGCTCCATGTAGGGGGATTCCTGATAGTCCTCAAAATACTCGTCACCATATTCATGCAGGATAGACGGCGCAAACGGACGGAATTCTTCGCGGAACTTAACCCGGGCGTTCACTGTGTCTTTGATGTCGACCAGACACGGGTTGGCGAGGATTGAGCGGTTGCCCAACGAGCGCGGACCAAACTCAGCACGGCCCTGTGCCCAGCCGATGATTTTACCTTCAGCCAGAAACTCTGCGGTTTTCTTATAGACGTCTTCGCCATAATCGGTAGCTTTAAGGTGGCTGTAGCGGTGCAGTTTATCCAGTGATTTTTGCTTCACCTCAGAGCCGGTATAGGGGCTTTGAATTTGCGTAGAAGGCTGCCAGCTTGGATTATCCTGCTGGTAGCACAACAAGGCGGCACCAATGGCATTGCCATCATCTGCCGGGGCTGAGGGTACAAAGATGTTGTCAAATTTGGATTTCGCCAGCGCGGTGCCCATAAAGGAAGAATTCAGTGCACAGCCGCCGGAAATGGCGAGGTTTTTAGAGGGGGCATGCTCGTAGATGGCATCGATCAGATCCATAAAGATTTCACTGAATACCAGTTGTCCGGTGTAGGCAAAATCTTTGTAGGCTTCGATGGATTCGCCCGGCTCGCGCGCCATGGCTTTGATCTCTTTCATGATGGCATTGAGGTTTTTCGGTACCACGAAGTTGCCGTTTTTCACCTGCAAAGAGGCGCGCAGCAGGTCGTAGATTTTCTGGTCTTTTTTACCATAAGGTGCCAGGCCCATGACTTTCCATTCTTCGCCCTTGAGCGGATCAAAGCCCAGGTTTTCACAAATAATGGTGTAAAACAGGCCCAGACTTTTAAATGAGCGCTTTACTTTGATAGGTGCCGGGGTGATCTTACCGTCTTTATAAGTGAAGTAGTCGATACTGCTTTTCTCACCCATACCGTCTACCACCAGACAGGACGCTTCGCTGAATGGGCTGTTAAAACAGGCATTGGCGGCATGCGTAAGGTGGTGGTCAAAATAGCGTACTTCAGTGGGCTTTTTATTGCGGTAGTTACCCACGATAAAGTTGCGGCATGAGGCTTCAAAAAAGCGCGACAGGGTGCGCCCTGCAGCGGCCTGTGAGGCTCTGGCAAAGTAGAACTGATCTTTGATGTCGCGGGTGTTCACGTCGATATTAAACGAGAAGGTTTCGAGAATGCTCAGCACCACGTTTTCGAGGATGTTGGTGCTCTTTTCCCGGCCTTTACTCCAGGTTTTGGCTATCACCAGTTCAGTGCAGTCGCTGCAATAGGTCTTGAGGACTTCCTCGATGTAATAGGGGTTATCCGGCAGGCAGTACAGGCCCCGTTTGTAGCCCAGAAAACGCTCGGCGTCTTCGGCAAAAATCACGTCACCCTGCTGATTGACAATCGCAATGGCAGGATCATGAAAGGAAGTGGCAAGGCCAATATAATATTTCATCGTTTCAGTCCAAAAGTTGGGTCATTATTCTGTGTCCGGCCTGGGCCGGGGCAAACTCTTTCTCTGTTACAGCGCTGTGGCTTCGTCTAATGCGATATAGCCTTGCGCGCCTTCCACATACACCGCGGGTCGGTGGCCAAACAGCAGCATGGCTGGGGTACGGGTGCGCATTGGCTCGCTAATATGGGCGACTTTGATTGTTGTGCCGACGCCATGCGTTTGATTCCACTGTTCAACCTGCTGTGCCAGCGTTTGGGTATCGCTGTGTGCGTGCTCAGCTGCGTGTTGTTTGATCTCCGCCACTAATTTAGTGAGAACCTTCTTCGGGCCCAGCTCGACAAATGTCATGTCACCCTGCGCCAGCAGGTAGGTAATTGTTTCGGTCCAGCGTACTGAGTGGGTCAGCTGTGCGACCAGCTGTGACTGGATAGTATTACTCTGGTGGGGCAGCGCGCTGACGTTGGCAATCACAGGGACTGCGGGGGCTTTGAATTCAACCTCTGCCACGCAGCGTGCAAAGTCTGCCTGCACATCGGCCATATAGCGGGAATGGAATGCGCCGCTGGTGTTAAGCCGGATAAACCGCCCACCGGCCTGCTCTATAGCTTGCTGAGCGCGCCCGATGTCGTCACTCAGGCCTGAGATCACGCTTTGCTGTGGGCTGTTCAGATTGGCAATGTCTAGCGTATCCAGCTGGTGCTCTGCCAGAGTCGTTCTTATCGCAGCTTCGTCTAACGCCAAGACTGCGGCCATCGCACCGCCACGGACCTGGCTCATCAGAGCGCCACGCTGTTGCACCAGTCGCAGGCCATCTTCAAAAGACAGCGCACCGGTGGCAAACAGCGCGGTGTATTCTCCCAGGCTGTGCCCGGCCATAAAATCTGCCGGCACCGGGTCGCGCTGCTGGTGTGCCAAAAATGCCAGCGCACTGACCACATACAGGGCAGGCTGGGTGTACTCGGTCTGGTTCAGCTGGTTATGTGGGTTGTCTAGACACAAGGTTTTAATGCAGTAACCCAGCATGTCGCTGGCTGTTTGAGTTTGCTCGGGAAACAACTCAAACCAGGCCTTGCCCATGCCAACGTATTGCGCACCCTGTCCGGGAAATAAATAGCTTTTCATTGTAGCCTCGCCTGTGGTTAATCGACGTGTGCTGGCGCCAGCCAGTGCCGGGTTCGGGTTGTCAGCACGGTGGCGGTCTCTGTCATCAGCAGCTGAGCAATATTGGCCACATGGCGCTGTTGCCACGGTTCCAGTTCCGTGCCTTTCACCCATTGATTAAACGCCCCCAGTGCAGGTCCGGTATGCACCTGAAAATTGACCCGCTCCTGAGTTGCTCCGGCAAACGCCAGTTTCATCGAGTGGGCAAAGTACCAGCGAAACACGCGGGCCATCTTGTACTTAGGGTCCTGCTCTGCACGCATGACGTCCTCGCTGCGCCCTTGCTGATGTAAGTACTGAGAGGTCTCCTGCCAGATCTCAGCAAAGGTCTTTTTAAATACTTTGTCTTCCAGTTGCGCACGTTGCGCCGCGGGGATGGCATCCAGTGACGGATAGTGCTGATAAAGCTGGTAGAGCTTTTGCGCCCGGGCAGGAAAAAACACGCCTTTTTTCAGCACCTGTACTTTGGCACCCAGTTCAAACATGTCTCCGGCTGGAGCGTAGTCGGTGTCCTGCACATTGATGTCCTGCAACAGGGTTTTCACTGCTGCTGAGGTGTCGGCTTCGACCGTGCATTGGTTAATTGAACCGGTCAGGATAAAGTCTGCGCCCATCATAAACGCGGCCGCCGCCGAGGCAGGCGTGCCAATGCCCCCGGCCAGGCCGACGCGGGGCGCATGTTTGAATTGATACTGCGCACTGAGGGTGTCGCGCAGCAGTTGCATGGCAGGCAGCAGTACGGCCGGCATACCCTGATCGGTATGACCGCCGGAGTCAGCCTCCACACACAGGTCGTCACACATGGCAATCTGCTTACTCAGTTCGGCCTGCTCTAAAGAGATTTGTTTGTCAGCCAGCAATTGGGCAACGATATTGTCCGGTGCCGGGCTTAAAAACGCACTGGCTACTTCCGGGCGTGACACTTTGGCCATCAGCTTATTGGTCGACACTACCTGGCCCAGCTCATCTCGCACCAGGCCGCGCAGGCGATACAGCACCAGCGCCGGGGTAATACGAATAAAAGCCGCGGCCTCAAGGCAACGAACCTGGCGTTTCAGGCACAGCTCAATCAGCGCCATTTCCTGCTCAGGTTGGGTCAGATTGCAGACCAGATTCAGGCCAAAGTTTTGCTTCTCTGTGAGCGTGTTTTGTATTTCATTCAGAGCCTGGTCAACGACATCGACAGACAAGCCGCCTGAGCCAAAAAAGCTCAGTAAGCCGGCCTGTGCCATGGCGATAACCAGCTTTGCCGAGGCAATGCCCCGGTACATGCCGCCGCTGGCATAAGCATACTTAACGCCATAGTCGCGCCGAAACGATGCGGCGCCCAGCTGTTGCGCTGAAATGGCTGGAAACTGGTTTGGGCTGGTGCCGCCTGAGAGTGTGTGAGTCAAGAGTCAATGCCCGAGTATGATAATTACACTGAACCGTAATACATAATTATGAAAACATAATGGAGAAGGGGGAGAGGTTGGAGGAGTAAAAGCCATTTTGCTACGACATAGAGGTGATAATCCCGCCAAAAAATGGTGTCAGGGCTTACTGCCATCAAGTTTTTGCAAGCAAAAGCCTGATTTGAACATCAAGGGCACTGCGCTGCCTGGGGTCGATTTTCGTTTTCGCACTGATGGGCGTCATGCTGAACAGTTGTGCCAAACTTTCTACGAATTTTGCTGCCAATTTCTAGCTATCTTTCCATGCATTTTTAACTCTTTGTTTTATTGTCTTTTTTGGCCGTTGTGTGTTCTGCCCGTTATGTGCGAATGCGCGCACATCTGCTGACTAAACAAGGAATGCTTTAAAAGTAACTTTATTAACCTTTGTGAATTTTTTGTTTTGTATCATTTGTTGGTGCTTTATTGAATTAGAGTTTTTATTGAGCGCAACTTACTATTTATCTTTATTTAACAGTGTTTTGTGGTTTTGTTTTTTGTTCCTTTCAATTTTGTTTATGTAAACATGAAATTAATTCATGTTTACATTTGTTTATTTTGTGTTTTTTGTGTGTGAGTATTTTGGGTGCATCCATTGAGGGAGTCTGGATGCGTATCTGATGTTTGTTGTAGAGCAAAACGGACTCTTTTTATGAGATGTCTCAAAAACAATATTTACAAACACATTTTAAGGATAACTTATGAATAAATGGAAACTCAGTCCAATAGCAATGAGTTTGCTTATTGGCACCTCTGTCTCATCACAGGCAGCTGAGTTTTACAGCAATGCTGCGGGAACTAAAGCGGTTGAAGATAGCTATATCGTTGTATACAACGTACCGCATGATGTTGCCTCTGCTGACAATCAAGCGAAAATGCTCTATACCACGCAGATCACTAACAAGCTGGCGACAGAAGTCGGGGTTGAAGTAACCCGTCAATATTCAAGCAGTTTGTCTGGGGTTGCGGTCAATGCTAATGCACAGCAACTGTTGAAATTACTGTCACACCCTGATGTTGATTTTGTTGAGCAAAATGCTGTGGTATCTGTCCAGCCCGTGAAAGCGGACTTTTCGATATTGCAAAACAACCCGGTATGGGGTTTGGACCGTATTGACCAAAGAAAACTACCGTTGGACAATCAATATCAAGCGCCCAATTCTGGCTCAGGCGTAACTGCGTATGTTATTGATACCGGTGTACAAAACAGCCACAACGAGTTTGGTGGACGTGCAACGAGCGGGTATGACTTTGTTGATAACGACAACGATGCGTCTGACTGTAACGGTCACGGTACTCACGTTGCCGGTACTATCGGTGGTAACACTTATGGTGTGGCAAAGGGGGTCGATATCGTTGGTGTGAGAGTACTGAATTGTCAGGGCTCGGGCACTTATGCGGGCGTTATTGCGGGTATTGATTGGGTTGCAGATAATGCATCTGGCCCGTCAGTTGCCAACATGAGTTTAGGTGGTGGTAAGTCTCAGGCTGTCAATAACGCCGTAACCAACGCGGTCAATAAAGGCATTTCTTTTGTAGTTGCTGCGGGCAACGAGAACTCAGATGCCTGTACGCGTTCTCCGGCGAGCACACCTGCGGCAATTACCGTTGCGTCATCAACTTCATCAGATGGCCGCTCTGGGTTCTCAAACTGGGGTAAGTGTATCGACGTCTTCGGCCCGGGTTCCTCTATTAAGTCTGCCTGGATTGGCTCTAACTCAGCCACCAGAACCATCAGTGGTACTTCTATGGCATCGCCACATGTTGCAGGGGTAGCTGCATTATACCTTAAGGACAACCCAACGCATTCTCCAGCGCAAGTTGTAGGTGCTTTAACTAGCAGCGCGACCAGCAATGAGTTGAGCGATGTGAAAGGCTCACCAAACAAGCTGGTTTATGCGAAAGCGGGCAATGGTGGCGGATTTGAAAAAGTCGTTAGCGGCGCGAAGAACGAGACCAAAGTCTTTACTTATAACGTACCTGCCGGTGCATCTCGTCTGACTGTGACCCTATCTGGCGGAACGGGAGATGCGGATCTGTACATCAAGCATGGTGCTGAGCCATGGCCGATGGACAGCGACTGCGCTTCTGAAAACCCTGGCACATCGACTGAAACTTGTACTATCACCAATCCGGCTGCGGGCACCTGGTATCTGTCGGCGTATGGCTACTCTGCATTCAGCAATGTAACACTACGCGCAAACCACTGATAAACATTGAATTCAACTCATTAATATAAAGGAAATAATGTAATGAAAGCACTAACTTTTTTGCTCAGTATTTTAACTGCTTTATTGACGTTCCAGGCATCTGCAACAATGGATCTGGCAACTTACTCTAATCGTGCAGAAGTGGATGCAGGTGTTGCTGGTCGCTGTGTTTACCAACCGATTGGCCAAAGTGAATGTCACATGCGTATCGATTGGGCTGTAAATAACGGCAAAATTACTCGCCGTGCTGGTGATTGGGGTAAAGCAAATGGCTTCTACCCTATCATCGATATGTTCAGCCAGAACATTGCTGCTGTGTGTAAATGTGGTTGTTTTGAGCAAGACACGCTGATCCGCGCTGTAAGAGACGGCAAAATTCAGGACATCCGTGCTAAAGACTTAGGTAAACAAGATAGCCTGGTTGCACTGAATGGCGAAGCGACGTTGAACAATATGGCAACTGAGTCGTTTGAAATGAAGTTCCGTACTAAGGGCCCTGAGACTCCTGCGCTTTACGTTTTCACTTTTGAAGATGGCACTGAGCTAAAAGTGACTCAACACCACGGTATGCTGTTGGGAGACGGTAGCATGGTGTCGGCAAAAGACGTGAAATCTGGTAGCACTATGTACAACGCACAAGGTACTGAGCTGGCTGTGACTTCAATCACGCGTGAGTTTACAGATGCAAACGTATATAACTTTGAAACAGACGGTGATTCTGTAACTAATCACATTATCGTTGCCAACGGCATTTTTGTCGGTGACCTAAGCTGGCAGAATCAGCTGCATGCTGATCTGGGTAAAGTGGTTGTACGCCAATAATCCTCTAGGTTAAGGGAAGCACAGCTTCCCTTTATCCCGATTGAAAACCGTAAGAGGAGCATAAATATGATCAATAAGAAAACCTCCAGTTTAGTCGGTGTAGTCCTAGTTGCTGCACTGGTTGGTGGTGCCTACTTGTATAGCAGTGAGCAGGAGCAACCCCAGAAAGTCGTTGTGCAGCAGCTTGTTGATAATGAGAATGGGCAGATCAACGAATTAAAAAAACTCAGTGATGAATTGACGGCGCAGATCAATCAGCAACAGCCACTGCCCCGTGATGGCGAAGTGACGACCAAAGAACGTATGCTTATTTCATTTCAGCGGATGCAGTCAACGGTCGGTAAATTTAATTCTTCGAGCTTTGTTAAAGCTGAGCTAAGAGAGCTGCTTCATAATCCGCAAACCGTTGAGGTGGCTCAGGCAACTTTGCTTGACCTTGACGGTGCCATAGCAGAGTTTGGAGACGAGCAGGCCCTGGCCCGTGTGTACTCCATCAAGTTGTTAAATGAATTGGCTACATTGGGTGATGCAGGCCCTTTGCATGACACCACCGCCAGACTGGCACAAACATTAAACGAACAAGCAAACCAAAATATTGAATTTAAGAAAAGGCAAGATTTGGATTTAGAAGAGCTGGTCCATGCTTCTCTTGGCACGTTTGATGAGCAGCAAATCATTGACCAACCTCATACAGTGATGAGTGAGCTTGGATACTTTGACGACCAGCATGAGAAAGTACGCAAGATCTACGCAAACATGTTTGGCTCAGTGTTTATGCGTCACGCAACCATTGATGAGTCAATAGCACGCGTCCAGGCGCTGTTTAACAAACAAGGAGCCAGCAATGGATAAAACACTTATCGTGATCGCTATGCTGAGCGGGATAGCCAGTCTGTCAGTGAACGCAGAGCAACATCCGCTTAAGTTTGCCAGTGATCAGTATGTATCAGAAACGGTGAGCTGGATTGAAAATGAAGGGGTTCGGTGCGGCGCAGACGCATTCCACCCGTTGTGTGACACTGTGACTGTCAAGTTTAGTGACGGAGCTTTCGAGCGGGAACGTACGGATCCGAGGCAAACAGTGCTGGTGTTGGATTCAGGCATGAATCTGCATAGTGTATTGCGTTATCGTAGCCGTATAAAGGCACATCTGGTATATGACCCGCAATCAAACACATTTGTTGAAAGTGACCCAGAAGTGGCGATTTCCAGACTAGGGCAAAAGCTTTTGAGCGAATTGGATACCTTTGTCGATCCGAATACTCAGCAGCCAGCGTTTTTGCCCTCGGCCTGGCTTAGGGATCTAGCGCTAGCTTATGGTAGCGCCGCCCCGGGAGATATGCAGGATCATCATACTCAGGTCAGTCATTTTAGTCATGGCTCTAAAGTATTGGGTTACCTGACACAGCACAACCCGGATGCTGAGTTTGTCTTAATTGACACAGCTAGCTTTTTGCCATTTTTACAGCATAAAGAAGCCATCTGTGCTCAGGATAGCGCAACACTCAATGAGTACATGAAGGTTGCGGCAGGCTCACTCAAGCAAGACGTGATTGATCGCTATGAGGTTGAGTATGTCAATTATTCAGGTGGGTTTACGCGTTCCCATGTCCACCAAGCCTGGAGCAACAATGAGTGTGAAGGTTCGCTTTCTAATGCGCAGGCAAAATCTTTACTCAACACGTTAGATCCTGTTTATCAACAGCTGTTTGACTCCCCTAATGTGTTAGGGATCCAGTCGGGCAAACGAAACGCCACGAATGGTGAAGATGCCTTAGATGTAAAAGGCTATGCTAACCGCATTCGTGTACAGCCGTATACAACAGAGGCAGTCAACACTGATATTGCGCGTACGGGAGAAACTGGCTGGCAAGCTGTTTATGCGGATTTTAAAGCCGAGTTTGCCGGGCATACCCATATCGATATGTACGTTAACTTTGGCTATGGCCGGGTAAACTATTTTAACCAAAATAGTACACCGAAAATGACTTCGGATGTGTTTGGCATGCAATATGCGGCAGACTGGGCTTTATTAGCGTCTTCCTGGGCAGCCCCGGTTGCGACGTCATTGGCTATTGATACACAAACCAAGCTATATAATGAGACGCGTCAGGTTGCGTTTGACCCAGGTTTGCTGAAATCACATTTGTTGCCAAAGTCATGTGACAGGGTAGCTGGATACTGGTGGGTCAGTGGGATCTATGATTTTATGCGTGCAGGAGACAACACCTGCCGGATCCAAGATCCTCTGAAATACCGGGCCGACCAGCTAAATTCACAAGGCTATCTGGGCAACTAAAAACATCATTGTTTGTGGTCAAAAGTTGTTCGCCATGTCATGATATAGTCTGATAAAAATGACTATATCATGATTTTTTAAATCAAAGGATGGTGTTTAAATGGACTATCAAAAGTGTTCATCTGTTTATGGGGTGTGTGCCCTGATCGTTATTTCATTGTCGGGCTGTGGTTCCAGTTCAGAGTCAGTTGCTCCTCCTGTTTCAGACAAACCCGATGTGGTTGATCCTCCTGTGGTTGTTGAGCCACCTCCCGTTGTTGTTGAGCCCCCTCCTGCGGTGAAACCAGTATCAGAAATGACAGCGCTGCACCAACAAGTTGAGCACTATATTGACAACACCACCCAATGGTTTACAGATCAACAACTTGATTGTACTGTCGAGAATGAACAAAGGCATGCGCTGTGCGAACCTGTGCAGGTTAAGTTCTCAGACGGACACTTTTCAGCACCTCGGGTTGACTCCAGACAAACGATTCTGGTGCTGGACTCAGGGATGGAGCTGCAAAGTGTATTGCGCTACCGCAGCAGGATCCGGGCTACATATCGTTACGACGCGCAAGCTCAGCGGTTCGTTGAGGGTGATCCGAGTATTACAATCTCAGGGATTGGAAAAAAGCTGCTGAGCGAATTAGATCAGTTTATGTTTACAGCACCAGAGCAAACTGAGCCGCGTCCGGGCTTTATTCCCGCAGCCTGGCTTGCTGATTTGGCTAAGGTCTATACCAGTAAAGTACCTGGTGATGCGGTGGACTATGAATCTCAGATACCTCATGTTTCGCACGGTACTATGGTGTTGGGATACCTGGCAGAGCACAACCCAGAAGCAGAATTTGTATTACTGGATACGGCACAATTTTTACCCTTTGCATTGCATAAAGATTTGGTGTGCGACAAAGCCGCGAATGCTTTGCTGGCCAAGATGCAAACTGCCGCGGATTCATTGACAAGTGACGTGATCCAGCAGCACGGCGTCGAGTTTATCAACTTTTCAGGTGGGTATACGCAAGGGCATGTGCGTAATATTTTCAATAAGCATTGTGAAGGACAGCTCACAGAACAAGAGGGCAAAGCATTGCTGTTGGCCGTAAAGCCAATTTATGATGCCATGTTTGCGGCACCGAATACACTAGGCGTGCAGTCAGGCATCCGTAAAATACAAGGGGCAAATGAGCACTCGAATGCATTAGATGCGCTTTCCTATCCTCATCGTGCTACCGTATATTCCTATACCAGTGTAGAGCAGGATACGCCACTTGATTTAACAGGACAGGCTAACTGGCGCAGTGTGTTTAATGATTATGCTGAGCAGTTTGAAGGACATGATTTTATTGATCTGTTTATTAATTTTGGTATCGAAGGGTGGCTTAATCCGGATGTGACTAATAGTACACCCAAAATGCAATCTGACGTGTTTGGTATGCGTTATGCTCACGAATGGGAGCTGCATTCATCCTGGGCTGCGCCCGTGGCAACCTCTTATGCCGTGTATTTACAAAGTGTGCAACAACAGCAGGATGAGAACTGGGCTTTTTCTCCGGCATTCATCAAAGCGCAAATGGTGCCCTCTTTATGTCCGGCTAAACCCGAAGATACAGACAAGATTAAGGCGTATGTCAGGCAAAGTGAAGCGTGCCGTATTCAGGATCCGCTTAAGTTCCGCGCCGATGAGTTGAATCGCTTAAAGTATCTGGACTTTTAATCTAATCAAAAACACTCAGGGGGCTGTGTGCCCCCACATGCAGCGCTTTTTTCTTTGTTTGTGTGCTTCTTTGGCCAATTTTAAATTGGTGTATCTGTATCGAAATTTAACCCTGCTGGCTTAGGCGCTAACTTGTCAGAGTTTCACTTATGCAGCTCTTGGTTTGTTCATGCGCACTAATCTGCTGATAAGTTATGAACTCAGCACCGTTGAATTCACAGCTGTACAAATGTCAATGACGTATAAAATGTTGATAATATTCATTGTTAAACTGTATGGTTGAATGTTAATTTGTTGTTGTGTGTGGTGCTGTTTAATCTCAGCCGGGTAGTAACACAGTGCTGCAATAACAGGTGCAGTCTGTGGCTGCTCAAAAACATTAGATCAATTCAAAGACTAGATCATGACATTTTTATCACGTTTTTTCTTTTTTACGGCACTCTCATATAGCCAGATAAGCCTGGCAAGCACGCAACTGGTGGATAACGCCTGCAGTAACGCGTTGGGTGAACAGCACGTCTTACAAAGTGCACACTTCGTCAGTCAAGCCGATTTAAAAGCCGACCCTTCGGTACGATTTCTTGGTTTCGATATTATAGACAAACAGGGCGAACCACATCTGCGAGCGCGCTTTGCTGCAAGCCAGTTGGGGTTTGCCTATTTTGATGTCTATACAGAGCATAGCTACTTGCATTGTGGGTTCTTTGCACCCGAGCGTCAGCAAGGTAACAGACAGGCCTGGGCAGCAGATCTGCCTGTGCGTGAGGCACTGGCACGGCTACAGGACAGTAATATGCTGGGCATATGGATAAGTAGCGAGCGCGAGGTTGACGGTAAATCGCAAAATTTTTCAACCGAGTTATCTTATAGCCGAACTGCACTATTGAAGTTATTACAACATCATGATGCAACACGCCTGCCTTATGCTCTGAGAATGCAGCATCCCAGCGACCTTAATCAAGCCTCGGCCGACAATGACATTGTGTATTGTCTCAACTCACGGTTTGGGGAATGCGACTACAGCCACCCAGGCTACCATGAACCTGTTCATCTGATCTTGCCCATCAAGGGGGAGATAGTACTGGATGGATATATCTCCCGCTTGCTGTTTAAAGAAGACGTGGAACAAGGCGAACTGAGCGTCGCAGCAACCGATTTTGGCGTCTGGAATTGGAATAACCCGGTTTACGAATTGGGGGCGCTGCGTGGCAATGCCAAAGCCTTTTTGACACCGTTTTTTACCTTAAGCTATCAAAGCGTGCCCGGCTCAGAGCAGATCCAGACCAAAATTGCCTGGGATATTCCTTCGCAGTATGGGGCTTTTCTTAATCGCAATACCTATGCCCGCGATTATGAAACTTACTGGCTGATGAGCTTTGCGTTTGAACATAACCCGCTTGGAAGCCCTGAGCAGGCAAAGCAGCTTGGGTTTACTGAGGAAGCATATCAGCGTCACGCCCAGGCCAGCTTTATCGCCCTGACAGGCCTGGATGAGGCAAAACAGGGCGCGTTTAAACTGGCACCGCTGAAAGTAACTTTTCCTTAAGCTTATTTATAAGCCAGTTGATGTGTCGACGTTCTCAGCATAAGGGGACGTCGACATTTATCAGGCAACCATTGACGCAATACTTTACCCGCTCGTTAGCAAAATGCATGTAGCACTCTGGCTTTACTTCCCATCGCGAGTCTCTTAACTACTTATCTGCAGCAGTTCACAGATGTGTTAGCAAAGTGAGTATGACGTAAATCAGTGCTTGGCTTTTCCATCTGGTCTGACCATTTTATTTTCCTTTTTTAAATCATTTAACTTGTATAAAGTTTAGACACTTTGTGATGGCTTTTTTTGTATTACTTTTAGCCGCAAAGCGCCGATTTTTGACAGTTGCGCTTGATTTTGATAACGTAATGCACAAATTTGGTATGACCAATTTACCTTTAGGGTTGGCCTTACCGGATCTGTTTAAGTAAAGAGTGAGCTGGATCAGCATCTTGCCGGTGTGTTTACCGCTGGTGTTTGAGACAGCTGACTTGGGGTTTCACCTATAAACTCGGCGTTTAATCAATGTCTTTAAAGATAAAAGCAGCGAAACTATCAGATGTCATTCTGGAACAACTGGAAAATATGATCCTAGAAGGGTCGTTGATGCCAGGGGAAAAGCTGCCGCCGGAGCGTGAACTGGCCAAGCAATTTGAAGTGTCGCGGCCATCGCTGCGCGAAGCGATTCAAAAGCTTGAAGCCAAAGGGCTGGTTACCCGACGTCAGGGTGGCGGTACCTATGTGAAAAATCAGCTTGAAGAGGGTCTGACTGATCCCTTATTCGAGTTGATCAGTAAACACCCCGAGTCGCAGTTTGATTTGCTGGAGTTTCGTCATGCCCTGGAGGGCATTGCAGCGTACTACGCCGCCATGCGTGGCACGCAAACGGATCTCGATAAAGTGGAACAAAGCTTTGATGACATCGCCAGAGTTGGCGATGATTTGGTGCAAAAGGCCAGAGCCATCAATACCTTCCATTTTACCGTAGCAGAAGCCTCACACAATGTGGTGTTGCTGCATCTGATGCGGGGCATGCAGTCTTTACTGGAACAAAATGTATTGCAGAACTTAACGGTGTTAGTGCAAAAGCCAGATGCCAGCGCACAGCTTGCCCATCATCGCGAGGTGTTAAAAAACGCCGTGATCGAAGGTAAACCTGAGCAGGCAAGACTGGCCAGTAACGCGCACTTAGCCTTTATCGAAGAGGCGTTGCTGGAAGCCGGGCGAGAGCGGTCGCGCATTGAGCGCAGCTTGCGTCGCACCAAAGCACAGTAGTACACAAACAGAGCCATAAGCTAACGCTATAGAATAAATTCGTATTTTAAACATAAGGAACACTCCATATGTCTGAAGTCAATAAATTTGACGTAGACGCGCTAGAAACCCAAGAGTGGTTGCAGGCGCTTGAGTCGGTTGTAAAAGAAGAAGGCGTAGAGCGCGCGCAATTCCTGCTTGAGCAGGTACTTGAGCAGGCGCGTCTGGATGGCGTTGATATGCCAACCGGTATTACGACCAACTATGTCAACACTATCCCGGCAGATCAGGAACCTGCCTATCCGGGGGATGTGAATCTGGAGCGTCGTATTCGCTCTATCATCCGCTGGAATGCGATCATGATCGTACTGCGCGCTTCCAAGAAAGATCTGGAGCTGGGCGGACATATGGCGTCGTACCAGTCGTCTGCAGCGTTTTATGAAATGTGTTTTAACCATTTCTTCCGCGCACCAAATGAAAAAGACGGCGGCGACCTGGTTTATTATCAGGGCCACATTTCACCGGGCATCTATGCTCGTGCATTCGTTGAAGGTCGTTTAACTGCTGAGCAGCTGGACAACTTCCGTCAGGAAGTAGACGGTAAAGGTTTGTCTTCTTACCCGCACCCTAAACTGATGCCTGAATTCTGGCAGTTCCCGACTGTATCTATGGGTCTGGGTCCAATCGCGTCTATCTATCAGGCACGTTTCCTCAAATACCTTGACGGTCGTGGTCTGAAAGACACTGCCGAGCAGCGTGTATACGCTTTCCTGGGCGACGGTGAAATGGATGAGCCAGAATCTCGCGGTGCGATTTCTTTCGCGGCCCGTGAAAAGCTGGATAACCTGTGTTACCTGATCAACTGTAACCTGCAGCGTCTGGATGGCCCTGTAATGGGTAATGGTAAGATCATCCAGGAACTGGAAGGTCTGTTTAAAGGTGCTGGCTGGAACGTTATTAAAGTTGTCTGGGGTTCAGGCTGGGACAAGCTACTGGCGAAAGACACCACAGGTAAGCTGCTACAGCTGATGAATGAAACCATCGACGGAGACTACCAGACGTATAAAGCCAAAGATGGCGCGTATGTACGTGAGCACTTCTTCGGTCGTTACCCGGAGACAGCGGCACTGGTTGCGGACATGACTGACGAAGAGATCTTCGCACTGAAACGTGGTGGTCATGAGCCGTCTAAACTGTTCGCAGCGTTTAAAGCGGCACAAGAGACTAAAGGTCGCCCTACTGTGATCCTGGCTAAGACTGTAAAAGGTTACGGCATGGGTGAAGCGGCAGAAGGTAAAAACATCGCTCACCAGGTGAAGAAAATGGACATGACGCACGTTGAGCACTTGCGTTCACGTCTGGGCCTGGAAGACCTGGTATCTGACGAGCAAATCAAAGACCTGCCTTACCTGACGCTGGAAGAAGGCTCAGCAGAGTACGAATACCTGCACGCCCGTCGTAAAGCACTGCACGGTTACACGCCGCAGCGTTTGCCTAACTTCACAGAAGCGCTGACGCTGCCTGAACTGGATGCATTCAAGCCGCTGCTGGAAGAGCAAAAGCGTGATATTTCAACGACTATGGCCTATGTTCGTGCGTTGAACATCCTACTGAAGGACAAAGGCGTAGGTAAAAACATCGTGCCTATCATTGCCGATGAAGCGCGTACGTTCGGTATGGAAGGCCTGTTCCGTCAGATTGGTATTTACAACCCACACGGTCAGAACTACACACCTCAGGACCGCGACATTGTTTCTTACTATAAAGAAGCGACGTCTGGTCAGGTACTGCAAGAAGGTATCAACGAGCTGGGTGCAATGTCTTCATGGGTGGCGGCGGCAACGTCTTACAGCACCAATGACCTGCCAATGATCCCGTTCTACATCTACTACTCTATGTTCGGTTTCCAACGTGTTGGCGACATGGCGTGGATGGCGGGCGACCAGCAGGCGCGTGGCTTCTTGCTCGGTGCAACTGCAGGTCGTACAACACTGAACGGTGAAGGTCTGCAGCACGAAGATGGTCACTCGCACATTCAGGCGGGCACGATCCCTAACTGTATTTCTTACGACCCAACGTTCGCGTTTGAAGTCGCGGTTATTCTGCAAGACGGTATCCGTCGTATGTACGGTCCTGATCAGGAAAACGTGTTCTACTACCTGACGCTGATGAACGAAAACTATCACATGCCTGCTATGCCAGAAGGCGCCGAAGAGGGTATCCGTAAGGGTATCTACAAGCTGGAAAGCTACACCGGTGATAAGGCTCAGGTACAGCTGATGGGTTCAGGTACTATTCTGAACGAAGTACGTAAAGCGGCGCAGATCCTGAGCGACGATTACGGCATTGCGTCAGACGTATTCTCTGTCACGTCATTCAATGAACTGGCACGTGACGGTCAGGACGCTGAGCGTTTCAACATGCTGAACCCGGATGCAGAACAAAAAGTATCTTATATCAGCACGGTACTGGGCGAAGCCCCGGCAATTGCGGCCACTGACTACATGAAGAGCTATGCCGATCAGGTACGTGCCTTCATGCCAAGCGTTTCTTACAAAGTGCTAGGCACCGACGGTTACGGTCGTTCAGACAGCCGTGAAAACCTGCGTCGTCACTTTGAAGTAAATGCAGGCTACGTGGTTGTTGCTGCACTGAGCGAGCTGGTTAAGCAAGGCAAAGTTGAAAAATCAGTAGTAACAGACGCTATCAAGAAATTTGATATCGACACAACCAAAACCAACCCACTTTACGCATAAGAGGCTAAGTGATGGCAATCGAAATTCATGTACCAGATATTGGCGCCGATGAGGTTGAAGTAACCGAGATTTTGGTCAGCGTTGGCGACACGGTAGAAGAAGAGCAGTCGCTGATCACCGTTGAAGGCGACAAAGCGTCAATGGAAGTGCCTGCTTCTCAAGCGGGTACGGTTAAAGAAATCAAAATCAGTGAAGGCGACAAAGTGTCGACCGGCTCACTGATCATGGTCTTCGAAGCGGCGGGCGATGCGCCTGCTGCTGAGGCAGCACCAGCTCCGGCTGCAGCGGCGCCTGCCCCGGCAACTGCGGAAGTGAAAGAAGTCCACGTACCAGACATTGGCGGCGACGAAGTTGAAGTCACTGAAATCCTAGTTGCGGTTGGCGACAGCGTTGAAGCCGAGCAGTCTTTGATCACGGTTGAAGGCGACAAGGCATCAATGGAAGTACCAGCACCATTTGCCGGTACAGTGAAAGAAATCAAAGTTGAGATTGGCGGCAAAGTGGCCACCGGCAGCTTAGTTTTTGTCTTTGAAACAGCGGGTGCAGCAGCACCGGCTGCAGCAGAAACTGCGCCAGCGGCAGCCCCGGTTGAAGCAACGCCTTCACTGCAGGAAGTACAGGTACCGGATATCGGTGGTGACGAAGTTGAAGTCACTGAAATCATGGTAGCAGTCGGCGACAGCGTTGAAGAAGAGCAGTCTTTGATCACCGTTGAAGGCGACAAAGCGTCAATGGAAGTACCAGCGCCATTTGCCGGTACCGTCAAAGAAATCAAAGTGGCGGCTGGCGACAAAGTATCAACCGGTTCACTGATCTTTGTATTCGAAACCGTTGCGGCGGCAGCGCCGGCCCAGGCTGCATCAGCACCTGCTGCGTCTGCTCCTGCACCGGCTCCAGCTCCAGCTCCAGCGGCAAAAGCGGCTCCGGCAGCAGCGCCTGCACCAAGTGCAGCCAAAGACGAGTTTGTGGCCAATGATGATTATGCCCATGCCTCGCCTGTGGTACGTCGTCTGGCGCGCGAGTTTGGTGTTAACCTGGCACGCGTTAAAGGCACGGGTCGTAAGAACCGTGTACTGAAAGAAGACGTCCAGAACTATGTGAAAGAACTGGTTCGTAAGGTTGAGTCTGGCGAGATCAGCAAAGGCGGCAGCACAGGTGGCGGCGAGCTGGGTCTGATCCCTTGGCCGAAAGTCGACTTCAGCAAGTTCGGTGAAGTAGAAGAGAAGAAACTCTCTCGTATCCAGAAGATCTCTGGCGCTAACCTGCACCGTAACTGGGTTCAGATCCCACACGTGACTCAGTTTGACGAAGCCGACATCACCACGCTGGAAGCATTCCGTAAAGAGCAGAATGTGCTGGCTGAGAAGAAGAAAATGGGCGTGAAGATCACTCCATTGGTATTCGTGATGAAAGCAGCGGCCAAAGCACTGGAAGAGTTCCCAACCTTTAACTCATCACTTTCAGAAGACGGTGAAAGCCTGATCCTGAAGAAGTATGTGAACATAGGTGTGGCGGTAGATACGCCAAATGGCCTGGTTGTGCCTGTCTTCAAAGACGTCAACAAGAAAGGCATCATCGAGCTGTCTCGCGAGCTGATGGACGTGTCTAAGAAGGCTCGTGAAGGCAAGCTGACTGCGGCTGACATGCAGGGCGGTTGTTTCACTATCTCAAGCCTGGGTGGCATCGGCGGTACGGCATTTACGCCAATCGTGAATGCACCGGAAGTGGCTATCTTAGGTGTCTCTAAGTCTGAGATGAAGCCGAAGTGGAATGGTAAAGAGTTTGAGCCGCGCCTGATGGTGCCGCTGAGCTGCTCATACGACCACCGTGTTATTGACGGTGCGCTGGCAGCCCGCTTTACTGTGACCCTGGCCAATTACCTGAGCGACATTCGTCAGCTGGTAATGTAAGCCAAAGCAAAACCGCATGACCCCAGGTTGTGCGGTTTTGTCATATTTTTACTGTCCTGTCTGATATTTGGGCGGGACATCTGTGGGTGCGAATGATACACTTTCGCGCAACAAAAAACTCTCTCTGGTTGTTGGTGGCAGCGCTTGCCGATGATCAGGCACATTGGGTGCGGATACTCACTCGAGTAGAGTCCCGTTCGAATAATAGTTAAGGTAATAACATGAGCAACGAAATCAAAACTCAAGTTGTTGTACTAGGCGGTGGTCCTGGTGGTTACTCTGCAGCATTCCGTGCAGCAGACCTAGGTTTAGAAGTTACATTGATCGAATCTCGCGATACCCTGGGTGGTGTGTGCTTGAACGTAGGTTGTATTCCTTCAAAAGCACTTTTACACGTGGCTAAGGTAATCGACGACGCAGCTGAAATGGCTTCACACGGTGTAACTTTCGGTGCTCCTCAAATCGACCTGGACAAAATCCGTAGCTGGAAAGAGTCTGTAATTGGTCAGCTGACAGGCGGTCTGTCTGGCATGGCGAAAATGCGTAAAGTGAAAGTAGTTAGTGGTTACGGTAAATTCACCGGCTCTAACTCTATCGCGGTTGAAGGTGCTGACGGCACAACGACTGTCAACTTCGACAACGCCATCATCGCAGCAGGCTCTCAGCCTGTAAACCTGCCTTTCATTCCAGAAGATGAGCGTATCATTGATTCAACTGGCGCACTTGAGCTCAAAGACGTACCAGAAAAACTACTTGTTCTGGGTGGTGGTATCATCGGCCTTGAGATGGGTACTGTGTACCGTGCACTGGGCTCGCAAATCGACGTGGTTGAGTTTGCAGACCAGCTGGTTCCTGCGGCTGACAAAGACGTTATCAAGATTTACCAGAAGTACGTGAAAGACAAGTTCAACGTGATGCTGTCTACTAAGGTTGTTGCGGTTGAAGCGAAAGAAGACGGTATCTACGTTTCATTCGAAGGCAAGCAAGCACCAGAAGGCCAGGTACGTTACGACAAAGTATTGGTTGCGGTTGGTCGTACGCCTAACGGTAAACTGCTTGACGCAGACAAAGCAGGTGTTGCGGTTGACGAGCGTGGCTTCATCAACACTGACAAGCAAATGAAGACTAACGTAAACCACATCTACGCGATTGGTGACATCGTAGGTCAGCCTATGCTTGCGCACAAAGCGGTTCACGAAGCGCACGTTGCGGCAGAAGTGATTTCTGGTAAGAAACACTACTTCGATCCTAAGTGCATTCCTTCAATCGCGTACACAGATCCAGAAATCGCATGGGTGGGTGTGACTGAGAAAGAAGCGAAAGAGCAAGGTCTGAGCATTGAAACTGCGGTATTCCCGTGGGCAGCTTCTGGCCGTGCAATTGCTTCTGCACGTACTGAAGGTCAGACTAAGATGATCTTCGACAAAGAGACTGGTCGCGTGATCGGTGGTGCTATGGTTGGTATCAACGCTGGTGAAATGCTGGGCGAGATCGGCCTGGCAGTAGAGATGGGGGCAGACGCAGAAGACGTGGCACTGACTATCCACGCTCACCCAACGCTGAACGAGTCAATCGGCCTGGCGGCTGAGATCTTCGAAGGTTCAATCACTGATCTGCCGAACAAAAAGGCAGTAAAGAAGAAGTAATTCACACTTCTTATTGAACTGAAAAACCCGGCTTAAATAGGCCGGGTTTTTTGTAACGGATATATACCAAGCATCACGCACTTGTGTCGATGCCGGGTTGCAAAGGGCAGCCCTGATAGCCTTTTAACACATCCAAAAAACTCTCTAACTCCTGAGTATCATTGCCTATACTGCGCTCAAAGGCAATCTCTCGCGCAATTTGCGATAACAAACCTGTGCTTTGTGAACCCTGAAGCTCACCATCAACCAATTTAAACGTATCATGGGGCAGTCTGAAGAGCAGCCGCTCATCTCCTGTTGACTGGATCAGTGCATTGAGCTCGTTCAGACCAAAACGATTCATGTCTACGGATCTGGCTTCACTGAGTGTTGTGCTCTGTGGCAACGTGTTGCCGTTTGTCGCCTCCATAGTAGCGCTTTGCTTTGCAGGCAGGGCGTATGTGGTATTAAAACCGTCTACTTTCATCTCTCATTTCCTTAAGTGCTAGGTTGCACTTTTACTTAGATATACGAAGCAAAAACCGTACACATAAGGAGCTGGTAATTAACTCAGTGCACATTGTCACCATTCAGTCACTTTGTTAGTGTTAGTTTGGACCAAAAATAAAAACAACCACAAGGAATTTGTTATGACGGTTAAACCGCTTCAGGCAGGCATCGTTTTATGTGCATTGAGCACAGGTGTACAGGCAGGCAATCAAGATTTCGACGCCACGCTGGCGTGCTATACACAAGCACAGCAACCTGGCATAGCCGTGCGGCTGGAGCAGGGCAATAAGCTGATTTACAGCAAGGCTGCGGGTCTGGCTGATATCAAGCGCAAATTGCCACTCAATACCGAGCAGGTTTTTCAGATTGGCTCTATCACCAAGCAATTTACGGCCGCGGCCATTTTGCAACTGGCTGACAGAAAAAAGCTGTCAATACAGGATCCGCTGGGAAAATACATTCCGTCACTGAGCCCTGACTATGCCAAAACCTTAGTCGGCGAGTACCAGTCAGCCGGACAGCCGCGCCTGCATGTAACCTATGAAGATGGCGTTCTGTACGGGCAAAAAGGAAATAGCGAAAAACGCAAACTCATCGCCAGAGCTAACAACGCGTTTTCGCTTGAATGCACACAGAATTATTACCAGCTCAGTGTGACTGAAGGCAAAACCAGCCTGACGCCCATCGGACTTTATCGGGGCAAGGGCAAGCCTTTGTTTAAGTTGTAAGTGGCTACTGCTTATTGAAAACGTATATTTGAGCCTTGTATTTGGCTACAAAGGCTCAAGCGCTCCTCCTTTTAGTCCGAGAGTAGATACCGGCTCAAGGCGGGTATGACTGAGCAGGTCACTAATATTGGTTTAAACCTCGGCTCCTGAACTCCATGACTACGCAGGCTCATCCAGATCCTGATTGTTAACAATGAATTTATTGTCAAAGTTTGCGGCTATAAAATTTTTGTCATCTTGGAGTCTAAGGTGTGGTCAAAATAGTCCGAATAGCCTTGATGGTATCTGCTCCTATGTCGTTAATTGAGCCAAGGAGCGATTACTATCCAGCCTGTTCAGTTTAGCTCACCGCAGCCATCCCGGCCCTGTCGCAAATCCCTTTATCTAATAACTTTGTCTGTTATTTTATTTGCCGACTAATAACAAATATAAAAGGAAGGGGTATGAAAAAATCTATACTGAGTCTGAGTTTGGCGTCGATTATGGGGGCCGTGACTATGGGGGCTCAGGCGGCGGATCATGCCAGTTTGCTTAAGCAGGTGGAGCCTAAAGTGATTGAGTGGCGCCGGGATATTCACCAAAATCCTGAGCTGGGAAATCGTGAGGTGCGCACCGCGGCTAAGGTGGCTAAACACCTTAAAGCGCTGGGGATGGAAGTAGAAACCGGGATTGCTTACACCGGTGTGGTGGGCATGCTCAAAGGGGCTAAGCCCGGGCCAACCGTGATGCTGCGTGCCGATATGGATGCGCTACCGGTGACCGAGAAGAATGACCTGCCGTTTAAATCCACCAAAACCACCAATTACCGGGGGGTAGATGTGGGCATTATGCATGCCTGTGGTCATGATACCCATGTGGCCATGTTGATGGGCGCGGCTGAGGTGCTGGCGGGCATGCGTGATGAGCTCGCAGGCAATGTAATGTTTGTCTTTCAACCTGCCGAAGAGGGGGCACCAGAAGGGGAAGAGGGCGGCGCAGAGTTAATGCTCAAAGAAGGGATCTTTAAAAAGTACCAGCCCGATGTAGCGTTTGGTTTGCACATTACCTCTAAGCTCAATGTGGGTCAGCTGGGATATCGCAGTGGGCCGACCATGGCCAGTGCTGATCGCTTCGAGATCAGTGTGAAAGGAGAACAAACTCATGGTTCTACCCCCTGGGCCGGCGCCGACCCAATTGCCGCTGCGGCGCAGATAGTGTCCGGGGTAAACCACATTGTTAGTCGTCAGATCAATATTACCAAAGAGCCGGCGATAGTTTCGTTCGGCAAAATTGCCGGGGGGGTGCGCAACAATATCATTCCCGAAGAGGTAAATATGGTCGGCACCATACGTAATTTTGATATGGACAACCGCGCGCAGATCTTTGAGAAGATCACCCATACCGCCGAGCATATTGCACTGGCTTCCGGCAACAAGGCTGATGTAAAGATCATTGAGGGTTATCCGGTGACGGTGAACGACCCGGCTCTGACCGCGCAAATGTTGCCCACCCTGGAGAAGGTATTCGGCGCACAGGGCATGATTGAAATGCCTAAGGTGACGGGGGCTGAAGATTTCTCGTTTTACGCCATGGAAGTGCCCGGGTTATTCGTGTTTTTAGGTGGCACAGCCAAAGGAACCGACCCAAGAGAGGCGGCTAGCAACCATTCTCCCTATTTTATTGCTGATGAATCGGCGTTTAAATTGGGCACGCGAGCGCTGACCGAGTTTACGCTGGATTATATGGCTCAGGCACGATAGTAAATGGTGTGGATTTAGTATGAAAACACTATACCGGCTGGTGTTTTTTGTAGGCAGGTAAGCGGTGAAAAGAGAACTAAAATGATGCGACGTAGTCGCATCATTGCTTTAAACTTAGTGGCAGGTATACGTGCCACAGTTGGTGTCATTCGGGTCTGACGGACAGTCGAACGAACCACAGTATACAACGCGTGTGGGCTCACAGTGACCATAGTGTGACCACTTATCACCACCACCGATTTCAGCAGTTTTTGTTGCCGGGATGGTTGTCAGGTCTTTCGATAAACTTTTAAGTTTCTTTTTAGATATTTTAAGTTTCATTACTATTTCCTTATTTTTATTTGTGCATTAAATGCCCATGCATGTTTGCATTTTAGAGGAGGTTAGTAAATAAATTGTTTTGCAAAGATTTGTAGCTTAATGTAAAGGATGGCTCTTATACGTTTTAATTGGCTTTGGCAGCGTGTTGTAAACCGAATGCTCGTTAGTACACTGTAATACTTAGACATCCCCAGCATATACGTACAGGTATTTCATCCGCACATCAACAGATGTGATGATATTCGAAGGTAAAATGCTGCCTGATATGGACCACATAACAACCGTCTTTTACGTCTTCGTGTTGCGGATCAGCGTTATCAAACATGGCAAGATAAAAGACTTTGAACCTGAGATATGCCAGTGCGAAAAATGCAAGAAGCCGCCGATAGACTCGGCGGCGCTCTGGTTAATCCACCAGTATTTGCAATATCAAGTCATCAAAATAGCTGTCGTTATCGCTGCCGTGATTACGTGTTCCCAGCAGAACAAACTCGATGTAGGCCGTGTCTTTGGGTAGTTGTGTTTGCCCGGATAGCGCTGTCCATTGTGCCGCTACGGTGCTGAGTTTTTCACTTTCACCCAGCAGCTGACCACGGTTATCCTGGTAGCGCAGTTGTAGTGCGGGGATATCTTTGCCGCTGTAGTTACGTAATTGGCCACCATAACGGGCGCTAACCCGGCCTGCTGCAATTAAACGGCTGTAGTGCTGCACCGAGATTGTTTGGCTTACCTGACCCTGAGCCGATTCTCCATTGCAGACACCACCAACGGCGAAAAACCGCTCACCAGTTGCCGGGGGAATTGAGTCACATTGTTTATTTGTTAAAGACTCCACCGGACCGGGGCCGCTCCAGCCCTGAATACCGGCTTCTGCGCCCGGGTTTTGCAGTAGATTGCCTGAATTGCCCGGTTGCTGCGTAATGAAGTCGTCCGCCACGCCATCAGGCCCTCTGTCTGAGACTGTGGCACAGTCGCTTTGCTCGGCAAGCCTAAGTGCTAAATTGTCAAAATAGCTGTCGTTGTCGGTGCCGCTGGTGCGCAGGCCCGTCAGCACAAAATCAATATAACGGGTATTAGCAGGCAGCGCAGTTTCCTTAGCATAGCGTTGCCAGCTGGCCGTAGCGCCTCTGACCTCGGTGGTGGTGCTCAGCAGCGCCAGATCCGCATCGCGAAATTCGAGCGCAAAAGCAGGAATATCGCTGCCACCCCAGCTGCGCAGCCAGCCTGCGTACAGGGCCTTGAGTGTGCCATTGTCTATGCTGGCCGCCCAGTTGCTGACATCAACACGCTGATATGCGCGGCCACTGTTGCTTTCATTGTCACATACGCCCCCGACGGCAAAGAAATGTTCACCCTGATGGGGTGACACTGAGCCACAGGCTTTATCTGTCAGGCTTTCCAGCGGTCCTTCACCTTGCCAGCTGTCGGTGCCCAGCTCTGCACCGGGGTTTTGCAGCAGGTTATCGGTCAGGTGTGTGCTGTCTGTAGTGGTAAACGGGTGTGGCTGTGACCAGTCACTCCAGGCCAGTGAGCGGTCCCGCATACGCATGCGCACGCAGTATTGAGCGCCGGGTGCCAGCTGACCGAGTGCAAAGCGGTTTGGCGCCAGCCCGGCTCGCGTATCAACGCCGTCCCAGATATTTTCGTGCTGATACCAGGTATCCAGCAGCGGTTGGCTGAAATCGTCACAGTGGTTACTGAGTTGCCAGTGAGCAGCGCCAAACAGGTCTTTGTCGGGATCGGCAAATAAGGTGGCGACTGCGTTGGCACAACTGGCCGGGACTTGTCCTGTGGGGGCCAATATTTCAGGCGTAAACGGTGCAGTGTTGTTTAATCTTACCGTCAGAGTGTCCTTAACTTGGCTGTTCAGTGGCACCTGCTCATCCCCCATTGAAATGCGCTTGAGCTCAAAGGCCGGGTCGTCACCTGCGGTAACATCGACCACCACAAAGCCGTATTCGTCTTCACTGACCGAGAACTCGGTATAGTCGCGCTGGGCAAATTCACCAAAATAATCCAGGTTGCCCCCGGCGGAGGCCACATTCACCATAGTGTGATTGTGATCCCGGCTGGTGCCGCGAGAATAGGCATGTGTGTGACCAAAAAAGTGAATACTCGGTTTGTTGCAGCGCGTTGAAAAGGCCTCGAGGCGTTCAACAATTTTACCGCTGTAGTCGGTCTCACCGGCTATCCACATTTCTGATTTATGCGGGTGGTGCATCTGGGCAAAGACAAAATCGGTTTGCGCACGCAGGCAGGTTTCGGCTAGTACTTTGTCCAGCCAGACGAGCTGTTCATCAATGCGGTAATTGGTATTGGTGTCGAGCGACAGCACTCGGATATTGGAATGATCCTGATACCACCAGTGTTCTTCATAGCCCGGCGTGCCGTTTTCCGGCAGCCGGAAGTATTTAAAGTAAGTGGGCGTATCGCGCTCATGGTTGCCAGGAGCCGGGTACAGAGGCACTGAGCTGGCCAGCGCCGCAATGGGTGAAAAGAAGCTGGTGCGCCAGCTGTTGTAATCCTGGCCATTGTCGACTAAGTCGCCAGGGATCAGCGTCATATTCAAACCATCGTGTAATTCGAGCCCCAGTGCCTGTTGCACATAAGGTAACACGCCCTGATTAATGATTTCGCTGAACTTACCCGGATTGCTGGAGTCGCGTTGCATATCACTGATTGCCAGAATGCGACTGCGCTTCTCGGCAGAGGCCAGCGGCGGGGTTCTGAATTTATGAACATGGCTGTAGGTATCACCCGTTCTCACCCGGTAGAAATACACAGTATCGGGTGCCAGGTTAGTGAGCTGAACTTCGTGAATGCGGCTCAGCAGATAACCCGTTTCGCTGGAGCCGCTGGCTTGCTGGCCCAGCTGTGCCGTGGTGCCCCATTCAACAATGGACTCATCACCACTGCTGGTTTCCCATTTGATCCAGATGCTGGTGGGGGTGGCTGATTGCAAATAGGGGTGGACTGCCAGCCCTTCGGTGTGGGCGTGCGCCTGACCTGCCGCCAGTAACACACTGAGCGACAGTACCCGCAGATTCAATGTCATGTTGGTTTCCTTGGTATTTGAACGAAATGCGGGATTATCCGGGGAACAGGTGTATTAAAAGTGTAAACGGTGTGAATTTTTAACGTCTTATTTATGACCCGCATCGTCTGGGTTCTGTGATATAGTGACAGCCACTTTTACCACCAGGGCATCCATGCGTTCATTCACACTCTGTGTGGTACGCGGCCTTCTCCACAAACAAATTAAAAGGTCCGTAATACCATGAAAAAAATCGCTATTCTGGTCGATGTCCAGAATATTTACTACACCATCCGCCAGGCCTATGGCAGAAGCTTTGATTACAACGGCTTTTGGCAGCAAGTGCTTAAAGACCGCACTTTGTACCGGGCTTTGGCGTATTCCAGCGAGCCCAATGCGCCCAAGCAGCAACAGTTCCAGAATATTCTCAGAGCCATCGGCTTTGAGGTCAAACAAAAACCCTATATTCAAAGAGCGGATGGCTCCGCCAAGTGTGACTGGGATGTGGGGATCACCCTGGATGCCATGGAGTGCGCACCTCATTGCGATGTGGTGGTGTTACTGACTGGAGATGGTGACTTTGACTTGCTGGCCGAGCGTATTCAAAGCCGCCATAACTGTGAGGTCGAGGTGTACGGAGTGCCCCAGCTGACTGCCAACTCGCTCAAGCGCGCGGCCACCCGTTACATAGCCATTGACGAGCGCTTATTGCTAAATGCAAAGCCAAACCACAATAAAGCCGGCCAGTAGAGATACGATAAAATCTCTAAATTCTCAAAGAAACTGTAGCAGATCAGCACCGCCATCAGGCACAAAGCGGTCTGTGCAGTTTTAGAATCCTGCGACGCCCACAGTAAATAAACACTCGATACCAGCATAGGAATGGCCAGCGCTACTGCCCCGACAAGGCCTTTGACAAACAATAGTCCGTACCAGCTGTGGTGCGAGCCGATGGGCATAAATTCCACCATTTTAGGGCCACGCTCAACAATCCCGTGCCCCCAGATGGGCGCTTCGGCTTGCCAGCGCTGAATGGCAATATTGGCCAGCGCTTTGCGCACTCGGGTAGAGCCCGGGCGTTGTTGTTTTACCGCCTCGTAGGAGTCCATCACTGCATTATAAATGGGCTCGCCCAGCAGTAAAATCAGCGGGATGGTGATCCCGAGCAGCAGCAACATCCAGGGCTCCTTAAACTTATCGCTGAACAGTACCAGCGGAAACATCATAATGAAAATCGCGATACCGGCGCGCGATTGTGACAAGATCAGCATGGCCCAGCAGCCCGCGATTGCCCAGCGGCGAACCTGGGCGTTTTTTTCTTGCAAACAAAACACCAGGTAGATGCAGGCCATAAAGCCGGCAGCCGGTGCCCAGGGGGTAAAGAAGCGCCAGCGTCCGGCGCCTGTTTCGGGATTGATGCCGTAAAAACTGACCATAAAAAAGCTCTCCCCTGGTCCCCCAATCACTTTCAGCGGCGACAGGAAGATATCACCCGGTAGCTTAACCACATAAAACGCGACGGAGATCAGTGAGAAGATCAGCGTGTGAATGGCAATAATGCAGACTCCGCGGATCACGACTTCTTTGCGAATTTTTGCCAAAGCGGCAATCACAGGGAAAATTGCCAGCAGCGCCCAGCCTTTCATCCAGCCGATGGTCGACTTAATGGTTTGCCCAACGCCCAAAGACCAGTCGCTGTGGGCGATCAGCAAAGCCACCAGCATCAGTAACATGGCGACTATCCACATCCAGATCATCGGCGACAGCGGCCGGGGCTTGGCATTTAAGTCCAGGTAGCAGCGCATCAAGACCACCATAAAAATCAGCCAGCCAATGATGGAACCCATCACATACAACATGCCCAGCATAAAAGTGGGGTAGGTAAGCACCAGACCTGCCCAGACCAGCTTTTCTTCCGTGCTGATAAAGCGCTTGTCCTTAAAGGGTAGATAGGCGGTGAATAGCATGCCGGCCTCCGCTAGTCAGGTTGTTTCATCACCACCGAGATGATCACCCGACGTTTGTTGATCATTAACACGCCCATTGATAAGAAGATCATCGCGGCCAGTGCTGCGGCAACGGCAATGGACTTTTTCGGAGTGAACGAGTTGGTGGGCAAAGACGGTGGCGACATTAACTGGATCACCGGATAAGAGGCAAAAATATCCGCTTTACCAGCCTCGAGGCGTGCCACGGCTGAGGTGAATACGGCTTTGGCCAAATCAAACTCACGCTCCAGACGTTCCAGCTCCGCCGCTTCTCTGGCGTAGACTTTCAGCTTTTCATTCAGCAGCTGTACTTCGTTTTCCAGCTCAACCAATTTTGCTTCTGAGCCTTTTTTAGCCGCAAAGGCGCTGATCAGATCGGCAAACAATTGCGCGCGATTGGGGTTAGAGGCAAGATCTGTGGTGTGAAACGCATGGGCGGCGTTGATCCCAACCAGGCCTTCTGAGCGGGTTCTGAGCGCCATTTTCGACTGCTCAAAGCGCGCCAGCTCGGCTTTTACCATAGGATGACCATCATCCCAGCGAGACCGGTATTCGCTCAGCTGGGCGGCGCTTTTGTCCAGCTCAGACAGGTAAGCTCTGAATTCTCCGTCCGATTGCAGCACAAAGGCCTGGCCCGCCATGGAGGGCGATACCCCTAAGTCAACACTGAGCTGGCTAACAAAATACTCAGCGCGGCCAATTTCGGCTTTAACGATGGCCACCTGCTCTTTAAGGTTAGACAGGGTGCGCATTTGCTGATCAAGCTGGTCGCGGCTGATCAGCAAAGAGCGCTGCTGAAAGTCTGTGATGTTACTGCGGGTCAGATTAAGGCGTTCTCGGTACTGGTCCAGCACAGATTTGATGCTGGCATCGCGACGCTGTACTTCGTCGGCACGCAGGTGGTCCAGCTGGTCCTGCAATGCGTTATAAAGCGCCCAGGCTTTTTTCTCGGCAATACGCGGGCTGGCACCGGTGATCTCAATATTTAAAATTGAGGTTTGCTCAGTCAGGCGCACTTTAGGGCGGCCAAATTCTTTAGCCGACAGACCCATTGAACTTGCTGCATTGTCGATGAGGTTTTTACTCATCAGCATTTCTTTGTAATTGACTCTGGGGTTATACCCTTTGCCAAACGGTGCACTGGTGGATGACACCACCTGGCCCACCTCATCAAGCGAGACATTGCTGTTGGCGCCGGTGCCGGGCAACACCATATCCAGGTCGCTACGGTATTTAGCTGGCTGTTGCAGGTAGGCAAACACCAGCAGTAAAATAATCGCGTAGCTGACCAGGCAAGTGACCAGGTAGGGCTTGCGCAGGGTACGGTAAATCGTGGCCCTGAAGCGTGAATAGGGCGTGGTTACCTGAAGTTGCGTGTTCATGAGTCCTCCTTACTCAGCAAAGAGAAGGGTGAAACGATATCTAACAGCGTCCGGGCGATATCACGTAGATTGGTGATATCTGAATCATAGCAGGCGATGGCATCGTTCGGCATTACATAAGGGTTAATGTGGTCACGATAAGACTTACGCATCAGCTCTTCTACCGAGCGCTCTATCACCTGGGTTTTGCCGGTCAGCGGGTGGTTGCTGACCAGCACAATGCGACGCGGTGCATTGGTATATTCTTTACCACCCACACAGTTGGCAGAAATAGCGGCCTGCAACAGCCGGGTGCCGTAAGGCAGGTTGCTAGAGAAGCGGCCGATGGCGGCATTGGCATTACTCATTGAAGAGTCAATCAGGTTAGACATAAAGACCCGGAAGCCTTTTGGCGTGATCTGTGACGGCTTCACCAGGTTGGGCTGAAAACAGCCGGTGCTGGGTACTATTACCTGATCGCCGGCAATGAGGACATGATCTTTGACCGGCTGGCCGGTCATAATACCGGTCAGATCCGCTTCGATGCGCCAGCCCTGGCGAACCAGGATCACCTGGTCCAGTTTGGCATCGGGGCGGACACCGGCCGCAGCCCGAATGGCCTCTGACAGCAGGCGCTGTTTTGAATGGTCGCCCGACGCCGCCACCTGCTGATCTAGCAGCTGTTCCGGTAACTTGGCATTGATGGTGACACGGCCCGGCGAAAAGACCGCGCCTGAGACAGGCACCTCTATGGCGGCCCAGGTTTTCACTTTAACAGTGACATCCAGCGTCTGAGCACGGAAGATTTTGGCACGAATAAGCGCCAGCTCCACTTTTTGCGCCAGGGCCTTGGTGGTTAAACCTGCGGCGTAGATGGGTTCAATCACAGGTAGTGTCAGTGCGCCTGAGCTGTCCAGCACATAGTCGCCGTTAAAGCCTTCGCCGTATTCCATTCTGACCTGAATAAGGTCGCCCGGGCTTAACGGTGCTGCACCGAACGCGCCTCGGTAGCTTGATTCATTAGGGCTCAGGCCCGGCGCTGCCAGTGGAATAGGCTGGTCAACCCGAAAGTTAGCCGCCGCTGCAAAGTTGTCGGCATCGGTGCAGCTTAAACGTGATGCAAACACCGAGTGTGACTGGTTGAACTGAGTGCCTGTGGCGTGTGGCATGCCATAGAAATCGTCCTCGTCGTAATCGGGGCTGAGTGTGCAGCCAGTGCCAAGCATACACAGTACAAGCGCAGAGATGCGGGTCATCAGGGTGGTTGTTGAAGTCGCTTGTGTCATGGTTTGCTCCTTGGCAGTAGTCTTACTCAGTGTTCTTAGCATGACAGGAGCATAATCTAAGCCAATTTTATTATTCCTTATTAAACAATGTTTTGTGGGTTTTTGAAGGCGTTTTGCACGGTGTTTTTTTGTATTTTGCAAAGCAATTTCAAAATGAAAAAAGCCAGCAAATGCTGGCTAAGGGCCATTGATGCGAGGTGCGTTATCAGTTGCCTGATAACGGTGCAGGCCCGGGAGCGAAGGGTTAGCTGGTTGGGTGCTTGTTCGCCTGACCAAGGGTGCGCATGGCCAGCTTCTCTGCACGGTCGTACAAGGATTTTGGCAGCAGACTGGTCAGGGCACAGCACCAGGTCAATGCGGTGCGGCCGGGTTCTTCCAGTAAAATCCGAATGTCGGTAAACAGCGCTTTATGGATAAGTTTAAGTGCCGCTGCGGTATTGCGGGATTGCACGGCACGACGGCTCAGATATCTGAGCTGATAAGCACGCGCGAGCGAACCACATTGTTCAAAAAACTTTGCGTGGCTGCGTTTATGTTTTTTAACCGCACTTTCCCAGCTCTGATATTGCTTTTGCAAATTGGCGGATAAGCCACTGGCATTGACGCGATAAAAGGTCAGCGGCTCAGGGATCCCGGCAAAAACGGCACCGCTGTTCAGCGCCAGGCGCAGCCACATCTCAATGTCTTCAGACTGTCTGAGGTTTTCATCAAAATACTGTCGCCAGCTGCGGGTTTCGTCGTGAAAGGCGACCTTTTCCAGCGCGGCTGCACGTATGACCGGTGCGGAGCCATTGCCTACCGGGTTACGGCAAAAAATGGTTTTGGCGTCTATATTGTCTAATTTTGGAAACTGACCAATCCCCAGTTGTTTATTGTCATCGTCAACAAACAAGGATGGACAGTAGCTGACGTCAACATGAGGGTTGCGATTCAGGTGGGCAATATGTTTTTCGAGCTTATCGACGGCCCAGTAGTCGTCGGCGTCCAGCAAAGCAATATAAACCCCGCGGGCGTTGCGGATCCCGGTATTACGTGCTCCGGACAGGCCGCGGTTTTGCTGACGAATAATATGGATCCGGTGATCTTTATAGTCTCTCAGGTAGTTGAGTGTGTTATCGCTACAGCCGTCATCAACGCAGATCACTTCAAAGTTGTGATAGGTCTGGTTGAGCACCGAGCAGATGCATTTATCAATATATTTTTCAACGTTGTACATAGGGATGACGATACTGACAACGGGTTTCGAGTTAATCACATAGTTAGTCATAATGGGCTCCGGATCATGAGGAAGATTTTGCTGCGCCGACATCACAGCGTCTCAGCGCAAAGTCTGCCAAAGGGAAGAGCAGCCACAGTGCGCTGCAACTCACCAGTACTGCGGCAAGTAAAACGGGTTGGTCAGGCTGTAGCATTAACAGCCCGGCCAGTGAAATCAGTAAGCAATAAGCATTCAGTTGGCACTCTCGGGCAAAGCGGCCATTGGCACGTTGCATCACGGCGTAGTTGTCGGTCCACACTGTGCTGGTGGCTATCAGGCACAGCAGTGCGCTGGTGGTAAAGCTGCCCTGCCAGTGTTCACTGAAAAGCACTGGCACATACCAGGGCACCAGCAACGCCTGAACAATAAAAATGGCAGACACAGCCGCCGTAATGGCGAGCAGCAGCTGGCTGTGTCTGCTAGCAAAATTGCCTGCGTTTTTCAGTTTGCAAACAAAGGGGTAGAGGGCAGTGGTGTAAGCCTGAGCAACCGATATCGCCAGTCCAACTCCCACGCTTTTGGCAAAGCTGTACAGGCCGAACAGTTCTGGGCTCAGCAAGCGTGCGGCGACAAACATGTCCATATTGACACGCAGCGAGCGCAGAATTTCGCTGCCAGCGAGCTGGGTGGATGCTTTAAGTAATCGGGTAAATACGACTTTGCTGAACTGACCTGTCATGGCCGAAGTGGGGACAAAGGCAAAGCAGCCAAGCCACAGCAAGGTGAAGGCCCATTTGCCAATCACCACGGCCAGTAATCCAGCGTCGAGATACAGCGCAGCAGCCAGGGCTAAGTTTTCGGTGATAATGCAGACGCTGCTGATCAGGCCGAACAGGCCCATTTGGTTGCGCCGTTGCATCAGGAAAACCTGATTACAGACCAGTGGAAAGACCAGGTAGGTCAGCGCCATCAAGGCAATCAGCACAGTCATGTCCTGACCTGGAAACAACCAGCTGCTGGCCAGTGCCACCAGAATTTGCACCAGACATAAGGCAACACACAGCAGCCACTGTAATAACCGGCCGTTTTTCAAAAAAGCGGGTAATTCGTCATCGCTGGCCCGGATCACCTGTGCGCCAGCACCAGAGCGCAGTAGTAGCCTCAGCACTTCGTGCACGGTCAGCGCCAGCATGGCCGTGCCATACTCAGTGGCAGACAAACAGGCTGCCATCGCCATGATGCTGATCAGCCGCGAGGCCTTGGCAACCACCTCGGCACCGATCAGGTAAGAGGTATTGCTGAGCAGGGTCCGCATGGTGCTGGTTGGGTGTGTCATGGCATTGCTCTCTTGTTATCAGATACCTTTACTAACCAAAATCCGTACCAAGGCGAGCTGAGGTTGTAAAAGAATTCAAGAAAGCTGATTAGCTATCTGTTTTTTATATACTTTATTTGTAATTTAGATTGCCTGATTTGATAGCGAGGGGTGTATGCAGAAGGTGTTTAGGTAAAACTTAAGGTATGCAGATCGCATTTTGCGACTGGGGTTTTGCAATTTGCGATCTGCGAATGGGAGAGCGCCCGATAAAATCAGGCACCCGTATTTTTATCACCCCATTGCTGTATTTTGCGGTACAAGGTTGAGGGGCTGACTTCCAGCAAGCTGGCGGCTTTCACCACGTTGTCGTCGCACGCGGCAATGGCTTTTTCAATGGCGATACGTTCGACTTCGGCAAGCGAGCAGATCTGACTTTCAGATGGGATCTCGGCAGCCTGTTGAGATGGTGCATAACCGCTTTGCTGCACGCTCTGTGATGGCTGCGGTGGGCTGCTGCGCATCGCGCCTGATTGACCATTGAGCAGTGCCTGGGCATCGCTGGGTTTAAGTTTAAGCTGCATTTGCAACGTGTCTTCGGTGATCAGTGGCCCGTCGGACATCACCACACAGCTGTGGATGAGGTTTTCGAGCTGGCGTACGTTGCCCGGCCAGTCGTAGCGTAAGATCAGCTGCTCGGCGGCGGGTGAGAAGCCCACAAACACTTTGTTTTCAACTTCGCTGAACTTACTCAAAAAATGCTGTGCAATTTGCAGCGCATCGTGATCTCGCTCATGCAGCGCCGGCAAATCAATGGCAATCACATTCAAGCGATAAAATAAGTCTTCCCGTAAACGCTGATCCGCAATCGCCTGGTGCGGCTCGCGGTTGGTGGCACAGATAAATCGTACATCGACCTTTTCCTCTTTACCGCTGCCGACCTTCTGAAAGGTGCCAGACTGCACAAAGCGTAAGATCTTGGCTTGCAGGTTCATATCCATTTCGCCAATTTCATCGAGAAACAGGGTGCCGCCATCGGCCTGAGTCGCAGCCCCGTCGCGGTTGGTAACCGCCCCCGAGAAGGCGCCCTTGATATGGCCGAAGATTTCAGACTCCATCAGCTCGCTGGGGATGGCGGCGCAGTTAATACACACCAATGGTTTATCTTTGCGGGTGCTGGCGCGGTGAATGGCGTCGGCGGCCAATTCCTTACCGGTACCACTGGGCCCGGTGATAAACACATTGGCCTGGCTGGGACCGGCTTTTTCAATCGCCTTGTAGACCATTTGCATGGCGATGGAGTCACCCACAAAGCGGTAAAATTGCGATTTGAGCGAGCTGCGATAACGCTGCAGGCTGGCACGTAACATATTGCGTTCGGCCACCAGCATTTTGGTTTGCACGGCCTGCTCGAGCGTGAGTTTGATATTGCTCATCTCGAAGGGCTTTTGCATATAGCCCCAGACCTTGCCCTGGTTAATGGCATCAATGAGATCTTCAACCTCGGTAAAGGCGGTGAGCATCATGCGAATGGTATCCGGAAAGCGCTCGGCAACCTGAGCGAGAAATTCTATCCCCGACATATTGGGCATCATTTTATCCGACACCACCACATCGATGGGGTGTTGTTCTAACAAGGCCAGGCCTTCCTCGCCACTTTGCGCGGTATACACAGTGTAGGGCTCGTGTTTTAGCGCCCGCGTAAGTGAACGTAAAATAAGGGGCTCGTCGTCGACGAACAGCAAGGTGATGTTAGTAACCGGGTCCATGTAATCCTGCCTGAGTTAACGCGTGTTAATAGAAGTATTACACAGTCTTAGACAAATTGAAGCATTAATAAACAAGCAACGGCACAATGAGAAAACCGCTGCTCAGTAGTCACTGACCAGCGGTTTGGCGAGGAAGCGATTAAACGGCTCAGTTAAACTGGTGTGCTACTGTGGTTGCCTGCATCGTCAGTTCGCTCAGCAAATGATTGCTTTGCAGCATGCCATCAACGCTAATCAACAGGGTCTGGTAATTGACCGGTACATCCAGTGTCAGCGTGAGCTGGCCTGCACTGTTAAAGCGCGTGGTTGCCAGCAGCGCTTTATCGGCCAGCGCTTGATCTTCATAGCTTTCAACCACCTCATGCAGGGCGTAGATTTTGACCATTTTATTGGCCAGAGAGTCGCCAAAAACATCCTGTCCGCCCAAGTCCAGGGTCACGGATTTACTGGTGCTGAAGTTAAAATCGGCTTTGACGTGCAAGTCGTTGGACGTTTCGGCCGCACTGTCCAGCCGCGCTGGATCCGGGTCGTAATTTGGCGCAGGCTCGGCGGGTTGCGCCGGGGTTGCGCTACTGTCATCCGTTTGCGCCTGTGGCTGCGTGTTCGCAGTCGGTGCCGGTGTTGTAACCGTGCTACTGGATGAACTCGCCGGACTGGTGCTGGCAGGCCCGGATGAGCCGCCTTCACCACCACCGCCACCGCAGGCGCACAAGGTTAAACACAGTAGGGTCAGGGTCGAAACTTGGTTAAATGTTGTCATGGTTGTGTCCTCTTAGTGTGCGCTGAATGTGTGGGTGGTGCGTTCGTTGGTCATAAACCAGTCCTGCGCCTGCTCGCCGTTGCTTTCTACCCAGGTCTCATAGGCCGGGTAGGCCCAGATAACATCAAGATACTCTCTGGGGTAGTGCCAGTCGTTACTGATCATCAGTGCCCAGGGCAGGTTTTCGGCGGTTCTGAAATAGCGGTTGGCTTGCGCATTTGAGGTGTCATCGGCGGTACCAAAGCGACTGCTATCAAACTTGTCTGTTGGCGGGTAGTCCGCCAGGTGGATCTCTAGTGAGCGATCCTGGGTACGATACAGGAAGAAATCAAAATCACTGATGCTGAGTGCATCCAGGCCTTGTGTGAAACTCACATCGAAGGTGTAAGGCACCGGCTCAAAGTAATCACAGGTCATCACCGTATTAAAGTGCTGACATTGGCCAGATTGCCCGGTGGTGGTGAATACATGGGTGTTACTCCACAGCGATAAAACCGCGTTGCTCTGTCCGCTTTCAGCGGTTTTGCCGAAGCTTTGCCCGTCTATGGTCAGGCTGGCTTGTTTGATGAGCCCGGGCTCACTGTTCATCAATCGCAGACCAAAGCCATTTTGATAGGCGGCGCCGCGTGCAGTGATCCAGCCATTGATGATAAACCCGCTGATCTGGTTATCGGCATTGTAGGTCATGCGAATACGCTGCTTCACCACTAAGTCGTTGAGGTCATGGTCGCCCCGCGCAGGCCAGTTATCTTCAAAGGCCAAAGTGGTTACCCCTTGTGCGCTGGGGAAATACTGGCTGTAAGCGCGGTTAAAGTCGTTGGGGAATTCATCCAGTTCATCCTCAATGCCATCGGCGTCGCTGTCGTTTTGCTCGGGCATAACGGTCAGGTTGAGTGCAGAAATGGCAGAAGCCGGTGAGCTTTTCACGCTGAATACGGCATCGTTGAAATCGTTGTCGCCCCAGGTGCGTGGCAGGTCTTCAAAGCCGATAACCACTTCCTGCTGGGCTTCATCCAGCAGCAAAACACAGTGCTGACGCAGCGTCTCGTTGCTTTCAGGGTTCAGGTTCGACAGCGAGTAGTAGTAGGGTGTTTTAAATGGCTTAACCCCGGTGTCATACCAAAAACCATTGGCAGCGATAAAAAAGCCAATACTGGTGCCTGCCCCAAATTCACCTATGCTGACACGGTGCCCGTTGGTCAGGTGAGGGTAACTGAGGTTAGGGAAAACGATGGTTTCCTGCACGTCTTCAGGGGTTTGCGGTGGGTTTTGCGGATCAAAGGTAAAATAACCAAACGAGTTTTTATAGCCCGCGCCTTCGTGAATAAAGGTAATGAAGACCTCGGCATCTTCGCTCAGGTGGATGGTAGAGCCGGCATCACCGGTGATAAATGCCTCGTTGATTTTAGCCTCGGGCAGTGCGTTTTGGATCCGCTGAAAAAATTCACGGCTATATTCATCACGTGCATACACCATAGAATCTGGCTTGCCGGTAGACTGGTTGTAGCCAAACGGCCAGGCCTGGCCAGACTGGAATTGCCAGACATACTGACCGTCGATTTGCTCTACGGCGCCAGCTGCAAACGATAATAGCCCAGAGGCGATTAAGCCAGTGGCCATCAAGGGATAAAGAGTGTTAGGTAAATTCATCATATTCGCTCCGATTGAAAGTCAGTTTTTTCTATCTGAGTTCGATATTTCATGAAGCGTGCCAAAATTTAATCTTTTTATTTTCAATGGGTTATGTTTTTTTCTCTTGTTGTTCTCGGGTTTTTCGCAAATTGCACTGCATTGCGCTTTGCAAACAAAAAACCGCGCAGGTAGGGCGGTAAAACAACCAAAGCAGCCTGCCTGTAGCGCGCCGCAGGATATTTTCAATGATCGGTGCAATACTTGCTTAACAGGGATAAGGCACAAAGGAGGTAAGTATGCACTTTGCTCAATCAGACACTTTGATATTCTCTGTGGCACTGAATGGCTATCAGTGGCGCTACCGTCGTTATCTGAACAGCCAGCGCGAATACGCAAAGCGGATGGGATACGATTATGTGGTGGTGACCCGTCCCTGGCTGAACCGGCTTGGCGCTGAGTGTTGCTGGCTTAAATTGTTTTTGCTCAAAGCGGCGTTACAGGCCGGTTACCGGCAGGTGTTGTTTGTGGATGCCGATGCCTGTATTCAGCCAGCCTGCCCGGCGCTGGATACCCTCTATCAGCCAGACAAGTTTTTGTATCTTGCCAGAGGGTATAGCGGGGCGTTTAACTCAGGTGTCATGTTAATGCGCAACTGTCCTCAGGCGATTGCCTGGCTGGATACCCTCATCACCTCTATGACAGAGCCCGTGGCCGAGTCACAGGGGATTGGCTGGGGCGAAAACGGACATGTGATCCATTATGCCACGGGCTGCGCAGGCGTGGCCGAGCTGCAAAAGCACTGGAACAATACCTTTGATGCACAACTGGATGACTATATTCGTCACTTTAACTATGGCCCCCTGAAGTGTTCGCTGCTGGATAAGTGCTTTCATACTGCCATCTTCAAATGCTCGCGCCTGCTGCTGGGCTATAGTTTGTCCCGGCCCGAAGAGCAGGCAGATAAACTGGCTGTGGTCCAGTCACGTGTCCCAGGGGCTCTGGCACAGATCCAAACCCTTTATCCACATTACTTTGCGAAATGCTGAGGGTTTTTAAAAAGAGCGGAGGGTTTTTAAAAAGAGCGGAGGGTTTTTAAAAAAGAGCTGAGGGTTTTTCAAAATAAAAAAATTCTCAAAATGCAATGCAGTTTACGCGCTTCATGTTCCCGATAAACTTCAAATAGTCTCTATAAAACAATGGGTTAAAGTTTGGCACGGTCTTCGCTATCTCCTTAGTGTAATTCACTAAACAGCGGAGGATGCGATGTCACCCTATCTTAATACTCAGTCATCACAGGCAGGCCATACCAGCGTTAAGACAGCACTGCGTGTTAGCGCAGCCCTGTCACTGATCATCGCCCTGTTGCCGCTGTTTATCGTCAATACGACTGCGGCACTGCTGTGTTTTAAAGCACCGCTGCGTCGCCAAACCTGGATTGATATCAGTGCGCGGCCCGTGCGTCTGCTCAGCTGGCAGGTCGGCGTGTGTAAATGCAGCGCGGCGCTGTTCAATGTCTTGAGTGGCTCAATCCACTTTGTTGGCAATCCTTTAGTACGAGCCGGAGTCAGTATTCCTAAAGTAACGCGGCTGCGCTCACCTTGTCACATGCCCGGGTTATTTGATGGCTTGTGGCTGCGCAGCCTGACCGGGCTGAATACCGACACACCACTGACATTATTACAGCAACAAAGCCGTCAGGGTACTGCTGCCGATGTGTTGCTGATCAGCAAAACCCTGTTGTGTCTGTGCCTGTATCGCAAGTCTGCAAACATGCCACAGCACAGTACCCTATTTGGTATTCCCTTTAGTAACACACAGATGCAAAACGCGGTTGACTGGGTGGTGCAGGACAACGAGCAGCAAACATGTCGCTCGGCCTATTACATCAATGTTAACTCGGTCAATCTGTCAGCCGGTAACGCGCAGTTGTATCGGGTTTTGCAAGCCAGCGACCGTAACTTTATCGACGGCTCGGGCATGCGGATCGCGGCGCGTCAGGCGGGGATGAGCCTGGCTGATAACAACAATGGCACCGATATGCTGCCTGTACTGTGCCGCGCCGCCGTAACACATCAACGTTCGTTATTCCTGTTGGGGGCACAGCCAGGCGTTGCACGCCTGGCCGCTGATAACCTATGCGATACCTATCCGGGATTGCGCATTGCGGGTGTGCAGCACGGCTACTTCGATGACGACCAGGCCGTTGTTGATCAAATCAATCAAAGTGGCGCCGACATAGTGCTGGTCGCGCTGGGCTCGCCGCGCCAGGAGATCTGGATAGACAGTCACAAACACAAGCTCCACGCCCAGTGTGCGCTGGCGGTTGGCGGCTTGTTCGACTTTTTCTCGGGCAACATAGCGCGTGCGCCAATGTGGATGAGAGAGCTGGGCCTTGAATGGGTGTGGCGTCTTATCCAGGAGCCTAGAGCCAAGTTTCATCGTTATGTGCTCGGCAACCCCGTTTTTCTCTTTCGAGTTTACGTTTTACAACAAGCTTTGCGAGGACTTTAATCATGTATAGCATCAAAAAAACCACAGCAACTCAGTTCACCCCGGTATCATCATCTGTTTCTGAACAGACAAAACTGGACGGTCGTCACCATGGTATCCCGGCCTGCTTGCAACGCCTGGCTGCGATCAGCGGATTATTACTGCTCAGCCCGTTTTTACTGCTTGTGATAGTGTTGATCAAGCTGGAGAGCCAGGGCCCGTGTGTGTACAAGCAGGTTCGGGTAGGCAAGCTGGGCCGTCGCTTTACCATGTATAAGTTCCGCTCTATGTATATGCCAAGCGATCCGCGATTTCGCAATCCGGATCCGGCGCAAAGCGACCGCGAAGGGGTCTGTGCTAAGTATCGTAACGATCCGCGTATTACCCGCATTGGCGCATTTATTCGTAAATATTCCATTGATGAGTTACCTCAGTTAATGAACGTGGCACGTGGCGACATGCTGTTAATCGGTCCGCGTCCGGCGCTGGAAAATGAAGTCAATGCGTATCAACCTCACGAGCTGGGACGTCTGAACAGCGAGCAGGGTTTGACAGGTCTGTGGCAGGTAACAGGTCGCGCCGATACCACGTTTGCGCAGCAGGTTCAGCTGGATAAACAGTACATCGTAGAGCAAAGTGCGCTGAACGATGTATCGATTTTACTTAAAACCATTCCTTGTGTCCTGGGCGCCAAAGGAGCCTATTAACCCCAACGGGAGTGATAATGTTGCACTTAACTTGTGTTTTGCCATAAAACCACCGCTCAGCCGGTGGTTTTTTATTTTGAACAGGGTCATTTCTATTTTGCTAATTGTGAAAAAATAACGCGTTGCCTTTTGCAAATTAGTCCCGACAAAAAACGAGAAAAACACAAAAAACTCAATAAAAACAGTGGTGTAAATTTTGGCATGAGTGCTGCAATAACTCAGTATCTTAACTTAACGAGGCAGCACAATGGCAGCAAAAAACAAAGCTTATATTGTTGGCTACTACGGCATGCGTAACAGCGGTGATGATGCGCTCATGCTGGCATCGGTGATGGGCGCCCGGCATTTTCTGAACAGCGAGCAGGTGACGGTCAGTGCCCCAGCAGGCGACCCTCTGGTGAACCAGTTAAATTGCAGTGGGCAACAACCCCTGTTGTTTCGGGGTCATCAACGACTGTGGCACTATCGCCATGCCTATGGCGCACAGCATGTGATTTTTGGTGGTGGCTCTGTGCTGCACAGCAGCCGCGATATCGCACTGAAGCGTCACATGATGGCACTGAGTGGTCGCAACCAGGCGATGGCGCTGGGCGTGGGCATTGAGCCGTTCAAAACCCTGGATGACGAACTGCAATGCAAAAAGTTTCTCTACGAATGTGGCCTGGTCACACTGCGTGATAAGCAAAGCTACGACATTGCAGAGGCGCTGGCTCCGCATGCCAATCTGAAGCACACCTTTGACCTTGCACCTTCTTTGTTGCATCACCTTAAAGGGAGACTGAATCCGGTGGCGCGTCAGGGCATTGCCTTTAACTTTTGTCCGCAATCCATTGATGCATTTGGCGCGGTTAATGAGCACAACGAGCTGCGCCGGATTGCCAAAGCGGTGGACCTGATCACCACGGTGTGGAGCTTTACCAATGAAGACATCTATCTGATTGACCTGAACGATCAGGCACAGGGCAGCGACCGGGCCATTCACGACGAAATTGAGGCGCGCCTGCCTGATTATGTGACGGTTAAACGGATCCGCTATGTACCGAACCCAGCCAGTATCTTGCAGTGTATGGCGATGTTCAGGGTGGTCGTTGGAATGCGATTACATGCACAAATTTATGCCTATATGACGCAAACGCCCTTTATCAGCCTGCAATATCACGCCAAGTGCACGCAATGGTGTGAGCAAATTGGTCTGCCCGAGCAGTACGCGTTTGATGCCAATGAGTTTAACCCGGATACCTTGTTTCGGGTGATGTATCGGGGTCTGGATCGTGGCTTTGACGCGCCGCGTCTGGCCATAGCTCAAGCCACTACTTTATCCCTTTCTAACTGGAGCGAACACTATGAACACCATCCAATTCACAGTCGTTATTCCGCTGTACAATAAAAGCGAGTGCATTGTCCGGGCACTGCAAAGTGTTCATGCACAGCACCATCAGGCCGCTGAAATCATAGTCGTTGACGATGGCTCGACCGACGATAGCCCGCAAAAAGTGATTGATCTGGGCTTGCCCAATTTACGTCTGGTACGTCAGACCAATCAGGGTGTCTCTGCTGCGCGTAATAAAGGGGTTAAAGCGGCAAGCAGTGATTATGTGGCATTTTTGGATGCCGATGACACCTGGAGCCCGTTCTTTTTGGCACGTATGGCTGAATTGATCCAGCGTTTTCCGCAGGCAGGCCTGTTTGCGTCGCGCTATCAAAAGGTACTGGATAATGGCGAATATATCGACGCCAAAATCGCACTGACCAACTGGGCACCCGAAGGGTATGAAATGGACAACTACTTTGAGGTGGCGGCGAATGGTGATCTACCCTTTACCATGTCGAGTTTAGTGGTCGACAAAACCACGTTCAAGCAGTTAGGCGGTTTTCCTGTGGGCGAATGGATGGGCGAAGATCAGAGTTTCTATGTGCAGGCTGCCCTGAAGTCACGCATCGTGTATTCTCCGGCCATTGAAAGCTTTTATTTTCTGGGCGCGCCGGGCAGTGCCTGTGATAAGGCACCACCCACTCAGATCTGTCCGTTTGCCGAGCGCCTGCTCAGCGCCATTAAAAACGGCGAGGTGGCGCACACTGCGATGGCTTATAAATATGTCGCGACCCACATCTGCGACCTGGCCAAGCGCAACATTAAGCATCGCTTATATGGCCAGGCGTTGCGACTACTGGCCAATCCGGTGGCACGCGCCAAGCCATTGCACTGGAGTGCCTACCTGACGCTGAGCGTATGCCGCAGCACCTTGTCCAGAGTGTCGTTTGGGCTTATTCGGTAGGCAAGTACTTACTGTTTAGCCCTCAGAATGTCTATGATGCTGGCATCGACCCAGTAGACATCAACATTTTTGTTGTCGTCACTGACACCGCGGTTAAAGAGCAGGTATTTACCATCGGGGGTGACTGTGGCGTAGGCATCCCACTTATCTGAGTTGACGGCTGCGCCCATATTGATTGCTTTTCCCCAGCTGCCGTCCTGCTGTTTAAAACTGATATAAAGATCGGAATCGCCAAAGCCGTCTTCGCGTTCGCTGTCCCAGATCAGGTAGCTTTCATCGGGGGCGATAAAGGGGTGAGCGGTCATGGCGCCTGAATTTACCACCTTACTCATGACCTTGGGTGCTTGTCGCTGGCCATCTTTGAGCTTGGAGATACGCACCACTTCGTTTTTATAATCATCAAAGACATAAGTGCCTTTGCTGGATGCAGACAAGCGCATAATGCCCCAGTCTTCGCGGTCAAACATGGGGCCCAGACTTTGCCGCTCTGTCCAGCCGTTGCCCAGGCGGTCCCGGTAGCCTTCGGCCATATGCATGCGCTGACCATCGGGCGAGAAGCTCACTTCGCCGGTGCGTAAAAACTCGGTGAACTTCACCCAGGTGTTGTTTTGCTGTCTGAAGCCAATCACAGTTGGCCGAAAACCGGTTTTGTTGGGTCCTTCATAGACACCCCGGTCAAGGGTAAAGTAAAACTCCTGCATACCGGGGGCAAAGACGCCTTCCAGTTCCCAGCCTGCCTTTGAAACAATACCTGGAGCAAAGGGCTCTGCGGTCATGCCAGGTGGGGTTTGGCCCATCAGTGGGCCGGTGATGGTGCCAAACTCATCCTTTGCCTGCGCTAACGTGCCACTGAGCAAGGTGCTTAATGCAATGGTCGTAAGTACCAGTGATTTCTTCATAGTGCTGCTCCTTGTGCTGTGCGCTCTGACAACCATTTTATCGCATGCACCCCCGTCAGCGGGGCGGCGGTTTGATGGGTGCCGTCTATCTCGGCCAGCTCAATATCTAGTTGGGGATTGTTTGTTGATTTAAGAAAGTTAAACAGCCCTTTGACATGCGGGCTCAGCTTGTCTTCCAGGCTGCCGTGCGACAAATAGACATGGGTTTTTGTTTTGGCGTTTGTCTGGTTGGTCACTTCGAGTAGCTGCGTTAGCCGCCACACCGACGGGCTGCCAAGCAGATAGTTGTTAAAGGTATCGGGCTGGGTCAGTAAAGTATAAGCGCCAAATAACCCGCCCAGGGAGTAGCCAAAGTAACTGTCGCTGCCAGGTTTAACGCGATAGTGCTGTGCAATGTAGGGTTTGACCTGATTGCGAATAAAGTCGATATGGGCGTTGGCCCCGCCAAACTGATATTTTGCCTGACTCTCGGGCTTGGTTGAGGAGGCGAAGGAGTAATCACGGTAGCGGCTGACATGCACGCCTTCTTCTTTGAGCAAAGGTGCTGGCATATTGGTTTGCCAGGAAATACCGACCAGGATCACCTCTTCCATTAAAAAGTAGGCGGCAGAGGCCAGCATTTCGATGTGCCAGGTCATATCGGTGTAATACAGCACAGGGTGCTGCTTTTGTGCCGAATAACTCTCGGGCAGCTGAATAACCAGCTCATACGTCCGTTCGGTGCCAGCCTGAGTAAGCTGAACAACCTGGGTGCGGGGTATTTTATAGGGCACAGACTCGTTGCCGGCCAGCAGCTTCATCGGCAACAGCAGTGCAAAAATCAAGATAATAATGCTTTGTGTCATGGTCGTTCCTCAGTGGTTGAAGGTCACGGTGTGAACAAGCCTGTCACCGCGGATAACGACACTGTAATTGCCAGCCGGAAAAACACATGATGTTTCCTTGATATTCGGCTGAATTTTTTATCTTGATATTAAAAGCATTACTTTCAAAAGGTTATATTTTATGTCAAATCGGCTTGGGGCTGGGGTCAGGCGGTATGAGCGTGTTCCGTCAGGCTGAGCACGCGTCTTTGGCGGATACTGACATAGTGAAAGGTGGTAAAGCTATTGCTTTGCTCTGTCAGTTTGCATAGCAATAGCTGTCATGATCAGCGCAATAACGCCAGGATCGTTGCAGGCGGTAGTTCGCTGATTGCAGTAGTGCCCTAACCCTCAAACAAGGCGCTGATGGCTTGCGTTTTGAGCTTGTCCATTTCGGTTTTGATTTGCGGGCCCTTAAAACCGAGCGCAATAACCTCTCGGGCATTCACTTTAGCACCCAGCTGATGGGCTTGTGCCAGCAGGTCACAGCGCTGTGCCAGCTTATCGCTAAAGGTCCTCGCGGCTTTGCACATCTGTGTCAGGCGTTGTGGTCTTCGCCAGGCATCCAGCGCGCTGAAAAGCTGCATCACGGTGTGCGCCTGCCAGTCAGTACTGTGCAATAAAGGTAACGCCGTTTGCAGGTCGCGTAGTGCTTCGCAGTAGGCCTTGGGGATTTTAAAGTCCTGCTCCAGTTGATAGCCATTGAGCTGCGCGCGATGTTGCCATAGGGTAAAGCTTGTCAGCAGGTAGTCATCATCTTGCTTATCCAGCTTACTGGTGCAGGTTTTAAGGCGCTGGCTGTCGTCGCTCGTCCAGGTACCCTGCCATGGCATGACTAAAGAAAGCGCGCTGAGACTGGCCAGTACTTCGGAAAAAACCTCGATAGCGCCATCTTTGAGGGATTTTTCAATTTCCTGCCATACCCGTTCTTTGGTGAGCGTTGCCAGTTCACCGTTATCAACCATGCGTTGCATTAGGGCCTGTGTTTGGGGGGCGATGGTAAACCCAAGGTGATGATAGCGAGCGGCAAAGCGGGCGACCCGCAATACCCGCAAGGGATCTTCACCAAATGCGTCGCTGACATGGCGCAGCACCCGGGCGTTAAGGTCTTGCTGGCCATGATAAGGGTCGATGAGGGTGCCGTCCTCATCCTGGGCAATGGCATTAACCGTGAGGTCGCGGCGCATTAAATCTTCTTCCAGAGTAATGCTGGGGGCAAAATCACAGATAAACCCGGTGTAGCCCTGTCCTTGTTTTCTTTCGGTGCGGGCCAGTGCATGTTCATCTTTACTTTCGGGATGTAAAAAGACCGGGAAGTCTTTGCCAACCTGCTGATAACCAAGCTGTTGCATTTGCTCAGGGGTTGCGCCGACCACCACATAATCGCGCTCCAGAATAGGACGTCCAAGGAGTTGATCACGTACTGCGCCACCGACCAGGTAAATTTTCATGGTAAATTCCGTATTGAAAAAGCAAACAAGGTTTTAACTTGTGCCGTTTTTTTGCCATTATAGGCCCCATTCTAACAAGAAAGAGACGAGCCGTGTATTTACGTTATTTTGGTCTGACCGAAAAGCCGTTTTCGATAGCACCAAACCCGGAGTTTTTGTTCTTAAGCGAACGCCATAAGGAAGCGCTTGCTCATCTGACTTACGGCCTGGGTGATGCCGGCGGCTTTGTGCTGCTAACCGGCGAAGTGGGGACGGGTAAAACCACCGTAACCCGCAGCATGCTGGCGCAACTACCTGAGTCCACGCAGGTGGCGTTTATTCTCAATCCGGCGTTGTCGGAAATGGAGCTGCTTGCGAGTATCTGCGATGAACTGAACATCGACTATGATGCGCAAAACGCAACCCTGAAATCACTGACCGATGTGATTAAGGCGCGGCTGCTGGATAATCATCAGCGCGGTGGTCACACTATGTTGATCATCGACGAAGCACAACACTTGGCGGCAGAGGTGCTGGAGCAGTTGCGATTACTTACTAATCTGGAGACCGACCATAAAAAACTGCTGCAGATAGTGCTGGTGGGTCAGCCGGAGTTGCAACAGCTGCTCAAGCGCAATGAGCTGCGCCAGCTGGCACAGCGCATTACGGCGCGTTATCATCTGCTGCCGCTGACCGAGTCGCAGGTTTTTGCTTATGTGAAGCACCGTCTTAATAAAGCAGGCTGCCAGAGTAGTTTGTTTGAACCTCAGGCCATTGCCTATATGCATCAGGTGACTGCCGGGATCCCCAGATTGATCAATTTGCTGGCCGACCGGTGTTTACTGGGGGCATATTCCGCACAGCAACAGGTTGTGACTAAGACCATTGCCATGCAGGCCGCCAAAGAAGCGCTGCCGCTGGATCTGGTGCCGCAATCCGGCGAGAAAAAAGTTAATATGCCGGTGCTGGTTTCAGGCTGGGTAGCTGCCATGTTTATGTGTGGCTTCGGTCTTTCGTATATTTTTTAGTGGTGTGATATGTCGTACCTAATCAATGCATTAAAACAATCTCAACAAATCGACTCAGAGCAGGATTACCAACAATCACGTCATGAGCAACAGGTTCGCTTTTATCGCCGTTTAAGCCTTACTCTGGGAGGCGCACTCATCAGCGTGTGTGCGCTGGGAGCCGGTTACTTTGTCGGTGAAGCCTTTCAGGGGGAGCCACAAGAAGAGGTCATCGCAAGCGTTGCAGACAAAGGCTCTGACGTCACTGCCGTGGCTGGTGATAAGCGGGCTGAGACACCGCAAAGCGCACAGCCTCAGGTGGTAAACACACCCGCCCCGGCGCCTGTTAATCAGGTCGTGGCGACCAATCCAGCAGTGGTACAAGGCGGACAAATTGTAAATCAACCTATAAATCAGGGCATTAATCCGGCAATCAATCCTGTGATGCACAGTGCGCAGCGTCAGATCCATTATCAGTGGATGTCGGTTCAGGTCGGGTTTGACTCCCAGGGGCAGCCCGTTTACTCGCAACAGCTGGTGCCAGTGTCTGCCAATGGCCAGATAATCCAGCAGCCTGTAGGCGCTCAGTATGCGGCTACGCAACCGGCCTACCAGACCAATAATGCCCCAGTTTTTGCGGCCAATCAGGGACAAGTGGCTCAGCAACCGCTTGACGACCTCAGTGGTTATCGGGTGCTGGGCGTGCCACTTGAGCAAGCCCGCGCGAATGCCGCCCGACAGGAAGCGCAGCGCCAACAAGATGAGGCACTGGCAGATGTGCCAGACGAGCTGAGAAAAGCCTTTGAACAGGCAGTGGAAAAAACCGCGCCCAAGTCGGAGCGCATTGTCTCTGAGGTGCTCTCCAGCACCAAAGGATCTGCACGGGCAACACCGGTAGAGTTACTGTCCCCACAGCTTCAGGAGAGCTTGCCTAGGTTGCGCTATCAGGCGCATATTTATGCCACAGACGCCGAGAAACGCTGGATCAAACTCAACAACCGAGAGTTATACGAGGGCGATAATATGGGCGCTCTGCAATTGGTAGAGATCACCCCCGAGCAGGCGCTGTTTGACTTTGATGGTATCGAGTTCACCTTGCAGGCCATGCAGGACTGGCCCGAAGGTGAGTAATAACACCTTTTAAGGCATCATGGTGTGGCGGAAAAAGCGGATCAGGTCAATGCTGAACTCTTCCGGTTTTATCGCCGCTTCCAGCTCGTCGGTCACACGCTTGTCGGCCAAGTCGATGTCTTTTACTTCGGTGTACAGCATGTTTTTGGCGTGATAAAACACTTTCACCACCGGCTTGAGTGGCTCTCTTGGGTTACTTGAGGCGACAATACCAATGCGCTCACTTTTGAGTTTTACCAGGGTGCCCACCGGGTAGACCCCAATGCAATTGATAAAGTGTGCCAGCAGATCTGCATCATAATGATCCGGCGTGCCTTCTTTTAAAATGCGAAAGGCGCGGATTGGGGTCAGGCCGACCTTATACACCCGCTCGGCGGTCAGCGCATCATACACATCGACAATGGCCGCCATGCGAACATACTGAGACAGCTCGTCGGCTTTTTTGCCAAATGGGTAACCGCTGCCGTCCAGTCGTTCATGGTGAAACCCGGCAATTTCGGTGGCTATCTGTCCGAGCCCGCTTTGGGCAACAATGTCATAGCTGTATTTGGCGTGATCCTTCATTAAATTATATTCATCGTCACTAAGCTTACCGGGTTTATTGAGGATCTCGTTAGAGATTTGAATCTTGCCAATATCGTGTAGCAACGCCCCTGTGGCCAGCTGCTCTATGATATTGCGCTCCAGACCAAGGTGTTTGGCAAAAATACTCATTAAAATTGAGACGTTCAAAGAGTGTTCGAGTAAGTAGCTGTCTTTTTCGCGGATCCGGGCAATACAGGCCAGGGCGTCCTGATTGCGAAATATCGAATCGATGAATCCGGATGCGGTTTGTTTAAATTCTTCGACGGCGATGGCCTTACCCGCTTTGACATCCGCAAAGGCTTTTTCCTGAATGCCCTTGGCTTCTTCGTACAGGGCAGTGGCCAGGTCCAGCTCGGCATCAACACTGGTGGTTTTGTGCCAGGGGTCGTGGACTGTGACATTGTCTTGCTGGGCAGCTTCGCTGTGTTCGGGTTGTGTTTGTTGCTTGGCCTGCAAGGCTTTGTCCGGGTCGATCTCGACTTCCAGCACGCCGGCTTTTTGCAAAGCCTCAATGGCGCCTTGCGTACGTACCCAGCCCTGACTTTTGACGCGTACATGACCGGCTTGTCGGGTTACGCCTACAACGAACATGCCTGGTTTTAAGTCATTGATTGTTATCGTTTTCACAGACGTTACAAGATAGTGGTTCAGACTTTAAGCTTAGCAAAGCTTAAGCAGAAAGAAAGGAATAATCCGCCATCTTTATCCGCTGTATTACCTCCGCGATAACGCAAAGAGGTTGCAATTCCCCCCAATTCTTCGCAAGCTGGTTATTCCAAAAAAACGGTAAGAATAACAATGATGAAAACACTACTATCTGCATTATCACTGGTGCTGGCAAGCCATGGCGCGCTGGCTTATCAACTGGATACCGAAGTTGCGCGGGCTTTACCTGAGCTTGAAGCACTCTATTTACACTTGCATCAGAACCCCGAACTTTCCTATCAGGAGGCGCAAACGGCCAAGCGGCTGGCGTCTGAGCTTAAACAACTGGGCTTTGAGGTCACCGAGCAGATTGGTGGTCATGGCGTGGTGGCACTGTTGCGCAACGGTGAGGGGCCAACTGTGATGATCCGCGCCGATACCGATGGCCTGCCGATTGTCGAGCAAACCGGCAAACCCTATGCCTCTAAAGTGCGGGTGAAAGATGCCAGCAATAATGAAGTTGGGGTAATGCATGGCTGTGGCCATGACATTCACATGACCAGTTTTATCGGCACCGCCCAGCAGCTGGCCAATAACCGTGACCAGTGGCAGGGCACATTAATGATGGTGGCGCAACCGGCAGAAGAAGTGGGCGCGGGCGCCAAAGCCATGCTCAAAGAGGGGTTGTTCAGTCGCTTTGCCAAACCCGACCATGTACTTGGGCTGCATGTCAGTGCCTCTTTGCCAGCCGGTCAGGTGGCCATTGCACCTGGCTATGCACTGGCCAATGTCGACTCGGTAGACATCATAGTTCGCGGCAAGGGCGGTCACGGTGCCTATCCTCATACCACGGTAGACCCTGTGGTGCTGGCATCACGCATTGTACTGGCGGCGCAAACCATTACCAGCCGGGAGATTTCACCACTTAAGCCTTCGGTGATCACAGTGGGGTCCATTTACGGCGGCTCGAAGCACAACATCATTTCTAACGAAGTCAAACTTCAGCTGACACTGCGCTCTTACGACCCCGCAGTGCGTGAACAATAAATTGCGGCGCTGGAGCGCATGACCAAGGGGATTGCACAAAGCGCAGGGCTACCGCCGGAACTGGCTCCCATCGTGTATGTACACGAAGAAGAGAGCATTCCGTCAACCTACAATACGCCTGAGCTGGCTGTGCGGGTAGAAAAAAGCATACGTGCCGAGCTGGGCGATGAGCAGGTTGTAAAAGCAGAGCCTGTGATGGCGGGGGAAGATTTTGGCTTGTACGGTCGCACGCCGGAAAATATCCCGGCAACCATCTTCTGGCTGGGTGGCGTTGAGCCTGAGGCATATCGACAGGCTCAATTCTCGGGCGAGCCTTTGCCATCGCTGCACTCGAGCAAGTTTGCGCCAGATTATCCGCTGACCATTAAAACTGGGGTGCGCGCGATGACGGCCAGCGCGCTGGACTTGTTTAAAACGGCACCGGCGCTGTAAAGGTCATTATTTGCTCTGATATTGGGTGGCGGATCTGCAACATCTCGGCGTGCAATTGCAGCCGGGACGCCGCTGCCAGTGCCTCGTCCTGAGCATAAAGTCGGTCGCCCAAAATGGGGTGACCTAAAGATAGCATGTGCACACGCAACTGATGTGAGCGTCCAGTGATGGGCGTCAGCTTGACCCGGGTTGCGTGTGCCTCATAGGATAACACTTCAAAATGCGTTAGTGAGGGCTTGCCAGTCTCGTGGCAGACCATCTGTTTTGGGCGGTTGGGCCAGTCGCAGATCAGGGGCAGGTCTACCGACCCACATGACTCCGCTAACTTTCCATAGATCCGCGCAATATAGCGTTTGGCGGTCAGACGATCCTGAAACTGAATACTGAGAAAGCGATGTGCAGCTTTGTGCATCGCCAGGCACAGTACCCCAGATGTGGCCATATCCAGACGATGAACAATTTTTGCATTCGGATAGACGAGGTTGACCCGGCTGATCACGCTGTCCCAGTGTTTAGGGTCTTTACCCGGTACGCTCAGCAAGCCACTGGGTTTGTTTAATACCAGCATTTGTTCATCCTGATAAAGAATATCAAGATACGGCTCAGTGGGGGGCGTGTAATTGACTAACATGAATAACCTAGGGTGGCGTTTAAAGGGGCAATTTTACCTCGACCTACTGCAAAGGGCTATACGAGGGTCCATAATTGCACGCGGGATGACGTGTACTATCTCCCTAATGGAGCTGACTTAACGAAACTGTATGATTTTGTAACTTAATTTGTACACCTAGAGTGTGGATGCAGTCGAGATGACAGGTCCTTCAATTGGCGTTGTTTGTTTTTTATTCTGAATATTGCAATATTTTTGACCGATTGGTGAGTTGCGGCCATACCCTGTATACCGCTGATGAATCAATTAATATGAAAATATTTATATGGTTAGTGGAAGCCTGTTCGTCGATGCTAGCAATGTTGGTAACTGTATATTTTATTTAGATATAAAAACGGTTTTTATCGAATGGCAAGCAAGTTTCAAGGCCATTTGGGGTGTTGCTGATATGCTATCACTAATCCGCCTTTTTGTTAACAGAATGTAAAATGTTAACTGTTTCGTTTTTTTCATTATCTTTTTGCTTTCGATAATTTGGGTTTGTTGACTTTTTGCTTTCTTGGGTGGTAATTTTTTATCCAGTTGACAAGGTGAGTTTTTCGGTTTTTCACTGGGACTGTGGAAAGAAGACGCTTCAGGGCAGCAATTGGCTGCTCAATGGGCTTCATTGTATCCAACACCCTTCCGTACAAACTTATCTGACTTACGGTCAGTATGGTGTGCAGTGCCCGCCGTAAGCCAACTCTAATAATTATAAAAATGGCTTAGATTAAGCAGGGTGGGTTTGACATGAATATGCTGGGCATATTGATCCAAAATAGTAAGCTTTACTTTTTGTGGTTACTGTTTTTTTTACTATTGGGTGCTGTCGCTGCATTTAGATTGCCTGTGCAGTTTATGCCTGACGTCAACAACCGTTCCATAGATGTGCTAACTGTCTGGCAGTCTGCAACCCCTCAGGAAGTAGAGTCTCAAATTTTAGAACCTCAAGAAGAAGTACTGGATGGCATTGCAGGTCTGAAGCGCAGCAATGCTTATGCGGCGCGAGGAACCAGTTGGTTAAGCCTGGAATTTGACTCCAGCGTTAACATGGAAGAAACCTTGATAGACGTAGTGGGTCGTATTGGTCGCGTTGCTAATATGCCTCGCACAGCACTGCCACCTCAAATCCTGATTGGCGGTGAATACGGGGGAATGCCCACGCTAACGACCTTTTACCTGCAAACCTCTGAGCGCAGTGATCCAAATTTGGATATTCAAAGCGTAGTAGAGAAAGTCGTCCAACCTAAACTGGAATCTCTTGACGGTGTGGCGCGTGTATATGCTGCACGTGGCCTGGGTGCTGAAGAGGAAATCTACGTTACTTTTGACCCCTTTGCTTTGGCGCGTTTCGAGCTACAGCTGCGGGATCTGACCGATGCTCTGGATAATTCGTTTGACATATCTGGTGGGTTTATTGATCTGAGCCGTCGCCGCTACAACATGCGCTATGTAGGAAAAGTGTCGGTTGACGAGATGTCAGAGCTGATTGTTGGCTGGCGTCGAGATACACCGATACTTTTGAGAGACGTTGCACAGATCAGCATAGATCGTCCAAACGCAGCTGATATTACTTATGTTGATGGAAAAAGAGCGGTGGCGCTTAATGTCCAGCGAGAGAGAGGTGCCAGCTCTTTAGATACCATAGCCGCGCTGAAAGCGGCGGCAAATGAGCTCAATGACACGACACTCAGTGGTATGGGACTGGAACTACGTCATACCTATGACACCTCACAGATGATAGGTAGTGCAATTCAGTTCGTGATCCAGAATATTGGCTTTGGTCTGTTGCTTTCTATCTTGCCGGTTTGGCTGTTTTTTAGAAATGGACGAACCACACTGGTCATCGCGGTGGCGATACCGGCCTCCATCATCATCACCTTTATTATTCTGGCCGTTGGTGGGCGTACATTGAACGTGATTTCGCTAGCGGGTCTGGCGTTTGCGACAGGCATGGTGCTGGACGCGTCTATTGTGGTACTTGAGAGTATTATCGCCAGACGCAATGCCGGGGATAATGCTGATAAAGCCGCCAAAGTTGGTACAAACAAAGTGGTGTGGGCGTTGATTGCGTCAACGATAACGACAGTCTCGGTATTTTCACCAGTATTACTGATCAATGAGAGCGAAGTACAAATTTTTGTCGATCTGGCCTTTACTATCGCAGCTTCCGTGGTTATTTCACTACTGGTTGCCATAACGCTGATCCCAATCTTATCTACTAAGTTAGTGCATGAACTTAAAGTCGATGCCTGGCAAGCGCTATGGCAGCGTTGGGCTGCCATGTTGTCTCGCTTAACTAACACCCAGTTAAAATGCTGGACTATCGTGACCGTGCTGGTTGGAGGGAGCGTTGCATTGGTGCCTGTACTCATGCCGTCGTCAGACTACTTGCCGGCACTAAAGCAAAACCAGGTTAACGTGTCGTTTTATTTGCCATCTGGCACCAATCCTAAGTATGTCAACGACACCATCATTCCGCTCATCGACAAGCGTGTCAGTCATTTATTGAAGGCTGACTCAACCGTGCCAATTAAAAATTATACTGTCTCGATGCAGTCTTCATTCTCCATGAGTTTTACTGCCCAACCGCTCAACCCAGAAGATGCTGTTCGGCTTGAGCAACTATTAAGAGATGAAATATTCACGGATATGCCGGATCTCTGGACCTATGTAAATCGGCCAAGTGCATTTCAAAACCTTCGTGCAATGGATACGTTGGAGCTCTATTTTCAGGGCAGCGATATGGCACTGTTATCGAAAAGTGCAGCAGAGGCTATGGAGGCTATTCAGGCGCAAATGCCAACCGCAGCCGTGTATCCAGGGGCCAGCTTCTCGCCGACAGAAATTGAATTATCTGTAATTCCAAACACCGCACGTATGTCACAACTGGGTTTTACCCGTGCTGAAGTCATAGAGGCAACGCAGGCATTTGGTAATGGTTTATATCTTCAAGAATATTTTGACGGTAACCGCAGAAGAAACATTGTACTGCGTGGCGAGCCCTGGGAAAACTTCGAGCAACTAAAAGCATATCCTGTGATGAATTCACAAGATCTGGTGGTGCCATTGGGTGAACTCGTTGAGATTACCCAAACGTTCGGACCGGCTGTTATCCAGCATGTCAATTTAGACAGAACGTTTATTCTAACCGTCGAGCCTCCTGCGGGTATGTCGTTAGAGGATTTGCAAGCCAAGCTACAAAGTGATGTGGTTGCAAATCTTCAGCGCGCGTTACCGGAAGGTTATGCAATCAATTATGGCGGCAGTGCCGATAGCATTCGCAAGGTTAAATCTCAGATGCTGGATTACTTTGTTTTTTCGGTCTGTTTACTGTTTTTAATCATGGCGGGATTATTCCGTTCTATCAAAGCCAGTCTGATTGTATTGCTGACCGTGCCATTGGCAACGGTTGGCGGGGCTGGACTGTTGAAACTGCTGAATGTGTTTGTGTATCAGCCGTTAGACATAATCACCATGATAGGGTTTATCATTCTGCTGGGTCTGGTGGTAAACAATGCGATCTTGCTGGTCTATGGTGTCAGAGCGCATGAAAACGAAGGTAAAAGCAGAGCACAGGCTGTCGAGTTATCTATCGAATCCAGGCTAAGACCGATTCTCCTCAGCACCATTACCTCGGTTTTTGGCATGTTACCTTTGCTCCTGTTACCCGGCACAGGGAGTGAAATTTATCGTGGTTTGGCGGCGGCCATCGTCGGCGGAATGCTGTTCTCGGGTGCCTTTACCTTATTGCTACTTCCAGCTGTACTGCGACTGCAATTGTTTGGCCAAATCAAGTCAAGAACAATAAAAATACTGAATAAACAAGAGTCCTAAGCATGAACCCAATTACCAAATTGAGCAATTTGAGCGCCATAGTGGCATCTTTACTGATCGGTTTTTCCAGTCCGGCTGTATGGTCACAACAACAAGAGGTCAAGTCGGTAACTGTGGACACCGTTGAACTGTCTGAGCAATCAGAGCAAAAGTGGTCCATTGCCACGGTTATGCCTGTTGAGGCTGCACATATCGCGACGGAATCCTCGGGCGCTCTGCTATTTGTGGCAGAGCCGGGCAGTGCTATTAAAAAAGGTGAGTTGTTGATTGCACTGGATGATCGCATTGAGCAAAACCAGGTTGCGGTTGCTAAAGCTGTGTTGCAGCAGGAAATTGCGCAATCAGAGTTTTTAAATAAGCAACGCAATCGGTTATTGGACTTGGCAAAAGAGCAGTCTATCTCTCAGTCTGAACTGGATGAAATTGAATATCAGCTAGCCCGCTCTGTGGCCAGAATTAATGAACTGGAATCTCAGCTTGCTATTGCTGAGGTTCGCTACGAGAAGAAGCGGGTTTATGCACCGTTTGATGGCACGGTTGCGCAAAAATTTCTCTGGCAACAGGAGTATGCCGAGGAAGGAGCCGATGTAATGGCGTTTGTGAATACCAGCTTGTCGGAAGTCTCAACGCGCATAGCATTTCGTGATTTAGAGAAAATAAACAAAGGAATGAAAACACTCGTTCGCGATGGTGACAACGAATATGAGTGTGTTATCCATAAAGTTATCCCTGTGAGTTATGACACCGTGCGTATGGGCGAGTTTCGTGCCCAGTGTAACGGCCACTTGTTTGTGGGGAGTCGCGTTGAGCTAAATATTCCGAGCCACAACGCTCAGCCTGCCTTAATGGTCAATAAAGATTCCGTGCTGATCTTCCCCAATGGCAACTACTTGTTCAAGGTGAATGAAGATAATTCGGTCACTGAGTTTAAAGTGGAGCTGGGTAAGAGTGTGGGCAATCGGGTAGAAATTAAAGCCGAACTGAAACCCGGTGACAAAGTAGTGCTACAGGGTGCTGAAACCCTTGCGGATGGACAAAAAATAAAGGTTCTGTAGTGAGGAGATAAGCAGCATCTGTGGATGATGTATGAATGATCCGAAGATCAAACTAACCCAAATATAGGTAAGATTATGAAGCCAGCGAATTTAGAAGATTGGTATAGAGACAGATATTTTGCAGATGTGACGGACATCAGTGGTAGTGGTGTTTATGACTATAATTTTAGTGAACTATTGGCATTGAGTGACTTCGAGCCAACGGAACTGAATGACCTCGTTTTTCATGATAACCCGACTTTTGGTGATTATGAAAACCGTCGCATCATCGCACAGCGCTGGGGCACTGGAGACCCAGAGCGCGTGATCACCTGTAATGGCTCGAATGAGGCTTTGTCTTTGATTATGAATGCCACTTTGCAGGCAGGTGATGAAGTCGTATCTGTGTCGCCTTTTTATCACTGCCATGCCAATATCGCGGAGCATATCGGCTGCAAGGTATCTTACTGGACGCTTCAGGCGCAGCACGATTTCCAGCCTGACTTCACTCAGCTAAAGGCGCTGCTTAACCAGCAGACTAAGATGGTGGTGGTTAATTTTCCTCATAATCCGACCGGCATAAACCTCACAGAGGCGCAAATGCGCGAATTGGTCGACATTGTTGCCAGTGTGGATGCGTTTTTATTGTGGGATGGGGCGTTTGAGGATTTGCAATTCGACAATCAGACACCCACACCTATTGCCCTGTATGACAAGTGCATTCTGACCAGTACTTTTTCGAAAGCTTACGGCTTTCCGGGGTTGCGGTACGGCTGGTGCATCATGCCAGATGAACTACTCAGAGACGCTCAGATTTACAAGGATTACTCCAACCTATATGTGTCAGTGATTGTTGAAAAGTTCGCTAATGTGGTGTTGCGTAATATCGATAAATTTTATCGCCCCAGGTATCAGGAAGCGGCCGAGAACCGAGCGTTAATGCAGCAATGGCTTGATGCCCACCAGGCATATTTTCAGTCTTATGAGTTGGGGGGCGGTGTGACCTGTTTCCCGCGTTTTAAAGGGGCAATGTCTACTCAGGCGCTTTGCGATACTTTGTTTGAGCAATATGCATTGCTGTTGGTGCCGGGCGAATGTTTTGACTGCCCAGGACACGTTCGGATCGGTTTTGGTACTGAACAGCAGACGCTCAAAAAGGGGTTAGACACGCTGTCCAAAGCGTTAGATGAATTGTGCAAATAGACCCGAGATAAAAAAAATAAGCAATCGGGCCTGCACTGGAAAGAATAATAATAATTTATAAGAATGCTTCAAGGAGAAGACATTGCATATTACATTAAGCTCTACAGAAAAAGACCAGTTGGCAACCCTTGTGAGTGTGATTAAAAAGGAATTCACAAGTTTTCAGGACATTAATTTTCTGATTAAGTTGCATCAATGGAACAAAGATCTTCCGCGCACACTGCTGAAGAAACTAAATGAATTCAAGTACCAACCTGAAGGTGTGAAATACCTTGTGGTGGAAGGGCTGGACATCGACGATCAACAGTTAGGCCCAACACCACCTGACTGGACACATCAAAGCACCCAAAGTGGTATCGAACAAAGTATTGTAGCTTGTTTGTATTCCTCAGTGTTGGGTGATCTATTTGCCTGGTCTACACAGCAAGACGGCAAAATCATTCATGATGTAATGCCTATCAAAAAAGATGAGCATGAGCAGCTTGGTACTGGCAGTTTACAGGAGATAGAGTGGCACATTGAAGATGCTTTTCATGAGTATCGCGGTGACTATTGCACCTTCTTTTGTTTACGCAACCATGACATGATCCCCACTACTATCGGCAGTCCTGACTTTTCCCAACTCAGCGACGATGAAATTGACGAGCTGTTTAAGCCTCAGTTCTCTATCAAGCCGGATGAGTCCCACAAAGAGAAAAATGAATCTCAACTTCGTCAACGCCAGCGATTGGCCGAGAATGATATCCAGTTAAGCCACGCCTATAAACGGATTACAAGTTGGGATGAAAACCCGCCAAAAATTAGTGTTTTGTTTGGTAATCGTAAAGACCCATTCATCCGCATCGATCCCTATTTTATGCTCGAACCAGAGACCCCAGCCGCACAAGCTGCTTTTAAAAAACTAATCGTTCTAATCGACGAGAAAATAGAAGAGCTGGCGCTGCGCCCAGGTGAGATCTTGTTGATGGATAATTATCGGGTGGTGCATGGCAGACGTAAGTTTTTGCCAAAATATGATGGCACAGATCGCTGGTTTAAACGCATTAACGTGACGCGAGATATTCGTCGCTCTGCGGAGTTAAGGGCCACTTTAAGCTCTCATACAATCCTTTAAACGCATTTGTTTATAGCAAGATCACTGCGTTGATATTGCGCTTAGTGAGGCTGCGCCCGTGGGGGGCAGCCAATCGGCTTTTGCATGTTGAAAAAAGGTGAGTGCAGGTGAATAGATTAGCTCCCAATCAGAAAGATATTTTTGTCGAACAGAAAATCTTTGACGATTTGCCTATGTTTAATATCGGTGGTTATGCGATTTTTAGACAAGCGATCGATGTTGAGGTTTTTTGTCAGGCGCAATCCGTGTTAGAAAACCGGTTTGATATTTTCGGACTCAGTTTTAGTGAGCAGCAATCTGGGCTGTCGCAACAGATCAGACAGACTCGAGGACAGATTGAGTTTGTTGATTTCAGCACCGATGAAGATCCAACCGCCAGTGCGCTGGCACGCTTGAAATGCCTCTACAGTAAACGCTTCGAGCTGGATAAGGACATACTTTATCGAACTTGTTTGTTTAAGCTGGCAAACGAGGAATATTGGTATGTTTGTCTGGCACATCACCTGATCACGGACGGGTGGGGCTATACTTTATGGCTCAAAGATGTGTGTCGAATTTACAGTAACTTGTTGCGTGGGGCTGAAGCGCTAGACGCCATAGAGTCGATCGATTTTCTAACTGCGCTGGGGGCGCAAAAAGCGGGTCGCGACCTGAGCAAATCCCGTCAGTTCTGGCAAAATGAACTGGCTACTTTGCCTCCTTTGGTGTTTGGCAACAAACATCACAGTGGTGACCTGGCACAAGATTATCGCAGCCATCGCGTGAGTCGCCATATTACGCAGCAGCATGCGATGCACTGGCGTGCTGAAAATCGTCACACTATCCCTGTCAGTTTACAGTCAATGCTGATGGCGGCTTTGTCAGTGTATTTCTTTCAGACCACTCAGCAAAGCAAATTTCTGGTGGGGCAGCCGCTGCACAATCGCTCTACTGCGGGGTTAAAGCGCAGTTATGGTAACTTTCTCAGTATGGGCGTTTCAAAAGTCGAGCTTGAACCAGACTGGCAGGTGAGCGAGCTGTTTCAATGGTTGCATGAACAAAAGCGCAAAGAGTTTCGTCATCAGAAATTGCCTATTGCCGAGCTTAATCAATTGGCATCATACGATCGTGCCGAGCGTTCTTTGCTTTATGATATTGAGCTCAACTACCAAAAGTTATCGTACAAAATTGATGCCGAACTCATCGATGGGGAAACGCATTTTTGGCATTCTCAGTATCAAAAGTCTGCTCTTATCATTACCTTATGTGATTACGGAGAGCAGCAGAGGCTGGAACTGCACGCGGATTTTCATAGCGATGTGTTTGCTGATGCTGAGCAAGCTGATGCTTTTTTACTGCGCCTGATCACCCTGATAGACTGGTTTGTCGAGCACTTTGAGCAACCGATTATGGCTGCACCAGTATTAAGCGCAGCAGATCTGCGCGGCTGGGAGCGCTTCAATATGCAACCTGATAACACGTATGTGCCCGACTCCCTGGCTCAGTTGACGGCTCAGAAGAGCGCTTTTACACAGCAAGTGCGTTGCAATGCTATGTGCTTAAGTGGGGAGCAGTTTAAAAATACCGTCCACAAAGCGACAATCAAGTTGCAACAACACGGCGTTAAGGCGGGTGATCGGGTTGCTCTGAACCTTAAACGAGATGCAAACCTGCCAGCCTGGTTGTTTGCAATCTGGCAATTGCAGGCGGTGTATGTGCCGTTATCACGCGCCTGGCCTGATGAGAGAGTGTCATATGTGCTTAATGATAGTCACCCGCAGGTAATCGTAAGTGACTATCAGCAACAGGCCGAATGTGAACACGCTGTGCAGGTCATCAGTGCCGCATTAGATGAGGTGCAGCTCAGCGATGCAGCGCCTCTGAGCTGGTCTATCTCTCCTGACAGCCTGGCGTACATTATCTATACCTCAGGCACAACGGGCGCACCTAAAGGCGTGATGGTCAGCCATCGCGCGTTGGCGGCATTTTTGAGCGCGATGCACGGCGCACTCGGCACCTCGCAAGGCGCATTCTGGCTGGCCAGTACCACAGTGGGGTTTGATATCTCGATTCTGGAGCTGGTTTATCCAATCCTCTATGGTCAGGACGTGTACGTGAGTGAAGAGGGGTTGTTTCAGCGTCCCGAGCACTTGCAAGCGCTACTCAGTAACACCGGGATTAACACCATTCAGGCCACTCCAACAGCCTGGCGGGTATTGCTGAACAGTGGCTGGTCCCCCAGAGCGGATCTCACCCTGTTGTGCGGTGGCGAAGCGCTTGGCCCGGATCTGGCTGCTGCCCTGAGCACATCGGGTAATCGTTTATTTAACTTTTATGGCCCGACAGAAGCCACTATCTGGGCAACGGTCATGCAGTTTCAAGCTGGCGCAGAAGTGAGCATTGGCAGGCCTTTGACACATAGTCAGGCCTATGTGGTTAATCCACAGGGACAGCTTATGCCACCGCTGGTTACAGGTGAGCTGGTACTTACTGGCCCTTGTCTGGCTCAGGGGTACTGGCAAAATCCAGCTCTGACTAAGCAAAAGTTTACCACCTTAGAACTTGGCGGGCACCATCCACAGCGCGTTTATCACACTGGTGATCAGGCGTATCTGAATGCCGACAATCAACTGATCTATGTCGGCAGGAACGACAGGCAAATCAAGTTTCGGGGCGTGCGAGTTGAGCTTGCGGAGATAGAGTCTAAGCTGCGCGCCATTGAGAATGTTGAGGACGCGTATGTCACTTTAGTAACCAGAGCGGATACCCACAATGAGGTTCTGGTTGCGTACCTTAAAACGCCGCGAGCGATATTTAATGAAGCACGGGCTGTGGCGCAACTTAAGCAATCACTGCCTGCCTATCTGATCCCAACACGGTTTGAGTGCCTGGACACCTTCCCGCTAAATGACAGCGGCAAAGTGGCTGTGAATGCGTTCCCTGCCATTGGCTGGGAATCGACTGGGCCAGCGGTCGTTTCAGATAACCAAATAGAACAAATTTTACTGGAAACCTGGCAGCAGATGCTGGGAAGAAACGACTTCTCTGTAGACGATAACTTCTTTGATATGGGGGCGTCATCGTTAGATGTAGTTAACTTTACGGCACAAATAAACACACAAATAAAACGTGCCATTTTAACTGTAGACGTATTTGCTAACCCAACGGTAAGAAGCCTGGCTCACAAACTGGCACACAGTGATGTAACAGCGAGCACCATGGTTAGTAACAGTGCAAGTCAGAAGCAGTCGTTGCAAGCTGGCCGACGACGCCTGAGTGCGCGACGTAAGAGCAGAGCAACGGCAGAATAACTGGGGATGTAATAAATGGAACAGTACACGGGACTTGAAATAGCAGTAATCGGTATGGCCGGACAGTTTCCCGGCGCGGCAAACATTGATGAATTTTGGGCCATGTTGCAACAGGGTAAAGAGGGTATAACAGCATTAAGCGATGCTCAGTTGCAGGCCGCGGGGATAGCGAAAAGTGTCAGAGGATCGGAACATTATGTGGCACGCAAGGGCCTGTTTAACGGCTGTTATAACTTCGATCATGAATTCTTTGGATACTCTTCCAGAGAAGCGGACATCATGGATCCTCAGTTACGCAAGATCCATCAGCTCAGCTACTGGGCACTGGATGATGCTGGCTATGCACAGGCTACCAGTGATATTCAGGTTGGCCTGTTTGCAGGCGCTGGCAACAACCCGTTCTGGCTGGCACCCAATTTAGCCAGTATGGCAACTGACTTTGCTCAGAACTATGAGATCAGCAGTCTGAATGGCCGTGAGTTTCTGGCCACGCGCTGTGCTTATAAGTTAGGTCTGACCGGGCCGGCTGTCACAATACAAACTGCGTGTTCTACGTCGTTAGTGGCACTGCATCAGGCGGTGCAATCATTGCTGGCGGGTGAGTGTGACCTGGCACTGGCCGGCGGTGTTGCGATTTACAGTGGCGGTGATGCCAGTAGCGCTGATCGCAGCGGATATCAGTATCAGGCAGGTATGATCCTGTCCGCAGACGGTCATTGCAGACCCTTTGATGCGCGAGGAGATGGCACTGTACCCGGCGATGGTATGGGGATGGTGACGTTAAAGCGCCTGGAAGATGCCCTTCAGGATGATGATTTGATTTATGCGGTGATAAAAGGGACCTCGATCAACAACGATGGCAGTGATAAAGCGGGTTTTACCGCTCCGAGTGTAAATGGTCAGGCAAAAGTGCTGCGCCAGGTGCTGGATGTTGCAGAAATAGACCCGGCCAGTATTGGCATGGTCGAAGCCCACGGCACAGCCACTCGCCTTGGTGATCCGATTGAGGTCCAGGCGCTCAACCAGGTATACCAGGGGGCGCGGGAACATATCAGCATAGGCTCGGTTAAGTCTAATATTGGGCACCTGGATGCTGCTGCGGGTATCAGCGGGTTTATCAAAGCAGCGCTTAGTATTCATCACCAAATGCTTGTGCCATCACTGCATTATGATACGCCTAATCCCGAGATCCCCTTTTCGGATGGGCCATTTAAGGTACAGACGCAATTACAAACATGGCATGAGATAACTCGCCGGGCAGCGATCAGCTCGTTCGGTATTGGTGGCACCAATGCCCATGCGGTGATTGAAAACGCGCCACAACACACACAGCGCAAAAGCGGCGCACCACAAACAGAATTACTGGTCTGGTCTGGGAATTCCGAGTTGTCTGTCAACGCCTACACTGAGCGGTTGAGCGGTTTCTTGGGTGATCAGAACCTGGCTGATTGCGCTTATTCACTTGCCTGTCGCAAGCCGCACTTTAGCTATCGCCGGGCATTGATAGCCGCTGATGCACCGAGTGCCACAAAGCATCTGGAAACCGCTAATAACGATCTAATGTATGCCGGGCGTGCTATCGCTCAGGATAAAGTGGTCTTTGTGTTCCCCGGGCAGGGTAGCCATTATCCGGGTATGGCCTGTGGTCTGTTTCAAAGTAATGCACACTTTAGAGCGCACCTTGAGACCTGTCTGCGCCATCTCGAAACGCGCAGTGACTTTGATTTTCGCGCCTACTTACTGGACCCTCAACAGCACAGTGTTGAGCTGGAAACCATCCATGCTCAACCGCTGATCTTCAGCGTAGAGTATGCACTGGGGGCCACTTTGCTGACATCCGGAGTTAAACCCGATGCAATGGTCGGCCATAGTTTAGGCGAGTATAGCTGTGCATGCCTCAGTGGCATGATGACGCCGGAGCAAACGCTCGATTTAGTCTGTCAGCGCGCAGAGCTTATGCAATCGGCGCCTGGCGGAAAAATGTTGGCGGTCAGTTTGTCGTCAGACGACCTTGCGCCCTATTTATTTGATGGAGTAGAAATCGCAGCCCTGAATGCTGAGCACAGCACGGTGGTGGGGGGCTCTGAGGCAGACATCCAGACACTGATGGACATACTAGCGCAACAGCACGTTAGCCATACCCTATTGAAAACCGGACATGCTTTTCATACTCAGAGCATGGCTGGCGTGCTCAACGACTTTGAGAAACGGGTTGCTCAGGTGCAGTTTTCACCGGCCACTATCACCTGGGTATCCAGCTGTAGCAAAGCTGTATTTACGGGTACAACGCTGCCAGATGCCACTTACTGGGCACAGCAAATACGCCAGCCAGTTAACTTTTTGGCCGCGATTAGCCATTTCAGCAAGAACAAAACGTTGTTTTTAGAGGTGGGTCCAGCAAAAGCGTTGACGCAATTTATTCGCCAGCACCCGGATTATGATCCACTGCGTTTTAATGCCGCTGCGTTGCTGGACCGGGACAACCTGGCACACCCTGACGCCATGTTAGATTTGTTGGCGCGACTGTATGTGGCGGGTATTGAACTAGACTGGGAACAGGTATATCAGGGGCGCGATGTGGCTTTTGTACGCACACCTGCTTATGTGTTTGACGAACACGAGTTTAGACCTGAGCCTGGCGTTGTGAAGCGTGATACCCAGGGAACCACCACTGTATCAACTGAGGTCGCTGCCACATTACAGCAATGGCAGCAGGTCAACCCGTTTCTGAAGGTGCCACAGACTATCGCTGAGCAGTCAATTGTTGTGCTGACCAATGCTGATCCGCTTAGCAGTCGTTTGCAGGCAAGCTTACAGGCACATGCAAACCAGCTGATCCTGGTGCACAGCGGCAACGAGTATCGGGATCATGGCGGCAGTGTTTATACGGTCAACCCAACGGCTCAGGCAGACTGGGCGCGCCTGGCAGAACAGCTGGCACAGCATCCGGTAACGCGTATAGTCGACCTCTGGCCGTTGCAAAAAACCGCACTGGCAGCAGGTGCAAAACGTTGTCTGGCGATGGCCAAAGGCTTATTTAGTACCCTGGCTATGCCTGTTCACTGGCAATTGGTTGGAACAGACATGTACTCACTGCATGGCGGTGACGTTGATCCTAACACGGCCTATTTGTACGGTGCGGCCAAAGTACTGGGGCAGGAAGTTGCGGGCCTGTCGAGCTCATTGTTAAATGTGCAAGACCCGGCAGACATCGACGCGCAACTGCTGCTGAATGACTTAAGCCGGTTGCAGCCTGCAGACATTTTGTATCGAGCTGGTTTGCAACTTTGGCAGCCGGAATTTTCGCGTTTTGAGCTACCAGCGTTCGCAACCAGTACGTTGCGTGAGGGTGGCTACTACATTATCACCGGTGGGGTGGGCGGTATTGGTCTGGCACTGGCTCACTACCTGGCAACGCAATATCGTGCCCATTTATTGCTGATCAGTCGCAGTGCGGGCACTCAGTATAACTATCAGTCTTTGCTGTCAGAACCATTATTTAGTGAGATCCAGCAAAGTGCGGCATCGGTCGAAGTACGTTCATGCAACATCTCAGATCCGCAAGATGCAGCGGCTTTGGGTGATTATGTCGCACAACAATGGCCCACAGTGAATGGTTTATTTCATGCGGCAGGGATCGCAGGCAGTGGATTGCATCACCATAAGTCTGATGAACAGCTCGACAAGGTATTTGCCGCAAAAGTGGCAGGCACAGACAATGTGCTGGCACTGGCAAAACGTCAGACACAGCCTGTCGACTTTGTGATGCTCTTTTCTTCTATCACCAGCTGGCTCGGTGGTGCCGGACAGTATGAATACTGTATTGCAAATCAATACCTGGATAAGGTTGCAGCACAAAGTGGTCACGCATTTCCGGTACTGGCACTAAACTGGGATACCTGGCGAGATGTGGGCATGATGGCAAAGGCGCGCAATATAGCTATTGCGCAGTCTCAATGGCTGCAGCGTACCTCAGCGTCGGCTGAAGAATATCAGGGTACATTTCAGGCCAACACCATATGGGCATTGACCGAGCACTTGGTCTATGGGGTTGCCACGTTACCGGGCGCGACGTATGTGTCGCTGGCGCTGCAACACTTAGCCAATTTGCCACAGCAAGACATCGCTTGCGTTCATGAAGCGCACTTTTTGGCACCACTGGCTGTACCAGATGGCAGCCAGGCTGATGTGGTGCTTAAAGTCGAACCAACCTCAACACAAGATGCACAAGCGCTGTCATTCGTCATTGAATCTAGTCAACAAGGTGCGCAGGCGGTGGTGCATTGTAAAGGTCGCTTAAGTCACAAGGTGTCGGGGCCGGTGCCCGCGCCTGTGTGTCTGAGCACCTTAAAGGCGCAAGCGACAACTCGGTTTGTGGCGCCCAAGAAAGACGAAGTGTACCAAATGCTTACTGAGCATTTCGGTCATGGTGACAGTGAGGCTGCGACCGCAATAGAACTGGGTCCGCGCTGGCAAACGCTTAGTGAATTACACCTGTGGGAAAACCAGGGTCTTGCCCGCCTGGCACTCGATGAGGCATTTACTCAGGACTTAGAGGCGTCCGTGATGCATCCGGCGTTGTTGGATTGTGCAACCGCTTTTATGCGCATAGTGGATACAAAGGAAGCTTTCTTACCGGTCGCTTACCATAATCTGACTGTATATCGCGCACTTCCGTCGGTGTTCTGGAGTCATTGTGAGTTGTTGCCCCAATCAGATGATAACTCACTGATTTACAAGGTTACTATGTATGATCAGGACGGTGCCTGTCTGGCTTGTGCTGAGCGCTTCGTGATGCGTAAAGTCTCGGTTTCTAAGGTTCAGACATCATCGTTACAGGCGCAACATGATCAATTACTTGCGCAAGCGATTGACAGTGAGCAAGCCTGGCCCTTTATTGAGGCAGCTTTGCAACAGCCGCAGTTGCATGATTTGATTGTGAGCCGTAAGGACATTCAGGTTGCACTTAAAGATGATGCCCTGTCGCTGGCGAAGCTCAGTGGACACAGTCAGCGTAAAAGATTTGCCCGCCCCAGCTTGTTAACTCCGTACAAGGCTGCGAAAACAAGCATGGAAAAGCAGATAGTTACTTACCTCGAAGCGCTACTTGGGTTTGAGCAAGTCGGTCTTGAGGATGACTTCTTCGAGCTTGGGGGAAATTCTCTGCAATTAACCCAGTTCCATCGTTTCTTGTCGCAGGAAATGAAGTTGGACATCGATGTGACCAGCCTTTTTCAGCACCCCAGTGTCAGCAAGATAGTCAACCTCATCAAGGCTCCGAAAACGGAGGCGGCGGATACCGCACTGGATGAAGTCGCACAGCGGGCTCAGCAGCAACGTGCTGCACGTCAGGCACGGCGCAATAAAAAACGTACGACGCAAGGAGCTGAAAATGGTTAAGGAGATCCTAAGCGCGCACAAGCGAACGATCACTTACTCACTGTTACTGAGTGTGATCAGCGGCCTGATCATGACCACCATACTGTATCGGGTTAATATCTGGATGGGCGATGGGATGACGCAGCAAGCACAAGGGCGCGCATGGATGTTTATCCTCGCCGCCGTGTTGTGTGGGATCAGCCTGGCCGCCAGCCATTATTTGGTAGCGCGATTATCCACCCAGTTTCTGACTTCACTGCGTTTGCAGCTGCTCAAACAGCTGCTAAAAACACGCGTTGAAAAACTCGAACAGCTTGGCAGTTCGCAGTTATATTCGCGTCTGACTTTAGATATCAACGCGCTGTCAGACTCACTCGCTGTAATCCCTAACTTACTGTACAACCTGATCATAGTGAGTTTTCTTTTGACCTTTATGTGGCTTACTTCAGAGCCACTGTTTTATGCATTCATCGGCTTTTTGGGTGGGGTGTTCATTCTGGTTCAACTCTCTGCCATTGCCCGTGGTAATCAGTTCTATCAGCAGCTCAGAGATGCTGAGGAAGATATGTATGAGTGCTACCGGGGCGTGATATTTGGTGCTAAGGAGTTGGCCACCAGCAATGCCCGCCGTCATTTTTTCGAGCATAAAATCATCCTGCCGGTGCTTGAGCAGGTTCGTCGTTTCGAATTTAAGTCACAGTACTTGTGGTCTGTTAACAATGTTGCCAGCCAAACTGCGACTTTTATCATCATCGGAATTATGGCCATGGTGGTGGATGCGGGGTACGCAAGCGCCACGCATTTGGTGTTGTTTGTGTTGATCATCCTATACCTGATGGGACCATTGTTAAGCATCTTTTCCAGTATGCCCTTGCTCAGCCGCGCCTATGTTAGCTATCAGCGATTACAGCAAGTAAATGAGGATGTGGCTGCGCCTGTGTCGAGTAATAAGGCGCTCCCTAATCCGCCCCCGAGTAACTGGCAGTCACTGCATCTGGAGCAACTAAGTTACCAGTATGACAACGATGACTACAGTTTTACCTTAGGTCCCCTGTCACTGACCTTTAACCGGGGCGAAGTCACTTTCATTGTGGGTGGCAATGGTAGTGGTAAATCAACCTTATTCAGATTAATAGCCGGATTATACGGCGTGCAAAAAGGCCAGGTGCGATTTGATACATACGGCCCTGTCGATACCCAAACACCTGAGTATCGTGATTTATTTGGCTGTATTTTTACTGATTTTTATTTGTTTAGAGAAGTGATCGATCACAGCGGCGAGTTTGCGTCACACCCACAAGTTCAAGCGCTGCTTGAACAGATGCGTCTGGATCACAAAGTGAGTTATGACAACGGGCGTTTGTCGCAGCTGGATCTGTCGACCGGGCAACGCAAACGCCTCGCTTACTTACTCTGCACGCTTCAGGATAAGCCGGTTTACCTGTTTGATGAATGGGCAGCCGATCAGGACCCTGAATTTAAACATTACTTTTACACCGAAATTCTGCCCATGTTGCGTCAGCAAGGGAAAACCGTGATTGTGATAAGTCACGATGATCGCTATGAAAACCTGGCCGATCAGCGGGTGGTGTTGCGCGATGGTCAGTTGCACAGTGTGGAACGGAGTGACTCACCTCTGGAGGTGCAAATTGCAAGCATATCGTGATTGTTCTGCGTTGTTTCAGTTGCCATATCGGGGTGAAAACTCGGCGCCGTCGCGCCTGGTCGTATTTGCCCATGCCGGTGGGTTTGCTCAGCAATGGCAGCAGATCTGTTTACCGCTGACGGCCCATTGCGAGGTACTGCTGGTGGAATATCCAGGTCATGGGGTTCGCAGCGCCACGGCGTTAGCTGACTCGATGACTGAGTTGGCGGTGGACTTAGGCGATCAGCTGGGGCGCTACTGGCACCCAAATACGATACTGCTGGGTTATAGCATGGGCGCGCTTTGTGCTTATCTGGTTGAACAGCAGTTACGCAAACAGAACAAAGCAGTGCGCCAGCTGATCCTGGCAGCCTATCCGGCCCCTTGGCTGGAGCAATTCCAATTCGACTTTGACACCTCTGAGCAAGATGCGCAGCTCAGCTATCTCAGCCAGTTTGATTCGGCGGCACACGCTGTTTTTTCATCCGAGCAGCTTAGCGAAAGCTATTTGCCAGTGATGCAGCATGATTTTCAGTTATTGCAACGCTGCTCATTGGCGCAGTGGCCGGAGATCTCGTGTCCGGTCACTTTACTGGCAGGCAAGTTCGACAGGGCTGTGGCGCTGCAGGATGTGATGGCATGGCGAGAAATTTGCGAACACGAGGTGCAGGCGTATGCCATTGATGGCGAACACTTTTTTGTCCATCAAAGCAGAGCCCGATTTCTGGCCATTGTGCAGTCTAAGTTAAACAGCGACTCAGAGCGCATTTCCTTACAACAAGAATAAGAGCAAGAGAATTATGCATCAAGATGAAAATAGTATTGCAATCATAGGTATGAGCGGTCGTTTCCCTGGAGCCGGTGACGATCTGGACGCTTTTTGGCAAAACTTGGCCAATGGGGTTGAGTCCGTGCGTCGGTTCAGCAAAGAAGAATTATTGGAAATGGGCATAGATGAGCATTTGATTGACAACCCGAGGTTTGTTGCAGCGGATGCGATCCTTGATGATGTTGATCGCTTTGACGCACCATTTTTCGACTTTTCCCCGCGCGAAGCACAGCTGTTAGATCCCCAACACAGATTGTTTCTTGAGTCCAGCTGGCATGCGTTGGAGCATGCGGGCTATGTGCCGAACAAGGTGCCTGGCCGGGTTGGGGTTTATGCGGGCAGTGCACTCAGTGCCTACATGTTCAGAAATTTGAAGTCGAATCCTGGCTTTATAGAAAGCGTCGGGACCTTCAAGACCATGCTAGCCAACGACAAAGACTTCCTGGCCACCAGGGTTTCTTACAAATTCGGTTTTAAGGGAGCGAGCTTAAACGTCAATACTTTATGCTCTTCATCTGCCGCAGCCATCGCTATGGCATGTGACAGCCTGGTGAACTATCAAAATGACGTGGCGCTGGCGGGGGGCGTATCACTGCAGCTGACGCGTAACGAGGCCTACTTCTATCAGGAGGGGAATATCGGTGCCGCTGACGGACATTGTCGGGCATTTGATGAAAAGGCCAGCGGAACGGTCAGTGGCAGTGGACTGGGCGTGGTGATCCTGAAGCGTCTGGAAGACGCGCTCGCAGACGATGACAATATTCTTGCCGTGATCCGAGGCTGGGCCATCAACAATGACGGTGCAGATAAAAGCAGTTACACCGCTCCCAGTGTGGATGGTCAGGCAGAGGTGATCACCGAAGCGCTGGAAATGGCAGATATAGATGCAGGTGATGTATCTTATGTTGAAGCTCACGGTACAGGGACTCAGCTCGGCGACCCCATTGAAATAGCCGGATTGACACAAGCATACAGACGTTTTACAGATAAAAACCAATACTGTGCAATTGGCTCAGTTAAAACCAACATCGGGCACCTGGTGACGGCGGGTGGGGTTGCGAGCCTGATCAAAACGGTGCTGGCGATGCAAAACAAAACCATTCCGCAGAGCCTAAACTTTGACAAGCCGAACCCTAAAATTGACTTTGCCCACTCTCCGTTTACGGTTGCCTCGCGCACTCAGCCTTGGTTGGTAGAGGAGCAAAAGCCGCGGATTGCCGGTTTGAGTTCATTTGGGATCGGTGGGACTAATGTGCACCTTGTGATTGAAGAGGCACCACAGCGAGCGGAGCAGGCGCCAGCGCCTGAAGCGGAGTCCGGGCCTTATATTTTGCCCGTCTCGGCAAAATCCCCCTGGTCACTGGAGCAAAATGCCCAGCGTCTGGCGCAACAACTCAAAGTGCAGCCACACAATCTGCAGGCAGTGGCACACACCTTACAGACTGCACGTGCGAGTTTTGATTATCGCCATGTGGTCGTTGCGCAATCGACGGAGGATGCCATTGCCAAACTAAGCGGTGAGGCACTGGATGAGGTCTTTTTTGCCCAGGCGAAAAACAATAGCCTGGACAATGTCTTTATGTTTTCAGGTCAGGGCAGTCAGTATAGCGGCGCGCTGCAGGGCTTATATGGCCGTATGCAAGCGTATACAGAGGCGGTAGATGCCTGCCTGGCTGTGCCTGGTTTACCGCAACAAGTACGCGGTTTGTTATTCGGTGAGAGCGGTATTGATCCGGTCCTGGCTAATGAAACCCGTTATGCCCAGCCACTGCTATTTATTTACGAATACGCTATGTCGAAGCAGCTTATGGCGTTGGGCTGTAAACCCGCGGCGCTCATTGGCCACAGTCTGGGTGAGTTTGTTGCAGCCTGTATTGCCGAAGTAATGTCGCTTGAGGATGCACTACAGCTGGTTATTGCCCGGGGTGACATTATGCATCAGGCCGCTCCCGGTGCGATGTTGTCTGTGGCAATGAGTGAGCAAGCGCTCAAAGCCAGGTTATCGCCAGCGTTGAGTATTGCTGCGGTGAATGGCCCAAATCTGTGTGTGGTTTCCGGCCCTGAAGAAGAAGTGGAGCTGTTAGAGGCACAGCTACAGGCTGAGCAGGTGCAATCGACCCGCTTACAGACAGAAAAGGCCTTTCACAGTGTCATGATGGAGCCGCTTCTGGCGCAGTTTCAGGCTCGCTGTGAAGCGATTACATACCAGCCACCTATTTACCCTTTGATCAGCAACGTCAGTGGTGAGTTGCTCAGCGAAATTGATGCCCATTATTGGGTCAGACACCTGCGCGAACCCGTTCAATTTGCTGCGGGCATGGATACGGTGGCGCAAGAATTCAGACCGCTACTGATTGAAGTCGGACCTGGCGAGGCTTTGGCCAAAATGGCACGTATGAATATGGCACCGGGCACCAGCTGCATCGCGTGTTATCCGGTTGCCAGGCGGGCCGAGCATGGATGGGCTCAGTTCAATCAGGCAATTGCCCGATTATGGCTGGCTGGTGTTGAACCCAGGTGGTCATGCTTGTATACCAATCAGCCGCAGCGAGTGACATTACCAGGCTATGCGTTTGAGCGTCACAGTTACTGGGTGGACGAGCGTCCAGGAGGGTTGGCTGCGGCGCAACCCGATGTGATCGTACCCCCACAAAGCGCTCTGAACGGACAGACACTGCCGGGCCCGCTGGCGGCCATGACCCTGAAAATTGATCTCCAGGATGGTGCCGACAATGACGCGATACTGGATATATTGCAGACAGCTCAGGCTCAGATCAGTGCGCTACATCAAAACAACAGCGATGCCGAGATTGGCCTAACCTGTGTCAGCACTGAGCCGGACCAACTGCCCCAGCCGAGTCTGGGAGACAATCCTCGTCAGTTCGTCAATGCATCATTTGTCCCGGCGACAGAGCCGTTGCATCTGTCGCTGGTGAAAAGCTGGCAAAAAGCGCTGGGGATCCGAGAGATAGGTATTCATGATGATTTCTTTGAATTGGGTGGTCACTCCTTGATTGCGGCTGCACTGGCAAATGATTTGATTAACGAGTTTGGGGTTGAGATCCCCTTAGTTGAGCTGTTAGAGCACCCTACGGTTGCCAAGCTTGCGGAACTGATCGAACGCCATCAGTGGCTCAATCAGGCCGACTCTGAGTCGTCTGATGATAGCTACGAAGAAGAAAGGATTTAGCCGCTTATGGAGTCGTTGTTAAAGCAGTTCCAGCGTAAAAACATTCTGTTAAAAGTGGATGGTGATGAGCTGGTGGTCAAAGCGCCTGCAGGCACGCTGAGTCAGGCCGACAGAGCGCAGTTGCGAGAGAACAAAGCAGCCTTGATAGACTATCTGAAGCAGCAGCGCCAACCCTCAGTGTTGCGACACATTGCCCAGGCTCCTGTGTTGCCGGCGTATCCGTTGTCTTTTGCTCAGCAACGACTGGCGTTGATCGATCAGCTAGAGCAAGGCTCACATCAGTACAATGTGCCAGCGGTACTCAGGTTAACCGGGACTTTGTCTATTGAGCGTCTGACACGCGCGTTACAGGCTCTGCTGAGTAAGCATACCCAGCTGGCAATGGGTATTGAACTGCAAGGGGAGCACTTTGTTCAGCGGCCTTTAGATCCGGCATTATTCGAGCTGGAGTTCAGGGATTTATCGACAAGTGCCAGCGCCCAGGCCGATTTTGAAGCGATTGCCATCGCTCAGGCCAATCGTGCCTTTGTACTTGATAGTGAACTGAAAATGCGTGCCGAGCTGGTGAAAATGGCAGAACAGCACCATAAATTGCTGCTGACGTTTCATCACATCGCGACGGATGGCTGGTCAACTGCGCTGTTAATCTCAGATCTCAATCACTTTTATAACAATCCGGATGACGCGTGCGAGCCGCACGCGCTTGAGTATCATGATTTTGCTTACTGGCAGCACCAACATTACAGTAAGCACGCCCTGGCGACCAGTCTGGCCTATTGGCAGCAGCGGCTGAACGATGCACCGCAGATCTCCGCATTACCGACAGATCGGGCTCGCGGTGCGAAAGCCAGTTATGCGGGCGACAATGTCTTTGTAACACTTTCTGTGCCTTTATCTGCGCAGGTCCAACAGTTTTGTCGTCGCAGCGGCGTATCCGAGTTTGCGTTCTGGCAGGGGGCTTTCTTATGGCTGCGAGGGTTGTACTCAGGGGAGATGAAGCAAGTCATCGGGGTGCCTATGGCCAACCGGGAAAGTGCTCAGTTGCACCCGATTGTGGGCTTCTTCGTCAATACGTTACCTTTTTTTACCGAGCTTAAGCCTGAGCTAGGCTTACGCAGCTGGCTTAAGCAGCTGCAGCTACAAAATGCACAGGACATGGCGCATCAGCGAACGCCATTTGAATGGATTGTGGAACAGCTCGCTGATCGTTCCATGAGTGTGCATCCGTTATTTCAGTCTTTGTTTGTGTTTCAGAACAACCGTCAGGTGGCGCTGTCACTAAATGATTTATCGGTTGAGCTGGAAGACACGCGGCGCAAGTCAGCCCTGTTTGATTTACAACTGGAAGTGCACGTTGAAGATGCTGTGCGCTTACGCTGGGAATTTAATACGGATTTGTATGACAAGCAGACCGTAGTTCAGATGGCGGCAAATTATGAAGCTCTGATACAGGCGTGGTGCAGTGCACAACCCGACAGCTTACTCAGCACATTCTCGTTGACCCGGCCTATCGATTCATTGCCGGTATTGCCGCCTCCTGCGGCACCATTGATGCCTCTGTGGCACGATATGGTGCAGCGTCATGCAGACAGCCCCGCTCTGACAGATGGCACTCAGACACTCAGTTATCAGGCTTTGTTTGAGCGGGTTGAGCGCGCTGTGGCCTGCTTGCATACACATCACGTGGGCAGTAAAGACAAAGTCGCTATTGCCCTGCCACGCAGTGTGGATTATGTCGTTGCTGTGCTGGCCTGTATGCGTCTTGGCGCAGCGTATGTTCCTTTAGATCTGACTCAGCCCGCGACCAGGCATGCCATGATCCTGGAAGATGCCCAGCCCAAAGTCATGATCTGTGCCGAGCCGGATACGTCATTGGGGCAGTGTGTTCAGATAACAACGTCAAGCCTGCGCTGTCATCCTGCTCAGAGTGTGCCTGTCGCCTGGGCTGATGCGGCGACTGAACTCTATGTTTTGTATACCTCCGGTTCAACAGGAAAGCCGAAAGGGGTACGACAAACGCATGGCGCATTGGCCAATCATATTGCCTCGGTCAAAGCCATGACACCGGCATTGAGCGGCGCGCTGAAGGGGGCATTTATTGCAGCGACAGGGTTCGATATGTCGTTTACAGACTTTATGTTGCCACTGACCAGTGGCGGCTGTTGCGTGGTGCTCGATGATGGCTGTCGAAAAGATATGCAAAAGCTTGCTGATGCAATCACAACACACCAGTTGCAATGGCTTAATCTGCCATACTCTTTATTGCAAATGCTGGCTACGCACATCAGCCACCAGGGAGGGCGTTTGCCAAGTCTGAAGGTGGTGACCAGCAGCGCAGAAGCGCTGCAGATAACACCCGAGATACGACGCTTCTTCAGCGATCATCCCCAATGTCGGTTGGTCAACCACTATGGCCCGACTGAAACGCATGTCGTGACTGGGTTAAATCTGCCCCCGGAGCCGGCCAGCTGGCCTGTTTTCCCGGCGATTGGTCAGGCCATGTCGGGCAATCATGCGCTGGTTTGTAACGCCGATTTGATGGTACTGGCGGATGGCTTGCCCGGGGAGCTCGTGATCCTCGGCCACTCTGTGGCAGCAGGCTATCGGGACGGAGCGCCTGAGCAACACCGTTTTGTCACTTTGATGTTAGCCAATCAACCTGTGCGGGCATACCGGACCGGTGATAGGGTTTATCGCAACCACAATGGGGAGTTGATTTACCTGGGAAGGATAGATCGTCAGGTGCATCACAAAGGCTATCGTATAGAGCTGGGAGAAATTGAAAGCATTGTACGCCAGCACTCGAACATTGAGGCTGCGGTCGCTTTACTGAGCGAGGAAAATGGACTTGAGCTGTATTATATTCCGGCGCCTCACACAGCCTTAAGTAGCAACGAAATCCAGCAGTTTTGTCATAACTACTTACCCGACTATATGATTCCGGGACGCTGTTTAACTGTGACCCACATACCCCTGGGGAGTAACGGCAAGGTGGATACCGCGGCACTCAGAGCGGCCGGGCAAGACTGTGCCGACTCAAAGGCACTACAAAGACCGCACAGTGAGACTGAGATAGCCTTGTTGGAGATGTGGAATCAATGGCTGGATAAACCGCTTCTGGACATCAGCATCGACTTCTTTGTCGCAGGCGGAGATTCAATGAAAATTGTCCAGCTGGTGCATCAGATCCAGCAGCACTGGCAGGTGCCACTGACAGCCAGTCATTTTTATTTACTGCCAAGTGTGCAATTACAGGCTCAGGTCATCGACTTGATGTCCAGACAGCAGTCCCATACGGGTCCGGTTACTCGCTTAACACCGTCCAGCCACAGCGCTAACCCGAGTCATGATGAGGTGCTCAAAGCCTTAGCAATCTGGCAGGCCGTGGTGATCGCTGGCGGAAGAATTTGGCGTGAAAGGCATGGCAATACTGTGTGTCTGGTATTGGATGAGAACCACTGTGAAGTGCGTTGTCAGCAAGTGGCTGAGCACGCGAATACATTGTTGATGTTGGTGGATGAGGCGGCTTGTGAGCAGCCCAACACAATGGATGAACACGTCGAGCAGACGGATGTGTTTGCGATGTCTGAGCAGCAAAATAGCATTTGGATGCACATAAAAACACGCTGTATTGCCGCGCTGTACAATATGCCCTTCGCGATGCGCCTGCAAGGTCAGCTGGATGTTGAGCGATTACAAAAGACGCTCGATACCATGTTACTCAGGCACACTATGCTGCGCTGCGCAGTGGTGGAAACAGAGCAGCCAGCCAAATTACAGGTTCAGACACATCAGCACTGGCCGTTACGGCAGTTGGATCTGCGCCAGCTTCCGGCCACTGAGCAGCACAATGCTCTGCAGCAGGCTTTAGCGCAGGATGCCACCGAAGCGTTTGACTTTACTCACGGGCCTCTGGCCAGGGCTTCGTTGGTACAGCTCAGTGATACAGAGTGGGTGCTGAGCATAGTGGTCCACCACCTTGCCTCAGATGGCTATTCTTCCAGCAGTTTGATCCGATCATTCTCCCAGTACTACGCTCAGGAGGAAGAGTTCGGGGTCAAAGGCGATCAGAGTTATCGGCACTTTATTGCCTGGCAACAGGACTACCTGGATGCTTCAGCGGGCCGCGCCGCGCGTGCGTTTTGGCGGGATTATTTGCATGAAGCGCCACTTCGCCATGGCTTGTGCCTCAGAGCGGACGCACATATTCAGCCACCTACTCTGGCAGGTCAACGTGTGAGTCGTGTGCTCACACCGGAGCAATATCAGCAATTCAAACAAAGTGCCGCATCCCAGGGGGTTACACCTTACACCCTCTTGAATGGTTTGTTCGCGCTGCTACTGAGCCGCTACAGCGGTGAATCAGATGTCGTATTTGGAACTTTATACAATGGCCGGGTTGACAGCCGTTTTCAGGATACGGTGGGGATGTTCACCAATACCCTTCCGGTGCGAACGAAGGTACAAGCTGAGCTGACTCTGGCGGATTTTATCGCAGCACAAACACACAATTTACAACAGCTTGAGCGCCATCAGCAATATCCTTTTAATGCCATCGTTGATGCGCACAATCCGCCACGCTTAAACAATACAATGCCGATCGTACAAGTGTTGCTGTCGTGGCAAAACTTCTTGAGTGACACGTTACGTTTGCCACAACTCAGTGCTCAGTTACTGGATTTTCCTGTCAGTGATTGCAAGTTTGAACTCAAATTGGATGCGATTGAACAGCACCAGGGGTTGCAGCTCAACTGGGAATTCAGAACGGCGTTGTTCGAAGAGACATTTGTCGCCCAACTGGCTGACAGTTTGCTGGATTTGATTGTTCACAGCGGTGACAACTGGCACCGTCCGGTAGCAAAATTGCCGATGTGTCTCAGTGCTCAGGCGGCGATTGACCGCGGTTGTACTCAGCCATTGCCGGCAGAGTTTGGTTTGGCTAGCCGTTTGTATGATGTCGTCGTCAATACGCCCGATAAGCTGGCTATTCAGACCCGAACTGCGCAGCTCACTTTTGCGCAGCTGTGGTACTGGGTATCCGCTTACCAAAGTTACTTGCAGGCACATGGTGTGAAGGCTGGTGACAAAATTGCTCTGTATATGGATAAACACCTGACGATGCCGGCCCTGTATTTCGCTATCTGGCAGCTTGGTGCAACGGTGGTGCCGTTAGATCGCCGCTATCCAAATACACGGGTAGCGCACATTGTGGCAGATGCCCAGGCGCGGTTATTGCTGTGTGAAGATGCCGAGCAGTTCCGCGAAACGAATGTGGCGGCAGTAACGGACTGGCAATCAGTTGTTCCCGAAAAGCAGATGTTTTTGCCAAGGCCGCAAAGCGATGCGCGCGCCAGCGCCTATATACTCTATACCTCCGGGACGACCGGTAAACCAAAAGGAGTGTGTGTCGGACATCAGCAGCTGTTTAATTTCAAACTGGCATTTATGGAGCAGCTGACTGAGCTAACCGGGGGCGGCTTAACACGTTGGCTCTGGAACGCCTCCCCTGGCTTTGATACCAGCCTGAAGGGGATGATCACCCTGGCAATGGGCTGTGAATTGGTGATCCCGCAGGAGGTTGACTCGCTGGATATGGTGTCCATGGCTGACCTGATCAAGCGTTTCCATATACCTATCTATAATGGCACCGTCACTCAATTCAAACATTTGCAACAGCAGCTCGACCAGCAGCAGCCATTGCATCTGATCCTCGGTGGAGAAGCGATGAATCAGGCGCTCTGGGAGCAATTACAGGAGTATTGTGAGCGCACGACCAGTCGCTGCCTGAATGCCTATGGACCCACTGAAACCACCATTAATGCCAGTTACAGTGTTGTTACTCAGGCACCGTACACCAATATCGGTAATGCGGTGGTCAACGCCGAACTGGCTGTGGTGGATGAGTTTGGTCAATTGTTACCAAAGGGGGCCATTGGTGAACTGTGGATCAGCGGTGAGCTGGTTGCGCAGGGATATCATGGTCTCGCCTCAGGAGCCAGCGCATTTGCGGATCACGCCAGCCATACTGAACTGTCACGTAGTTATCGCAGTAAAGACAAAGTGGTCATGCTCGACAATGGCAGCCTGCTTTATCTCGGACGCATGGATAGGCAGGTCAAGGTGCGTGGTTATCGCATTGAGCTTGGTGAGATAGAGCGTGCATGCATGCGTCATGATGCCGTGGCTCAGGCACACATTTGCATCAGACAATTTAATAATGAAGACCAGTTGGTGGCCTATCTGGCGGGGGAGCAGGCAGGGCTGTGCGAACAGGTCAGAGCGGAACTGATGCAATGCTTACCAGCCTATATGATACCGGCGGCATTTGTTCAGCTACCTCAATTGCCTTGCAATCAGCACGGGAAAATTGACGAAAGTAAGCTGCCACCAGCCCAGCTGACACAACAGCACCAGGCAGTCGAACCACAAACACAGACTGAACAGCAGGTTAGCCAGCAGTGGCAGAAAGTGCTCGGGCTGAGCACGCTGGACTGCACAACAAACTTTTTTGCGCTGGGTGGCAATTCATTACTGGCCGTTCGGGCATTACAGCAACTGGAGATTGATTTTGAGCTCAAATTGCCGCTCAACCTGATCATGGAATACCCGGATGTTCAGTCGCTTGCAACCTACATCGACAATCAAAAACAACAACAAAATAAAGAGTTAACAGACATGCTTCAGGACATTGAGTCAATGTCAGAAGAGCAAGTGTCAGCATTACTCGATTCAATGATGGAGCAATAACAACATGACAAACAAGGATTTTATTGCAAAGAGTCAGCTAGATAAGCTGTCGCCTCAAAAGCGTAAGCTGTTTGAGGCGCTCAGAAAAAAGCAGGCTGAGCAAAGCCGCGTGGCAGCGATTGCTACATTGGCGCCCGATGAGCCCGTATTGCTCTCAGATGCGCAGCAGCAGGCATTGACAATGCACTGGCAAAACCCGCAACAGAGCAGTCAGAACCTGCGTCATCTGGTCGCTCTAAGTGGTCCGTTAGACACCCAGCAAGTCGCTCAGGCTTTCAGGCAGGTGATTGCCCGACATGAAATTCTGCGCACCTTATATGAGCTGCAGGCAGGCCAGTTTGTTTGCCGGATCGAAAGTGCCGCAATGTTCGAGATGGCCATGTTTAACGTCAGCGATGAAAACGCCGCAATTGCTCAGGCCAATCGTTGGTTTGCGACGCCATTTGAGTTGTCAAAGGAACTACCGATCCGAGTAGCATTGATGAGTTGCCATGATACCCAGCATATTTTGGCGGTAAATATTCATCATGTCGCCGCTGATGGACGCTCTGTGGCTATTATACTGCAAGAGTTTGCACAGTATTACGGTCAACCGGCAAAGCCTCTGACGGCCCTGCCTTGTCAGTACAAAGAATTTGCAAAGTGGGCCCGCCAGCGCGGTGATATTGAACAGCAACGACAATACTGGCTCAACCAGTTGCAGGATGCGCCAACGCTGCACAGCGTTATTCATGACCAGCCACGCCCAACTGTGTTGACGCAGGCCGGGGCCATCTCGCCGGTGTGCCTGTCTGGTGAGTTGAGCGAGCAGCTGGCAGAGCGCGCTAAGCATCTTGGTGTGAGCCAGTATGCGCTGATGTTTAGTTTGTTTGCGCTGTTTGTGCTGACGCGCAGTCAGGAGCGGGACGTGATCATCGGTACTCCGTTGTCAACGCGACAGCACCCTGATGTGCAGGGATTGGTTGGGTACTTTGTCAATGTGTTGCCGCTGCGCTTTAGATTATCGGGGGGTCAGTCCATGGGCAGCTGGTTGTCACATTGCCAGGCCCTTATTAAATCGGCATTGGAGCATGTTCATGTACCGATAGCTGAATTGGTGTCCGATCTGCACCTGGTGCGCGACAGCAGTCATGCGCCGCTGATCCAGATTATGTTCTCGTTCCTGGAAGAAGACTTTACCATGCCATCACTGGACGGACTAACGATGGTGCCGGTGGAAGTCAGTCATGATGCAACGGATATGGAGTTGGCACTGAATGTGGTGAAAACCGCAAGTGGACTGACCTGTTATTTTGAATTCAATACGGTGTTGTTTTCTCATGATCTGCGCATGCAGCTGATGGCTCAGTGGCCTGAATTTGTTACAACTTGCCTCAATGCAGGCGAACAAACGCCCTTATCGCAGCTGCCGTTGCAACATCAAGCTTGTCACTTTCCTAAGCCCCACCCCGTCAAACAGACATTACCCAATGTAAACTCCATTGTTGAATACCTGCCTGAGCTGATCGCGCGCTATGGCGATTTACCCGTTTATGAGGGGCGCTTCGGCAGTGCTACCTATCGGCAGAGTTATCAATGTGCTCAATGGGTTGCAGCACATTTGCAGCAGAGGGGGATCAAACAGGGTGACAACGTGGCCATTCACAGTCAACGCCGCCCGGATGTATTGATTACGATGTGGGGGATCTGGCTGTGTGGAGCAGCGATTGTACCAATCGATACCACTATGCCACTTAGCTATAAGAAACAGATGCTGAGCTGTGCAAACGTCAAGTTGATCACCGGCAATACCCCGCTGGAAGACGAAACGCTGGCAGTGGACTTTGCATCGAGTGTGGATCTACAAACGCCGGCTGAACAGCCTTTTTCGGCTGTAGAGGTGCAGCCTCAGACTCCCGCGGCCATTTATTTCACGTCTGGCTCCACCGGGGTGCCAAAAGGCGTTGTGTGCCACCATCAGGCCTATATAAAAACCATGCTTGAAATGGCCGATGCGTTATCACTGCGCGAGCATGTGAAGGTGTTCCAGTTCAGCTCGATCGGATTTGACGTGTTACTCGAAGAGCTGTATCTGAGCTGGGTGGTTGGCGGTGCGAGCTGTTGGGTATTTGAGCATAGTAATATTGGCATTGATGAGTTATGCGATGCCATTGAAACCTACCAAGTCAATATCATGGAAACGCCTACCGCGTTTTGGCATCAATGGAGCACAGGGGTAAAAGAAGGTCGAGCCAGAGTGCCCGAATGCCTGGATGCCTTGCTGGTCGGGGGGGAGCCAGTAGACCCTGAGTTGTGTCTGAGCTGGCCACATCAGCAATGTGCGCTTTATAACATTTATGGATCTACGGAAACAGCTGTATCCAATATTATGGCGCGGCTCAGTGCCCAACCAGGATTGGAAATTGCGCCCATAGGTATGCCTTTTAGCAGCACTGAGGTGTATGTACTGGATGATGCTCAGTTGCCTGTTCCGGCGGGACAGCGCGGCGAATTATATATGGCGGGTCCGGCCGTTGGGCTGGGCTATCTGAATGCACCACAACAGCAAAGCGAGCGTTTTGTGCCCGATCCCATCAAGAACGATGGCAGCATCGCCTTTCGTACCGGCGACGTCGTGAGCTATGACGAGCAGGGACAGTTGTACTGTTATGGCCGTAAAGCGTTTCAGGTCAAACTGAATGGCTTCAGTATTGAACCCAATCATATTGCAAAAGTGCTCAGAGGGCTCGCAGAGGTCGATGAAGCCCAGGTGATGTTGCTGCATCGCAGTGACAAGCGCCCTCAGTTAGTGGCCTTTATGGTAGCGGATGAGGCCGAGCGTAGTCGGGTGACTCAGGGGTTGGCTGAGCAATTACCTCAGTACATGTTGCCTCAGCAGTATTTTTTCTTGCCGCAGATGCCCATTAACCGCAATGGTAAAGTGGACCGCAAAGCTCTGGAGGCACACTGGCAGGCGCACCTCACTGAAGCACAAGAAACGGTTTTGATAGGGGACGACGCTGTGGCGCGCAAGTTACTGGCAGCCTGGCAGCAGTGCCTTGGAGAAGGGTGCGTAATTGAGCCCCACAGCAGTTTCTTTACCCTCGGTGGCAGCTCTATTGAGTTGATCAAGCTGGCGATGTTGTTACAGCAAACTTTCGCTGCTGATGTACCGGTAGCCACATTGGTTCACAAACAAAGCTTTGAAGCGCAGTATCAATGGTTGCAAAGCCAGACGTGTACACAACAGCAGGATTTGATCAGAGCAGATCTGAGCCAGCCTATTGCATTATCTGAGGCACAGCAAACTCTGTGGTTCGCGCAGCAGGCCAGTCAGGATGAACGCTTGTATCGGATTGTGGCGGATTTCGCAGTGCATGGACCATTAGATTTAATCGCCCTCGACGCCGCTTATAAAAGTGTCGTGCTAAACAACCCGATTTATCGCAGTGAGCTGGTCGAGATTGACGGCAAAATATGCCAGCAGGTAAAGCCGCACAGTCATGCGATGCAGGTTCATCAAGTCCCGGACGCAGCGCAGGCTCGGGCATGGATTGACAATTATCATCGCAGCGCGCAAAGCAGCAATATGCTTGAGCTGCATACGTTATCTGTCAGTGATACATTGCACTACTTAATCTTTGATGTTCATCACATCATTACTGACGAATGGTCGGTGAATCTGCTCAACGCAGAGCTGATGTCTGCTTATCAGTCACTATGCGAAGGTCAGGGCGTCGTGCAGGACTCTGCGCAATACAACTATTTTGACTTTATCGTCAATGCAGCACGACGGGACAAGCAGGCGCCTGACTATCAGGCGGATATGCAGCGCTGGCGTGACAAACTCAGTGCCATTGAGCAGCTGTGTAAGCTGCCTCAGGATAAACACGACAGCGGCCAGGACCCTCAGCTGGGCAAAATAGTCAGTAGCCAGATAAGTACAGAGACATTGGCTCGGTTGCGCACCTATGCCAGCGCCAATCAGCTGACGATGAATGCACTGATGCAGGCGCTATTTAGCTACACATTAAGCCTGTTCTGGGGCGAGCGGACGGTCAACTATGCCTATATGGCCAGTTTGCGTGATCATGCTGCCTGGCAGTCTGTACAGGGATACTTTATCCAGACCCAATGGATCCAGCATGAGGTGGATTACCATAGCTCGTTTACTGAGCTGGCCCGTCAGGTACAGGCCAACCTGAGCGACCAGTTTGCGATGCATAGTCTGCCTTTGTCTGAGGTGTTACCTATGCTGCCGGGCAACCATGTACTGCGTGAATTGCGTGATATTCCAATTATGTTTAATTATCAGCAAGCGGATAATGTTGTACAGCAGTTGTCAGTCGCCGGATTGGAGATTGAGTATCAACGACCCGATACGCACAAAGCGAAATTTGACCTGACGGTTAACTTAGTCGAAGAGCAAGATGCGCTGGCACTGCACTTTGATTACCGCAGTGCTCTGTACAGTGAAACCCTGATCCGCAGTGTGGTTGAAACTTTAGTATTGCTGGCTGAACGCCTGGTCGCTCAGCCGGACAAACGCTTATGTGATGTGCCTGTTGTTGACGATGAAACCTATCGCCAGCTGGTAATCACAGACAACCACAGTACCGCGGCCGTCCCAGAGTTTAATAGTCTGGTTGCCATGTTTGAACACTGTGCCGACATTATGCCTGAAGCCATTGCGGTCACAGAGCTGAGCCCGCAGACGCTCAAGGAGGGGACATCCGCGCACAGTGTGACGTATCAGCAGCTCAATCAGCAAGCAAACCAGATTGCCAGGTTACTAACCGGGTTGGGCGTTGCCCAAGAAGATCGGGTGGTGATCAACTTACCATCTGGGGTGACTTTTATCAGTTGTGTGCTGGCGCTCCACAAACTCGGTGCAACGGTGATTATGGCCGATCATGAGATGCCTGACGCTCGTCTGAGCATGGTCATTGAAGATGCGCAGGCCGCACTGTTGCTGAGTGATGAGGCAGAGCACCGTGGGCCGTTTGCGTGTCAGTCCGTTTCAAGCGCACAATTGCTGGCACACAGTGGGTCGCTGGCTACCCAAAACCTGGAGCATGAGGTTTCGCCGCAGACCCCGGCTTATATTATTTACACCTCAGGCTCGACGGGCAGGCCCAAAGGGATCCTGAATCACCATTTGGGGCTGCTCAATGCGGTTGATTATCAAAGTGAGCTGTTCAATATTGAACGAGGGGACAGCGTACTACAGTATGCTTCGGTCAATTTTGAAGGTGCCATTGCCGATATCTATATGCCCCTGATCCGCGGTGCCCGTTGCTGTACCTTCACTTTGGGTCAGCGCGCAGATATGCAGTACCTGAATGCCCTGATCCAGGCTCATGACATCAACATAGTGACCATGACCCCGTCCGCTATCCCTCAGTTAACACCGCAAACCTTGTCACATATCAAGTCTTTGCTGGCAGCCGGGGAAATGCTGCCGCTGGATACGGTGAATTACGCAGTGCAATACACCACCGTGTTCAATTTGTATGGGCCCTCTGAGTGCAGCCTGTGCACCACCATAGACTGTTACGATGCACCGCAACAGGCGGTTCGGTTGGGCAGAAGAGTGCGCAACATGGCGTTCTACATATTGAATGATGCGCGCATGTTGCTGCCTTACGGAGCCATTGGAGAGATCTGTATTACGGGCATGGGCGTGACCTTGGGCTATCACAATCAACCAGAGCTCAGTGCACAGCGCTTTGTGCGCAATACCATGGATGATAGATCGCAAAAGATGTTCTGCAGTGGCGATCTGGCGCGTGCGGTGGGGAATGGCCAGATCCAGTTTATCGGCCGCAATGACGAGCAGTTGAAAATCAATGGACAACGCATTGAAGTAAAAGAGGTGGAGTCAGTACTGGCACGCCATGATGCAGTCCAGACGGCCCATATCGTGGTTAAAGAAGCACAAAACGAGGCTAAGCAACTCATCGCGTTCGTGGTTCTGCATAACGCCCAATCCACAACCAGCGAAGCCTTGTCAGCATGGTTACAAACGCAGCTGCCTGCCTATATGCAGCCACGGCGTATCTGGCTGGTGACAGAATTGCCATACACACCGAATGGCAAGCTCGATAAAAAGAAATTACTGCAACAGGATGAACAACATCTGCAGGTTTCTGGCTCTGGAACACTGACACCGACAGAGCAGGCTGTTTGGCAGCTCTGGTCTGGCGTGCTGGAGCTGGATGAGAACAGTGCCCACAGTGAAGCGAACTTCTTCAATCTGGGAGGGAATTCTTTGCATCTGACCAAAATCGTCGGTGTCATGAATGCGCATTTTGCGACGCATATGAGCATGGCTGAATTCCTAACCCTGAGTACTTTGGCTGACGTGGCAACCTATTTTGAAGACCAAAAAGCAACGGTGGAGGAGCTGGAATGGTAAAACCTTTAACTCAATTTATATGGCCACTTGCGATCCTGTTAAGTGGCTGTGCGTCGGTTCCTCAGGTACATGTCTTTGCCAAGCACATGACCGAGCAAGAGGCAGCAGCAACGGTCGACTGGATCACTGAAGGCGGGTATGAGGCGATAGTGAATCGGTATGACTTCCCGGCCAACATTGAGGGCGATACGTTGGTGTTTCCGCTTGATATGGGTAACAAAGGAGAAGCTGAGCGATTACTGGCACTGTATCAGTCTCGTACTGGTAAGCATCTGGATGTGCAGTACTTTGCATCTGGAAAACACCGCTTCACCAAGACCAATCTGGGCTTGTACGTGTTTGGCAGCCTCAAGCCCTCAGCGACCGTTGATCAGGAGTTTGAAGTCTACCAGGAGTACACCGGGGTACAGTGTGGCCGCTACAGTTTTGCTTACTTAACCCTGGAGCCGCAGCGGTACACACTGGAGATGGGCATTGACTCAGAGACCACCAGCGAAGAGGTCAGTTTTGAAGGGCGCTGGACTTTGCAGGGGAAGCGTGTCCAGCTCGACTATCAGGAGGCCCCTTTCGTTACCTTTGAACTCAATAAAATCAAAGAAATGACAGAGTATGGGTTGCGCAAAGGGTGGCGACTGACGCCACTGGAGCAGGCGGAAAACGTAGATCACTGCAAGCTCGAGTTTACGGTTATCGTGCGATAACGCCCGTACCTGAAAAATAATAACAAGTAAAAAGATAATAAAAAGTATAAAGATAATAAGGACAAATTATGATAGCTCAAATGTTTAACCACTACCTGACCGCCAAACTCGTTATCGCCGTCAACGAAGTTGGACTGTTTCAATTATTTGAATCAAACAAGGTGATCACGCCTGCTGATCTGATTGAGCAATACGACTTTGATTTGGTCGGAGCGCGTGACTTGTTGCGGTTTCTTGCCTCTCAACGGGTCCTAACGCGGGGTCCGAAAGGCTACCAGCTGGATGAGGCATTTAAGGAAGAATATGAACAAAACTTTGGTATGTTGTCATGGTTGCTGGAAGGCTATGGCAATGTGGTTGCGCAGTCACATCCTATTTTGACTGGTGAGCAGCGTTATGGCGTCGACATTGTCAGAAATGCCAAGAAAATGGCCTCTGCCACGGCCCAAATTTCCGCGAAAAATACCGATAGTTTCATGTTTAAACTATTGGACAGCCTGTCATTTGATCATGCTATTGATATTGGCTGTGGTTCAGGCATGCGTTTGCTGCAACTGGCTCAGCACTATCCGCACGTCACTATGTCCGGGATTGACATCAGTGAAGACTGTTGTGAGTTAGCAAGAGAGAACATTCACCGCCACGGCATAGAAAAACAAATTAACATCGTTTGCTCATCTGCTGAGGATTGGTCAGACAACATCACCGAAACCCGGGCAGAGCATGGACGAAATCTCATTTTGTGTTTTGCAATGTTCCATGATTTGCTCAATATCCCGGGGTGTGCAGAGCAAATGCTGGCCTCTATCAGACAAAACTATCCCAAAGGGACGTATTTTGTGATCCAGGATCAGATGTGTGCGCCTGAAGTGCGCGTCACGAATCAGGACTGGGTTGAAGGCTTTACTTTCGTCCATCGTTTGATGGGGCAATCGCTTTACCCGCTCAGTACTTATCAGACCACGCTAGAGCAGGCAGGGTTTGCAGTCCGGGAAACGGTGAGCACCAGCATTCCTGAAAACTATTTGATTTTGGCGGAGTTAGTGTAGTGAGTAAACGAATCATGATGGCCACGGTTAAGTTCTCTCTCTTTGGCCTTTTTACACTCGCACTTTTGCTGTGTCTCGGTTACTGGTATTTGATAGATCAGATGCCCAGCCTGAGTGGCAACATGATGGTCAAAGGGATATCGGCGAATGTGTCAGTGCAACGAGATAATGACGGAGCAGTATTGATCAAAGCCCAGAACCGTGAGGATGTCGCCTTTGGTACTGGATACGTTCATGCTCAGGATCGTTTTTTTCAGATGGATCTGGCGCGCAGACAAAGCGGTGGTGAACTAGCAGAGTTGCTGGGCAGCTCAATGTTGGAACATGATCGCAAGGCCCGCCAGCACTTGTTCAGAGCAAGGGCACGGATAGCTTATAACCATCTGCCGGATGAACAGAAAGCGCTGTTGATAGCTTATGCCAATGGTGTCAATGCGGCTATTTCTCAGCAACAGGCGCACGCACCTGAGTATCTGCTGGCACCAGGCAAACAACAAAAATGGTTGCCAGAAGACAGCTTAATGGTCATTTACGGTATGTACATGGCTTTGCAGGAAGGCTCGATTGAAAGAGAGCGTTTTTTCGTCTCCTTGCGCAAGTTAGTTCCACAGCAGACAGTGTGCTTTTTGTTATCAGAACAGACTCAATGGGACAGTACGCTGGATGGTTCTCAAAGAGAGAATTGCCCTATTCCTGAGGCACACTCTGTGGTAGGTAAAGCGGCCCTTGCACTGCAGGGTAACGAAGCTCTGGGTAAAGGGATGCCTGGCACCAATATTTGGGGCGTGAGCAGTGACTTATCCGCATCAGGAGGCGCTTTGCTAGCCAATGATCCTCATATGAATCTGTTTATGCCGGGAGTCTGGTATCGGGCCCAGTTCGAATTTTTCCAAAATGGTAAAGCGGCAACCCTGGCTGGATTTACCATTCCCGGGATCCCGGTCATGGGCATAGGTAAAAACCAACATATTGCCTGGGGGTTTTCAAACAACATCGGCAAAATGTTTGATTACATTCATGTTGAATTGAAAGATCAGCACTACCTGACAGAGCAGGGCTGGCAAGCTTTAGAGCCCAGTTATCAGGTCATTGTCAATGCCAACGGAGAGGATGAACACTTAACCGTTCAGATGACCAAATGGGGCCCTTTGGTTGAGCGTGACGCTGAGCAGGGGCTGGTATTGCGCTGGACCGCTTATCAACCTGATGCGGTGAGCATGGGATTATTATCCGTCGAGCAGGCCACCACAGTTGAGCAGGGCGTGGCATTGGCAGGACAGATTGGCTTACCGTCGCTCAATTTATTTTTGATTGATAAGGCGGGCAGCGTCGGGTGGTCCGTCACCGGACCTGTATTTGATCGCGAAGGTGCGAACCGTGTGGGAGGCAGGCCCTGGCAGGAGGCTGACATTAGCTGGCGTCATCGACTCACCGAGCTGCCGCACCGGGTGCAGCATTCTGAAGGTAAACTGTGGAATGCCAATAACCGCCCACTGGGAGATGAGTTCATTGAAAAGATCGGTGACGGCGGGTTTGTTGAAGGTGTGCGCGGAGCGATTCTGAAAGATAAGCTGTCGGGGCAGGATCAGTTTAGCAGAACTGACTTTGAACAATGGCAAATGGACAGCACTGACAGACTACACTTGTTCTGGCGGGATCTGTTGCTAACGGTCTTAGCCGAACAGGGCAGTGCCAGTGATCCGGCCTACCAGGCACTTCAGACGATGTTACGAGAGTGGGATGAAAAGGCGGATGCCGACAGTGCCGCGATGCGATTTTTGGCTGCTTTTCGCTATGAAGTGAGTGTGGCATTTTTACAGGCCTGGCTGGCGCCTGATGCACAAATCGATATGAACTACCATTTTTTGACTGTTAACAATCGCTGGGACAATGTACTGCGACGTGTGTTGACAGAACAACCTGCGCACTTACTGCCCGCTGACTATGCCAGCTGGAATGATTTTTTACACACCAAGGCAACTGAACTGAATACGTATTACCTGAGCAGTTTTGGTGCGTATGAAAATGCCACCTGGGGAGACAGAAACCGGCTCGAGATGTTCCACCCGTTTGGCTTCATTAATGGGGTCTTTTCTTATCTATTGGATGCACCACTAACACCTCAGTCGGGCAATGTTTTCACGCTGGACGCGCATGTGTTTGGTTATGGGGCAGCGGTACGGGTTGTATTTGACATGCAAGGAGAGTCTACCTTCAATCTGCCAGGCGGCCAGTCAGGGCACTTTTTGTCGACATTTTATCGCCATGGTCATGACAACTGGTTGCAGGGTAAATACCAGCCATTGGCAGTGACAGATACACAATACGAGCTGAATCTGGTCCGAGTTTCTGAAAAGTAGACTTGATTTGATCTTGTACAGCGTATAATTTAGGCAGGCCGGTCATGGAATGAACCGGCCATCCAACTATTATAATAAAATCCTGTCCTGACAGAATAATTCAAAGCAGAGACAGCGAATAAAAATTGGCAACAGGTTCATAATGACAGCTACAAGGATATTCAATTTATCTAAACCTCTGGCACTTGTAATTGCTCTACTATGCCCTTGGACGTTTAAAGCTTCTGCAATTGTAATTCAGCATACAGTGGCGGACAGCAAACATCTTATCAGTAAGCGTGATAATCCCATTCCCGGGCTTGCGACCATTTACCGTGATGGCGGACATGGCGTTCTGGTCGCGCCTAAGTGGGTGGTGACTGTCGCCCATGCGACGTTTTGCCTGCGCCCGGGTCGTGCCATTGAGGTGGACGGTCAGAAGGTGGCAGTTGCACGCATTCACAACCACCCGGATTACCAGCCACAAGCGACGCATGACATTGCGCTACTGGAACTTGCTACGCCCATAACCTCTTCTGACTATATGGCATTGCCCGATCATCCAGCCCAAGCAGGTCAAATCATTCGCTTTGCGGGGATTGGCGGTACGGGCAACGGTCTGACCGGACAAACTATCGACAATGGTGAAAACCAGGGTCGCTTACGCTATGGCGAAAACCGCATATCGCGCATTGACCCGCTGCTTATCTATTCCGACTTCGACAAGCCAACGACGCCACATGCATTGCCGCTGGAAGCCAGCCTGGCTGACGGTGACAGTGGTACACCGCTGATGGTTGAGCAGCAGGGCCAACAAGTATTAGTGGGTTTGGCCTCCAGAGCGCTGAAACCGTTTGAGCCTGCGGGAAAATATGGCGCGGTGGATATCCACACTCGGGTCTTGCCATTTGTTCCTTGGATCAAACAGGTTATGACTGCGACTCAGCCAGACACGCAGCTGAGTGTTCCGATAACAGGACGGTTGCCTTTTGGTGTCCGTGCCGATCAGCTCAACAGCATATGTAAACAAATCAACTTCTAACACATTTGTTGCGACAATAATAATAAGGAAAGCAAACGATGGGGATCATGCAGGGTATCTACCAGATGAACGCGCGTGGCATTCATTTATATCTGGATAACGATAAACTCAAAACCAGTGCGCGACAAGGCGCAATCACGGCACAAGACGCCGAATTCATCCGTGGTAATAAATCCGCGATCATCACTTACCTGACGCAAAAAGCACGATACGACGACGCACTCGAACAGTTGGGCACAGTCCATAGCGGTGCAGAAATTCCACTGTCTGCGGCACAGCAGCGTTTATGGTTTGCCTATCAAAGTGATCCACTTAGCTGCAGTTATAATATCTGTCATGCCGTACAACTGGGTGAGGGTGTAGCACTGAGTGATATTGAAACGGCTATCTCTATGCTGCTGGCGCGTCATCCGGTGTTACGCACCGTATTGTGCAACCACAATGGCCAAGGCTATCAGCGAGTGCAGCCTGCGACAGCAATTGAGATAACGGTGCAAGCAATTTCGTCAGATGAACTGCAGCAGCACATTGCGCAGCAGTGGCAGATCCCATTTAAATTAGAAGCAGAGCCACCGTTTCGTGTTCAGTGTGTTCAGGATGAGCACGGTCGCCGGGTGTTATTATATAGCTTTCATCATATTGCGGTTGATGGGGTCAGTGCTGATATTTTTCTGCGTGAGTTTGCACAATTGTACACTAGTTTGCGTGCAGATCAGTCTATGCCTCAGTTACCCCAGACTTTGCCTTACAGTGACTTTGCCAGCTGGGAAGCCCATCACCGTGAAGCCGGTACTTTTACCTATCAACTGGACTTTTGGCAGCAAACACTCCAGGGCGTGGCCGCCAAACCTGCTGGGTTTTCGGTTTCACCTTGCGACTCGGATGCGTTGTTAAACGCCAGTGAGTATAGCCTTGAGATAGCCCCTGAGATCTTTGCAGCTTTGCAAGACAAGGCCATTGAACACCACGCTTCTCCTTTTATGATCACCCTGGCTGCGCTGTATGTGTTGTTACACCGTTACTCTGGTGAACAGGACTTAGTGATTGGTACTGCCCACGCCAACCGACCTTCACGGCAACTGGATCAGACGCTGGGCTTTTTTGTTAACATGCTGCCGTTGCGTCTGGATATGTCGCAGCACAGCCATAGTCATAGCCTGATTGAGTCAGTCCGGGCGCAGGTTGTTCAGGCATTTGAGCATCATGCCGCGCCCTTTGATGAAATTATTAATCGTTGTGGGCTTGCCAACGGGCAAGTGACTAACCCTTTATTTGAAGTCTGTATTGCCTATCAAAATGGCAATGACCGCGACTACGCTGCTCAGGGCAGTGATTTTACGGTGCTTCCTAATCCCGCTGAGCAGCTTCGTTTTCCGATCCAGTTTACCTTTTATCCCAAAGGCGAGGCGCTGTCTCTGGTCATTGAATATAGCCATAAGTTGTTTAGCGCCCAACAGATTGCTCAGCTGGGCGACAGCTATACGCGCATTTTATCCGCGCTATGTCTTTCCCAGGATACTGACCTGACGCAGTTGAGTTTGGTGGATGATGCACAGCAGACCTATTTTGCGGCGCAGCATCAGCATCAACCGGATACAATTGTTGGCTTTGTTACTCGGGCCTGCGAAACGTTTCCAGCACGTCTTGCTGTGGTTGACTCGCACGCCAATGAAACATTGACCTATGCTGAGTTACAGCAGCAGGTTGACGCCTTTGCGCAACAGCTACTTGATTGTCAGGTGCAGCCAGGTCAGCGGGTGGCCATTTGCCTGCCCCGCAGTTGTGACTTGATAGTGGCGATCCTGGCGACGTTGCGGATTGGTTGTTGCTACGTACCTATTGATCCCAGCGTCCCGGCACAGCGTCGAGATTATATACTTGAGGACACATCACCTGCGGCGATTATCTGTAGTGAACAGACTCAGCCACAAGACCTCAATGGTGTGCGCTCTATTTTGATAGAGCATCGCCAGCAAGAGGCGAAGATGCCTTTGCAGGCGAGGTTCTCACCGGCACCAGATGACCTGGCATATATCATCTATACCTCCGGGTCGACCGGGCAGCCGAAAGGGGTGCAGGTCAGCCACCGCAATGTAGCTCGCCTGTTCTCGGCTTGTGAAGCGCATTATGATTTTTCTGAGCAAGATGTTTGGTGCTTGTTTCATTCTTATGGCTTTGATTTCTCCGTTTGGGAGATTTTCGGTGCTTTGCGCTATGGTGCCCGGCTGGAGATTGTTGACGCGGATGTGGCGAAAGACAGTGCACGCTTTATCGCTCTGTTGCAGGTACGGGGGGTGACGGTACTCAACCAGACGCCCTCTGCATTCCGGCAAGTGATCAACCAGCTTACGCCAACACAGGGAAGCGCTTTGTCGCTGCGCCATGTCATATTTGGGGGGGAAAAACTGCATCCCCAGTGGTTGCAGGGGTGGTACGACAAAGTCCCGGGCAGTCAGGTGCAATTTCATAATATGTACGGCATAACAGAAACCACAGTTCATGTCAGTTATCAGCAGGTAAGCAAGGCGCTGATCGAACAAGGAACCAGCGCCATTGGTTATGCACTCAATGATCTTGAGATACTGTTGCTTGATGTGCAAGGGCAGCCGGCTGCGCCCTATGCGGTTGGTGAAGCTTATATTGGCGGTGGGGGCGTAACTCAGGGGTATTTTGGCCAACCAGAAAAAACGGCGCAACGGTTTGTGCCAGCGCCGGGATATTGCCAGTCCAAGATCCTCTATCGCAGTGGCGACCTAATGATGTACGACCCTGAGGTGGGGCTGGTCTACTGTCAGCGCAATGATAACCAGGTGCAACTACGTGGATTTCGAATTGAGCTGGATGAAATTGCGACTCAGCTCAGAGCCCATGAATGGGTACAAGACGCAGAAGTTAGGCTCTGGCAACGGGAAGCGGATGAGGCGCTGGTGGCGTATATTATTCCGGTACGTACTGGTGATCAAAGTGATGAACAGTTGACGGAGCAGCTCAAAGCGGCGCTGGCGAAGACATTACCCGCTTATATGCAGCCACATTATTATCAAACGTTGGGTGCATGGCCGTTAACAGACAATGGTAAGTTGGATGAACGTGCATTGCCATTACCGCGCAGCAGTACCCGTCGCCAAGATCAGTGCCCACCGATAACACCCAGTGAACAGAAGCTACATGCCATCTGGTGTCAATTGCTGGAGCTGGAGGAGGTCGGCTGTGAAGATAACTTTTTTGCCGTCGGCGGACATTCCTTGCTGGCAACCAGGCTGGCTGCCCAAATTGAGCAACAGTTTTCTCAGCTGCTGGGGTTGGATGTGTTACTGAAACTCGGCACTATCCGGTCAATTGCAGCTCAGTTAGACCGCCAGCAAGGTAATGTGCAACGCATTGAACCGGCCCCTCAGCTTGACAGTTATCCGCTTTCCTATGCGCAGCAGCGTTTATGGGTTGTGGATCAGCACTTAATCCGACGTAGTGTTTACAACATGCCTGTGGCGTTTCGCATACCAAAGACGATGGATCTGGATAAATTAGCGCAAGCTTTCCAGTGGCTGGTTGACAGGCACCCAGTGTTAAGAACGTATTTTGAACTGGAAGAGCAGGGCCCCAGACAGAAGATAGCAGCGCAGTATACGGCACACTTTGAACACCTTCAGGTAGACAATGATGCACAATTAGAGGCTCACATGGCGCAGCAGATCAACACGCCATTTGCGCTAGATACACTGCCATTATTCAGGGTTACTGTATATCACCTTCCACAAGCTGCACCTCAGATTTTGCTAAATATGCATCATATCATCAGTGACGGCTGGTCGATTCAGACGATGTGTGAACAGTGGTTTGACGGTTATCAGCACGTGTGTGACGGACGTGCACTGAACCCGATAAACGCAGATCTGGCCTATCATGATTATGCTTATTGGCAGCGCGATAAAGCGCATCAGGCAAGCTGGCTGGACGCGCTGGCAACATTGAAAACTCGGCTCAGTGAGTTGGCCCCTTGCCATGCATTACCACTTGATAAACCCCGGCCGGAGCAGCCTTCGGGCCGTGGCCAGGTATTGCTCAAAGCATTACCGGCGTCACTGGCAAAACAACTTAAAATTACTGCAAGTCACTATCAATGCAATCTGTTGCAGCTATTTTACAGTGCGTTCGCACTGGTGATGCGCAGTGCGAATCGTGCACAGCCTTTGGTGATTGGCATGCCGGCGAGCGATCGTGAACGCGCCGGGCTGCAAAATACACTGGGCTACTTTGTGAATTCAGTGCCTCTGTGTTGCGATACTGAGTTGCAGGTGAGTGCTGAGCAATGGCTGAGGGAGCAACAGTCTCGGGTTCTGGATGCCATTAAGTGCACAAAAGTGCCGTTTGACTGGTTACTGGACGAATTACATATTGAGCGCTCGATGCGCTATCACCCACTATTTCAGCTGCTGTTTTCTTATCAGGTGGTCAACCCGGATAGCGACGGTTTTGTTCAACAGGGCATTGAGGGGGTTGCAGTGCCCTGGCAGTCGGCAAAGTTTGACCTGAACCTTGAAGTGGTTGAGCAGCAAGGTGAAGCAGCGGCGTTTTGGCTGAAATGGGAATTCAGTACGGACATTTTCAACGCTCAGCGGATTGAGCAATGGCATGCGCATTTGCTCGATGCTCTGGCGTATTTTGCTCAGTCAACAAATGCATCGCAGTCACTGAGCGCACTGACGCAACCATGGTCAGTTGATGCCAAAGCCATTGTTGATCGCACAGCTCGACCGACTTTTAGCGGTTTGTTTGAGCGTTTCAGTGACATGGCACAGCGCCATGCTACGCGTCCCGCCATTATTCAGAAAGGGCAAACGCTAAGCTATGCTCAGTTGCACCAGGATGTGATGCAATTGGCCGGCCACCTGACAGGCGAGCAGCTTGTTGCAGGCGGGCGGTTATTGTTTAGTGTGGACGATCGTTACCAGGGAATTTGTCTGATGCTGGCCTGTATTGCACTGGGCGTGACTTTTGCGCCACTTGATACCAGCTGGCCTGAACACAGATTCCAGCAAGTTAAAGCACAGTTTCAGCCAGACCTGGAAGTGCGTAATGATACTCTGGTTGAGCGACAATTCTGGTGCGTGCAGACGCAGCGCCCCAGTGCGTCAGCCAATGCGGTGACGCCTTTAGGTAAATCTGCTGATGACCACCCGGTATCCTGCATGTTCACCTCCGGCACAACCGGGGTGGCGAAAGGTGTACTGATCCCGGAAAACGCGATTCTGCGTTTGGTGGTGGGCAGCGATTATGTTCCCTTAAATACAGAAACCTGTATGTTGCAAATGTCCTCGCTTGGATTTGATGCCGCGACCTTTGAAGTCTTTGGCCCCTTGCTCAATGGCGGTAGCCTGGTGTTGTATCAGGAGCTGGGGGACTATTTGCAGGGGATTGACGCGCTCCTTTCGCGACATGAGATCAATACCTGTTGGATGACCGCTGGCCTGTTCAAATATTGGAGTGAACGCTTAAGCGGCCCGACTGCCTTGCGCTATTTGTTGGTCGGTGGCGACGTGGTGGCCCCGAACGCCGTTCAGGCGGTTTATCAGCAAGATCCGAAAATCCAGATCATCAATGGCTATGGGCCGACAGAAAACACCACATTTTCCACTACCTATGCAATTGAACGAGAAATAGATCCGAGCTTACCTATTGCGATTGGCCAGTGTGTCACGGGCTCAAGCTGTGTGGTTGTCGACGAACAGGGCCAGATACTGACAAAAGGCCAGACCGGAGAGCTGTTAGTCGGTGGATATGGCCTGGCGCTGGGATATCTCAATGATCCTCAGCTCAACGAAAGTAAGTTTGTCTCTGTTGCGGGATTAGCTGGTCGGTTCTACGCCACAGGCGATCGTGTCTACATGGATGGCGCTGGCTGTCTGCACTATTGTGGTCGCACCGATAACCTTATCAAAGTGAATGGATATCGGGTCGACTTGTTAGATATTGAGACAAACTTAACCCAGCTAGAGGGGGTGCAGAGCGCGGTGGTTGTGGTCAATGGCACGGACAGTGCCAATAAAGTGTTGGCTGCTGCTGTTCTTGGCGAGCACACACTTATTATGACTGAGCTCGAAGCAACTTTGCGAGAGAAGTTACCCCATTACATGATCCCGAGCCGGATCCTACAGCTGCCAGAATTCCCGCTCAACCCCAACGGTAAGTTTGACCGTCAGGCCATCGCTAAAATACTGGCCCAGAGTCAGTCGACCCTGACAGAGCCGCTACAGTGCACCGACACTTTGTCCAGCTTGCTGGGGATTTTGGCCGACATGGGCGTGGATAACCTTGATGTTGAGGAAAATTTCTTTAATCAGGGCGGCAATTCGTTGCTCGCGATCCGATTTTGTAATGCCATTGAAGAGCGCTTAGGCATGCCTGTTTCTGTCTCTGTGATTTACCAGAACCCGACACTCAGTGCGCTCGCAACCTATCTCAACCTGATAGAACAGTCGAGTTCGCCGACTGAGGCCATGGAAAGAGATGACGTGATTGATATCGTGATTTAATAGGAAGTAGGAACATGAATATACCAGCCAATAATAATAACCATCAGGCGCTACAGGCACTACTGTCAGAGTTACGCTCTTTGCAAATTGTACTGTCATTGACTGCTTCCGGACAGCTCAAAATCAGCGGTGAAAAGGCGCGTCTGACGCCAACATTGATTGCAGAAATTAAGGCTCATAAAACACAAATTGTCAGTTGGTTGTCGCAACATCAGGCTCAGCAAACACCCCCGATCATCGCCTCAGGTTGTGATACAGCGCCTTTGTCGAGTTATCAGCGAGGAATTTGGTTTCTGATGCAGGTAGAGCCTGACAGCAGTGCTTACAATTGCCACTTTGAGTTTGACATCTCCGGCGAGATTGACGGTCAGAGGTTGCATCGTGCCTGGTTGTCTGTGCTTGAGCGGCACACGGTCTTGCGCAGTCGCTACGGCATGGCCCAGGGGGCCCCCTATCAGCAGGTGGTTGATATTCAGGAAGGCACCTTTACTGAACTGGATTTTAGTTCGCGTTCACGGCAGGCGCTGGATAACTTTTGTGCCCAGTTTATTGGACAATCTTTTGATTTACAGAGCGGTCCACTGTGCCAGATGGCCTTGCTTTCGGTGGCACAGCAGCAGGCGGTGCTGTTAATCTGCATGCATCATATTGTGATTGATCTGTGGTCTGTTGAAATCTTGATGAATGATTTGATCAGCGCCTATCAGCAGGATGCCCCCCTGGCGCCGTTACCTGTGCAGTACCTGGACTTCGCTCAGTGGCAATGCCAGCAACTCAGTACACAGCGACAGGCGCAACAAGCGACATTCTGGCAGTCATACCTGGCTGGTGCGAGCAAAACCAGCTTAGTGAACAAAGATGTTTATCACAATCCTGCGGCATTGGGTATTGCCGCAGACATTCAGGCGCAATGGCCACTTGCAAAGGCCGTAGCTGAATTGGCCAATACCCTAGAGATCACCCCTTACAGTATTTACTTGTGTGCTTTTGGCCTGACCTTGTCTTGCCTGACCGATGAGTTGGACGTGACCATTGGCACGCCTTTGGTCAATCGGCCCACTCAGCAACTGGATCAGGTGATAGGCTATTTCACCAATGTTCTGCCGCTGCGTCTGCAAGTGGATGGAGAGCAGTCTAGTGCACAGCTGTTGCAGGCACATTATCAGGCATTACTGACCCTGTTTGATAACCAGGATATGACCTTAGATCAGATAGCCCAGCTGGTCGACTCTGAGCGTGATTTGAGTCACTCACCTTTGTTCAATATCGTCTTCACCTACCATAACAATACACAGGCCAGCACACGCGAGAATGCCGACTTTAACATTACCAGCCGGGCAGCAGGGTCGGTACATAGCCAGTTTGAGCTATCTGTTACCCTGACTACGGATGAGTCACAGGCTGGGCTGAGTATTGAGTATGATCAGGGACTGCTCAGCGCACAATCGGTGCAACAATTAGCAAACGCATACCGTGCGGTATTGGATGCTATTTTGCGTGCACCACAGCAAAGTTGGCGGGCATTGGCTTTACCGGGTGCACCAGCATATTGTTTTGCTGACAACGCAACTTTGCCTGTGGCACACAACTGGCTGACGCGGTTTGTTGCTCAGCAGCAAAAAACGCCTGATGCGCTTGCCTGTATCGACCCTGGTGAGCAGCTTAGCTACCGGCAAATGTGGCAGCGGATCTGTGCCTTGAGTGCGCATTTCGCAGCGCAGGGAGTGAGCAAGGGCGAGTATGTGGCACTGCATGTGCCCGGCGGCTGTGATTTTTCGGTTGCCTGGTTAGCCTGTATGAAGTTAGGGGCAATCGCTTTGCCCCTTGATGTTACCTTACCAATACAGCGCAAACTGGATATGCTTAGCCTGTGCGATTGTCGATTTTTGCTGGGCGAGACCCTGCCCGAGAGCGAATTGGCAATCACACCGCTCAGTATGATGACGTCAGTGGATGATCGGGCTGCGCAAGATGAAGATGTTGCAGCATGTCGGGCGGATGATGGGGCACTGCTGGTCTTTACTTCCGGCTCAACGGGTCAGCCTAAGGCTGTGTTGTTGGCGCATGCCGGACTTAACACCATGAGCGAGGGGATGCAAGCGGCTTTGTCGCTGGCACCAGGCAAGCGCATGTTGCAAATGGCTTCAGTGGGCTTTTCGGTGATCATTGAAGAATGTATGCCTGCGTGGGGCAGCGGAGCTGCTGTCGTTTTTTGTCATGAACAGGAGCGCATGCACCCAGAGTCCATCTGTGCGGTGATTGCCCGCGAGCAAATTAGTGCGCTGGAGTTATCGGTCAGTCTTTGGAAACAACTTATCATTTACCTGGAGCAGTCGCAGACTCAGTTACCAGACTCTCTGCAAACGGTGTTACTGGGCTGCGAAACCATTAATAAACGTTGGTTACAGCGCTGGCAACCTTATGGTGTCGATGTGCTGACTGTGTTTGGATTGTCAGAAACCTCCGTGACCAATGCAACCTATCGCTGGCAGGCAGGCGATGAGGTTGAACAGTCCGTATTACCTATGGGGGATGTGTTTGCCGGTACTAATTTGTATGTACTGGATAGATTTGGCCGCCCGGTTATGGAAGAGGCTTACGGAGAGTTGTACATAGGTGGGCCAGCTATCCAGGGGCGCTATGTTAATAACCCCCAAGCACAAGCCAATTACCTGCCCGATCCGTTCACGACAGTGCCCGGAGCGCAGATGTTCAGAACGGGAGATGTGGTTAAGCGCTTGTCACAGCAGCGCTTGCTATATCTGGGCCGACGGGATAGACAACTAAAAATCAATGGCCACCGAATTGAGCTTGGTGAAATTGAGCGGGTGCTCAGTAATATAGAGGCGGTGAAGTTGTCTTTTGTGCGCTGCTTCAAAGAAGGAGATAAGGCGACCCTGTGTGCCTTTGTGTGTATTGATGGTAGCTTAGATGAGCAGGCTATCTTACAGCGTATGCGTGCTCAGCTTCCTTATTACATGGTGCCTGGTTTACTGTGTGAACTGCAGCAGGTGCCTTACAACGCCAATGGTAAAGTGGATGAGAAACAGCTGCGGCAGGTATATGAAGCGCAGCTTACTCAACTGAGTGACGCAGCGGTTGCGCTCGACGAGACCCAAAGACAGATTGCCCAATTGTTTTGCACCTTATTGCAATGTGAACAACTCGGACCGCAGGCTCATTTTTTCCGGCTAGGGGGGCATTCGTTGCTGGCGATGCAACTCTTGACCCGACTTAACAAGCAATTCGATATCGAGCTGAGCGTTAAGAGCATTTTTGAGAATCCAACCATCGCTGCATTGGCACAGCAAGTGAAGTTGGCACCCAAGCGGGCACTCCCTGCGCTGGTGGCCACAAGTCCCCAGTCTCGACAGCCGTTATCCTTTGCGCAGCGTCGGATTTGGTTTATTGATCAATTGGGTCAGGGTAGCGCACAGTACAATATGCCCAGTGCCTTTCGGCTTCAGGGGCCCTTGTGTCGTGAGACATTCATTGCGGCACTGGCGCAGTTGCTGGCGCGTCACACGACCTTAAGAACTGTGTATCGCCAGCACTCAGGAGAGCCATATGCTGAGCTATTGAACGACATCGAGTTGACCCCGAATTATCATGATCTGTCACATCTGGAGACGGCGCAAAAAGAGCTGGCACTGAACAAGCTGGCAGCACAGGACGCCGGCTTAAGTTTTGATCTGAGTGCTGACTTGATGCTTCGGGTCACATTGATCCGCCTGTCTGCCAATGTGCACGCGGTACTACTCAATGTTCATCACATTGCAGCCGATGGCCTGTCGGTGTCTATCCTGTTTAACGAACTGGCACAGTTATATCAAAGTGCGCTGCTCTCAACACCCGCCTCATTGCCGACACATACCATTGATTATGGCGATTATGCTTTGTGGCAGCAGCAATGGTTGGACTCCGCACAGTTTGAACAGGAGCTGGATTATTGGCTGGATGAACTGCAAGGTGCCCCTCAGGTGCATAGTTTGCCACTCGATCGAGCCCGACCTAAGGTGCAAACATTTGCAGGCGCCCATTACTTTAGCAGCCTTGAGAGCACGGTCTGTGAGCAAGCCAAAGCGCTCTGTCAGCAATACCAGGTAACCGAGTTTGTATTCTGGCACAGTGCCCTGGCACTGACATTGGCGCGTTATAGTCAGAGTGCCGATGTGGTGATCGGGACGCCTGTATCAGGACGCGTCGACCAGCAACTCGAAACCCAGGTCGGGTGCTTTATTAACACTCTGGCACTGAGAACCCAGTTTGCTGAGGACGATTCTTTTGATGCGGTCCTGAAGCGCAATCAGAGCACCATGACCGGAGCCTTGTCTCATCAACATGTGCCATTTGAGTATATTGTAGATAAGTTGAACCCTGAGCGTTCAACATCTCACAGTCCGGTGTTTCAAGTGTTATTCAGGGTGGATGATTTTGAACAAGAAACTGAACAGTTTGCCCCGCAGCTGAAGGTGCTGCCTCAGGCTCAGGAAAACAGCACGACCCAGTATGAATTGACTGTCAGCGCAACGCCAAATGAGGAGCAAATGACGTTTTGCTGGTCATATGCGACGGCATTGTTTGATGAACAGACGCTGATAGCATTATCACAGGCATTTGCCGAAACCGTTAAAGCCGTGGTGGCGATGCCTGCGCGAAATATCTGGCAATTTCCGTTGTGTAGTGCGACGACACTGGTCAATGAGCAGCCGATATGTGCTCAAACAGGAGAGGCGCTGCTACCGGCTATGGCACTGGCACAACAGCGCTTTGCTGAGCGCACCGCGGTGGTGTGTAACGAGCAAAGCCTGAGTTATGCGCAGTTCGCACAGCAAGCGGCGCAGCTGGCAGGTCATATTCGTGCGCAAGGTGTCATGCCCGGCCAGGTGGTTGGGATCATGATGCCGCGCAGCATAGAGATGCTGGTGAGCATGTATGCCGTACTGCAAAGTGGCGCGGTGCTGCTGCCTCTGGATACCAGCTATCCGGCACAGCGGCTGGCGCATGTTGTCCAGGACAGTGGGGTTAGCTTGATCCTTACCCAAGGGATGGCTTTGCCGGAGGGGATACAGGCACACAGCCTTGATATCAGCACATTAGACACGTCTGTCTCGCCTGTAGCATTAGACTGGCCTGAGCCGGAACAACCTGCTTACCTGTTGTATACCTCGGGCACAACTGGCAAGCCTAAAGGGATCCTGGTATCACATAAGTCGCTCGGACACTTTGTCAGTGCGATGAATGTGGCCATCCCGTCCAGTGCCTGTGACTTCCCCTGGCTGATGCTGACCAGCATTAATTTTGATATTTCTTTGTATGAATGGCTGGGCTGTTTGACCCGTGGGGGAGTCTGCTACCTGGCGGATGATCAGCAACTGCGAGACCCTCGTGCCCTGGTACAACTGCTTAACGCACGCCGTTATGGTTTTATTCAAACAACACCTTCGCGCTGGACTCAGCTGTTTGATGCGGGTCTGGCATTGCATCCCGGGGTGATTGCAGCCAGTGGCGGAGAGGCTTTGCCTCCGGCATTGATTGAACAGTTCAGGCAGCAACAGGCGAAGTTAGTCAACTGTTACGGGCCAACAGAAGCAACGGTGTGGTCAATGGTCAGAACGGTGCCCCTGAGCCAGGCTGATGCCGATACCGCACAGCACCTGGGTTCACCTTTACCGGGTTATGGCCACATTGTGTTGGATAATCAGCTCCAGTGTGCGCCGCTTCGCAGTATTGGTGAACTGGGGATCTGTGGTCCGGCACTGGCGATTGGTTATCATGGCCGGGACAAGTTAACCAAACAAAAATTTGTCACTCTAAATATCAATGGTGTACCCACAAGGGTGTATCGTACCGGCGATAAAGTTCGGCAGCTCGACGCTGGGCTGTTGCAGTATTGCGGCCGGGTTGACCACCAAGTCAAGCTGCGAGGTTATCGCATTGAACTGGAAGAAATTGAACGTCATCTTAGCGCTATCGACGGGATCAAGCAGGCGGTCGTGACCCTTAATGAACAACAGTTGTCGGCCTATGTAGTCCCTGAAGATGCCATGACCGGACATGCTTTGGTGACTTCTGAGCAGGCCCAGCTGCTGCGTCAGGCACTGCTACAGTCTTTGCCTGAGTATATGATCCCAAGTGTCTTTGTGGCGCTTGATGCGCTGCCAAAGACTCTGAATGGCAAGCTCGACAGGGCACAATTACCTGTGCCACAAACGTTGAGCGGTGCGCAGAGTGAGACCCCGCCAGAGGGAGAGTATGAGCAATTCGTCGCTCACACCTGGGCTGAACTGATTGGCATAGGTGTTGAGTCAATCAGCCGCCATGACAACTTTTTCGCATTGGGCGGCCACTCCTTACTGGTCGTCAGGTTCCTGGACAAAGTACACACTCACTACGACGTGAATCTGGCGGTGAGTACCTTGTTTGAATCTGCTGATTTAGCACAGTTTGCTATGCACCTGGAAAATGCCTATTGGTCATCAAAAGAATTACAACAAGAAACAGATATGGATGTATTTGAACTATGAGTATCGCTGAGTTTATAACAACAATAAGAAACCAGGGCGTACAGATAAAATTTCATGACGGGGCGTTGAAGGTCGCGCTGCCCAAAGAGATCAACCCAGAGGTAAAATCTGAGTTAGTTCGGCGCAAAGAGGAAATTAAAGCGTATCTGGGTGGTCAGTTAACCACGACAACACAATCCGAAATTACGCTCAGTGATCAGCCAAAATCATGTCGGCCTTTATCCGTTGCGCAACAACGGCTGTGGTTTATTGCTCAAATGGAGCCACTCAGTAGCAGTTACAATATGCCATTGGTGCTCAATATCAAAGGTGCTTTCTCAGTTGCACATGCCGAACGGGCTTTGCTTGAGATAATGGCTCGACATGAGGTGTTGAGAACCAGCTATCATGAAGAAAATGGCGAAGTTTATCAGCGTCTTAACCCGGTCCCAGAGTGCTTAATCGAAAGCATTGATATGCGCTCTGTGGCCGAGTCGGACAGGCAACAACAGGTTGAAGCGGTCATACAAGAAACGACCAGGCGGCCTTTTGAGCTAAGCAGCAGTCCTTTGCTGCGAGTCTATTGGATCCAGTGTAGCGCGTCGCAAAGTGATACTCAGCAGGGCTATTTGCTGCTGAATTTACACCATATTGCTGCAGACGCCTGGTCTATGGAGGTGCTGTTTGATGAATTTAACTTCTATTACCAGCAGTTCAGTTCGGCATCACAAGCTGCCCTGCCAGCCCTTGAGCTGCAATATTCAGACTATGCTATCTGGCAGGCAAGCTATCTGGATGAGCAGACTCTGCAGGCGCAGCAAAACTACTGGCTTGAACAGCTAAAAGGGATCCCGGCAGTGCACAGCCTGCCGCTGGACTTTGTGCGACCTGCCAAGCTGACTTCTCAGGGAAGCCACTACAGCTTACCCCTTACTCGCGAAGTAGCAGCGGCCATTGCGGACCTGGCAAAACGTTTTCATACGACGCCTTTTGTTATTTTTCATGCGGCGTGGAGCTTGCTCCTGGCGCGTCATAGTCACGAGCAGGATATTGTCATTGGTACGCCCGTTGCGGGCCGCACGCACCCGCAGCTGGGGCGTTTGATAGGACTGTTTGTCAATACGTTGGTGTTGCGTGCCGAGGTCGATGAATCGGCTACACTGGCTGAGTATGTGGCAGCGCTGAAAGCCGTCAATCTGGCGGCGCAACAGCATCAGGATATTCCATTTGACCAGGTTGTTGATGTTCTCAATCCGCCGCGTAGTCAAAGCCATAACCCGGTCTTTCAGATCATGTTGAATATGTTGCAGGGGAATGCAACCAAGTCGACATCATCGCAGGCGACTGGTAGTGAACTCAGCGTTACGCAAAGTGATGACGGACAGTCGAATGTGGTCTGCGATCTGATCCTCAATGTGATAGAGCAGGATCAGCAATTTGAGTTAAAGTTTGAGTACAATACCGGGCTGTTCACAACGCAAAGAATTGTCATGCTGGCGGAGCAGTTGAGCGTGTTACTGGCGCAGATGGGGCAACAGCCTGAACAGCGTTTATCGACTTATACTATGCTCAGCCCGTCGGCGGCTGAGGCGCTTTGTCACCCGAAACCAGCATACCAGCCCAGCCGCAGCAGTGCGACAACGATACATCAGCTGTTCGAGCAGCAGGCACATCTGAACCCCGAGCACGAAGCGCTCTGCTGGGCAGACGGAGCCATGAGTTATGCGCAATTAAATGCGAGAGCAAACCGACTGGCACATACTTTAATCACGCAATATCAGGTACGTGCCGGCGATTTGGTTGGGATATGCAGCCCCAAAACGCCAGAGTTGATTGTTGCGATTTTGGCGGTGTTGAAGGCTGGAGCCGGCTACGTGCCACTCGCCCCCGATTTCCCCGTAGAGCGTATTGAACTGATGGTGGCAGATACTCAGGCTCGGCTGGTATTAAGCTGCGCTGAGATGTTCGATAGCCTCACTCAGTTAGCCGTCTCAACAGTGACGCTGCTGCTGAATGAGCAAACAGAGCATACGGATAGCTATCCTCCGGCAAATCCGGTTGTCGACGAGTTAACGCCAGACCATTTGGCGTATGTGATCTATACCTCAGGTTCTACCGGGCAGCCCAAAGGGGTTATGGTAGAACATCGCAATGTTATGGCGCTGCTCTCACAACCTTCTTTTATCGAATCGGCCTCTGCGCGACGTGTGGCCAGCCTTTCTTCATACGCCTTTGATGGCTTTGTGTTTGATATGTTTTATCCGCTCTTGCGGGGACAGACGCTCGTGTTGCTCGATAAAAGCGAGATACTCGATGAAAGAGTACTAAACCAGCGGTTGTGTGAACTGAGGGTTGAGGCATTTTTTGCTACGACTTCGTTGTTCAATCAGATGGTGATCAATGACACATTTCGGGGGACATCCATCAAGGCTGTGCTGATGGGCGGTGAGCAAGCATCGGCGGAAGCTGTTCAACAGGCACTAACGCGTTACCCGGATATTCGCTTTACCAACGCCTATGGGCCCACTGAAACAACGGTATTTGCCTGTGCCCATCACTTTTCTGACCCCATTGGGCGCGTGCCCATTGGCCGTGCCATCAATGATACTCAGGTGTTTGTGCTCAATAACGATTTACAGCCTGTCGCAACTGGCGTCATCGCTCAGTTGTATATTGGAGGCCCGACGCTGGCTCGTGGATATTTAAATCAGCCCGAGCTGAGTGCTGAGCGCTTTATTGATAACCCTTATTTCGACGCGCAGCAACCACATAGTAGTGCCAGGTTATATCAAACTGGCGATCTGGTCAGGCGTTTACCTGATGGTGCGCTGGAATTTATAGGGCGTGTTGATGAACAGGTTAAAATACGTGGATTCCGTATTGAGCTGGGGGAAATAGCACAACAAATGATGCGTTTGCCCGCCGTTGAGTCGGCGGTGGTGCTGGTTAAAGAGCTGGCCCAGGGTAAGCAACTGGTGGCCTATGTTCAGCCAGTCGCGATGCCTGAACAAAGCGATGACTATATTGCACAGCTCCGTGAACGGCTACGCGACAGCCTGCCCGCTTACATGATCCCCTCTGTGATCATGCTATTACCAGCGCTGCCACTGACTCACAATGGCAAACTGGATAAGCGAGCTTTACCCACCCCTGAGGTGCAGCTCGATGAAAGCGTCTGTGTAGCACCGGTCACGTCGCTTGAGAAAGCGCTGGTCGGTATCTGGAGTGAGATGCTGAATATACCTGAGCCGCAGCTCAGTACTGAGGCCGATTTCTTTGCCCTCGGAGGGCACTCTTTGTTGGCGGTG
>NZ_PPUZ01000001.1:0-164901 GCF_004212645.1 Pseudoalteromonas rubra | reverse complement strand
GCTGTTGTTATCCGTGATGGTCACGGTCACACTGTTGCCCGCTTCGGCACCGGAACCGGCGATCAGCACATCGTTGTCTTCCGCCGCATTGACCAGACCGTCGGTCTCAATCGGCGTGGTGATGGTCACCGCAGACGGCGCGGCATTGTCCAGCGTAATGGTTTGCGTGGCTGCGGTGGAGGTATTGCCCGCCGTATCCGCCTGGGTCGCCGACACGGTGAGCGTGCCATTGTTCAGGCCGCTGACATCCAGCTCACTGCCGCTCAGCGTCCAGTTACCGGAGTTATCGGCGGTTACGGTGCGGCTCACGGGGGTGTTATTTGTGTCGGTGATTGTCACAGTCACACTATTGCCCGCTTCAGCGCCTGAACCGGCAATGAGTACATCATTGTCTTCGGCCGCGTTGACGAGCCCATCAACTTCGATAGGCGTTGTAATGCTGACCGCTGCCACGCTGGTGTCCACTGTGACAGAAAGGCCTGAGCCATCGGCAGTATTGCCTGCGGTATCAGTCGTTCGAGCTGTCATCGTGTGTGTGCCTGCTGATAAAGCAGACGTTGTGATAGTCCAGGTGCCTAAGGTTGCAGTGCCGGTGCCCACAGTACCATCAATGCTTGAAATCAACGTAATGGCACCGCCATTAGGGCCTGAGCCAGTAAACGTCGCGGTAGTATCGTTAGTGATATTGTCCGTATTAGATGTACCAGTATCGCTGCTTGCATCCAGATCAGGTGTGCCTGGCGCTGAAGGCGCGGTTGTATCTATCGTGACACTTAAGCTACTGGATGCCGCACTCTCGTTACTGCTGGCATCTGTTGCTTTTGCTGTGATGGCATGTGTTACACCAGCAGTCAGAGCACTGGTGGTAATCTGCCAGTTGCCTCCAGTTGCAGTACCGGTGCCTATAACGGTTGTGCCGCCACCTTCTTGATCACTATAAAGCCTTACAGTTGAACCACTTTCTGCTGTACCACTGAAGGTTGGGGTCGTGTCGTTGGTGTTGTTATCACTATTCGATGAACCGGTATCAGACCCAGCATCAAGGTCTGGTGTCGATGGTGCATTTGGTGCCACATCGTCATTTACGGTGATCGTAAATGCTTTTTGGAATGTCGTTGTAGAATCGCTTGTTTGTATACAAACAACATAACTTCCAGCAGACAATGCCGCTTGAGTTTCAAGGTTCGAACCATTGATCTGGAAACTACCGTTGTTGGTGTCTGCACTACACGTGCCATTAGCACTGGCACCACTGCTAACGATAGTATAGGTATGGCTATCGCTGGTATCAGGATCTGTGGTACTCAAAGTACCTATATTTGCACCTGCGCCAGTCGCTGACTGATTGATTGATGTCGTATCCAGGCTAATATCGGTTGGATCATCATTCTGCGCAGTAATGGTAACAGATGCCTGATTAGTGCCCGTACTATTTGCAGTGCCGTCATTAAAAGTATAATCGAGCGTTACAGATGCCGGTGGTGCTTCTGAGCTGTTCTGATAAGTGATATTTTGCAATACAGAATCTACGATTGCAGAGGTTGCGCTGGTGTTAAACGTCAACACTAACGTGCCGGATGAATTAGTGGTAACTGTACCGACCGTCGTCGAGTTGTAAGTAAAGGTGCTGCTCTCAGTCAAGGTGCCAAGCAGGCCATTGTTACCAAACACATCCTGTGCATTGGCACCGCCGTTGCGAGCAATAGTCAAGGTTGCGTTATTGTAGTTACCCGCGCCGCTGTCGAGCGCGTCCAGTTCAGTATCGGCAATCAAAACATCTGAATCAATCACCACAGCCGAGCCGTTTTCAACAAACGTTTGTCCACCATTGAGGTTACTAAATACAGGTACATCATTCGGCGTAATGAAGGTGATATCGGTATTTGCGCCGTTGTCCGCTACCGTAAAATCAAGTGAGTTTGCTGGCGCATTTGACAAGCTAATTGCCACTTCAATGGAGCTAAAGTCAGTCCCATTGGTATCTATCTGAAGTGTGCTGGTACCGCTAAAACGCACGTTGCTGGTTGTCAGGCCAGTGACACTGTTGATAGTAATAATGTCACCCACACTCAAATCGGTAATGGTGTCGCCATTAAGATCAGACGCGTCGCCAACGAAATTATCGTTGCCTGCGTTACCTGTCATCGAGTCTGTACCACCGCCCGGACGAATGGTATCGGTGCCGCTACCACCTGTAATGGTGTCGTTACCGTCAAAGTCAGTGGCGGTCATATTAATGGTATCACCGCTAAGCGCACTGGCATTCAGCGTAATTCCACCAGCAAGCGCAAAGCCCGCAGCATTAGAGATAGTGACCGAATTACCATTGGAATCAAAGTTATCCGTCAGCGTAATGGTAAAGATGTTATTGGTACCAATTGCCAGGTTTTCGATTTCGGAAACGCTGGTATTAGTAAAATTAAACGTGCCCCCGTCCATCAGTTTGAGCGTTTCAGAGCCCGCTGCACCGGTAATCGCCGTAGTGAAGTTATTTGCTACATTGGCCGCGTCAATCGCCACCGTTGCGCCACTGGCCAGTGACAGAGTGCCGATATTGGTGAACCCACCACTACTCACATCCGCACCGTCTGATGCACTCACAGTATCACCGGTAGTTGGGTCGCCGACCAATGATCCATTAAATGCACTGCCAGCAATATCAAACGTAATAGCATCGTTAGACACGGTTGCGTCTATCGTGGCAGACGCATTGGTTACTGTGATGGTCCGAGTGTTGGTACTATCGTCATTTACTGAGTAGGTCTCAATGCCTGTCAGCGTTGTAAAGTCGCCATCACCACTGATTGTAATGGTCTCAGAGCCTGCTGCTGTCACTGTACCAGTAAACGCCGCATTTTGAGCTGGAGTCATGGTGACAGATGCACCACTGGCCAAGGTCAAATTAACTATGTTGGCAAGCGTACCGCCAGAGATATTCGCCCCTGAAGACATAGACACAGTGTCTGCTGTCGTGCCGTCGCCCGTAAGAGTGCCAGTGTAACTGAGTGTACCTACGTTGAATGTCACGGCATCAGTAGAAGACGATGCGGTCACAGAAGTGCCTGCAGCAGCAACGGTCACTGTACGGCTATTAGTCGAAGAGTCACCGACCGAGAAGTTTTCAATGTTAGCAAGCGTGGTAAAATCACCGTCGCCGGAGATATTAATCGTTTCAGTGCCTGCCGCTGTGATAGTACCACCAAATAGAGCAGGCTGAGAGGCCGTCATTGACACAGTTGCACCACTGGCCAATGTCAGGTTCTCAAAATTTGATACTGTTGCACCAGCAATGCTAGCCCCTGAACTCATTGAAAGCGTATCGGTGCCACCCGCAGCGTTAAGCGTGCCCGTTGCGGTTAATGTACCTATATTTATAGTGTCGTTACCGCTGCTACCTGTTACACTCTGACCCGCAGCACTCAGTGTGATGCTGTTCGCTGCACCTAAAACATAGGTCTCAATCGCGCTTGCTGCTGTTAAACCGTCGGTTGCAGCAGAGATAGTAATGCTTTCTGTCGCACTGCCGTTAACTGTGCTGAAGGCATCGTGTTGTGCCTCTGTCATGGTTACCGCAGCGTTCGCATCTAGTGTCAGGGTCTCAAAACCACTCACTGTGGCACCAGAAATACTGGCACCATTACTCAGTTGCAATACATCTGTTCCGCCGCTACCAGCTAAAGTACCTGTGGCAGTTACAGCCCCCGTTACAACAGTATCCGCCGAACTACTGCCCGTTACATTCTGAGCAGCTCCGCCCAGCGTAAAGGTAAACCCTGCGCCCAATACATAAGTTTCAATATCCGCATCACCGGTAATAGCTGCATTACCATCGGCACTGCTGAGCGTAAACTGGTTAGTCCCGGCGCCATTAATGGTCGTAAATGATTCATGCTGAGACTCGGTCAGTGTGATAGATGCGCCGCTATCTGGCGTAAGCGTCTCAAAGCCACTTAAAGACGTTAAGTTGGCCAGGTTGGTACTGGTAGGTACCGAGAGAACATCGGTGCCCGTTCCACCACTTGCTGTGGAGCCTGTCGCATGGCTGGCATTGGCAATGGTCAGGGTTTCATCACCGCCTGCAAAGGTAATGGCTGGCGAGAGGTTTGTGCCATTAGTTGTATCGAAACCTGCAGCACTGGAGCTGGCAGCAGTGACATCTGTCACACTGATAGTGGCAGTGCGCGTTGTACTGTTGGTCGACCCATCGTTAATCACAACGGTTACCGAACGCGCAGTTTCATTTGGCGTACTGGATGTGTTGTTGTATGTGACGGCCTGCAAGAAGGTAGCAACTTCAGCGGCCGTGGCGGTTGCCCCGGTGATAGTGATCGTGTCTTGAAGTGTAATGTCCGACGCTCCAGACACACCCGTAAGTGCGTTTTGCGCAGCTGCACTCACATTAAGGCCTTCTGATGCCCCATCCTGATCATTGGTCAGTGTAATTGTTATGGTTTTTAGTGTATCACTGTCCGCTTCGGTCACAGACGCGCTACTGGCGATATTAACCGCACCACTGCCCTCAGAAAAACTGGCAGTGTTATCATTACCACCGGTGCCCGAGTTCAAATCTACTACAGGCGCGGTATTAGGCGTACTAAAATTAAAGGTGGTGTCGTCACTGATCCCCAGGAATGCATTTCCTGCTGAATCCTGCACTGCTGTTGCATCAATGCGGATAGCGTAAGTGCGATTACCTGTCAGGTCACTGGTAGGATTTAAGTAGACTTTGTCGTTGGTAATACTGACGCGGCCTGCGCCTGGTGATGTGGTTGTGCCATCGCTTTCACTGGCAACATTAAATACCTCAAAATCAGTGCTGTCTGTGACATTACGAATGGTGATATTGCCACTATTGAGCGCTATATTTTCGTCAAAAGCGATCTCAATGTTGTTGCTCACAGAAACATTGGTTGCATTGTCAGTGGGGGTTGAGCTCGCACTGACAAAAGTAGGCGCGGTTGAGTCAGCCGCCGCGGCGTCATCAATCTTGATACTTCTGATAAGATATCGAGAGTCAGCTCCCGGACTACGGGTAAACGCCATCGTCACTGTATCAACATCCTGCCATGCAGCATCGGTAAAGTCTGTACCACGGGCCAGGGTAAAGAGGTCCTGTAACCCCGAGTTTGCTTCACCACCTTTTGGCAGAGTGATGGTTTCTGTCACTGTTTGAGTACTATTAGAAAAACCAGTTAGTATCAGTTGATACGTTTTATCTGAGTCTCGGGCCGACCCCTGCATAAAGGTAATTTCGTCGAAACTGAAGTTAGTGCTAGATTTTTCATAAAAACGGAAGCCACGATTGTTGAACTCATTAATCATGGTATTAGAGTAAACAACGCCAGCCACAAACCCGAGATCATTTAGGCCTGTATACGCAGGGCTATCCGAACTAGTGCCCGCATCTAATACCAAAGACACAGCACCGGCATTGGTCAAAGTGACCGAAGGCATGCTGCCTGTAACACCAGTCTCCACCTCACTAAAACTGGAGCCTGAACCATTGGAATAGTTGATCGTTTGCTGCGCGGCCCAAGCCTCACCGGAAAGCAATGCCGCCGACACCCCTGCTGAAGTAACTGCGATAGCAACCTGACTTAATCTCATTATTCTCTCCTGATGATGACTGTCTTTATCTGCAAAGCCTAATTATTGTAATCTTTTAAAACATGTAACCTGTTGGTACAAAAGGATTGGCGAGAAATTCAGCCAACCCTTTCTTGCTTGATTAATTGCGCGGCGGAAAAACACCTTCTGTCGCAATTAACCAGTTAACCGGCAAGACCGGATTCAAAATATTAAGTGGTGCTGAACCGCCTGTGTTAGTCACAGTCACTGTCCCACCTGCCGAGCCACCACCTGATACAGTTAACCCTTTAATATCGGTCAAATTAGGTTGCCCGAAAGTTGGCTTAAAGAAAGCCGCTGATGAACTTTGTGCAATATACGAGTCGCTGTCTGGTACGGGTGTATTTGCCGCATCAGTTGCCACTTGCATAGTGCCACTGACTGGATTTGTACCACCCAGCGGCGTGAAAATCGCGGTGTGAGAGTGTGCAGGCATATGAATGATTTCGATACCCACTAGCTCAGAGCCTTGTCTTTCACCTTGACGATAGTCCATACCACCCGGGCGTACGCCCGCGCCCACAGGGCTACGACCACGCAAGTCTGGCAACGCGTAAGTTGTACGTGCATCACCCCCATAAATAGTCCCTATCAGTGCATACAACGCCTGATTTTGTGAAATTGCCATTGTCTGGCCTAAACACATTGCAAAGTTTCTGATTGTAAAAGCACCGCCGAAGGTACCCATTGAGCCAATATACGGGTCAGTAGACATATGAATTCCTCTCTAATTCGTAAACATACCCTTTAACGATAAACGCTCAGTACCACTAAAATTCACTCAGTGGTTTATCGACTTGTTGCGAAAAGTTCGCACCTACTACTTCTATTACTGCATTGCCTGAACGGCATCTATGTGTTGTAGAGCTATCATTGCTCAGAGTTAGTCAGGATTTCCTTCTGGTAAATGGGGCGTAAAAACAGGTGGGATGAAAAACTCAGGTAACTGCACCCTGCGCGCTTCTCCGCTTAGTACTTTATCAAGACACACTGTACCAATATCATTGATGCTGACGTTCAGTTCTGCCGGATCATCGCTGTCTGAAAAACGCCAGTACAACTCGGTAGTTTTGTAACGTAACAGTGCCATTAATGGATACTCGTCAAACTCGCTAGGGCTGTCGCAAAACCGTTCATGACAGTCTGCTAGTTTGTCGTCACCCAAAAACTGGATCAGCAAACTCCCCATCCCTGGCACTTCCAAAATACTGCACTCCCCTTGTGCTACGGTTATCTCGCCAGTGCCTTCAGTTTTTGCAATACGCTGCCCTTCACCACTGGGCCTGACGCCTCCGTCATAAGGATAGAGTGCTAAATCATAGCCATAGCGGTTCGTCAGATTGATCTTTATGTTCATATCTATCTCGCTTCTGAGTTTAAGTTCAGAGCATAGTTAGAAACGCAGGATAATAAGTACATCGGCCAGGCCACTCACGAGTCCTTCTCAACTAAGCTACCATTGTAAAATTTAGTACAAAGGTATCGGTTTGCAATTGATTTAGCGCATTGAAACCATCACAAATTATGTTTTTACATACGCGTAGAGGAAGTAGGGACAATGGCCAGCCCAGGTTCCAATCCAAATAAAATTGCAAAACGATAGCCATCAAAAATCCCCTGCTCTGTTAACACCGTATCCAGGCGCACGGCGGCATCTTTCGTTTTAACCAATAACCCTTTCACTCTGTCGAGCTCCAAAACGGTCCCGGGTTTGATACCCTTCAACTGGCAATCCATACTGCTAGCCTGCATCAGCTGTAACAAACCTTCGCGGAATTTAAAACGGGCCCCACCGAGCTCAGCATTAGCAGCACGAGCCAGGTTAACTATTTCACTGCTTGTATGGCGCTGCCAGTCAATCAGCAAATCATCAACCTGAACATGCGCGGCATATCGTGGCTCGCACCGTTTACCATCAATTTCAATGTCCTCGCTTTGTGTTTGCCAGGTCAATGTGCCCGCCGCCTGCTGCTGAGTGAACTGCTCAAGCAATGCGGGTACCATTTGGGCAAGCTTCTGATGCAAACACTGAGAGGTATCAAAAGGGTGAACAGGCAAATCAATGTGGGTTGCAATTGCGCCGCTATCAAGCTGCTCAACTACTTTATGGAGTGTCAGTCGAATCGTTTCTACGCCCTCTTTAAGCTGCCAGAACACCGGCATTGGGCCTCGATAATCTGGCAATGCGCTTGGGTGGATATTCAGTAAACGTCCGGCAAAATAGTCGATAAGCTTAGAGCGGATCTTGTGTTTAAACAGGTAAGCCAAGCCACTGTTTACACCCAGCCTGTCGAGATCGGCAATCAACACATCGTCTGATTCGGTTTTATATTGCAGCATTGGGACTTGATGATGATGTAAAAAACGCTGCAGCTGAACTAGGTCCGGGTTTGGCTCGGCTTCAACCAAAACCACACAGCCCAGCTGACCCCGTTGCAACAAATACTGCACCGCAGTCAGGCACAAGCAGCTGCCACTGAATAAGGCATACTTAGATTCCATCATTGCCTCCTATACTTTCACAGGGACAAACCCAGGCATACCGCTGAGTTGGTAATAAAACTGGACCGTGTCACCGCTGTTGGCCACAAAGTGCATATGGTCAAGCTCTTTGGGCTTTGCATCAACATAAAAGCTCATATCTGGCTTGGGGTGCGTAATGCCGGAGTCGTATTGATCCAGCCCTTCTTCGTCAAACGTGGTGATCTGCGCATATACAGCCAGAATACGCTCAGGCATATCCTCTACCCCGGTTGGCAAAGTAATGGTATTAGCCGCAACCACCCGGACATCGTCTTCCAACTCCAACTCCTGCATCTGTAATAATGCAGATTTGTCGATTCGCATCAGCTCACCCAGCTCCACCCGCTCCTGCAAAGCAGTGTCTTGCAAGTGCGCGGAGTGACAATATTCCGCGTCTTTCCATTGCTGATTAAATTCAGTTTCGCCGTGGACCATCATGCCCTTGATGGACACAGAACGCGGGATCATCCAGCCATCTATCGCCAAAAATTTCACTAAATGCTTTGCAATCGCCAGCTGGCCTTCGCGGGTAAATCCATGCTGCATCGCCTCCAGCACAAGCAAGTCAATGCTCTCTTGTGGCTCATAGGTTGTCGCATCTTCTTCTATTATGTCGGCAACAAATTCACCTAACTGTAAATCAGCAATCAGCTGTCTCAGAGTGACAATCGCACCTGGGTGAGTATCAACAAACAACACCTTAATTTGTTCACCGTTAAACACATGCTGGTCTTTGTAATAGCTGAGCAGCGGTAACAGCAAGGGCGCGAACGGGCCGCAGGCAGGGTACAAGATAGTGATAGACTTTTTATGAGACAACATGCCACGAACGGCTTTATCTATACCTTTTACATAACCCTGAATACGATAGATATCTTTAATTGTATTGCGGCTGTTGAGTGGCGACATAATCAATCCAGTGGGAGAGATGTATTGCCGCGTTAGTTGTTCTTCGCTGAGCTGTGCCTGTGTCATTGACTGCACGGCATGTTCGTACATGGCCTCAAATGCAGCGCTCAGTTGAGCGTGAGTGGCCTGAGTGGTGCTAAAAATAAGTGCCATTGCCTCAACAAAACTTCGGGTAAGTGCTTGTTGCCGCTGTGCGGTAGTGAGTTTGGCCTTGAGCAAAGACTCAAGTTGGTTACGGACGGTATGTTTTAATAGTTGGTCGACTTTTGGGTCTGCATAATCTGCGGATGCCACAGTATGCGTCTGATGTTTTTCCATCGGCGCTACCTAAGTATAATAATTCCATAGTTACAAGGCACTAGGAGCAGCAAAACCGCCAGCTCATAGCACCTGTCAGCGTTCATGATTCAGTCTAGTTGAGTGCCGTTAATTTGCGAACTTCTTTTCTAAAAATCCATTTTCTGTCGCCCAGCTGCCCGCCACTGACGACAATATGCTGTGTACCATCGAGTGACTTATATACAGGTTGCTTAGTGAATCGCGTTTGGCCGTAGGAGTACAAGAACGCACCATTATTGTTAAACACTTTAATACTGTAAGTGCCCATTTCCAGAATGTGCAAATGGCCATCCGCATCAAGCGTAATGCTTTTGGGTCCATTTAACTGCTCAACCACATCAATACCGAACTCGCCAATCTGGCCGAGTTTTTCACCGTAAAAGCTCGCGACAGTGATGTGATGATGGCCATGCTCAATAAGATAAACCAACTGCTGTGAAGGTTCGATAGCAAAATCTCCAACCAGGCCAACCCCGTCTGGCAGAGTTATCGCACCTTGCTGGTTTCCATCAATATCAAATACCGCAATCTCTTTACCCATCTCAAAGTAGACATACAATAAATCGCCGTAGCGCCTGCTGACAGACGGCTTAAGTGTTAAGGTAATCTGCTCACCACTGGGCGCCTGTACAGACATTTTGGGTGCTGTAAGGCCCAGTTTATCTAACGTGCTGGCATCAACACGCTGAGTATCTTGTTCAGAAAATGTAAATGTACTGGCGTTAGCTGCGAATGCACTGACGGGCAGTACACCACTGGCACATAAGAGCGAGCCTGATTTAAGAAAAGTACGACGTTCCATCTATAAATACCTTTAGCGACCAAAAAGCTGGTTGATTATTACAAACTGCTGAATAATTGGACATTACACCACATTACACCACAAGCAAACCCTACCAATTAAGTACCAGTGAGCATGATAAATATAATAATTTAGAACTTTTAAACCATTATTTTTGCCAACCCTCAGCCAGAAGCATTTGACCCTCTATTGATAATCGGTAAAGATTACTAGCAGAGAACAACAGCATGCTTCAGACTGTTCAGTAACGCTTGATATTGTTGAATTTTACTCAAGTAATACGATTAGTTGCCGATAATCAATACGACCTTCATCTTTGTGAAATCTGTCTGATGTCAAATAAAGCCATGCTAATGGCAAGAATGTTGAAAAAACATTGTAATAATCGTAATTCTTAACAATAATTTAGAGCTTAGGTTCGAGCCCTGTTAACAAATTAGATAAAAATAAAAGACTATGCCACTAACTCAATTTTCTGATCCTTACATTCAGGATCGCTTTCAGTCGACGCAATACGAGCTCATCCACAAGATAGGCGAAGGCGGTTTTGGTAAGGTTTACAAAGCAAAAAACAAAAACACCGATCAGCTAGTGGCTATCAAGTTTCTGGCACTTGAGCCACATCTGGACGAAGCCAAAAAGCACCGCTACATTGAGCGATTCAAACGTGAAACCTCGCTCAGCAGCCAATTGCAACACCCGCACATTGTGCGACTGCTGGACAAAGGCCAGGTAGACGAAAACCTGCTGTACGGCGTGTTTGAATATGTGGAAGGCCAATCCCTGCGCGAACATCTTATTCAGGAAGGCGCGTTAGATGCAGTCGATGCCACCGACATTATGTTGCAGGTACTGGATGCCCTGATCCATGCACACCAAAAAGGCATAGTCCACCGGGATATTAAACCCGCCAACATCATGCTGACGCAGGCAGGCGCAAAAACCTACGCTAAGATCCTCGACTTTGGTATCGGCACGCTCAGCCAGGAAAGCCGCCATCAGGACTTCGCCACGCTGACACTCACCCAGGAAACCCTGGGTACGCCTTCTTACAGCGCGCCCGAGCAACTGCGTGGAGAACCCGCCTCAGCCAAAACTGATATCTATGTTTGGGGCCTGGTCTTTTTAGAATGTCTGACTGGTTTACCGGCCGTTACCGGCTCCAGTATTGCCTCGATTTATCACAAGCAATTGAGTGATGTACATATTCCACTGCCCAGTGCCTTGCTTGGCCACCCGTTATCGGGATTATTGCGTCGTGTGCTACAAAAGAATGCCACAGAGCGCGTGATCTCAGGGGAAGAGGCATTCAGTGAACTTAACTCTATGAATGTGTCGAACCTGGTGGGCGTATTGGCAGATGTGCAGGCGCAACATGGTTACGACGATGCCACTGTGGTGTTGCGCACCGACGACCCAAGCCATCCTGGCCAGCAGGATTACACCACGCTGACAGAGCGCAAACAAATCACCGTTATGGCACTGCGCCTCAGCGCTAAAATGCTCGATGAAAACACCAAAGATTTGGATGTCATCGACACTCTGTTTAAGTCGCAGCGCAATACCTGCATTGATATTGCCACCCGCTTTGGTGCCTATCATGTGGGCAATCTGGCCGATACTGCGCTGTTCTACTTTGGCTACCCCGTTGCCAGCGACAACGACACCCGACTGAGCGCACGTACCGCACTGGATGTGATCAGTGAACTCGGTAAGCGTAATGCGCTGATGCAAGAAGCCCACGGTGTGCAACTTAACGCCCACATTGGCCTGCACTCGGGTATTTTTGTCACCTACGCCAACGCGGTACCAGAAGGCCATGTAGCCAACACAGCCATGCAACTGGCTCGCCTAGCGGGTGAACGTCAGATTTTGTGTACCGCAGAATCCCGCGCCATCCTTGAGCCTTACAGTGAGTTCGATTATTTCGACAATATGCAGCTGGGTATGGCGTTTGAACAGCAAGCCATTTATAACCTCAAGGGCGAAAAACGTGTAGAAGCCTTTGGCTTTATGCGTGGTACACGCCATCACCACAAGCTGATTGGCCGCCAGAGCGAACTGGACAAAACCCTGTCTATCATTAATAACGAACAACAAACCACTCGGGTTGCCCATATTTACGGTGAAGCCGGCATTGGTAAGTCGCGGTTACTACAAGAAATTCGCGCCAACGCCGGCAAATACCAGCACCTGGTTGCCCAGTGTTTGCCCGAGCACCAGAACAACGCGCTCTACCCAATTCTAACGCTGGTGCGTTACCTGTTTAACACCAGCAATCTCAGCAATACCGAGGTCATAGACCTGTTCGTATCACTGCTTAATGAACAGGACGGCACACTCAACACAGAGACTATTTTGCCCATTCTGTTAGTGTGGCTGAATATTGAGTTGCCCGAAGACATGCAGCCATCGTCACTGGCGCCGGACGCACAAAAAGAGTTGCTGTTCAAAGGCCTGAGTGCCCTGCTGCTGTCGCACAAATTCAGCCTCAGCAATCATAAGCTGTACATCATAGAAGATATTCACTGGGCAGATTCCACCACTTTGGAGTTCATCCACCATTTTGCGGCCAATCTTGGCGATGGCAGCGTGCTGATCAGCACCTCGCGCCAGCCTAAGCCAGACAGTCTGCACGACCTGACATTGCTGGAGCTGGAGCTACACAAGCTCACCGCCAAAGCAACCGAAGACTTTATCGAGCAACTGTTCGAAGGCAAAGCCGTTTCGAAAAACGTACGCGACATACTGGTCAGCCGCACCGACGGTATCCCACTGTTTATCGAAGAGCTGGTCGATATGCTGAAACAAAAAGCACTCGTCAGCGAGCAAAGCGGCGAAGTCAACTTCGTCAGCCCGGATAAACTCGATCAGGTCCCCAGCAGCCTGCGCGAATCGCTACAGCAAAAGCTCGACAGCCTGGTACACGCCAAAGAAACCGCACAGCTCGCCGCCACCATAGGCCGCGAATTCGAATACGACCTGCTCGTCGCCGCATCTTCACTCAGCGAAGATCAGATCCAAAACGACCTGAATGAGCTGATTGAGAAAGACCTCATCATCCAACAGCGCCGGGTTGAAAATGACAGTTATATCTTTAAACACGCGCTGGTGAGGGATGTAACATACGAAAGTATATTGGACTCGACCAAAAGCAAAATACACCATAGAGTTGCTGAATCGTTAGAAGCCTCTTATGGCAAAAAGATGATTATAGAACCGAGCATTATCAGCTATCACTATGAGGAAGCAAATAACTATGAGGCTGCAGCAGAGTGGTCAAAAAGGTCTATTCTGGAACTAGTTTCAAAATATTCGTATAGATACGCAATTGAATCATCCAAACATACTGAACTCCTTGCCAATAAATTGGAAAATAAACAGCAAGCGATTCAACTAAAAGGAGAGCTTCTAGATGCAATATATCCGTGTTTCGTTAGTACGTATGGTACATCTTCTCCTCAAACATTTGAATTCAGAGATAAACTAGTAGATATATTCAACTCTCCTGAAATCAGTGAAGTCCCAAGCATAAAAAGCTCAATAAGAAATAAACTAGATTGGATTAAGTTTATGGAGCTATTTTATTGTGGAGGTGGCCCAGAAGCCATTTCTTTTGGCTTAAAGCTACTAGAGTCATATGAAAAGCATGACTATGATAAAAAAGCCGTTACTTTAGCACACTTAATATTATCGTACTTGTTCGAAGGAAAAATAGACAAGTCAATAAATTGCTTTAAGATAATACAGAACGAATTACTTGAAAAAACTGATAGAGACTATATTTTCAATCAATATGGCATTGATATTGAGCCCTTTTGCTATTCGTTGGTCTCTCTAAGTTACCTACATAAAAACAATATAAAAAAGGCTGAAATGTGTACTAGAAAGGCAATTGAAACATCTTCTGGACACTCAACATGCCATGCTACAGCTTTAGCATACTTATTCAGAGCTCTGCTTAGTGCTTATCTAAAAAAAGACAAAGAAGTTATTGAGGTTGGTAATTTATATTTCACAACGATTTATGAAGAAGGTAATTTTTCATATTACCAAGTCTATTTAAAGTTTTTAGTAGCATGTTTCAGTGGTGACATAGAGAAGTCTGAAGAAATCATAATGACTGTCTGTGAATCACCGCAAGACTTTGCTACAGGCTGGTATGTTGTCTTACTTTCATTGAAAATGATAGAGCAAGGGCAATATACTAAAGCGAAGGAAATCCTTATTTACTCACTCGATAAGTCTACCAAAAATAGAGAAATTTCGGCATTGCCAATAATCCTTAATTCACTTTCTTTGGTAGAGTATAAATTGGGAAACAAAAGCGAAGCCCAATCTCTAAGTAAAAAGTCTGTTAACTTGTGTATTGAACAGAGAAATCTGTTTTTTTTGAACGAAGCTAAAAAGCAACTTCAAACCACTATTACCAATTAAGGTGAAAAAATGTCAAATAAAACTGTTGAAATTAACGAAGATAATTCTCATGGAGACGAAAATCCACTTTGGGGTTTCGAGAAAGATGCTGAGTGGAGAAATGCATTTAGAAGATTGATTAGCTACTCATGGATTTCTGATGATAAACTTAAAGAGGTAGTTAATGAGCCACTGGAAATGATGCGAAAGCTATCTGATTATACTCCCCCATCAGGCCTATATATAAGGTTTAGAGGCTTAACTAGTGACAATCAAGTGATCGAGACACCTTTATATAATGAGTTTAATAAAGAAAGCCTTATTGGTTACAGCTATAACGACAGCTTTTTAGAAAAAAAACACCCAGTCAATGGGTGGTTAGAAGCTTCAAGTCATCTTCCTACAGAGGTTATTTTTACACTGCCCCCTGCTCCATCGGGAGAAGACATAAAGGCATACGCTTTAGCTGACTATGAAGCTAAAGGCAAAGAAATGCCATTTACCTGCTGCTGATTGTACAGGAGGGGTTTCCCCTCCTTTGAGAATTAAATATGCAAAATAAAATATTTGATGGAGACAGGCACGTTATAGAGCCAGTTTCGCTTTGGAAAGAGTATACTAGTGAAAGAACATTTTCTAAATATCCCATATATTTAAAAAATATCCCGCATAAAGAGCTCAGCATTCCACCTGTTCTGATGATTGGAGAACACTCAGTCCTAAGTAACTGGGGACCCGATATTCAAGTTGCTGCCGCAATCGAAAATGAAAACAGTATTGCAGAAAGGCTCTCTGCAACCTGTTCGAAAGATCAGCTTCTATCAATGAATGACTCTGGTATTGAGCAAGCTTTGCTCTTTCCAAGTTTCGCCATGTACATAGTCAATCATAGTGAAATTGACGCTCAAGCGTCGCTTGATTTTGCTGCAGCATATAACCGCTGGTTATTTGACTATATAGGTTCAGAGACCGATAGGTTGCACGGCGTAGGCGTGATCAGTCGCCATGACCCTAAAACAATGGTGGCACAGTTAGAGACAATCGCTCAGTTTGGATGGCGTATGATCAAACTGCGTCCTGAGATAATCAAGGGCAGATCTCTTGGCCACCCTGATTATGAAACGTTTTGGAAGCGTTGCGAGCAGTTAGGCATCACAGTAGCACTGCATGGTGGTACGCATTTAGCGGGCAGTACAGTTGGAACAGACAGATTTACTAGCCGATTTGGATTACATGCCTGCTCACACCCTATTGAAATCCAAATGGCCTTCTTATCTCTAGTCGAGTCAGGTGTGACAGAGAGATACCCAAGCTTAAAGTTTTTACTACTGGAAGCTGGCTGCTCATGGGTCCCCTACTGGCTCTGGCGGCTTGACAATATATGCTATACCGAGTTCCCGAGTCTGATTCAAGACAACATAAAAATGTTGCCCTCTGAATACTTTAAAAGACAATTTTGGCTAACAATTGAGCTTGGGGAACCCAGTATCGAAGATTGCATCAAAACAGTAGGGGTTGACAACCTAATATATGGTAGTGACTTTCCGCACCCTGACCACATGCATTTGAATGATATCAACATAAGAAATGAGCTTGATTATCTTACTCCCTCTGAAATAGACAAGATACTGTATAGCAACTATAAAGCCTTAATTTAATATGTATTATTCAAATTACAAATGGAAAAACAAAGCTATAGTTTATTCCGGAGAAAACAAGAATTCTTTCGTTATTTACGAAGAAATCCTATATCAGTTTCCTGCTGAGCAGTTCCCCAACTTAGAACTCATTGGAAAACCAAATGCATATGAGCTTGATATCGACGGCGAAATTGCTTTCATGCGAACTTTGGAGTTAATGAAGCGTTTTTCTCTCGTTGAGATAGACGAGGAAATCAATGATTCAATACCAATGCAGGATATTAAGACTGCTTTAGAAAAGTCAGAAGTTGAAACCTTCAATTCAAAAGACAACCTATACTACCAAGCTCTGGAAGTTGGATATCAAAAGTATAAATCTCGACTTATTTATATTTTTGGACAGGTGTTCATAGCAAAGAATAACATTGAATTTGTCGATGCACTTGAACAACTCCTGCTCTCAAACAACCCAATTCGGAATATCGTAAATAACCTTAACGTTGAGAAAGAAAAACCACCTTTCATTAAGAAATCAGAATTGGATGCGGTGATCCTCAGTAAACTCATTGAGAAATCAATTGAAGAGGTTAATAGATCTTCCAAACAAATTATTGTTGAAATTTCGCTTCATGACTGCTCTTCGAAGAGTCATAATGCAGAGCACTTAACAGTAGACCCTTTCTGTCTCGTAAATGAGCAAGAGCCTGAACTAAAATTAAATCCTATAGCATGCATATTTGACCAGGATGGCGGCTCAAGATCTAAATCCCCGAGCGCAACCTTGAATGAGCTTCTGCCATTCGTATCAAACAAGCTTGGCCTTGTAACTCATATAGAAGAGCTTTCGGACTCTCATGGCAACCCTATTAAAATTTATAGAACAGGGTTTTACAAGGGACCATATACCTCTCTTGGACGTCATAACTCCTCACTCGTACAAATATGTTTGGGTAAAGGAGTTGATCCAGTTCAATCGAAAGTAAGTGGTATTTGTGAAGCGATTGAGCGAAAGAATGCCCAATATTGTGGAAACGAACCTAGCACTTTATCACTTCCAGAAAACTTGCCTCACCGCTATATAAGCTTTTCTGATCTTTTGCCATATAGCCAGACTCAAATCGAGAGCTTTGCTGATCCAAACTCTCAGGATTTCAACCGTAAGCAAGCTGTTGTGAGCTATGACAACAGCCCAGTCAATTGGTACAAAGCTTGGTCCCTCACAAATAGTGAATACGTATATGTCCCCCTTGTTTGCTGCTTTGCAAACACACCCTTTAATGATGTGAAATACGGTTTTTGGCATTCAAATGGGTGTGCTGCTGGCAACAACAAAGAGGAAGCTATACTACAAGCACTGCTTGAATTAATAGAAAGGGACTCGACCTCTATCTGGTGGTATAACAAATTGGTACGGCCTGAGTTTGATATTTCTCGAATCGAGTCGAGCAGTCTTGCTTTAATAAAACAGAGCATTGGTAGTACACACGATTTTTGGGTGCTGGATATTACCAATGACTCAGGTATCCCCGCCATGGCAGCAATTGGCAAAAATAAAAAAGACAATGGCTTTATTTTTGGATTTGGTTGCCACCTAAAACCAGAAATGGCAGCACAAAGAGCACTAACAGAATTATGTCAATTGATACCAATTCGCGACCAAAACGGCGCTCCCTTTGATTTTAACTCAGTTGAAGATGAAGACTTTTTATACCCTAGCAAGCACTTAGCGTCGACAACAGCTTACACCGACTGCGAAAATATGAGTATAAATGATTGTGTATCTCATATAGTAAGCTCACTACATGAGCTTAATATGGAAGTAATAGCCTTTGAATACACGCGAAAGTTCTCACCGGTAAGCACCGTAAAAGTCTTTGTCCCAGGTCTTTGCCACATATGGCCTCAACTAGGTAACCCCCGGCTTTACCAGACACCAGTAAAACTCGGGTGGTTAGAACAGCCACTCACAGAGCAAACAATAAACCAACAAGGGTTATACATTTAACAAGGAGAAAAAATGGAACTAACGAAACAATTGCTTGACTTTCGTGCAACATACTTAAAAGCCATTGCAAAAGCATGGAATGACGAAGAATTTAGAAAAGAGCTATGCTTGCCCGGAAATGCACTATCTGTCCTAGACAAATACTTCGGTTATAAATGCCCATGGAATATTCAATTTTCTATCAAAGATCTCGGCGAAGGGCCTTTTTATAATGAGGCAAGAGGCGTATATATGACCGACTCTTTATCTTTCGATAAGTTTGTCGTCTCTGTGCCGGAAAAACCCACTATTCCAAACCCAGCAGAAGCACTTTCGCATTATTATTTCGATAACTCTTGGATATTAGAGAGCATCACTGACGATGTAAATCATCCCAACCTTTCACTGCAACAAGTCTTTGACACATTGTGTGCTTCAGGGCACAAAGACCACCCTGAAAGTGCTTTCATATTTCCCTCTATGAAAGATGGGTTGATCCCAGAAGCAAGTTACGACCTAGGTAACAGCAACACACACTTCGTTGAGTTTGGTGGAGTAATGGCCGCAGCTGTTGCTCTCGCATGGTCAAACACTAAATTTAGCAATAGCCTCATTGAAGAAACTATCTCTCATAGTTCTACAAACACTATTGGTCGTGCCACTAAATTGCTAAAGGATTGGCTAGACTATGACTACCCTTGGGATGTAGACCTAATAGTAAAGAAAGATAAGCTTGCTAAATATGCAAGAACTTTTGATGCTGCACTGACACTGCGTTCCGGTGAACAGCTTCGGGGAACAGTTGCATACTTGCTTGATGAATCAACCTTTAAACTAAGTGCGAGAGATCTCTCTGCGTCTCGTGACAAACTTCTGTTTGTACTCGATGAGCAGATTTCACCCAAAGATATTGAATCCATTTCAGTATCAGAGTCAACCATTGCAATTGATAAATGGGTTTGGTGCGTTGAAAGTAAAGGAAGTTACCAGCAGGTTCAAAAAACGCCTCTTGGTATTATTTTATCTTTCCCTGAAGCTCCAGATGATAAAGCGAGTCAACCTGTTGCTCTAACTCGTTATAATAACGATGGTCCAGGTTTTCCATTTACTTGTTAATAAATTAATCTAAATCCATGAGAACTTACTTTAAAATAGGACTTTTACAGTGGAAATAAACAACTCAAAATTCGGAGATACCGCATTTGGCTCTTTCACAGGGTCTCTTCAAGTACTTTTCGATGAATCTATTTTGAATGGAACAGCTTCACACGAGAGCTGGAACCACGCATGGGGACGAGCAGTAGCCTATGCATGGGAAAAAGAAGAAAACAAAGCCGCGCTGTTAAACGATCCGGCGTTAGTATTATCGATGTTTAATTATAAGCTTCCTGCTGGCGTCAACCTAAAAGTAGTTGATGCAAATCGTGCCGAAGATCAATCCGTTGTAATTGAAGCAACCAGTAGCAACCTTCAATATCAGCGAGACAACTTGAAACCTGGCTACTTCAAAGCCTACCTTGTTGACCCAGGATCAATTGTTCCAAGTCAAGAGCAAGGCTATGTAACGTTCAGCCTTGTTTCTGCTGACAATGCTAGTTACTTCAATGTGACTAAGAAATGGAGTGATATTCCAGTAAACGGATGGGTTGATATGCCAGCTACTGGAGTGATTGTAAAGCACCCCTCAGGCCGTCTTTGGTATATTACTACTGAAGAGATTCCAGAGAATAGCCCTCAGTGGAGTGCTTCACAGTTTAGTCAAATGATGGATGATTTCATTCACAGCAATCCTTCATTCTTGAATTTAGGTTCAACTGTAATTATGAAGTTGCCACCTAAGCCTGAAGAACAGCAAGACGTAGCAATGTCTTTAATGGACTACGATGCGCTTGGTAAAATCTACCCTTTCACCACTTGATTCTGGAGGGAGCGAAAGCTCCCAACTTTTTAATGAAATTTGCACTATTACCCGACTTGTTCGACCTAAATTCCGCAGAATTAAACGTTCTGTATGAGTATTATTTTACAAAACAGTTCCTGAAACACGGTGAACCACTGAGAAAGTGGTGGCTAGATGAAATGGATACAAAAGTGGCTAAGGTAGACCAGGTTCATCAGATATGCCCAGAAACACAAAAACTCATAACTAAACTAAACAAAAATTGCTTCCCTGAACACTTTAGCAGTGAGGTGCTGCAGTTATGGGCTAGTTCAGTTATTTTTATCCCGCCGGATAACGGACAAAACACTTGCTCTGTAAACTTTCATCGCGATAGTGATATTGTTGACTTCATAACAGGGGAACACTTTTCTTTTTCTCTAGCACTTACCCCCATTGAAGCCTACCTCTCAGATACTCTAATGAGTGGGTTTAATGCATTTGATAATATTTGCCCAGACTCTGTTATGCTTGACCAAACTGAGCGGGTTGAAATCAAGCAAGGTCAATCTCTTGTAGTAAACAAAGAAATATTTAAGGGCTTCGGTAGAAATACGACTAACCAGCATCAGATTTTGCTTAACTTCTATGTCCGAGGTATAGACAGTGAAGTTTTGGTGCAAAAAAACAGCTATGGCCTAACAAATAGAATAACAAACTTTTCAATTTCCCCCATTTTATGAAGCATTACTCTATAAACCCAGAAGCTTTTCTTTTTAAAGAAGATAAAAATCTATACATAATACACAAAGATAGGGAGTACTTGGTCCCACTAAAAATGCATTCTGATTTGCAAATAGCTGAAAATGGGATCTGGGTTGAATGCGAGGATATTGAGAAAATGCTACTTGATAGCAACTTAATTTCTGAGCAAGATACAAGACAAAGCACGTCTGAGACCTTCCTTACAGGAGTCAATCTAACATCTTTATCAACAAGCTCACTCACAAGTCAAAGATGCATAGATACATATGACATCATAGCTCACGAAATAACAGACCCCAGAATTGATGAGTTAGTGATGAGCCATGAGATAGTTCGCATCATAATTCCTACAACTCAATTGCCACAGGTAATTATAGGGAGGAACAAAACAGAAACGCTTAGCTTGATAAACACATCCCGAGAGACTTACCTTAACACTAGACCCTTAAGAAGAAGGCTATTTAAAAAAGGGGTAGATTTTACAAGAAACCTGAATGTTTCCAATGAATCATTAAATAAGCTCATCTGTATATCTAGCTATGGTTGGTCATATGTTTCTGAGAGTGATGAATTGAAGATATGGAGCCCAGTAAAAAAGATCAAACCGGCTCAGGATAAAGTGGTTAACAAGCACTCCGGCTTTAGAGTAGTCAGTCAGGAAGAGACATTAAAAAATATTGAAGTAATAACGGACCCGATATTCGGGTGCCTTTGCTTCCATGGAAAAATAAACAACAGTATAAACAAAGAGGAGAGTAAAACCTACTTTTCTACTTTTTGTGAACACCCTGTAGAATCAGACTGTATCAGCAATGAATCTTTATACTACACAGCAATGGGAAAAGGTATAGAAGACAAGCAATCAAAAGTAAGCTCTCTTTGCGAAGCAATTGAACGCATTTCATCAAATTTTGACGACTCTATCGATGCTATCGAAGCAAAGCAAAGTGAATTAGAAAGCTGCTTAAATATAGGTGAACTAACTCCATTCAGCCAAGCTCAATACAGGAAATTTGCACAACGAATTGCTCACGGCACTCAGTCAATATATGAGGTGGAGGAGTACCTAGATCAACCAACTCATTGGACAAAATGTAGAGATCTGCTCGACCAAGAGTACTGGGTTCCAATAAACTTTGTATACAAGAATACGCCATATCCGTCACGCTTTGTGAAGTTTTATCATAATGGAGGCGCCACGGGAAATAGTGTAGAAGAGGCTATATTGCAGGGTACTTTGGAATTAATAGAAAGAGATGCTGTTGCTATATGGTGGTATAATAAAACAATTGTACCCAGGCTAAGCTTAGATGATATTGGTGATGAATTGATAAACCAGATTGAGCTGTTTTTTGGTGTAAAATACAAACTCTGGTTGCTTGATCTAACATCTGATATCGGTATACCTGTTGTAACTGCTGTTTCATTAAATACCGAAAACAGTGAAGTAACACTCTCATTTGGGTGCCATTTAGACTTAACAATAGCAAAACAAAGAGCAATAACGGAGCTTTTTCAAGTTCATGAAATTAAAGATATAAATACATCTCCTTTTAGTTTTTCTGATATTAAATTAGAGAATTATATCCTCGGAAGCTCCCAGATGAAGGGCTCCAAAATATCGCCTCAATACAACTTCAAAAGCATTTCAGACTCTTTGAACTTTATTGTAAGTGAGCTTAAGCGTATTGGTGTAAACTTGTACTATGTAGACCAATCCAAAGACAATCTACCACTGTATGCAGTGAAAGTTATCGCCCCCAACTTATGCCACTTTTTTCCTTACTTAGGTTCAGAAAGGCTCTATACTGTACCAGTGAAAATGGGGCTTTTAGAAAAAGCAAGAAATGAAAGTGAACTAAACAAATTAGAGCTTCTAATATAAAGTGGTATGTAATAACTAATGTGTGGAATATTAGCCTCCATAAGCAATCGAAATAACGCAAATGACCTCATAAAATCTTTAGAGCGATTGAATCACCGGGGTCCAGATCAACAGCACTTTTATTATGACGAAATTACAGGAGTTTTTATCGGTCATAAACGACTGGCGATAAATGGAGGTTCAAGCGCTCATCAGCCTATGCTTTCTGAGTACAGCGCATGGGTTTGCGCTGTAAATGGAGAAATATACAATGATGCCGCGCATCTCAAAAAGGCAGGAGCATCGTTTACATCAAAGTCGGATAGTGAAATAGCGTTAAGAGGCGTTGAACTATTTGGTGTTAATTATCTCGATGAACTAGAGGGTGAGTTCGCAATATGTTTATACAATCGGAAAACTGAAGAGCTCTACCTTGCCCGAGACAGAAATGGCAGCAAGCCACTCTATTACTATCATAATGGCGATTGTTTTATAGCCGCTTCAGAAATCAAAGCTTTATTGTCTGCAGGTGTACCAGCAGTATGGAATAAGCACTATTTAGTTGCAAAAGAGCGGTTTTTAGTAGGTGCCAAAGAAACATTTGTAAAAGGAGTCTTTTCTGTCCCCCCTGGTCATATAGTTGAGTACACAAATAATGAGCTGAAAAGCTACCCATTTTGCGAGCAATCCCCTTTTAACCCCGATTTATTTGAACAGTGTGATATTTCTTACGAACAGGCAACGCAAGAGTTTAGCCAGCAGTTTGAGCAAGCCGTGAACAAGAGAATACCTCAAGAGCGTTTCGCTTGTTACTTAAGCTCGGGCATAGACTCATCATACATCTGCGCTTTATCAGCTAGACTGAGTGACAAAGCTGAATCATTCAGCATCGGATTTCCTAATAGCCCTTTGGATGAAAGCTTGGCAGCTGAAAAGTTTGCTAAGCAGATTGGAATTAAACACCATACACTTCAACTAGAGCACAACGATCTCATTGGTTCATTTGAAAAATCTATCTATCACGCAGAATCGATAGTGCCAAATTTAAATGTTGCCGCCAAATACCTGTTGAGCCGTAAAGTAAAAGAAAGCGGAATTAGAATTGCGCTAACAGGAGAAGGGGCAGATGAATCATTGCTTGGCTATCAGTTTTTTCAATATGATTTGAGCTCTCCTTTAACACAACAAAGTGGACATGATCCGCTTTTTGAAGGTCAAACCACACTTGAGACTGCATTGAATTTTACGCCCAGCGCAGCTATAAGTGCTAAGTCAAACGCTCAGTTATTTAAATCACTGCGCTCTGCAGACTTCTCTGAGGCTTGTTACACAACGCACTTAGTCGCGCCGCACAGCGACATAGTCACGTCCTCCATTGGATACAGCCAATGGCTCCACTACAACACTGTATATCAGGACTATAACTTGCTTGCTCTGGGAGATAAAACTGAACTGGCAAACTCAATTGAAGGTCGTCAGCCTTTTCTGGATAACTCACTAGTAGCTTTCATTCATTCACTCCCAACTGCCTTCAAATATTGCAACGGTAAAAATAAGAGAATTTTAAGGGATGCATTTACTGTGAATTTCCCTCATTTGCATGTAGAGCAAATCAAAAAACCTTTTTTAGCTCCAACTAACTTAACCAAAAACATTACACTTTATCTGCTAGATGAATTACATGAATTGTCTAACAGAGAATCGCAATTAGGTATTTACGATATAGATAAAGTCATTGCTTTTTTTGAGTCTGTTGTAGAAAATCGGACTCAGTTAGACTTTTCAGAAGACATTGTTGTTTGCCACTTCCTAAGTATTCTGTTTTTGCAAAAACACTTTAATTTAGAAGCATAACTATATTATGAAACTCAAGTTTAATAGCAAATTCAGCATCTTTACGGATAAGCATGATAACGTCCTGCTTAACAGCCAAACTAATGAATTTGTATTGGATGCTAAAAATTTCCCATGGTTCTCACACTTTAAAAATCTAACAGATATTGATGAGCTGGCGAAAAGTGTTCCTGCTGAACTTTTGGCACACTTTTATTATCAAGTAGAAAATGCGACTAAAAGAGGCTGGCTAGTTGAAGAGGTTGATGTACAAGATACGAAACTGGAACTTATCGATGAGATTTATGGCTCAAGTTATTTCATAGAATATTTCGCAGAAAACTGGCATCGCATATCGTCACACTTGCAAAACTCTTGTGTACTAATCGAAGATATTAGGAAAGCAACAAATCTACAGGAGCATTTCCCCCTAAGGTTTTGTGAAGTATATAAAAATTGCATTTATATTTCACCAGTCATAACATGTATTGACAAATTAGAGAGTTACTTGGCATGGATTTTTGCCAGCCGTCCACTCGACCTCTTTATGGATAAGTTTGGTGAAGGTAAAGGTCGCTTGTTGTCTTTCCCGAAAATACCAAAACAGCTATGCTCGCTAGTTAAATCCCTTGACTGCGCTGAAGCGTTGGTTTTTGATATTCAGCATGGCTCATCTGCCAAGTATAATTTTGATAATTTGGAGCGCATATCGCACTCTGATAACACATCTGAATTATCTCTTAAAAGCACTCCAATCGCCTATGACACAGATGGTGGTTCAAGAGCGTATAAAGCAGAAGACACACTCAAAAAACTTGCACCATTTATTGGCCGCCAACTGGGTTATATTTTTCCTGAAACTAAACTGTCCGCTCCTTTGGACTCAATTAAGATATTCACTTCAGGATTTTACAAATGCCCGATGAAAGCTCCGAAGCTAATTAGTGGTGCCGATTTTGCCCAACAAACGCTTGGCAAAGGCGTCACGCACGAACAGTCCAAAGCCAGTGCTCTGTGTGAAGCAATAGAACGCAAGAACGCTCAGTATATTGGCGATGAGCCAAGTCAGGTTGCGCATGCTCAACAACTTGATGCGCGTAATTATGGCTTTTCTCAGTTGTTACCCTACAGCGAGCAGCAATATACACGTTTCTCAGACCCCGCTGATTCTGAATCTCAGCGTAAACAAGCTGCGTTGCCTTATACTGGAGAAGCCGTCAATTGGACTGCACTTTGGTCACTCACTCGCGATGAAAAGGTTTACGTGCCTACCGTTTGCTGCTTTGCCAATACGCCGTTTGAGGAAGACCGCTTTGGAAAATGGCATTCCAATGGCTGTGCCGCTGGCAATAATCTGGAAGAAGCCATTTTACAGGCCTTATTTGAGTTGCTTGAGCGTGATGCAACCGCTATCTGGTGGTACAACCGCTTACCGCGCCCGCAATTTGAGTTAAGTGGTCTGGACCCGGATTATCTGGCACCGCTGCACGAAACAATCACCATTGAACACGACTATTGGGTGCTGGACCTCACCATGGATACCGGCGTGCCTGTAATGGCAGCGATTGGCCGCAACAAAGCAACCCTGGGTTATGTATTTGGATTTGGCTGTCACCTAAAACCAGAAATGGCTGCGCAGCGCGCGCTCACTGAATTATGTCAGCTTATTCCTATACGGGACCAAAATGGTGCACCGTTTGATTTTGATGCCATTACAGATGACAGCTTTCTTTTACCAGACGCGCAGGCACCAAGGGGAAGTTATAAACTGACTCAGAGCGGCGATCTGAAAGATGACATTTTGGCCATTGTTGAACAATTACACAGCCTGAATATGGAAACACTGGCACTGGATTATTCCCGCTCGCCTATTCCACTGAGTACAGCTAAAGTCTTTGTACCTGGCCTTTGCCACATCTGGCCACAATTGGGGAATCCAAGGCTTTACCAGACGCCGGTAAAACTTGGGTGGCTGGATAAACCATTAGCAGAGAAGACGATTAATCAGCAGGGGTTATATATTTAATTGCGTTGGCCTTGGTGGATAGGAATAACCCAAACTGAAACACCCACTCACCACTGAAAAGATACTGGCTCAAGGCCGGTATGACTTTAGAGAGGGAGCACATTTGAGGCGAAAAAGGAGCCTGTTTGTTGCAGAAAACTCTGTTTATATAACCCCAGAGTCTCGGTTCGGCGTTGCCCACCGACCCCAGACTCTGTACTCCACACACATTGCACAATTAAAGCCCGCAGGCAGTCAACCCTGCGGGCTTTAATTACAACTTAGCTAATTACCCCTTGGCAAACTTAGCGCGTGCGGCGTGGAGCTTTTTGTAGCTGTCGATTAAGCGCAGGTGCTTGTCCAGACCTTCCAGTTGCATATTGGTTGGTGTCAGGCCATAGAATTTCACATCCCCGTTGATTGAGCCGATCACTGCGTCCATCACTTCTTTGCCGAACATGCGGGTAAAGCTGTGGATGTAGTCTTCAATTTCCAGCTCTTCGTCTAGCGCTACTTCCAGCGTCGCGTGCATTGCCTGGTAGAACAGGCCACGCTCAACGGTGTTGTCATTGTATTGCAGGAAGGTTTCGACCAGCTCAATAGCGGCTTCAATGTCACCCAGCGCCAGATAGATGAGGATCTTCAGCTCTAAGATGGTCAGCTGACCCCAAACCGTGTTTTCATCGAATTCCACGCCGATCAAAGTAATGATGTCGATGTAGTTATCAAGCTGGCTTTCTTCCAGACGGTTAACCAAATCGGCCAGCGCTTCGTCTTCCAGCGAGTGAATGTTCAGAATGTCTTCACGGTATTGCAGGGCTTTGTTGGTGTTATCCCAGATTAAGTCTTCTGCCGGGTAAACCTCTGAGTAACCAGGTACCAGAATACGGCAGGCGGTGCCCATATCGGTAAACTCAGCTATATAAGCTTCTTTACCTAAGTCTTTCAAAATGGCGAACAGTTTGTCGCACTCTTCTTCGTTGGTGCCTGTGAAGTCCCACTCCACAAACTCATAATCGTGCTTGGCGCTGAAGAAACGCCAGGAGATCACACCGGTTGAATCAATAAAGTGCTCTACAAAGTTCTCCGGCTCAGACACTGCCATGCTGTTAAAGGTCGGCTTGGGTACGTCGTTCAAACCTTCAAAGCTGCGGCCCTGCAACAGCTCGGTCAGGCTGCGCTCCAGCGCCACTTCCAGACTTGGGTGCGCACCAAAAGAGGCAAATACGCCGCCGGTTTTCGGGTTCATCAGAGTCACACACATCACCGGGAACTGACCGCCCAGAGAGGCGTCTTTTACCACAACCGGGAAGCCCTGCTCTTCAAGCCCTTTAATGCCCGCCACTATACCCGGAAACTTGGCCAGTACCTCTTCAGGTACGTCCGGCAGTACAATTTCCTGTTCAATGATCTGCTTTTTCACCGCACGCTCAAAGATCTCAGACAAACACTGTACTTTGGCTTCAAACAGGTTGTTACCCGCGCTCATGCCGTTACTCAGGAACAGGTTTTCAATCAGGTTGGACGGGAAATAAACCGTTTCACCGTCGCTGTGACGGGTGTAAGGAATAGAGCAAATACCACGCTCGACATTGCCCGAGTTGGTGTCTATCAGGTTTGAGCCGCGCAGCTCGCCTTCCGGATCGTAGATTTCGCGCGTGTAGCCGTCGAGAATTTCGCTTGGCAGTTCATCGTTGTCACCCGGTTTAAACCACTTTTCATTGGGGTAATGAACAAACTCAGCGTTGGCAATTTCTTCACCAAAGAACTGATCGTTATAGAAAAAGTTACAGTTCAGGCGCTCAATAAACTCGCCCAGTGCCGAGCACAGCGCGCTTTCTTTCGTTGCCCCTTTACCATTGGTAAAACACATCGGTGATGCGGCATCACGAATGTGTAAAGACCAGACGTTAGGCACAATGTTACGCCACGACGCCACTTCGATTTTCATGCCCAGATCAGACAAAATACCGGTCATATTGGCGATAGTCTGCTCAAGTGGCAGATCTTTACCGAGGATGAAGGTGCTGGCATCCGACTCTGTATTTACCATCAGCATAGCCTGTGCGTCGTCATCCAGGCTCTCTACTGCTTCAACCTGAAACTCAGGGCCGGTCTGGATCACTTTTTTCACGGTACAGCGGTCAATGGAGCGCAAAATGCCCTGACGATCTTTTTCAGAAATACTCTCTGGCAGCTCTACCTGAATTTTAAAGATCTGGTTGTAGCGGTTTTCCGGGTCAACAATGTTGTTTTGCGCCACGCGAATGTCGTCGGTCGGGATGTCGCGCGCGTTACAATACACTTTCACAAAGTAAGCCGCACACAGCGCAGACGAGGCCAGAAAATAGTCGAACGGGCTGGGCGCCGAGCCATCGCCTTTGTAGCGTATAGGCTGATCGGCAATGACAGAAAAATCATCGAATCTGGCGTCAATTCGAAGATTATCGAGATAATTTACTTTGATTTCCATGGGGAAGGTTCCGGTGTATTGCAATCGAAAACCCCTATTGTACTTGAGGTTGCAAGGCGGTGCCAATGCTGATGGCACAAATCTACAAACCAGCGCAAATTAAGTCACTAAATGCCTGTTATTGGCCGCAAAGGCATGTTACTTTCTTGGCAATTAAACTCATCCGACAACACACGAGATAACAAGGATTTATTATGCGCAGCTATGTGTGGTTAGCACTTGGTTTAGGGCTGTTTTCAGGCTCTGCTCTGGCCGATAACGGCTTTGGTGTCACTTTATATGGTGGTAAAAGCAGCAATCAGGAATTGCATACCAGTCAAAAAGCAGTGGTTGACCTGGCCGACGAAAACCACTTTGGGGTCAGCTTTGATCGCTATTTAGATAATAAACGCTATGGCTTGTTTTACAGCATGCTCGAAACTGAATTTGAAGATGCGCCAATCCAGAAAGTGGATATGGAATATCTGATGTTTCAAAGCGCCATAGATGTAGAAATCACCGACAATCTCTATAGCTACATCGGTGCCCAAATCGGTGTGAATAAAGTAACCCCTAACTTTGAAGAGCCGGATCACTTTTTTGCTGCGGGCTTTTATGGCGGCCTGAAATATGATTTGGGCGCCGGATTTAGCGCGCAAACTGAGATACGCTGGATTGCGTCTTCTATCAAAAACTCGTCTAAAGTACGTTGTGATGGTAGTGACGAGGATGTCTGTGCCTGGCATTTCGACGGCGATGTACTTAATCAGTTCCAGCTGAATGCGGGCCTGACTTACCGGTTTTAACTCGCTCGGCCGGCGTTATGTCGCCGGTCATCGCGTACCCGGTGAAACTGCCACACCAATACCACCACAGCCAATTGCGCTGAATGTAAGTAGTTCCCGGCTCGTTGGCCGGGATGACGCAGCAGGGGCTTTTTAAAGCCAGAAAATCTCCCTGCTACAACGTCGTTTTTAGGTGCTCGATAAACAACCGGGTTTTGCGGGGGGTGTAGCTCGCCTTGGGGTAATAAGCCCAGAGCTGTTTAACCTCGGAGCGAATATCCGGCAAAATCGGCACCAGTGCGCCTGAGCTTAATTCCCGTTCAATATAACTGGGCGCGATAAACAACAGGCCAATCCCCTGCACCGCCGCTTTTAAAATGGCATCCAGATGATCGGTCACAAAATTATAGTTGGTAAACTCAAAAAGCCGACCATCTTCGAGCACCACGCCACCAACTTTGTGATAATAGCTGCTCAGCAACATTTTATGCGCAGCCAGGTCCTCAACGCAGGTTATCTCATCGCAACGGGCCAGGTATTCGGGCGCGCCAAATAATTGCATTTGATAATCAAACAACCGGGTGCCTTTGTGCGAGACCGAATCGAACGACTCGTTATAACGGGTGATCACCACATCGTGTTGCAGATCCGGTGGCTCGCCCGGTGCCAGTACGTTCAGATGAATGGTGATCTGCGGGTGGTGCGCTAAAAACTGCTCTATTTTTGGCATCAGCACACTGCTGCCCACCGCTTGCGTGGCAGCAATTTTCAGGCTCCCCTGTAACTCAGACTGCTCAGATTGTGCGGTTTCGACCAGGGCTTCAAACTGTGCCAGCCAGTCTCTTGCGCGAGGGAAAAAGTGCAGCCCTTGCTCGGTCAGATTGACCTGCCGGGTGGTGCGAATAAATAAGCTTTGTCCAAGATGCCGCTCCAGCCAGTCAATTCGTTTGCTCATGGCAGATGCCGAAATCCCCTGATGCTCTGCCGCCTTGGTGAAGCTGCCCAGCTCCGCCAGAACACAAAAACTGCGTGTTGCCGTTAACCAATCCATTTAATTAATTCCTATAAGGAAATAGTATTTTAATTATTACCTTATTTTTAGGACAAGGAAAGCGGCGTATAGTGCCCGGGTCAAATCCTCTGCGCCCGGAGTGCCTGTGTACTTGTTTACTATGCTTGCTGTTTTACTGATGTCCTGCTCTCAGCTGGTCAGCCAGGTATATATGCCTGTTTTGCCTGATATCGCAGACAGCCTGATGCTGTCCAATGGCCAGAGTCAGGCAATGATCATCAGCTATTTCATTACCCTGGGCGCGGCGCAACTGATTGTCGGCCCGCTGCGCGACAAATATGGTGATCGGCCTTTGTTTATTGCCGGGCAAATCATCCTGCTGATCGGCACCTTGTTATGCGCGGTGGCACCAGACAGCGGCACCTTTTTAATTGGTCGAATATTACAAGGCGCAGGCTCTGCGTCACCGGTGTTAATTAGTCGCACCTTACTGGCTCAACGACTGTCTGGCGCCAAACTAAAAAGTGCCATGGCAACGGTGGCTATCTCAGCCAGTGTCACTGCCATTATTGCGCCGCTGCTCGGTGGCATGCTTAGCAGCTGGTTTGGCTGGCAGGGATTATCACTGGTGCTCATCACTTACTATTTGTTTATCACATTATTTGGGCTGAGCCTGCTCAAGACCCGCGCACCTCAGCCCATTGCGATTAACCCAATGAGCCTCATCAGGCACTATCAGAATATGGCCAGATGCCAGGTTTTTCTATCTCTGGCCAGCTTCAAATGGGTGCCAACCTTTTTGTATTTAACGCTTCAACTGCACTTGCCGTTTTTACTGCAAGAGCGTTTTGGCTTCACCACCAGCCAGACCGGGCAGGCGATGATGCTGCCCATGCTGGGCCTGTTGCTGGGCGCGGTGTTTGCTAAGGTTTTGCAGCGTCATGTCAGCTACATGAAAATTGTCCTGTGGCTGTGGCCGGTATTACTTATAAGCGCACTGACTTTTCTGCTGGCCAGCGACCACGCCCAGGCTTTGTTGCTGGCGTATGCCGCCATCATGCTGGTATTTGGCGGCTATTTTCCAAGCTATATGCACCTGATTGGCCTGCTTCATCCCACTCAGGCGGGCATCGCAAACGCCCTGGTTGGTGCGATCGAACTACTGATTTTTTCTGTGATTGCCTGGCTGGTTAATCTGTGGCTGCCAGACAACACACAAACTCTCTCACTGTTGATAGCCGTATGCGCCGCGCTGTTGTTATTAAGCTGGCGTACTATCCGCATTCAGCGGCCACACTTTGAACACACTTAACGTAGACTTTTTGGGATCATTCATGTTCGAAAAACTCCATTTTAACACCGCCCGCCTTACCATTCGGCCATTGCAGCAAGGTGATCTGCACGCCATTTACGAAAGCAGACGCAACCCCAAGACATCCAAATATATTGGCGAACCGGCTACATTAGAAGATGCCCAGGCCCGCATTGATCAGGCAAGGGCCCCCTGGCAGGCCGAGGAGCATGAACGACTGCTGCTGGCTGTAATCAGACGAGAAGACAATGTGCTGATCGGTGAACTCATGTATAAGTTTTTGAGCCACAATACCAAAACGGCAGAGATCGGTTATCGCCTGAATGAAAAATATATCGGCCAGGGCTATGCGTTTGAGGCTGCAAACGGCCTGATAGAGGCTGCCTTTGCGCAGTTTGGACTCAATAAGATCTGTGCATTTTGCGCGGTTGAAAATCAGGCTTCGTGGCGACTGATGCAAAAGCTGGGGATGCAGCAAGAGGCGCATTTACGCCAGCACTTCAAATTCAGCCATGGCTATTATGATGGCTATATGTACGGCCTGTTGCGTAGTGAACATAGTATGGCTGCAACGGCTTAAGAATCGAAAAAGGCACCCTTATCAGGTGCCTTGGTTCATGGAAGGACCCATGAAGACTGTTGCGTAAAAATACAAAATTGGGAGAGTGTGCCTGAGTTATATCAGCCAGTTACAGGCGAAATTCCTGCTTAGATAGCTTGCCGTCGCCATTGCTGTCCAGTTTATCGAAATCTGAGCTCAGTTCAGTCGATACTGCCGCTTCTGATTTGCTGATAAAACCATCGTCATTTTTATCGAACGATGAAAACGTGCTTGCTGCGTGTGCGCCCAGGCTGACCATCATAACTACTGCTGTGATCATTAACTTATTCATACTTAGCTCCTTAGCGTAAGATTTTAATTACTTCGAGTTTTAAACTGAGAGAGTAAGCGCGAAAGTCGCGCTCAAGTGACTGACTTACTTATCAATTACTGACCGAATTCTTGCTCCGATAACTTACCGTCGCCATTGCTGTCCAGCTTACCGAAGTCTTTACTTAGCTGACTTGAAACCGCCGCTTCTGATTTGCTGATAAAACCATCGTCATTTTTATCGAACGATGAAAACGTGCTTGCTGCGTGTGCACCCAGGCTGACCATCATAACTACTGCTGTCATAATTAGTTTGTTCATACTTAGCTCCTTAGCGTAAGATTTTAATTACTTCGAGTTTTAAACTGAGAGAGTAAGCGCAAAGACCGCGCTCAAGTGTCTGATTTACTTTCCAGTTACTGTCCGAATTCTTGCTCCGATAACTTACCGTCGCCATTGCTGTCCAGCTTGCCGAAGTCTTTGCTTAGCTGACTTGAAACCGCCGCTTCTGATTTGCTGATAAAACCATCGTCATTTTTATCGAACGATGAAAACGTGCTAGCTGCGTGTGCACCCAGGCTGGCCATCATTAGAACTGCTGTGATCATTAACTTATTCATACTTAGCTCCTTAGCGTAAGATTTTAATCTGTTTTATCTAACCTTGAGGTAAGTGGCGCGACAATGGCGCCACTTGGTTTATCTCGTTCATTCAGCTACTGGCGAAATTCCTGCTCGGACAGCTTGCCGTCACCATTGCTGTCTAGCTTGTCGAAAATAACCGTCAGGGTTTCTGAGCCTGCAGCTTCAGACTTTGAAATAAACCCGTCACCGTCGGTATCGAAGGAAGAGAATGAGCTGCTCGCGGCATGTGCGCCCAGGCTGGCCACCATCAATACTGTGCTTAACATGAGTTTGTTCATCATTATTTCCTCACTAAATTGGCTTAAAAGTGACTAAATTCTTTGGCGCTCAGCGCACCGTCGCGATTTCTGTCCAGGCGTCTGAATGCTTCTGCTACCGCAGGGACCTGTTTCGCTTCTGACATACTGACCAGGCCATCATTGTTGGCATCCAGTAGTGCAAAATCCACCTCAGAGGCAAGTACCAGTGCACTGGTAAACATTCCGATTGTTAGTATAAATACATGTTTTAGTTGCATAATAAATCCTCCTGTCGGGGCGGTGTTTAGCTATTGAAGCCAGAAAATTCGCTTTTGCTCAGCAGACCATCGCCATTGCTATCCAGGTCTTTGAACTGGCCCATCAATCTGGGATTTGCTTTTGATTCACTCAGACTGATAGTGCCATCACCATCTGTGTCATACTTCTCGAAGTCACCGCCTGCAATCGCACTGGTTGCCAGCATAGTCAGACCCAAAGCCGCAATCATTGTCATAGATGTTTTCATGTTACTTTCCTTCTGTTTTTCGTATTTGCTGTTAATGCTGCTGCCGCGAAACCGTCTGGGGTTTGTTGGCTGCGTTTGACAAGACTATTCCAACTTTGATGCCAGCTTTATTTAGTTATTTATTTTCAATGAGTTAATAAAAAGCGGGTAAAAAAGTTCAGGTGGGATTAAGGTGATTTGTTGCTAAATGGCAACACTGTTTAACCTGCGTTTTTGGCTCAGCTTTAAAAATCAATAACTTACACCTGTTGCTATTTAGCAACAGCGGACCGAAAACGCACTAAAAAGCCCGATACTTTATGCAGCATGCCAGCTCAGAACAGCGCGCCCGTGAGCCGCTCAAACAATTTTTTTCTCAGGCGTTGTGGAAACAGGCACTGATGGCGCTGCTACTGGCCCTGGTGCCCCTGTTACTGCTCACCCTGTGGTTTATTCAATCGGTTGCCTATCAGCAGCGAGTAGTACAGGATATTTATTCTAATAATCAGATGGTTACATCAGAGTTTAATGAGCTGAGAAACGCGCTACAGGCGCTCGAAAAGGCCCAGCTGAACAATCAGCTGCTACAAAGCGAAAAATTACAAAAAAGTATCAACGAAAACTGGCAAAAGCGTAAAAAATCGCTCAAAACACTACTGATAAAGCTCGAAAAAAGCGCAGCCGTTGCAAATTGGCAACAGCCCCTGTCACAGTCTCAGGCACCGGACAGTAAAACCTTATCAGCCATGGTCAATGTTCTTGCCCAAGAGTCACAATCGCTCCAGCAGGCCCTCGATAACACGCTCAACGAAGCGCTGGCGCAACAAAGTAAGATCCGGCAACGCTTTTTAATCGGGCTGAGCCTGTTGTTACCCATCTTAATTGGACTCAGTATCTGGCTGATTAAACGGATCTCCCGCCAGTTGTTTCAGCTGGAGCAGGCCATTGAGGTCGTGGGTGCCGGTCAGTTTGCCACGCCCATTCGACTGTCCGGCAGTCATGAGTTTACTCAGCTGGGTGAGCGACTCGAGCAGTTACGCAATGAGCTGGCCGCCAGTAAACAGCAAAAAGAAACCTTTTTGCGCCATGTTTCGCACGAACTAAAAACCCCGCTGGCCTCTATCAAAGAAGGCACCGAGTTACTGAAAACACCGCATTTGGGCCAGCTGAACGACAAGCAGCAGCGCGTAACCGGCATTCTGAGCACCTCAGTGACCAAACTCACTAAGCTGATTGAAGATCTACTCACATTTAGCGCTGCCAGCCATCCGCATAATCAACAGGCGCGCTGTAGCGCCCAGGCAATCAAAGAGCAGCTTGAGGAGCACTTTGCACAACGACTGCATAGCGCAGGTATTCGGATTGACTGGCGCTTTGACTCCGCGCTCAGCCACTTACCCGAAATGCCAGTCAAACTGGCGCTAACACACCTGCTTGGCAATGCCATTCAATATACCCAGAGCCACATCAGCATAGACATCACAGACACACCTGCCCACTGGCAAGTCAGTGTCCGGGACGATGGTCCCGGGCTCGACCCACAAGAAGCCAAACACCTGTTTAAACCCTTTGTGCGAGGTAAACAGCGTAACCAGATTGCAGGCAGCGGACTGGGACTGGCCATAGTTGAGGAGTGTGTGACGCAGTTTGGCGGCCAGTTAGGGTGGCAAAATACCCACCCGGGCTGCGAATTTAGTATAACTTTGCCAAAACAAGGAAAAAGCAAATGAGGATCCCGTTTTTGAGCTTAGTGCTCGTTATCGCTCTGAGTGGCTGTCAGCTCAGTTCCAATACACACAACACCAGCTTTATCGGACCAAGCAAAACTGTGAGCCCGGACTATGCGTCACTGAATGTTCTGCTTGAACGTTATTTACAGGTTTGCCAGCAGGGTTTGCCGCCACAGCATAACCAATCGGCGCGCTATATCGGTCAGGCTGCCATTGAAACCTTTATGCACGACTACTGCAATACAGTGTCGACCACCAGACAATTACAGCTGATCACCGCGCTTGAGCAAAGTCAGCCCTGGCCGGAGCACTATCAGCTGTGGTTTAACACCCTGAAGCAACACACTCAGGTGCTACGGGGGCAAAAAATCCGCCTGCATCGCAGCAATGCCAAACTGAGCCAGATCCAATCACAGCTGAGCCAAACCAATCAGGCCCTGATGACCCTCAAGCAGGAGCTTGCCGACATAGAGCAACAAAGGCTTCAGGATGTGCCCCTGAATGAGCCCCCTCAGACACCCAAGGAGCAGCAATAATGTCTTACACAGAAATCGAGACCACAGATCCTCAGTCTGCAACGCACGGCACTTCTGTTTTGCTGGTAGACGACGACCCCGCCCTGAGCGAGTTGCTGGCAATGCGGCTGGAAAGTCATGGCTTTCGGGTAACGCTGGCCAGCAGTGGGCATGCAGCATTGCGACAACTGGCAAACACCGCTATCGATTTGGTGCTGACCGATTTACGCATGGATAACATGGACGGCCTGGCCCTGAATCAAAAGTTACAGGCCAGCTATCCGGGTCTGCCGGTGATCATGATGACCGCGCACGGCTCAATCCCCGATGCGGTAGATGCCATTCAGCAGGGGATCACGGCATTTATCACTAAGCCTATCGACAGTGACGAGCTGCTGGCCGCAATTAACAAGGCGCTCCCGGAGCAAAGTACGTCACACGCCCCTGAGCCGGATAATTTTCATGGTTTGTATCACCAGAGCGCGAGCATGCGCCAGCTGGTGCAACAAATTAAAGCCATCGCCCCCAGTCAGGCCAATATTTTGATCCAGGGCGAAAGCGGCACCGGTAAAGAAGTTACCGCGCGGGCTATTCACCGGGCAAGTAGCCATGCCCAGGGGCCATTTATCGCCATAAACTGTGGTGCCCTGCCCGCACACTTGCTGGAATCCGAATTATTTGGTCATAAAAAAGGCGCGTTTACCGGCGCCATTGCAGATAAACAGGGACTCATTCAGAGCGCCGATCAGGGCACACTGCTGCTGGATGAAATCGGTGATATGCCGCTCGATTTACAGGTCAAACTGTTGCGTGTCTTGCAGGAAAAAACCGTCCGCCCGATTGGCGGGCATCAGGAGCAAACCGTGAACGTGCGTATTCTCTCGGCCAGCCACAAAAACATTGCGCAGGCGGTCAGCGAAGGTAAATTCAGAGAAGACCTTTATTATCGGCTTAACGTTGTGCAGTTATCTTTGCCCTCACTCAAAGAGCGTGTTGAAGACATTCCTTTGCTGGCGAGCCTGTTTTTAAATCAGTTAAGTAAAACACCCAAACGGCTCTCCCCGGATGCCATGACCGCCCTGCTAAGCTATGCCTGGCCCGGCAATATCCGCCAGTTACACAATGTGATTGAGTACTGCGTGGCAATGACGCCAGGCAGCCATATTTCTGAGGACAGTGTACTCAATGCCTTGCCGGCGCAGGACGACCGTCAGGCGTTTATCGGGCTTAATGATGCCAAGCGCCAGTTTGAGCGAGATTACATACTGAAAGTACTGGCGTTATGTCAGAACAATGTGCCGCAAGCCGCTAAGCTGGCACAACGAAACCGCTCCGACTTTTATAAGCTGATGAAAAAACACGATATACAATAGCCACCCGCCGAGCCAACTCATCATGCAGGCCCCGCTTTTTAGGGTCCTGCATCACCCAACTACAGTCTGCCCCTGTCACTTTTATTGCAGCACGCCTTGTTCAACCCACAGAAGTTTGTAATATTAATTCAAAGCCCATAAATTGGGCTAATTCGGGGCAAATTGCTCCGTTCACAACTACACTATTATTACAATAAAAACCGAGGTGGTTGCCCATGAGAATGCGTAAAAAGCTGATTTTAAGCTTTGTAATGACCGTTATCATTCCAATTCTTGCCATATCCATCATGAGTATCTCGCGCACCAAACAAGAGTCACTGGACCGATTCTTAGAAACATCGGTCAACGAGATCCGACAAATAGAAAACGCCTTTATCATCTTTTTTGACCAGATGAAAAGCAATACCCGCTTCTTAGCACAAAGTAAAACCGTGCAATCCGTGGGCAAAGACACCACCACTTATTTTGGCGCCGAGAAAATGATGACGCCAGAAGCCTCCGGGGCAGCAGAGGCCGCCATTTTTGATCTGTACACTACCTTTGGCAAAACCCATCCGGAGCTGTTGTTTGTGTATCTAGGCACCCGCGACGGCGGCTTTATCCAGTATCCGGCCGAGCCGCTTGGCAACTACGACCCCCGCAAGCGACCCTGGTATCAGCAGGTGAGCGCCAATCCATCTGAAGTAGTGGTCACCGAGCCTTATCAGGGCGTTACCGGGCAAGCCATGGTCTCTGTGGCCACCGGGATCCTGAAAAACGGCGATATGCTCGGGGTCCAATCGTTAGATGTGACCTTATCGACCCTCACCGACATTGTCAGCAACATCAAACTGGGCAACACCGGCTATTTATTGCTGCTCGACAATCAGGGCACCGTACTGGCCGATCCCAAAAATGCCGAAAACAACTTTAAAAATATCCGCGACCTGAGCGACGCCCGATATAAAGCAATCCGCAACGCGGGGAATGCGCCTTTTATTACGCTGGAGCACCAGGACAAAATGTTCAACGCCAAGTTTTATCGCTCTGAAGAACTCGGCTGGACCTTTATTGCCATTATTGAAGAAGACGAGATCCTCACTTCGTCTTACAACATGACTTACAGCATCAGTATTATCGCAGTGATAATGCTGGCGCTGTTTGTGGTGATTGCTATTGTGCTGGCCAACAAAATTGTCTACCCCATTGAAATGGTCTCGGACGGCCTTAAAGAAATTGCCCAGGGTGAGGGCAACTTATCAAAGCGGCTACAGGTGATTGGCAATGACGAGATCAGTGAACTGGCCACCTGGTTTAATCAATTTTTAAATTCGATTAATGCGCTGGTCAAAGACATTCAGGGCAATGCACGCACACTCAACAGTGAAGCCCATAATTCGCAGTCACGGATCAATGATATCCGCAACCAATGCCGCCATCAGGAAAAAACCTCGCAAACCGCCACAGATACCACGCAGTCGATGGCCAGCATGGCCATAACAGTAAGTGACAACTGTGGCGATGCGCTCAATGAAATATCCACCACAGAGCAGCACACTGAGACCGGCAATAAGATGATCCAAAGCACGGTGACGCAGGTTGCCAAGCTCAACGACTCTTTGGGCGACTCAGCAACCGCTATGAGCAAGCTCGAAAACGAAAGTAATAACATCACCAATATTCTGGAAGTGATCCGCACCATTGCCGAGCAAACCAACCTGCTGGCGCTGAACGCTGCCATAGAGGCCGCCCGCGCCGGTGAACAAGGTCGCGGTTTCGCCGTGGTGGCAGACGAAGTGCGAACACTGGCACAGCGCTCTCATGATGCAACTCAGGACATTGAACAGGTACTGACAAAACTGATAGAGCAGACTCGCAGTGTGTCTGAGCGCATGACCGCCAGCGTCGATGAATCCAAACAGGCCATTGAGCAGTCGGAGCTGGCACATCAGGCATTCGACGACATCGCCAGCTCGGTCTCTCGTGTGAAAAACATCATTGCTGACATTTCCCGCCAGGCAAACGCTCAGGGCGAAGCCGCCGAAGAAACCCAGTCTCGTATTCAGGGCGTCAGCCAGTCGGTGCAGCAAGTAGGGGATTCTGCCGATGCGTTGCATGCCGGCGCAACCCAATTGGTTGAACTGGCCAATAACCTTGACCAACTGGTAGACAGGTTTGACGTTGACGACTGAGCTGGAGATTTTACAGTCACCACCCGCAGCCACTGAGTTCAGTGCGCTGCGCGAAAGTGTTGGCTGGCAAAACCCGGCCCTTGAGCAAGTCGCAGCCAGCATTGCGGCCTCACTGTACTGGGTGCAATGTCGTAAAGAGCAACAACTGGTGGCCTGCGGCCGGGTAATCGGCGATGGGCAAATGTACTTTTACATCCAGGACGTCATCGTGCATCGGGATCATCAGGGTTGTGGTCTTGGCCATGTGATCATGGATAGCATTGAACAATACTTATCGGCGCATTGCCACAGCGGTGCAACCGCAGCCTTGCTGGCAGCACAGGGCAAAGAGGCCTTCTACCAGCGCTACGGCTACGCATTGCGTGATGGCCATTCGCTGGGGCTGGGGATGTGTAAATTTTACTGATTTTCAAATCCATTTTCGTGTACCCTTCACGCAGCACATTTCCCCAACAGGGGTTTGTCGCACACTTAATTTTATGCACCTAGCGACGATTCTCTTTAGGGGTTTTCGTCTGCTAAACCGATCAGTTTTCAATGGAAATACTATGAACAAGTTACTACTTTTAGCCCTCACGCTAATGACGTCATTAAGTTTTGCCAACCCTTTGGCCGGAACTTATACCGTAAAGTCTCTTCGGGTTAGTGACGCAACAGGTTATACATACGTTTACACGACCACTCCAGTGCAGCACAAAAACACCAGTTGTACTGAAACTGACTCTTTTGCTATCAGCCGAAATGCCAAATCATATGACCATATTTACTCTTCGTTGTTAGCGGCGGGTGCTGCGGGAAAACAAGTCCAGATCTGGGTAGCTTACGGTAATGGGGAATGCTTGAACAATCGACAGAGAATTGCGTTAACCGAGATTAAATTCAACTAGAATATTTGTCACACAGCCCTTTTTTGCCGGGCTGTTGTCATTAAACCGAGCGGCACTACCTATTTCTGTCCCTGAACTCCCCCGGCGTCTGACCCGTTTCTTTCTTAAACGCTTTATAAAATGAGGAGCGAGCATTAAAGCCAACCTCAAGTGCGATATGCAGCACCGAGTCTTGACTGGCCAGCAGGCGCGCTTTCGAAGCCTCAATGCGCCAGTGATTGACAAAATCGAAAAAGTTCATTTGCAGTGTTTCGTTTAACACCTGAGAAAGGTAGTTAGGAGAAACACCGCTTTTTTGCGAAAGCTTTTGCAGTGTCAGATCAGCATCCAGATAGAGCTGTTCCTCTTGCATGGCGTGCGTGATTTTATTGACTATCCGGGCAGACTGAGACTCATCCAATGCTGATTTGTGATATTTACCGCCACTACCTTCAGTGCCCGGCGCATCCTGTTTGTTCGCCGCACAACCCGCTTCAGGCGCAAGTAATGGCGAGGTTTGCTGCATGGCAAAAAAAGTAAGGCTCCAGATCAGTATCAGTGCGATGAGCATATCGGTGCCCAGCGTTAGTATGGTGTGCTCCAGCAGGCTGAACAGGAAAGCGGAGCTAAGTGCCAACGCCCAGATACATATGGCGATAAAAGCGAGCCTTTTTGCGGCAAATATTCTGGGGTCGTCAAGGTTGGAGTAACGTGCTTTTAGTGCCGCTCTGAAAGCCAACAGACGCTTCGCTATCACCAGCAGGGTTAACCCACACTCGAACAACCACAAACACATCAGCACCAGCATAGCACCGGCCAGTACTACAGCGTATAGCCCGCCTGGCACTTCATCTGTGACAAATAGCGCCCGGTGCTGTTGCATCGGTAATAAAGCCATCAAGCAAGACACAGCCAGCGCAGGCCATATTAAAACGAATTGCTTTAATGTGGCTTTGTTCAGGGTCCAGTGTGTCTGTGCTGTCAGCCCCTCAATGTACAAGCGCAACGCAGGACACAGTACAAACAGCATGGGAAACCCAATCACAGTATAAACCTGATACCAGTCGGGGAATGCAACGGGCACGATTGCATTGAGTGCCAGTACACCACTGGCAATGAGAAACAATGCCAGCGGCAATCGATATGCACGCGTTGCGCGATTTATCAGCAACACCGGAACACTCATTACCACTTGCCCAAGCAACATTGCTGTGAGCACCATCACAATAGGTTCAGCCACTTCTCTCCCCTGACACGCAATATAAAGCCATTCCTAGTTATTTGTTTTATTTACTTTTAATTTTTTCTTTGTCACAAAACTGTCCGGGCCTTTACGCCAGGACGACACCTTCATTCAGCACAGCTAGTCTGAGTGCAGCCCAGAAAAGTCAGGGCAAACACCGTTACATGGACCCCCAATATGACTTAAGGAACCACGTATGACAAACCCAATTACAACCGCTGACACACCACAGGATGCTCATATTCGCCGCAAACTTGCCACACTGTGGCTGCTGGTCATGCTGAATATGATTTATGCCGATATTCTGGCCTTTGTCTCGGCTTTTATTACACCCGGCGTGATCGACACGCTGATGAGTGGATATTCCGGCTCTGTTAAGTTATCTCAGCCACTGCTGCTGATCTCGGCTTTGCTGATCGAAGTGCCGATTATGATGATCTTATTGTCTCGATTTCTCGGCTACCGGCCAAACCGCATCTGTAATCTTGTCGCTGCCCCATTGACGTTTCTGTTTGTACTGAGTGGTGTGGAAACCGATCCGTTTTACCTGTTTCTGGCCGCCATTCAGCTGAGCTTACTGTTGACCATTGCCTGGACCGCCATGCGATGGCGCACGCCTGCCACTGTGCCTCAGGGAAGCCCCATAAGCTAGCTCAGAATACGCCCAACACACTCAGGAATAAAAGTTACACGCCGACTCTAAAATACTCAGAAGGAAACAGACACATGAAAAACGCCTCTTTAATAGCCCTCGCACTGCTTGTTCACAGCACCACAGCCTCTGCCAGCATGGAGCGCAGTCTAGCCGCGTTCGAAAAAGGGGAGCTGCGCCTGGCGCATACGCTGTTGAACCAACTACACACCACTGACTATCAGAAGCCGCTGCTTCTGGCCCGCATTGCGCTAAAAAAAGATCAGGACGAAGCCGCGCTGCAACACATAGAAAAGGCACTCACTGAGCACCCCAACAACCCCGAGCTCTATTTTGCCCATGTTGAAGTAGTCGCCAAAATCGCCGATCAGGCAAGTATTTTCAGCGTCTCTGGTTATATTAAAAAGCTCAAAGCTTCGTTTATCAAAGCCGTGGAACTGGCCCCGGATAATGCAGAGTATCGCACTGCGCTGATCAAATTCTACATTAATGCCCCAGCCCTGTTTGGTGGCGACAAGCTGGCTGCTCTTACGCATATAAAAGAGTTAGAAAAAACCGCCCCGTTTGAAGCCTTCCTGACACGCTTACACCTCGCTGGTATGTCAGATGAAAACGAAGAGTTCGCGCGCTTAATTACCATCGGCCAGCAAAGCTTTGCCACTGATCCGAGATTCTTTTATACCCTGGGACAGGTATATCGCGAACGCGACCAAAACGAACAAGCCTTGATTGAATTGCGCAAAGCCGCAACTCTGAACACAACCCACATGCAGCAAGAAAATGCCAGATACCAGGCTCTGGCCCTTATCGGACTGCTTTGCAAGGAATTAGGCAAGTATCACAACGAAGGTGAGGCGGCATTGCGCCAGTACCTGGAAGAGGCGACCTATCATTACGATTTACCCGACAAAAGCCAGGTCAAGTTCAGACTAGCCGAGTTAGCCATAGACAGCAGCAAAACCGCGATGGCAAAACAATTACTGGGCGAAGTAATTACCGAAACGCTAAGTAGCCAGCTACAAAAAAAAGCCCGCTCTGCGCTGAAAAAACTAGCCAGAACCTGATCTATGTTGCCACAGACAGTGTTGTCAGGCTCCCTATTTGTGGTTCATTGGCTGGCTAAGTAATCTATCTGTGGCCCCTCTTCCAACTCATTCATATCTCATGTCAGAGCAGCAAGTTTGTTATGCGCCAATATGAGCCGGTAAATTTTACACACCCTGTAAAACTCACCTACATTGAAATGAATATGCCCCGTTTTCATGGCCCTCAAAGCGGAATGAAAATTGAATAGTGTCTATAAGTCTCTCAATTAAGGAGTATTCATGAGCACTGCGCACTACTATCTTGCTCTATGGCTGTTTACCTTGTTACTAACCATGCTTAGCCTGGACAGCATGTTTCTGTTGCCCGCCATCTGGCTCAGCGCTTCTGTTGGCTGTGTTTATGTGGCTTACGCCCTGGACAGACCGGGGCTGTTTCGAAAACGGACCACGGGACAAGTGCCGTTTTACATCAAGGTATTACTCATGCCCTATTTTATGGGAGCTCAGCTTTATAACGCCTGGCAAAGATATCAGGACAGTGTGCCACCCGTTCAGGAAGTGAAGGAGAATCTGTTTCTGGCCTGCCGGTTATTCCCCAGCGACATTCCCATGCTGCAATCCAGACAGGTTGAAGCCATTTTAGATGTGACTGCCGAATTTGACGGACTAAACTGGTCTGCCGAAGAGCAGGGCCTGTATTATCAGAATATCCCCATTTTAGATCATCAAACGCCCAGCGAAGCTCAGCTAAGGCAGGCATTAAGCTGGCTCAGTGTGATGCACCAACTCAACAAAAAAGTGGTGGTCCACTGTGCGCTTGGACGCGGCCGCTCGGTGTTTGTGGTTGCAGCGTACCTGATGGCAAAAGACCCGTCTTTGTCTGTGGATGATGCCATGCAGTTTATCAACAACAAACGTCAAACGGCGCGCTTAAACCGTTATCAGCACCGCCGTCTCAATGCCCTCATGCAGCATGTGCACGAGACCCCAAGTCCAGACCTGCCGATGATCATTAATCCCGTTTCGGGCTCGGGAAAGTGGCATCAATACGATAATCAGGTGATTGGCTTGCTATGCCGCCAGTACACTCCTCAGCTGCACTTTACAGAAAAAGACACCGACGTTGCGGCACTGGCAAGCGAACTGAGCCAAAACACCGAACGTCTGGTTGCTTGTGGTGGTGATGGCACACTGACTGCCGTTGCCCATGCACTGGTTAACAGCGAGTGTAAATTGGGGTTTATTCCACTGGGCACTGCCAATGCACTGGCGCACGTGCTGCTGGGCGTACGCAGTAAGGTCGACCCCATTAATTGTGCTTGTGACACTCTGTTGCGCGAGCACCACATCCGTATAGATACCATGCGCTGCAACGGCGAAACCGGCCTGCTGGTTGCCGCCTTTGGCTTTGAAGCCCAAATGATTGAGCATGCCAGCCGCAGTGAAAAAAATCGCAGTGGTCAGCTGGCTTACATCAGCGGTTTTATTAATGCCGTCTCTGATGGTCAAAAGCAACGCGTAACACTCAGTGTCGATAACGAACCACAGCAAAGCTTAGATATTGCCAGCCTGGTAGTAGCCAACGCCGCACCTGTCACCACAGTGCTGGCCCAGGGCGCGGGTGAGCCGGATTATCAGGATGGCTTGCTGGACCTGACGCTGATCCGTCATGAGCCGGAGTCGACATCGCGTGCATTGAGTGTGGCACAGCTTATTGCGCATGGTATTTCTGGTTCAACTGCTCAGGAAAGCGCCGTTTCACACACCCGCTGCCAGCAAGTCGCTTTACACTCAGACGCAGAACAAATACAGTATAGTATTGATGGTGAAGTAAAAAGTGCCGAAAACCTGAACATAGAGGTAAACCCAAATTCACTGTGGATAATGGCACCAAAGCCAGCACAAAATTAATAACAAGGAACCTGAATGAAAACCGTTTTACTGGTTGATGATGACCAGGAATTTACCACAATCGCCGCACGGATCATTGAGTTTATTGGCTGTGACGTTTACACCGCAGGCAGTATTGAAGAAGCAAAACAATGGCTTGCGGATATGCGTTTTGATCATCTGTTTCTTGATTTTATGTTGCCCGATGGCAGTGGCCTGCACCTGATAGACCATATTCGCAATCAAAAGCTGTCAGCGCATATTACACTTATCACCGGCCATCCGTCTGTTAAAGCCGCGCTGGCCAACATGTGCGACGACCAAATTAACTACCTGACCAAACCCATTGAAGCCGATGACGTTAAGCGCGTATTAAACAGAAAAACCACAGCAAAACCGAGCCAGGCCGACCCCTTTGAACGTCATTTTGGCTGCCTTATTGGCCACTCTCCGGCCATGAAAAAGCTGGTCACTATGATAGAGCGGGTTGCCAAAACCAATGCCAACGTGATGTTGATGGGAGAAAGCGGCGTGGGTAAAGAAGTGGTTGCACAGGCCATTCATAACGCCAGCCAGTGCAGCGGTGAGCAAGTTGCGATTAACTGTGGTGCCATTGCCAAAGATCTGATCGGCAGCGAATTATTCGGCCATGAAAAAGGCGCTTTTACCGGCGCAATTAGCCAAAAACAAGGCGTCTTTGAACTGGCCCAGGATGGTACTTTATTTTTGGATGAAGTCACCGAAATGCCCATAGAAGTGCAGCCCAACCTGCTGCGGGCATTGGAAACAAAAACCGTTACCCGGGTAGGTGGCGCAAAACCCATCGACGTCAACTGCAGAGTGGTATCCGCCACCAACCGAACTCTGGCTGAAATCGCGCATAAAAACGTACTGCGAGAAGACATTTATTTTCGCCTGGCGGTGTTCCCCATTGAAATTCCGCCACTGCGCGCACGTCCTGAGGATATTCCACTACTCAGTGAGTTCTTTGTGCATCAGCTAAATGAGGAATACAAGACCCACTATCAGCTGAGCGAGCAGGCCCACTCAGTACTGGCCGCACACAGCTGGCCGGGCAACATACGTGAGCTTAAGCATTGCATCCATCGGGCCTTTATTATGGCAGACCCCGATACGACAACACTCACGATAGACGAGATTGTCAGCTCACCATTTACAACCCCACAGGAGAGCCAAGGACAAGTCCAGCCAGCTGAGTCAGCTGCAAAAACCGCCAGCGTGGCAGCCCCGTCCGCCCCCGTTAAAGTCGGAGAAACCATCGAAGAAGTCGAGAAAAAGCTGATTTATCAAACCCTGAACTCGGTTGATGGTAACAAAACCCTGGCGGCCAAAATGCTCGGGATCAGCACCAAAACACTCTACAACCGCTTGAATGCTTATGAGCAATCAACTTCTGAAGACACCCAGTGAAGCGAGGGCAAAAATGACAGACAAACCCGATTTAGCAACCCTGATCCATGATGCCAGAAAGCCACTTAACCATATTTCCATGCATGCGGAGCTTATCAAGATCCTGAGCCAACAACCGGGCTCAGAAGCCGAAATTCAGAAATCAGCCGACGACATAATTAAAGCCAGCAAGGCCTGTAGCGAACTGTTGCAGACCCTGATGGCACAAGACTAGTGGGAGTTGACTTGCACTCACTCACTCAACCAAACCGCATGCAAAAACTGATCTGGCTGGTCCCACTCTTGATCCTTATCGGGATCGTGTTAGTGGCCACGCTGGGATTAAAAAATACCGATGAAATCGCCCGGATCCAGCGTAGTTTGCAAAATACCGGCGAGGTCATGCTCAGGGTCGATCAGCTGCACATTGATATTCTGAATGCCGAATCCGGTCAACGCGGCTATCTTATCTCTCAACGCGAGAGTGACCTTGAGCCATACAAAATAGCGCTACAAAAGTTTGAACACAGTCTGCAACAGGCGCAAACCATTCAGTCGGAAAGCCCGCCGCAGCAAAAACGCCTTGAACGTTACATTCAGCATGCCCAGATAAAGTTTGAGTCACTATCGGCTAGCGTTGCGCTTGCCCGTAACAATGAACAGCTTGAGCCACACAGAATGCTGGACGACGTGCGAAGTACAGGACTAGATTTGCGTGCTATGTATGCCACTATCATGAGTGAAGAAATGGAGATCCGAAACCTGCTGATGGCGCGGCTGACACAAGCGCGAGAAACCGCCCAGGACAACCTGGTGTGGTTTACGGTATTGAGCATTGCGGTCAGCGCCTTGTTTTTATTATTTTTACTCAAGCACCTGCACAGTATTCGTCGTGCAAAAGAGCAGCTCGAGCGCTACAACGAACAACTTGAAGACAAGGTCAAAGAGCGCACTCAGGCACTGGAGCTTTACGCCGATGAGCTGACCCGCAGTAACCGGGAGCTCGAAGACTTTGCCTTTATCGCCTCACACGATTTACAAGAGCCACTACGCAAAATTCGCGCCTTCTCCGATCGCATCAAAGCCAATTACGAATCACTACTGGATGACAGAGGTAAAGACTATCTGTCGAGAATGGACAACGCCGCAACCCGCATGTCGGTGTTAATTACTGACCTGCTTGCGCTTTCCCGCGTGACCACCAAAGGCAAGGAATTTGAAGACGTGGCACTAAACCCGCTGATTAATACGGTACTGGATGACCTTGAAATCGCAATCAGTGACGCGCAGGCCTGCATTCAGGTCGACCCCTTACCGACCATTGAAGGCGACCCAAGTCAGCTCCATCAGCTGTTTTTGAATTTGTTATCCAACGCCATGAAATTCCGCCGCGAGGGCGTACCGCCACAGATCACCATTACCATGAGCCAGACCACCGCACCGAATAAGTTGCTTGAAGACATTGAATGCGACTGGCTGGAAATTGATGTGACCGATAATGGCATTGGCTTTGCCGCCGAATACAGCGAAAAAATATTTACTCCATTTCAGCGCCTGCACAATCGCACAACCTATGCGGGCACTGGAATTGGTCTGGCCGTATGCCGACGCATTGTCGAGCGTCATGGCGGACAGATCAGCGCACACAGTATTGAAGGCCAGGGCACCACTTTTCGGATCCTGCTGCCCGACCTTGCTTCCACTCTCACCTTAAAGGATACCGCCAATGAGCAGTTTACCGACCAGACGCATTAATATTTTGATGGCAGATGATGATGAAGACGATCGTTTGCTGACTCAGGACGCCCTGCAGGAAAGCCGGGTGCTGAACAACCTGAACTTTGTGCAAGATGGCGTTGAGCTGCTGGCATATCTTAACAATGAACCGCCGTTCGAAGACAAAACCAAACACCCTCGGCCCAGTATCATACTGCTCGATTTGAACATGCCGCGCATGGATGGCCGTGAGGCGCTGCAAAAAATCAAGAGCGACCCCACACTGCGTTCAATCCCCGTGGTGATCCTCACCACCTCAAAAGAAGAAGAAGACAAACTCAGAGGGTACGACCTTGGCGCGGCTTCGTACATCTCCAAACCCGTGAACTTTGATGGCCTGGTGGAGCTGATGCGTCAGCTGGGCAAATACTGGATCGAAATCGTCGAATTACCTTAGGAGGCACAGATGCAACATGCGCAGGTGGTCAAGCTACTACTGGTAGAGGACGACGAAGACGACTATATATTGGCACTGGATTACTTACAGCAAATACCTAACTATCTGTTTGAAGTAACCTGGCTCAGTGAACTCGACGAAGTGCTTCAGGCACTGGAGTCTGATCAGTTCGATCTTTGCCTGCTTGACCATCAGCTTGGCGTACATACCGGCCTGACCATTCTTGAAGCTGCCAAAGCGCTGCCCATCAATACCTCATTTATGATGCTCACAGGCCAGGCCGACGAGGTGCTGGACGCCGATGCGCAGGCTTTGGGTGCAGAAGATTTCTTGCTTAAATCTGAGATCAGCAGCCCGCGCTTTATCCGCGCGATCCGCTATGCTCTGTCCCGCCGGGAGCTTGAAAGTGAGCGCCTGGAGCGGCTGCGGGCACAGGCCACCAGCCGTGCCAAAGACCGTTTTCTGGCGCACCTGAGTCACGAACTGCGCACCCCGCTGACGTCTATCATGGGCTATACCGATCTGTTGCTAACCCGCAGCGAGCTGGACAATATCAAACCTGAGCTGTCTATCATTCACAATAACAGCCAGCACTTGCTGAACCTGCTCAACGATGTACTGGATTTGTCGAAAATCAACGCCAACAGTCTGCAGGTTGAGCCCAGTGAGATCTGTCTGGCCTCGTTACTTGCCGATCTGCACAGCCTGTTTTCCATGGCGGCGGATAAAAAGGGCCTGCAGTTTGCGATTCACACCGACACGCACCTACCCGCTTATATAGAGTCTGACGAAAAACGCCTTAAACAGGTGCTAATCAACCTGGTTTATAACGCCATAAAATTCACACCAAGTGGACAGGTTTCAATTGAGGTGCGGCCAGCCGCTGAAGGTAAACTCTGTTTTGCAATTGAGGATACCGGCATTGGTATTCCTCAGGATAAACTGACGCACATTTTTAAGCCTTTTGAGCAGGTGCAGGACAGTACCACACGCTCAGAGGAAGGCGCGGGCCTTGGACTGGCCATCAGCTCAGCCCTGATCCGCCTGCTTGGAGGAAGTTTACAGGTTGAGTCAAGCGTGGGCAGTGGCAGTACCTTCAGCTTTACTATTGAGCCGGGTCAATGTTCCGGCCAGCTTGGCCAGCTAGACTTGCTCGCTACCACTGTAAATCGGCCTTCGACAAAGATAACGAACTTATCTGGCAAGGTGCTCATCGTTGAAGATTTGCCCGAAATTCGCCAGTTGCTGGGGCAACTCATTACAGCCACCGGTGCTGATGTCAGCTATGCGGAAAATGGTAAAGTTGCGTGTGATTTACTCACTCAGGCTGATGCGGATTTTGACCTGGTGTTTATGGATTTACACATGCCAGTATTAAACGGCAAAGACGCCATTGTAAAACTGCGCGCACAGGGCATTAGTACACCGATTATCTCACTGACGGCCGCGGCCCAAAAGGGCAACCTGGATACCCTCAAAGCCCTCGGCTTTAACGATACGCTGACCAAACCCATTAACGTTAATCAACTTGAATCCTGTTTACAGAATTATTTATCCGCACAACCCGCGCAAGAAACGCTCACCGCACAGCCGGGCGATTCACACTCTAAGAGCAAACGGATTTTACTGGTTGAAGATGACCCGGATGCGCGCAACTTAATGAAGCTGCTGCTGGAGTCTCTGAAATGTGAGGTCGTTGCTGCGGGTAGCTGCGCTGAGGGCCTGAGCGAGCTGGACAAACACGCTGATTTTGATGTGATAATGCTGGATCTGAATTTACCCGATGGCTCCGGGCTGGCACTGGTTGCAGCGGTTCATAAGCGCCAAAGCCCGGCTAAACTGGTGGTGGTCAGCGGCAGTGAGCCCGACCCGGACGCCCTGCTCTCTTACCCGGTCAGCCAGGTGTTACTTAAACCCGTTTCGCTTCCCGACCTGGCCGCCATTGTGCAAAACGCATAACAAAGGCACGCTGTGCGTGCCTAAAAGTCCAGGGAGTAATCTGTGTTGCTTTAAGAACGTTTATCAACAACGGTCAGCTTGTTGTTAACGCGTTTTACATCGTCTGCATTGGCTGCAATATTTACCACCAACTGCTTCTCGGCGTCTGACTCGACTTCACCGGTAAGCGTCACGGTTTGATTGTCGACATCAACGTCGATGTCGGTGCCGCTGATGTCGGTATCAAACAGCAGACGTGTTTTGATCACTGTCGCGATTTTGGCATCAACAAAGTCAGACTCAACATCGCCTTTGTCGTCTTTATCTTTTTTCTCTGGTACCACAGTCAGGCGGTTGTCTACTTCTTTTACACCATCAATACCAATCACCAGCTCAGTTGCCAGTTTTTTATCAACACTGTGGTCAACTTTACCTGTGAGGATCACCACACCGTTTTTTACGTCTGTGTTAATATCGAACGAATTCAGGTTGCCGTTGAACAGTAAAGTAGCTTCGGCTTTACCGTCTATCCAGGCGTCGCTCGCCTCTTTTTCCCACTGATTGTCAGCAGCATTAACCGCAGTAGTTGAAAAAGCCGTAGCAAAAGCAAGTGTTAAAATTGTGCGTTTCATAATCATTCTCCTTGTGGATGAGTTCACTTTCACAGGTGCAGCTTACATGCCAATCTCCTTAACCATTTAAAATCATACAGTTAGGTAATTCCTCCAGCCTTTTGCCTGTATCTTTTACATACCGGCATGGAACTATTTACTGGCAATTTCTACACAGATCAGCGCGATTTTTACTAACTCATTGAAATTAAAGACAACGTTCAGTGGCACGCTCCCTGCTGCTATCACCAGATACAAATAAGGAGGCGTTATGTCATTTACACTTACCCCACAAGACTTCTGGTCGCTGATCAATGAAAAGCTCGTCCACTGGGCCGAATTGACGATCAAGAATTTGCCCAACCTGGTCATAGCAACACTCATTTTTATTGTGTTTGTGATCCTCTCTAAATTCCTTGCTCGCTGGCTGCTGACCTTGCTTAAACGCTTGTTTGAGTCCAATCAGATAGCCGGGCTGATTGCGGGGATCTGTCGTGTGATCCTGGTTGCGATCGGGTTTTTCTTTGCCCTGGATATTATGGGGCTGTCAAAAGCGGTCGCGTCACTACTTGCCGGTGCCGGCATCATCGGCCTGGCAATCGGTTTTGCCTTTCAGGATATGACCGAAAACATGATAGCCGGTGTTGTGATGGGCATTCGCAAACCTTTTCGGGTTGGCGATGTGGTAGAAGCTGGCGACACCTTCGGCACCGTCCGCCGAATTAACCTGCGCAATACTTTAATTGAGAACTTTTATGGTCAGCTGGCCATAGTGCCCAACAAAATCCTGTTTAAAAATGAATTGATTAACTACTCCCGCCTGGCCACCCGACGGATAGAAATAGAAGTAGGGATCTCTTATGCCGATGACATTGAGCAGGCCGAATCTGTGATAGTGGAAGCCATAAACAAGCTGGATGGCGTGATAAAACAACACGAAACCGATGTCTATGCCTGCGGGTTTGGCGACAGCTCTGTCAATCTGCTGGTGTGGTTCTGGATTGACTATCCGGGTGAGATTGGCTTTATGCAGATGCGCCACAAAGCCATTATTGCAATCCACAGAACCCTGGAAGAAAACGACATTCTTATTCCCTTTCCTATTCGTACGCTGGATTTTAATGCCAAAGGCGGTGCTAATCTGGAGGACATGCAAATCAATATGCGCCAGCGTGCAAACAAACAGCAAGGTGAGAAAGAAGTACAGAGTAGTTAAACGTAAAAGTTACAGACACAGGGTAAAGCTTGCATCGCCCGTTTAATCTTAAAACCATAAACCACTGATATTAAACAACTTTAAAGCTGGTACGGGCAATGCATTAGTTTAAGCAACAAACAAACTTAAGCAATCAAGTAAGGAGTTAAACGATGACACATTCGAACTACGATATGGAACCTTTGAAGGAATTAGTCAAGGTGCTCAATGGTGGCGTGGAGTTTTACAAAGACGCCAAAGACAAAGTAGACGATGAGCGCATCAGTGCCATTTTCAACACCATGATCACTGAAAAGGTTCAGGCTATCTCGAAGTTGCAAACCTACGCGCTGATTGATGAAGGCGAGCGCGAAACTGACTCTGACATGCTGGTTACGCTGCGTGAGCATTACACTAAGGTGCTGGGTGTATTGAGTACTGACAAAACACACACCTACATTGCTCAGCTGGAAGAAGTGGAAGACAAGGTACTGGAAAAAGTGGCCGATGCGTTAGAGCAACAATTGCCGCCTCAGTGTGTTCAGGACTTAAGACAAGTTCAGGTGCGCATGCAGGCTTGCCATGATGAAATGAAAGCACTTCAGGAATTGACCGCCTAGTTGTACAGGTCACATCGCAGACTTAGCAGGGCTGTTGCCCTGCTTAATTAAACACCGACAGGAGGTTCACATGTTACGTTGGTCACTTGGATTTTTAGTACTTGCACTGATCAGTGCCATCTTAGGCTTTGGGGGCATCGCGGGTGCCGCAGCAGGCATAGCGAAGATACTGTTCTTTGTGTTTATCGCCCTGGTTTTGCTGTCGTTTGTGCTGCCTGTGATTAGAAAGCCAAACGCTTAGCACCACAAGTAACCTCATTGACTTTATTAAGGAGCACATTATGAACCACATGATTACTGCACTACAAGCCACGTTATTTATCACCATTTTAGGTCTGGCTGGTTGTTCTGACGGCCCGGCAGAAAATGCAGGCGAGCGCGTAGATGAAGCCATCACAGATGTACAAAACAAGGCTGAAGATCTGTGCGAAAAAGCCAAAGAAAACCTGAATGCAGAAAACGAAAACTGCTAACAGAGGGCATGCCAGCTCAAAACCGAGCTGGCCCCTTCATTCCTCTTACAACTACCCGCTAAACCACACCGCTTGTCTCAGCCTTTTTGTACTTTTGTTTCGGATGTGATTACAATCCGACAACAATTAAGTTAAACACATTTTGGGCCCCGCTCGCTTTACCCATCAACGGGCCGCTCCCGAATGTCAAAAAGGACAGACATGAGAACAATAAAACTAAGCGCTCTCGCAGGAGCCGTCTTACTGGCCAGCGCATGCAGCCAGACAACACCGACTCAAAACACAGACACGCAGACTGTTCAGCAACAGGTTCAGCCACCCGTAGCACAAAAAATACCTCATGTAACCGAGATCCATGGCTACAAACTGGTCGACAATTATCACTGGCTGCGTGATGACACGCGCAGCTCCGCTCAGGTTATATCTCACCTGGAGCAGGAAAACCGCTACGCCGACGCGAAACTGGCGCCGATTGATACGCTGCGCACAACCCTGTTTGAAGAAATAAAGAATAAAATCGCCAAAGACGATCGCAGCGTGCCGTACCAACGCGGTGACTATTATTACTTCAGCGAAGTAAAGGGCGATCAGGAGTACCGTACTTACTATCGCAGCAAACACGCCGATGGCAGTGACGCCGCAGAGATTTTTAATGCCAATGAACGCGCCGAAGGTCAGTCATATTACGGCCTGGGTGCGCTGAGTGTGAGCCCGGATGGTAAACTAATTGCGTTTGCCGAAGATACACTCAGTCGCCGTATCTATACGGTCAGCGTGAAAAACCTGGAAACCGGTGAAATCTACACAGACAAGCTTGAAGGCGCTGCAGATAGCATCGAATGGGGCAATGACAATCGCAGCATTTACTACATCAAAAAAGACCCGGTTACTTTGCTCGGTTACCAGGTCTATCGGCACGTATTAGGTCAGGACCAGTCGCAGGATGAACTGGTTTACGAAGAAAAAGACAATACGTACTACACTTATCTGGCCAAAAGCAAAGACGGCAGCGAAGTCCATATCGTCCACCATGCGACCGAATCCAAAGGACTTTCTATCCTCGATGCCAATAACCCTAAAGCCAAGCCGCAACGTCTGCTGCCACGTACCAAAGGCCACGAGTACAGCCTGCTTAAGCAGGGCGACTTCTATTTCATTTACACCAACGACAACGCCGTCAACTTTAAGCTTATGAAAGCCCACAAGAATGACGTGGCGGACAAAGGTAAGTGGAAAACCATCATTGCACATAACCCAGACGCGAAGCTCGAAGAAGTGGAGCTGTTTAATGATCACCTGGTGTATCAGTCTCGCGTTGAAGGCATAGGCACACTGAATGTGTTGAATCTGAAAACCCAGAAACACCAAACACTGACCTTTAACGACCCTGCCTACATGGCCTCGATGACCGGTAATCATGAGCTGGACAGTCAGTTTGTTCGGGTCAGCTATCAGAGTATGACCACGCCCAATACGATTTATGATATTGACCTGAATACGCTGGCAAAAACGCAGCGTAAACAAACTAAAGTGCTCGGCGACTTCAACGCCGATGACTATGCCTCTGAGCGCCTGTTTATTGAAGCCAGAGATGGGGTTAAGGTACCCGTGACGCTGGTCTACAAAAAGTCGATGTTCAAAAAGGACGGCACTAACCCGCTGTTACAATACGGTTATGGCTCTTACGGCTCAACCCGTGATCCTTATTTCCGTGTCAGCACCCTGAGCTTGCTGGACCGTGGTTTTGTGTATGCCATTGCACATATTCGTGGCTCGCAGGCACTGGGCAGACCTTGGTATGAGGACGGTAAAAAGCTGAATAAAAAGAACACCTTTAATGACTTTATTGACGTCACTAAGGCACTGGTTAAGTCGGGTTATGGCGACTCTGAGCGTCTGTATGCCCGTGGCGGCAGCGCCGGTGGCCTGTTGATGGGCGCGGTGATCAACCAGGCGCCTGAGCTGTATCACGGCGTGCACTCTGCGGTGCCATTTGTCGATGTGATCAACACCATGCTGGACGATTCACTGCCACTGACCACCAACGAATACGACGAGTGGGGCAACCCGAATGACAAGGTCTATTTTGACTATATGCGCTCATACTCTCCATACGATCAGGTGAGCGCACAAAACTACCCCAACATGCTGGTCACCACAGGTCTGCATGACTCTCAGGTACAATACTTTGAGCCAGCCAAGTGGGTAGCCAAGCTGCGCGAGTATAAAACAGACGACAACACCTTGCTGTTAAAAACCGATATGGAAGCCGGGCACGGCGGTGCATCGGGTCGCTTTAAGCGTATCAATGATATTGCGCTGAGCTATGGCTTTATCATTGGCCTGGCTGAAGGCAAACTGTAACACGCTCATTTCCCCGGCTGTTCAACCGGGGATGCATGCCATATCCCATCTCTGAGGTTATGGCATGCCGCTCCTCCTCTTTAATTCGCTGCACTTTTTTTGACAGGCTGTGACACATTCAGGTCCTCGGCACGACTAATCTAATAACACCAACAACAAAAAGCAGGGACAAAGTGAATACGCAACCTTCATTCGAACAGATGCTCGCAGAGAACGACGGGCGAATACGGTATATCGCTTCACGCTATGGCGGCCCCGGCGAGCGCGATGATATGTATCAGGAGATCCTGCTGCAATTGTGGCGCAGCTATGAAAGCTTTTCGGGGCAGGCATCAATCGGCACCTGGGTGTATAAAGTGGCGCTCAACACCGCCAATTCATTTGTCAAAAGCAGGATAAAGCGCAACGACCTCCACCACAACATATCAAATCAGGTTGCGCAGCAATCAGAAGCTGAGCACACAGGCTGCCAGGCCGATATTCTGACGCAGTTTATGGATCAACTGGGCGATATTGATGCGGGCGTGCTCATCATGTATCTGGACGGGCTCAAATCGGAGGATATTGCAGAGGTTCTGGGAATAAGCGATAACGCAGTACGCTCGCGAATTAAACGCATTAAGCGTGAGTTTGAGCAAAACTTTGTAGGAGATGAGTCATGAAACTGGATGATCTAAAGCAAAATTTCGAGCAACAAATTCAATCGAGCAGCTCAGAGGCAAAACTGACGTTGCAGGTCGACGAACTGAAAGCCAAAACCAAAAAATATCAGCGCGACATTAAAGTGCGCGATTTTATGGAGATCTCCATTTCATTGCTGCTTATTCCCGTCTGGCTGTATGGCCTGTCTATCAGTGTTAACTGGATGCAATCTTTGGGATGTGTGCTGGCAACGCTCACCAGCTTGTATATTCCGTATAAACTGCTTAAAGCCCGACGTCTGACCCCCACCAAAAATGACAGTCTCCGTGCGTATTTACACCAGGAGCAACAAAGGCTCGCTCAGCAAAAGCAGCTACTGGAAACTATTGTGTGGTGGTATATTGCGCCGGTTTTTGTCAGTGTCATGTTGATCACGCTGGGTGCCAATATGGATGACGAAGGGGTAATTCGACTCGAGAGCCATATGCAAGTGTATTACCTGCTGGTACTGCTTGGCATGGTGGGGATCTACTTTTGGAATAAACGCGCTGCCGAAAAAAGGTTTGGCCCTTTACTTGCTCGCGTTGAGCAACAGCTTAACGAACTGAACGGTGAATAAGCCCATTACTACAATTGAGCCCCGGCAGGTTTACCGGGGCTCAGCGCACTAGATCGCCTGCGCAGGTTCTGCCTCATAGGCCCGCTGAAGCAGCGTGCGCAAAGATTCAGACTCGCTAAGCCTGTGCCCCGAAATTTCAGCCACCGCCACACCCGGTGTCCAGGAGTTCATCACCACAGCCCCACGCAGCGATGGCAAGCTCGCCAATGTCACAGGCTCGGTGCGCTGCTCGATATTGAGTATACGTAGTTGCCGCTGTAGCATACTCATCATGGTGCCTTGTAGTTTAGGCGCCTGCGGCCAAATCACCGCTTCACCATCCCAGAAGGCCAGATTCCAGATGGTCCCTTCACTCAGGCAACCAGCTTTATCTATGAATACCGCATCATCATAGCCCTGCTCGACCGCCCTGTGGAGATAGTAAGTTTTGCTGATTTCGCCAACATGCTTAATGTCTGGCAATGGCCGACTATACTCGGTGGCCAGCAGTTTAAGCGGTCCGGTTGGTCCATTTGCAGGTGCGCCAGTGCGCACCATTATTTCAGGCTGGCCATTCATACTGGCAGTGGTGAACTCTCCATGGGCAGAATACATAGTCACGGTCAAAGACGCGTCTTTGTCCGATGCTGCCGTGGCAGTGCGAACTGAAGCCAGGATATCCGCGTCAGGCCGCGCTTGCCCAAACAACGCCACCGACGCGGTACGCAACCTGTCCAGGTGCAAGTCCATGCCCTTAACCCTGCCATCACGTACCTGCATAGCGGTAAAGTGTGCAAAGCCGGCAAAGGCCAGGGGGCTCAACGGTGAACTCTGAAGCAGCGCGCCGTTAATCACAGTTTGTGGTGTAAAGGTGTGTTCATTCATACAATTAACTCCCAGTTTGAATGCATTAATGGAAGCCAGTACTATAAACCCTAACAGTACTGTGAGAGTCAAGGGAGCAAAATGAAAATTGGTGAATTATCAAAACAAACGGGGATCAGCATTCGCATGCTGCGGTATTACGAAGAGCAAGGGCTGCTTCACCCCATGCGGACCCAGTCGGGCTATCGCAATTACACACCAAACGATGTGCAAACGCTGACGCGTATTCAGTTACTAAGTGCTGCGGGCATGACGCTCAATACTATTTTACAGTTTCTCCCCTGTATTCGTGGTGACAGACCAATTTTTGAGCCCTGTGACGAGCTTCGAACCCTGTTGCATCGCGAAATAAAAGCGGTTGATGAACAAACGGCGCGGCTGGCCGAGAGTAAAGCGATACTCAGTCGGTTTTTAGCAGAAATTGAGCGCGACTGAATGAATAACGTCTGCGCCTGACACTCGCTTACCTCACCTGAAGCACGAAAAGCTAAGATATTAGTATTAATCACCACATCTTCTGTTTAATTATTGAACAGCAGTGGTAACATAAAAGAAACCATTCATTAACCAAACTAAAAAGGACACTTTTATGAAACTAAAGTCAGCACTGCTACTCGGCGCTTTATGGATGATCCCGTTCAAATCGCTGGCAGCTATGGATCTGCCCCAATACAAACATCAGGCATTATATGGGGATAAAAGTCGATGTGAGAGCATAAGACCGCCAGTCCGAATTGGGCCGTATATTGACTACGCCCTGCATATTGGTGCCATTACCGAGCGCGCCGCAAACTGGGGCAGAGCCAACGGCTACTACCCTGTTACCGACATGTTCAGCAATGACATTATAGCTATCTGCCGGGTATTCTAAGTTTAAGGAGCCTCTGGGATCTCAGAGGCTTCCTCGTGCTCGGGCTACCGCTCAGGTCCACGCGCTCTTTATTGCATCGCACGGTTTTCCGGCAAAATGCAGCTTCATCAGTTGCGCGATCTTATCCTTTAACCAGCCCGGACCAAAATCGGCGATATCATTATGCCGCGCTTTGGGAATGGTCACCACACAGCTACCAAACTCGGCTTGCTCTGCCTCGCTGGGTAACACGCCTGGATCTGCCGCAAAATCGCTGGCGCGTATCGACAGTACTTTAATCTCTTTGGTTTTTGGTAATGGCACACGGCGGTGGTCTAACGTAATGATCTGTTTCACATAAGGCTTGCCTTCATTGCCCAGCCAGGCAGAAATATCACCGCCATTAGAATGGCCAACCAGAGTTAAATGATTAAAATCGTACCCGGTCATAGTGCTTTGTAATTCATCGTGTAAAAACGCCAGTGTTTTTGCACCACGCTGCCAGTTTTCGCTGCGCGTTTCAAACAAATTGCCAGAGACAGAAAGCGGCGGATCGCCCGGCAACTCATGCCCGATTGCGACCACCAGATACCCATGCTTGTTCAGCACTTTGGCTAAGAAGGTGTAATCAGTATGCGACATACCGTAGCCCGCGCCGAGAAACGCCACCGGACAAGGGGCTTTTTCACTGCATTGTGCGTGAGATTCGGGGTAAGTGATCTCAACCGGAATGGCTCTGTCACGGGCTTTATCGTAAACGCTGACCGGTTGAACGTCGGCCACGGCGGTACTCAGCCAGCAGGCAGCTACCAGACCAAATCCTTTTAAAAACTTCATTAAAACTCCTGAACTACATCGTTAAAAAAAGCCGCATTGCGCGGCTTTTCCGTTATTTCTTATATTTTTCGAACCACGCTAGCGTGTGCTCTATTTTACTAATCATCCGCGAAGGACGCCCGGCAATGCCATGGGGTGCACCCGGAATTTTCACCAGCACGGAGTCAATTTTACGGTGTTTTAATGCCTGATAAAACTGCTCTGTTTCAGCCATTGGGGTACGCAAGTCTTCCTCGCCCGTCATCAGCATAGTCGGCGTAGTGACATTACCAACCAAAGACAGCGGCGAGCGCTCCCAGTAATGGTCAACATGCTCCCATGGCATCCCCGGGAACTGAGTAGGGATCTGCACCAGGCCACTGTCGGCCGTCAGTACTTTACTTAACCAGTTGATCACCGGCTTAACCACTACTGCGGCGTTAAAGCGGTCGGTCAGGCCAATGGCATAGGCCGTGGCAATACCACCTGCGGAGCCACCGGCGATAAACAGGTTATTCTGATCGATAAAGCCCTTCGCGATCATGGCGTCTACGCCCGAGTTGTGATCGGCAAAGTCTTCTTTTGAGCTGTACTTGTATTTGAGCAACATGGCAAAGCGCTCACCATATGAGCTACTACCACGATGGTTATCGTAAAACACCACGTAACCCTGCGCCGCATAGCGCTGTAACTCAGCCGAGAAGTGGGGACCATAGGCCAGGTGTGGACCACCGTGGATCTCCATCAATAGCGGGTACTTTTTACTCGGTTCAAAATCCGGCGGCGTAATGTACCAGCCCTGAATGGGTTCACCATCGAACGATGACTTGTAAGTGATCTCGTGCACTTTACCCAGTGTTTTGTGCGCCAGTAAGTCTTCGTTCAGCGCAGTCAGCGACTTCACTTTACCTTTACCGGTTGTCACTGCCACATCCGCAGGACGCGAGCTGGAGCCTTTGGTAAAGGCAATTTCACCATCAAAGTTAGCACTGAACTGACCGCTCAGATAGGGGCGGCCCAGCGTGGTGCCCGACAGCGTATCGGTGAGATCTTTGATTTTACCTTTGGTGGTAATGGTGGCCAGCTTGCGCATACCGTGGTCATCGTAGGCTATGGCCAGCTTAGCGCTGCCTATCCAGCTTGGGTTTTGGATTGAACGGTCAAAGTCTTTCGCAATCATGCGAGATTGCTTGCTTTGCCAGTTCATAATGTTCAGTTTGTGATTGCGATACGGGTTTAGCTCGCCCGATGAGCTCAAAAACGCCAGCTGCTTGCCATTTTCTGAAAAGCTCGGAGAGTGCTCGCGACCCGGTGCATTGGTCAATTGCGTGATCTTACCTGCAAAATCAACCTCAAACAGATCGCCTTCTAAGCGTTTGTATTCCCAGTCTGCAATGCGGTTAGCCGAGAACACTATGCCTTTAGAGTCGCTGCGCCAGGCCAGTTTACCACTGTGATGGTAGTTACCTGAAGTCAGCTGACGAGGCGTGCCGCCTTCACTTGGCAACACAAAAATCTGCCGATACCCTGGCTTGACCAGACCTCGCCCGTCCGCCTGGTAGTAAGCTTTATCAATCACAATGGCCGACGCTGACCACTGCGCGCCTTTGGGCTTAGCGGGCATTTTGGCAATCACTGCCGGTTTTTCTTCTACTTTCTGGCTAAATGCCAGCCATTTACCATCTGGCGACCAGGTCAGGTCACCTATCCCAGACTGTAACTGGGTCAGCAAAGCCGTGCGGTTTTGCGCAATATAATGCACATGCACCTGAGTGCTGCCAGAAACATCGCTCAGAAAAGCAATTTTACTGCCATCGGGTGACCAGCGCGGCTGATGATAACGGTTTTCGTCTGAGAACAACGGAGACTGTACGCCGGTTTTAGCATCCACCAGCCACAGGTTTTGTCTTTTGGCGTCTTTCATTACATCGTTGCTGTTACGCACGTACACCACTTGCTCACCATTGGGCGAAATCTGTGGATCGCTTGCATACTCCAGCTCAAAAATATCTTCAGCCTGTAGCCCGGCACTTGCCTGCGCCAATACGGGTAGTGTTGCAAACGCCAGCAAGGAGCATTGCAAAGTACGTTTGAGTCCAAAAGGCATGGACAGCCTCCTATTGTTGTCTTTTTAATAAGAGCCACATAGTTATGCAGTGCGCCACAGATGTCACTTGATACGCGATAAAAGCAGATAAAAACCCGATGTGTTATAAGGTCACACTGTTAATGGGCTTTCAGACAATCAGTTAAAGCCACTCCAGCTGTTTATAAGGCCGAACTTTAAGCGCATCCAAACGGCTGGTCAGATTGCCCGCATGCAATTCCAATTTGTGTCCGTCCGGGTCCAGAATATACAAAGAGCTACCTTCACTGGAATTTTGCTTCCACTGTTTTGTGCCGCCAGCCAGCACCTTCTGGCAATAGCCGGAAAAGTCCGCATCAGATACCGTAAAAGCAATGTGCGTATAGTCCGTTTTGGCACTTGGGGTATCGCACGACAGACAAAACCACAACTCACCGACTGATAAGTACGCCCCCGTCTCCCATTTGACGTGACCGGTAAAGCCCAATACATCCATATAAAAGTGTATTGATTGCTGTAAATCACTGACTGCTATAGTGATATGGTTTAATCCTGTGATCATGTTCTCCCCCCAAAATCTTTACGAATGTGGTAAACGCTTGCACATCACAACCACATTTACACCTCGATAATTCACTCGCTCCTGGGCCTGCCAGCCCAGGCGAGCGTACAAACCACCATCTTGCTGCTCGGTTTGCAAATGCAATTCCCGAACGCCAAAAGAGATAGCCAGCTGCTCGACTTTTTGTACCAGTGCCGATGCAACTTTGTTTCCTCTCGCATGGGTTGCAACATAAACCCCGCCCAGCCAGTAGGTTTTATCCGGGTAGATGGTCATTTCATGAAAACGTAACTGAGCCGTGCCAATGGGCGCATTATCTTGCATCAGCAGCACGATTAACGGGATAGCATCCGTTTGCAGATACTCGGTGAGCTTGTCTTCAAATGAAGACAAAGAGGCTTCGGGCACGATAGCGCCCCACTGTTCAAAATACCATTTTGCGACCAGCGGCTTAAGCTCGGGTCGCTCGGCGAGAAAACAAAATTTCAATGGCGTCATTCCTTGTATGATTGATAGGCACTAATACCTCAATATTAATGTCTCAATATTGGTACGTGTGCAAGTATGTATGCAATTAAAAGACAGCCCTGTCAGTATGTCCTCTGGTTTGACCCCAAACAGCACAGGAATACACGAACTAACTCACGTAAACTGGAAAACGTAACTCAGCTAACTCTCCCTTGAGCAAAGGCTTTAGCGGTGCTAGTTTATTATTTCTTATCGCAAGCAGTGGTGAGCACGGATCGCTTTTAGCATGCAGTCCGGGCTCAGATTAATCTCGCTGCATTTTTTAACAGGACCGCGAGTCAATCGTTATGGCTACAAGCTACAAATTAACCAGGCTGAAAGCTGGCAGGGATTACATTGCTGACAATTTTCAAACGCCACTTAGCCTGGCTGATATGGCACAGCAGGCATATCTCTCGCCCTACCATTTTTTACGTGTTTTCAAGCATACTTACGGTGAAACGCCCAACGAATTTTTGATCCGGCTCAGAGTTGAGCAGGCAAAGAAAATGCTGATCACAGAGAATTATAGTATTTCAGAGGTGTGCGAGCATGTGGGTTACACCAGTCTGGGCAGCTTTTCTTCGTTGTTTTTAAAACAAACGGGTATGGCGCCAACTTTGTATCGGCGCAAGCTGTGGGCTTTGTCGGCTGAGCCATTTTGCTTTCCCGCGCGGGCCATTCCTGCCTGTTACGCTTTTCACTTTTTAGGCAAATAGCGCAATATTGGAGAAACCCTCGCTGGATTTTATCTGTACAATAAAAGCGAACTCACAATAGGGAATATAACCATGATCACATCCATAGCACATGCAACAATCTATGTCCTCAACCAGGACGAAGCACTTGATTTTTATAAAAATAAGCTCGGATTCGAAGTTGGTGATGACATGCAAGTAGAAGGCGGTTTTCGATGGCTGACGGTTTATCCGAAATCAAACTCTCAGCTTCAGCTGGTCCTGGCCGAGCCTAAAGAGGGCCCCATGTTCAGCAAAGACGCAGCGGATAAAATCCGTAGCCTGGTCAAAGAAGGCGCATTTGGCGCGGGCGTGTTCGAAACGGAAAATTGCCAGCAAACGTACGACGCACTTGTCGCCAAAGGCGTGGAATTTATGCAACCGCCCACAGAGCAGCTATACGGCATTGAAGCAATGGGTGTAGACAACTCAGGGAACTGGTTCAGCCTAGTCCAGCGATAAATGAACGACTGTAATTAGCCGATGGGCCGCTGTTCGCAGCCCATCGGCTAGTGACTAATTGCTGAAGGCGCAATTTCAAAGTACCCAACTAGGACGATTTTTTGGTGAGATAGATAAACAAACCCAGGGCTGCCAATAACATGGCGGTACTAGTAATAATTGCCACCGGGTAATATAGATTGCCTGCCAGCTCAAGCTGACTGTATTTAATCACCATGATCAACCCTTCCAGCGAAAGCGCTACACACACCATACCAACAAACTTTGGCAGTGCGCGCTGAATGCCCGACACTTCTTCGGAGCTGGTTTCTCGCACTTCTGCGTATTCAGCATTGATAATGATTGCCAGCTCAAACACCGCCAAACCAATAATGCCGGTATTAATTGAGTTAAGGAAAATCTGCATCACTTCTTCACCTGCCAGGAAGGAGGCATAGATATTACTGATCAAAGACACAACGATAGCGAGTGCGAGTAATAAAAAAATTAACGCAAATACCAGTGAAAAAGACCGTTTGAGATGCTCTGTTACAACTTGCTTAGATAGGCTCATAATACGATTCCAATACCTCGACAATGACGGTCATTATTCAGCGCTAAACATAAGTTTCTCGCATGAATAGTAGGTTCAAAACGCTTTAATCATTGCACAGCCTGGCTGAAAGCGGCCTTAACGAGGTTGCAGCCAACTCTGAGGCTTGCATGTGTAGTTAGGCTCCCGGCCCTCAGAGCTGGGACACAACCCCATTAGCAAAGCTATTGCTATTCCTTTGCAGCAAAAAGCTGTTCAAGCAATTGCCGTGAAAGCTTCACGCCTTGCTCTGTAAACTGAACCGATTTTTGCTTTCCCCTGGGGTCGTGGATTAAGCCTTTTTCGTAAAGCCTGCTCATCACTACCCAGTCAATTTGCTTCCAGGCACGGCCATCTTCGTTCAGTGTCAAAGACAGTATCGCCAGCGCCGCGTCATCAATTTTATGCTCATCTATGTTCATTGAAACCTCCATCCGTAACCCGTTGCTTATCAACAGCCGTCACTAAAAACTCCCACCCTTTTTACCGACAGCCCCAAAAAAACCAAGCATCATCTTCATATTAGCTGCCAAACTGTTCACACACAGCTAAAAGCAAGAAAACAACCCTTGTTGTTAGGTCAATATTACTATTTCGTTAAATTATCAAAGAGGTTTTAATACCTCTTGATCTCGCGAGTATCAATACGCCCATTTTCACATGGGGAACATCCTTAACAAAAATAGCAAACAGCTGGGCTTTTGGGCCTGGCTGAGGGATTGGTATGGCTACTTTACACGCAAGATATAAAACATGGCTGATTAAATTCAGTGGCTTAGCGCTAATACTTTTTAGCCTGGGCGCCAAAGCAAACAATGACTGGCTCATCGGCTCTGGGATCTACGATATTACCGGACCGGCCGCCGACCGTGGCATGGTGGGATATGGTGACGTTGGACAAACCACAAAAGGCATACATACGCGATTGTGGTCACGTGCGTTTGTGATTGGCAAACCGGGCACCAGTCAATTCATCTCCTTTGTCAGTGCCGACCTACAAAGCATTACGCAAGGGGTACATCAGGGTGTGCTCAAAAAGGTGGCAAGCGATCCTGTACTGGCGCCTTTTTTCAATCAAAACAATGTGATGCTCAGTGCAACCCATGTCCATGTAGGGCCAGGCGGTTATGATCACAACATCATGCTGAATATGAGTGCCCTTGGCTATGATGAAGACAATTACAACACCATAGTTAATGGTATCTACCTGTCTATCCGCAATGCCTTTTTAAGCCGCGACGCTGGCAGCATTCATATTAATCAGGGCCAGTTATCGAACACGGCGGTTAACCGTAATCCTACCGCCTATAACCAGAACCCGGATGCGGGAGACTACGCAACCAATGTCAACGAAACCATGACGCTGTTAAAACTGGTGCGAAGCAATGGCCAGGAAATTGGCATGATCAACTGGTTTGGTGTGCACAATGTCTCGAGTAATCAAAGCCAGCGGCTTATAACGGGCGACAACAAAGGTGTTGCTGCACAGTTATTTGAAAAACAAAAAGGCGCTAACTGGCCGCTGTCGGGTCAATTTGTTGCTGCCTTTGCCAACAGTGAAGAAGGCGATGTATCGCCCAATGTGTGCGGCCCTGAAAACGGCTGTGCGGGCAATAATGAAGCCAATGTCGCGCTATCGGCAAATAAGCAATATAACAAAGCACTGAGCCTGTATAACAACGCAACAGACACCCTCAGTGGTGCATTAGACGTGCGCTTTCAGTACGTTAAATTACCCGGCCTGAGCATCTCGGGGCACTACACCGGCAACGGAACGCAGTCTTTGTGCCAAGGCGCGATTGGTTTTTCGATGACTGCGGGGGCCACCTATGACGGGCCGTCTGGTCAGTCGGGTGTATTTGAAGGTATGACCCAGGACAACGAAGGGTCAAGCTGGGATCGCACCACAGTGATCGGCGCAGTGGGCGGAGCGTTTAAGTTCATTAACGATTTTGGCGGCCTGCTCGGGTTCGATAAAAATGTACTGGGCAGCAAAACACATGAGGCATGTCAGTATCCCAAACCCACCTTTTTGCCGACTCAGCTGGGTAGCAGCGCACACCTCTATACCGACACACTGCCGTTTCAGCTCTTTCAGATTGGCAATATGGCGCTTGTGGGTATTCCGGGAGAAATGACCACCATGGCCGCGCGCCGCCTGCGCAATGACTTGCAGGCAGCCCTTGCGCCTCGCGGCATCACGACTGTGGTATTTGCCGGACTCGCCAATGCTTATGGTGGCTATATCACCACCAAAGAAGAGTATCAGATCCAATATTACGAGGGCGCGCATACTTTATTTGGTCAGTACAGCCTGGCGGCTTACCGTCAGATTTTTGCCGGGCTCGCCAGCGCCATGGTAAACAATCAAGCTGTCGCGAGTGGTCCCAGCCCGCTGGATTGGTCAAACAAACAAAAAGTGTATGCCATTGGGGTGGTTTACGATGATAAACGCCTGTGGGAGTCTTTCGGACAAACCTGGAATGATGCCAACAACAGTTACGTGCGTGGCAATACGGTTAAGGTGAAGTTTCGCTCCGGCCACCCTCAGAATAACTTTAAAACCATGTCGAGCTTTATGGAAGTGCAGCGCTATGAAAATGGTGGCTGGTCAACCGTCTTAACCGATAACGATCTGAGCACCAAATTTACCTGGATCCGCGATACCGCAGCGGATTGTATGGCCTGCTCGTTCGCACAGCTGGAATGGACCATAGATGCAGATATGCCCGCCGGTACCTATCGCATAAAACACAATGGCCACTGGAAAAGCGGCTGGGGTGGAAACATAAAGAGTTACTCAGGCAAAAGTCGAACCTTTACCGTCAAATAAGCTGGCAACATAAATAAGCTGACCAACCAGGCCATCTCCATGGCCTGGTTTTCTATTTGGCCTTATCTGGCTACAATATCAAGCCCTCAGCGCAACCCCAGCGGCGCCACGTAATCCGCATTGGGCAAATCAAAACACGCATTCATTGTTGCGGCATATCGAAACTGAAACGGCTGCGGCTCAATGTCCAGCGACTTAAGCATTTGCGCCTTAGGACCATCGCCCAGGATCAACATTTTGGGGTCATCCCCGCCTTTTTGCCAAAGCCGGCTGAGGTATTTATTCACCCTGAAGCTACCCTTAAAATGGGTAGGACTTTGCAGCAAACGATTATCGCGCAGAGAATACAGGTTGGACGAAACATCAAACGCCGTCGCCTTGCCCTGCGTCGGCACCCGCAGGGTAAAATATGGCTTGTCCTCGCCATCATAAGCCTGGGTTGTGCTGAACTGGTTGTCCTCTGCGATTTCCACTGTTTCAACGGCTTTGGGCAACCCCCAGATCTGCTGGCCGCGAATGCGGTTCTCTTGTGAGGTAACTGGCATATGAAACACGTAAAAGCCAAATTTTTTGAAGCCGGGCACCACCATTGGCAAAACCGGCACATTGAGGGCTGCGTCAACCATCACCGGGATCGTCATGGCAATTTCATTATAAGGTGCCATACCTAACACCTGCTTATACTGATAGCATGAAAACGTCACCAGCGCCCGCCCTTTGGGCATAGCCACAGGTTTCATCTTCGGGTGTGGCAACAATGCCTGCGCCTTTTGGTAGTCACACAAAAACACACCAATCGCGCAGCTGACATTAGCGTATAGCGTAGGAAACAAATAGTTTTTGCTAATACTGGCAGTTAATTGCAGCGGCGCCTGGTCATGACGAAGTGTAAAACGCTGAAAAAACGGCGCACTGAACTGGGTGCGGTTATCTAATAGTTCCGCTGAAAGCTGATAATTGGGTTTCATATTGTCCCCTGCAAATTCATGACTGCTCATAGTGAACAGCCACGCGACGTTGGCCAATAGTAGATTTAACCTAAATGCGTCTGATAATCTGATCTCTACCCGCTCACAGCCCGTGCGCAACAAAGAATAACAACACGGACAAAATAACATTATGACAACCCATTTAAACCGTGCGGCTTCAGATTCAGAAGCCTTTATCAGCACCTTATATCGAGAGGCCACGCGCATTGCGCCGGAAAATTACCGGGTCTGGGCGCTCGAGCAACTATCCAGAGTCATCGACTTTGACGCCGCGTTCTGGGGCAGCGGCAACAGTGCAGATATTCACTTTCATTATGCTTGTCATCTTGGTTTAGACGAGCAATATGCCCACCACCTGCAACAAACATTAGCCATTAATCCGATAAAAGAGGCGGTGATCAATAACCTCGGCAAGCCGGTCAATATGCAGGATGTCATCGCCGATGATGCCTTTTATCAGTCTGAGTTATATCAAAAATTGTTTAAACCCTATGGCATTGAACGCATTCTGGCTGCGGGTCATTTTGATCAGGACAATGGCCTGTATTCACTGATCAGTTTATATCGCTTCGACCGCCAACAGGTTTTTACCGAGCAGGAGCGCCAGTTACAGGAGCGGCTGGTATTTCACCTGGTCAACGCCGTCTCTCACGCCTTTTTTCTGCACTTGCGCGTTGGCAGTGTGCTGCAACAAACCCAGGATCAGGCTACGTCTGCCATTTGCGACAGTAACGGGTGTTTCCATCAGGTGCAGCCGCGCTTTGTCGCGTTATTGAATGAGTATTTTCCCAATCGCACCGGGGTGACCCTGCCCTTTGCGATAGGTAAAGACCAAACCACCGTGGAAATTAATAACCTGGCGGTTTCGTTTCGTGCGCTTGGTGAGCTGTTTATGGTTACGCTTAGACTGCCCGGTCCGCTCGACACCCTGAGCCCACGCGAACGCCAAATTGTTGAATGGGTGTGTAAGGGCCTGACTTTTAAGGAAGTTGCCAAACAGCTGAATGTGGCTCCTTCAACCGTGTCTAATCATTTATACCGAATTTACGACAAAATAGGGATAAACAGCCGCAGTGAACTGGCACAACTGGTGGATAGCCAGCGCACTGGGTGAAGTGAGTCGGGTCCGGGGCTGTATCAGCGCTAACCGCTGGATATAAGTACGCAGAGCACCTATCACACTTTATTTAACCCGCCCGGTTAGAGAGCCGAGTGGCGTTAAGCAGTTCCCGGGTCGCAAGCGCCCGGGATGACAAAGGGTGGCGTATCAATTAAAGCACTGGCTTTGCAAGTCCAAACCCACATTTGTACTGCGCCTCTTTTTCTAAACTGCCACACTGTGATAGCTGAGCGGTTACCTTTGCAAAATCATTAACGACAGGCTGACCAGTGGTGCTGCGATGACAACTCTCTGCGCGGTAAGCTGAATATGCCACTTTAGGGAGCGCTTCATGAGAATAAATGTCCGCAATCACCTCGAGCATTTGTTCACCCAATAGCCGCTGTGCAGACATACTCTTTGGATAACCTGCTAATACTTCTTTTGATGGTAAGGGAGCTAGCATTTGTTGTTTGGTTTTCCCCTGGCTTTTGTGTGAAAATGCAGAATCTACTATTTGGGTCAGCTGAATACACACTAGCGATGACTGCCTGTTTTCAGTTTGTGCAGCACCTTGCATTGAAGTCACAAGTAAGATGATTGCCAAAATATACTTCATATTATTCCTTTTATTTGTAAAACGATGCGTATATGGCTGAAAATCAGCTCGAAAGTTTTTGCCCGGCAGTTAACACATCGCCTGTTATTTATTCATTACTCTGCTGTGATTCAGCTCGCTTGTTATTCAAACCAAGAGGTAACTTACTAGGCATATACAGGCAACATTCCCTCACATCAGCAAGACCAGCTTCATAACTGATAACAGAAACATCGTGAGTATTATATGCAACAGCTCCAACACCGGCCATGTGAATATCTCCACCGAACTCAACAAAATAGTACCTGCCGGGTAACACATCGAGCGTAATCGTCTTACCTGGAGTCAAAGCGAACAGAGGCCAGCTTATATCGATACGGTTCTTCCCAGGCGCTAAGAAAGTCCAGGAAAATGCATCGTTGGGAAGCGTAGCAAAGTCATTACCATTAACTTTGGCGGTTACTGAATACATTAACGGCGGAACCATTTTCCTGTATAGAACGAGGACTGCTTTGTCGCCATCCGGCTCGCCAACATTTGCATTAGCGTAAGTAGCGGCACTTTTGGGTGGCTGTGCACACCCCAAGACAAACAAAATCACAAGCCCAAATAAATATCTCATTTTTTCTCCTTTTATAATTCTTCACTAACAAGTGCAGACCATTTATTTATCCAATTGAGCCTTAATCACGTATACATGAGTTTAAAGCAATGCCGCCTGCTCAACCACAATGGCATGGCGCTGAGCCAGGCGCAGGTGATCTTTGTCGTAGCCGCCGCCAATCACAGTAGCAACCGGAATACCGGCTTGCTGACAGGTTTTAAGCACCTGGGCATCGCGCTGCTCCAGGCCGCGCCAGCTGATATCCAGTTTGCCCAGGCCATCGTGCTCCCAGATATCTACACCGGCATCGTACAGTACCAGATCCGGGTTTACATCACTCAGCAGCCCTTTTAGCGTGTCTGCAACAATACTCAGGTACTGGGCATCTTTGAGGTTGTTCGCCAGGCCGATATCCAGGTCGCTTTGGTGTTTACGAAACGGAAAATTTTTTTCGCAATGGATGGAGCAGGTAAATACGTAAGGGTGGTGTTTAAGCATGGCTGCCGTGCCATCCCCCTGATGAACATCCAAATCAAAGATGAGCACATTATTTACCTTGCCTTGCTCTATCAGAGTTGTGGCGGTAAAGGCTAAGTCGTTCACCATGCAATAGCCAGAGCCAAAGTCATAATGCGCATGGTGAGTGCCCCCGGCCAGATGGCAGGCAATGCCATTTTGCAGCGCCAGTTCGGCCGTTTTGAGTGTGCCAAGCGGCGCAGTAAAGGTCCGTGCCATAAGTTGTTCCGACCAGGGCAGGCCAATGCGGCGCATGGCTTTATCATCCAGCTGATTGCGCCATAAGTCCCACAGGTAGGTATCGCAGTGCACCGTTTCCAGTGCCTCTGGCGACCCCAGCGGAGGCTGATAAAGGTTGTCGCCAATTAACCCCAATGCCTTCACCTGCTGATATAAATTGGCGAATTTACTCATCACAAAGCGATGATTTGGGTCAAAACTAAATGAATAGTTGGGGTGATACATCAAGGGCAAACGGGTATTAAGGGGTTGGCGATTTATATACATATCCAAAACAAACCAAAACACGGATGGCGTGAGTGTAACGCATCTTTCCAGCTAAGGGTTAGTGTGGCACCATATCTGTCCCTTTACTTTGCCTGATTTGCCTTATGGAACTGAACTTTGCCGATTTTTCGCCAACCCAGATTTATCACCTGATGACTCAAACCGTGATCCCACGGCCCATTGCCTGGGTGTTAACCGAGTCGGGCGAGCAAAACTACAATCTGGCCCCCTTTTCTTATTTTACAGCGGTATCGAGCGCCCCGCCTTTGTTGATGTTTTCAGCCGGAAAAAAGCCCGGCGGGGAAATCAAAGACACAGTGAAAAACATTAAAGCCACGCAGCGCTGTGTGATCCACATCGCCTCGGAGCAGGATGCTGAGTTAGTGACGCAAACTGCCGCAACTTTGCCCCATGGCGAGTCTGAGGTCACAGCAAACAACATCGCACTGGCCGAATTTAACGGCTTTACCATGCCGCGGATAGCCCACTGCGATATCGCCTACGGCTGTGAGCTGTATGAAGTGCAGGAAATTGGCGACACGCCACAAAACTTGGTGTTTGTGAAGATAGTCAGTTTATACCTGAGCGATAAAGTAACCGAGCTGGACCACAAACAGCGGATTAAAGTGCACGCCGATAAAGCCGCGCCACTGGCACGCCTTGGCAGCGCGGAGTATAGCGGGATCACAGCGCCGTTTACTAAGGCAAGGCCTGATTAATCAGCAGAGCTGCCAGCTGTTTAAAGCTACCGGCTCGGGCTCTATGATCTGCAAGCGCAGTGAGACACCTCACAGCGCTTGCTCAATATAAGCTCAACTGATCCGCATGTTTAGGCAATCACTAAAAACCCAACAAACGCGATGCAAGCGGCCAGCAGTGCGTAAGGCAGCTGGGTAATGGCATGACTGACTAGGTTACAGTCCGAACCTTGCGCCGCTAACACGGTGGAGTCGGAGTAAAAGCATGCCTGGCTACCAAAAGACGATGCCGACAACAAAGCGCCAATCACCAACGGAATATTTGCATCAACCGCCACCGCCAGAGGCAATACAATGGGAATGGTGACGGCAAATATGCCCCAGCTCGACCCGGTTGCAAAAGCCAGAATTGCCATAGATAAAAACACCATCGCCGGTAGCAACCCGGCCGTCATGTATGGGCTCAGGGTATTGATCACATATTGTGGTAACAACAGTTGATCACACACGTCCTTAAAAATAAACGCCGCAATCACAGTGCCAATGGCAGGTAACATGCACTTAAACCCATTGATCATTTGCTCCAGCATATCGGCCAGTGGCATCAATCGCTGTGCCAGATAAAACGGCACAGTCACAGCCAGCGTCGCCAGCAGGCCTTTCCACACATCAATGTCAAAATATACCGTAAAGGCCACCAGCAAACCCAAAGGCAGTAAGAAGTTGTACAACTTGCCTTGGGTATCTGCCTGTTCAAACTCCTGCTCGATCGCTTTTGCCGCATACTGATCCGGGGTTTGCACCTCTTCAAGATCAACTTGCGCCAGCGCAGGGTTGCCGCCACGCGCCGCCAGCTCTGCTTTTTTCATTGGGCCAAAGAGCGGGATCACACCCAGCACCACCAGCGGCACCATAATCACAGCCACCCATGCGTACAGCATGTAGGGAATAGCCGCAATATACGTACTGATCCCTTGCCCTTCCGGGGCCACGCCGTTATCAACCAGAAGGCCACCAAAAAATACCGCCCAGGTCGACAGCGGAACCAGCACACAAATAGGGGCAGCCGTTGAGTCCACAACATAGGCCAGCATTTCGCGGGATATTTTGAATTTATCAGTCACCCGGCGCATGGTTTCGCCCACGGTCAGGGCATTGAGGTAGTCGTCAATAAAGATCACCACGCCCAGCACATAAGTCATCAATAGCGACGACTTGGGCCCTTTGGCCAGTTTTAAAGCACTGCGGCCAAAAGCTAGCGCACCGCCGGTATGCACCAGCAATGCAATCAGTGCACCAAAAGAGCCACAAACCAAAATCAGCCAGCCGATGGTTTCATCACCCATTACTTTAAGTGATACCGCAGCAAAGTTTGTCAGTACGCCCGATATATCCACCAAAGCCAGGCCAACCAGGGCCCCAATCACCAGAGATAAAATTGGACGACGAAGAATAATTGCCAGTGTTAACACGACAACAGGGGGAATAATGCTAATTGCACTAGGCTCAGCCATAACCATTTCCCAAATTTTTATAAACACAAAAGCACGCCTGGCAAGGCGAGCAAGTTCTGCCTAATTTTGGGTTGACTAAATGCTGTATGGCCCTCATTGAAACATCGCAGCGAAAAATAAACGCAGTTCAATGCGACGTCAATCATTTTTAGCCACTCTTTTACGATTTTTATTCAGCGAAGGCTGCATCCCTGTCTCTTTCATTTGGTTTATGTATACTAGCCGCTTTTAACTCAGCAGAAGAATAATAAGATGATTGGTATAGGCGAAGGTGCTGCCATCAGCGCTGCGTTTGTTTGGGCGTTTTCAACTTTGTTGTACAAACGCTTTAGCCACCACCTGAGTCCATTCGAGTTGAATGTCAGTAAAGGGGTGATTGCTTCAGCCTTGATGGTGTTTTGTCTGCTTCTTGTTCAGGACACCGGCTACCCAGCTCAGTTATCGAGCTGGGCCTGGCTTATCGCCAGTGGTGTGCTCGGTATTGCCATTGGCGACAGCGCCTACTTTGCCGCGCTCAGAAATATCGGCCCGGCGCGCACCTTAGTGGTAGAGAGCCTGGCACCTGCAATTGCGGGTATACTGAATATGCTGATCCTGGGCGTTTATCTGGGCCCGGTTGCCTGGCTGGGTATTCTAGTGACCACTTTTGGCGTGATGCTGGCGATAAAACCTGGCAAAGCGCAGCCTATTCCCAATCCAAAGCATTATTTTTTAGGCATCGCATTTGCGCTGAGTGCTGCAACCTGTCAGGCCGCTGGCATGGTGCTCTCCAAAGGCGCTTTAAGTAATGAATCCATCGGCAGTTTATGGGCCGCCTTGATCCGCCTTGCGTCGGGCACTTTCTTTGTTGCCTGTCTGGTCGCTTGCCTGAAATCACACAACCTCAACAAAGCACTCACGCTAAAACAGCTGTCAGGAAAACGCTGGTTATTCGTGGCGGTATTTTTTGGCACCTTTATCGGGCTGTGGTTACAGCTTATCTCCGTTAATCACACCGATCCGGCGATTGCGCAAACCATTTTCGCAACCGCTCCCTTGATGGTGATGACGCTGAGCCTAATCCGCAAAGAAGCCGTTACCAGAGCCATGCTCTGCGGCGGTGCAATTGCTTTATTTGGGGTGTTTTTGTTGTTGCAGGGGTGAGGCTACATAACACTTAACAGATAAGTAAGGAAGCAGGAACAAAGTACCTGAGCGGCACCATTGTACCTGCTTTCATATCTGCCTTACTTAAACTTGTGCTGCCAGATGCGCTTTGTAAGCTTTTACCCACTCCTTTTCGACAAACCAATCATCGCCGTTTTCTTCGATCTGCCGAATGATTTCATGGGGTGTCAGTGTATCTGCCCATTTAAAAACATACTCTGCGGTGTTGATCATCGCCTTTTTCAGCAACTCTCTGGCTTCGTCTTCAGTAACGATATCGGCACCGCGTTCAGTGATCCAGCCAGGAAGTAACCCCTTTGGCATTTCCCACTGTTTTTTAACAAAAAAGCCTTGCCTTATCGGCTCGGCCTCAATCAGCCCACCGTAGTAGAGGGGGAAATAGGCGGATGTTTCCCCACGACTATTGTGCGCGTTTGTATACTGCCATTGCTCATACGCAGGAAGCTGCATAGGGTTTATCTGCACCGGACCATAGTGATCAGCATACTGCATCGGCTGCATCGCCTGGAAATCCTCACGCTTAACATAGTTATAGAAAACTACCGTCAGATATTTTAGAAAAATGCTCTGGGAATGAGAAATATTGGCCAGTTCAAAAGCCAACATGTAATTGTCATCGGCGAAGTACCACCCGCCATTATTAAACCTGAAACCCAGAGGTAATAGATACTTGCTCCCCAGCTCTTCTGAAAGGCTATAAAATTCATTGGCTTTCATTCTGATACATTCCTTTTAATACACTCATAATTTGTCTATATCATGGGTATAGTAACGTAGAAAAGGGGTTAAAAAATACCAGCCCCACTACTTATTGGCGTAAAACAAAAGTACGTTATTCAGAAGTAAGGCCTGCCTCTGTGTTCTGTCTCCTGGTTCGCGCTCCCCAGTAAACACTTCACCCACAGTAAACCCCACTGCAAGCACATACGTACAAAGCCCTAACTGTATCAAGAATGGAAGTTAAACATGGCTAAAAATGTACTAGGTGGAGCGCTGCAGTCTTGCTGCACAGATCCGTTAACTGGCTTTTTAAGAGATGGTTTTTGTAACACTAATCAGATGGATGTTGGCACCCATGTAATTTGTGCGACGGTCACTGAAGACTTTTTAACCTTTACCAAATCAAGAGGCAATGACTTAAGCACCCCCTATCCGGCCTACGGTTTTCCGGGCTTAAAGCCGGGGGACGGATGGTGTTTATGCGCATTAAGATGGAAAGAAGCTTACGAAGCCGGCGTTGCGCCGCCCGTCAATCTCGAAGCTACGCACGAGAATGCACTGGAAATTATCCCACTTAAGGTGCTACAGGCGCATCAACATTAGTTCATAGGCCCATTCATGCGTGGGCTTGAATGACCATGCTTGACGCTTACAGAAACCAGTCCCTGCAATAGGTTACTTGCAGGGTTTTCTAACTTACCTGTGGTTCGCGTCATGCAGGAGGTTTAAAAAACTAACTATCATGTGCTTATAGTCATTTAACTTTTTGCGTCCGAGTGACTTTTGGTACCTTTCTAAATGCCAAATACTGACCGCACTTAGTGCATATTAAACAAATACCGATTCAGAATTCTATCCAGTTCATCGGTTTTAAATGGCTTACCAAGGTGATCGTTCATACCAATATCAAGGTATTTTTCGACCTCACTTTGCATCACATTGGCCGTTAAGGCGATGATCTTAAGCTGTGACGCATCAAAGCTTTCCCGCACAATGCGAGTGGCTTCCATGCCATCCATTACCGGCATCTGAATGTCCATTAAAACCAGATCAAACGCGCCATCGCAGGCTTTGATTGCGTCGACAGCTTGCTGGCCATTTTCTGCCACCACAATCTCTAAATTAAACCGGTCAAGGAGTTTGGTGGCCACTATGCGGTTAATATCATTGTCTTCTACCAGCAATATCCGGTATGTGCGCGCATGAGCGGCCTCTGGTGATTCATCAGAGCTGACTGAGGGGATCTGCGTTTGGGTTGCCGTGTTATCGCCTGCTTCATCTTTGCTAAAAATACCGATCAAATCTCTTTTTAACAAAGGCTTGTAGAGAATCGGATAATCAACCGTAGGCGTTATACTTTGCTCTGAGTGTGCGGTGTAAATCACCACCCTGTCGGGCAATATCCCCAGGGCTTCAAGTTTTTCTAATAGCTCATTGGCTTCACAGTCTGGCAGTACCCAGTCAAGCAGCAGCATATCAAAGGTTTCGGATGACAATCGCGCTTCGGCTTCGGCGCCACTGAGCGCACGCGCGACCGTCAGCCCAACCGAAGTTGCAATATTGACACTGACCTCCATGTATATAGGGTCATCTTCAACAATCAGTATCGAGCCTGCCAGTACGACTTTATCTGCCGCTTCGTTTGCCACCGGCGCTTGGCTGAGTGTTGCCATCGGAAGACGAACCGTGAATGTTGAGCCAACACCGACTTCGCTGCTGACGGTGATCTCCCCTTGCATCAACTCTGCGAGCAGTTTACAAATGGTCAAGCCCAGCCCAGTGCCGCCATAGCGCCGTGTGGTCGAAGACTCGGCCTGAGTAAAGCGCTCGAATAGCTGCGCGACTTTGTCCTGCTCAATGCCGATGCCGGTGTCACTGACCGAAATCTCAATCCAGTCACTGGAGGCATCTTTAGGTTGCCGGTGGACTCCAAGTGTAATTGACCCTTCTTCCGTAAATTTAGCGGCGTTAGATGCAAAGTTCAGCATGATCTGATTAATACGAACCGGATCGCCGACATACCATTCGCAGAGCTGAGGGTCGATATCAAAAATCAGCTTCACCCCTTTGGTGTTGGCTATGGGTGTGATCAGGGATCTCAGGTTATCCAGCAACTCTTCAAACTGAAAGGGGGTTTGCTCAATATGCAGCTTCTTAGACTCTATTTTTGAAAAATCGAGAATATCGTTAATGATGGTCGTCAGTGCATTAGCCGAAAAGCGCACTTTCTCCAGATAATTTCTTTGTACTGAGGTCAGCTCCGTCGCCAGCAGAATATCTGTCAGACCCATGATCCCGTTCATCGGGGTTCTGATCTCATGGGACATATTTGATAAAAACAATGACTTGGTCTCGGCTGCCTGGTTAGCCTGCACATTGGCTTTTTTAAGGCCGCTCATCAGGCGTAATAACACGATAACAACCAGGGTAAACACCAACACAAGAAAGAGAAAAATCGAATGTATCATCTGCCAGTAAACAACATCGACTTGCTCACCAAGCTGCTGGGTGTCTTTCAGAATAGCGGTAGATAATGTGCTATTTTGCACAGGAACCAGCAAGTTGGAAGCCGTTAGCGCGTTTTCCAGAATGAAGGCGATATGCAAACGCATTACCCTGAAGCTGCGGTCTTCCTGTTCAAATTGCTCAAGCGAGGTCATGGTGTGTGCGAGCTGCTCTCGTACCTGCTCAATAACAGTGTGCGAATTGGTCACCTGCAAATTAGACACCAGCGCGGCGCTGTGACTCACCACGGCCTGAGCCTGCGCCGAAAATGCGCTTTTTTCAAGCTCCTGTTTTGCGATGTAACGATAAGAGGTCTTAAGCATTGAGGCCAGCTGCATATAGGTATCTATGGCATCGTGAAACCGCGCAACCGCCTGGCTCATTTCATCGCTCAGTAAGTGCTGCGACGTCAGCTCATTATATACACTCTCAAACTCCAGTTGCTTTTGCGCATGCCGGTCAAAGTGATAAATGTTGCTGTCCATCGCAGAGAGCGTCTCGAGCGACAGCTCAGTCGTTGCCCGGTTGAGCCGCGTTTTCAGTGCCATTTTTGCCTGGGTATTTTGCAGCTGCTGGTATTGCTCAATGACCTGAGTGCCCGTCCACCAGATCAGCAAAAGTACTGTGACTTCAATAATATATTTCACTCTTTCAATGACCTCGGAAGTTCGCCGGAAAAAGCATGCAGTAAGGCTTCCAGATCGGCCACATCCTCATCGCTGATCTCAAGCCCCAGCTGCCCTCTTGCCATCAGCCGGATGGCATCCGACAATTGCGCCACCGAGCCATTGTGAAAATACGGGCCGGTGTTGGCGACATTACGTAAACTCGGTACTTTGAAGACAAACCTGTCTTGTTCATTGCGGGTCAGCTGGTATCTGCCAAAGTCGTTCAGAAGCTCACCGGGCATATGGTCCAGGCGGCCCATTTTCTGATAAATATTGCCCCCGATATTGCGCCCCTGATGACAAGTCACGCAGCCAAACTCAACAAACTTGCGATAGCCGCGCTGCTGTTGCGCACTTAACGCTTGTTTGTCCCCGAGCAGATAGGCGTCAATAGGAGTATTTTCAGAGACCAGTGACATCTGAAAGGCCACGATGGCCTTAGTAATGTTCTCGGCTGTGATGCCATCACTCGACAAGGCTTTAAAGCTGCTTACAAAGTAAGGCTGCTGGTTCAACTTGCCTATCACCTGAGGCCAGTTACTCGCCATCTCTAACGGGTTGTGGATAGGCAATGGCAGCTGACTGGTTAAATCCGCGCTGCGCCCGTCCCAAAACTGCCTGAAATTAAACACCGCATTGATAACGCTGGGCGCATTGCGACTGCCCAGTTGCTGATCTATGCCCACAGAAACGGGAAAGCCATCGTCTCCGCCATTATATAAATCATGGCAGGATGCACAGGAAGTGGTGTTGTCAGCCGAAAGCAGCGGGCTCTTAAACAAGGCTTTGCCAAGCTGCACCCAGCCTACATCGTATTGCTTTATCCGCGGCAGTGGTTGGATAGCCGCATCAACCCATTGAGGTTCATAACTGACAAGCTCTAAACTGGTATAGACCGAAGACTGGCTGTGGCGATGCGGATCAGAAAAGTAAAACTGAGCGGTGAGAAGCAGAAATACCGCTATCAGCGCGCTAAATACAATCACCACATATTTGCTACTCATACATCAGACGTCCTTGAAGCGACTTTTAAGCCGGTGACAAAACGTAAGTATAGACACTTAAATCAAAAACTTCTCACAGCGGCAAAGTGAGTATTCGTGGTATTTACAATCGAAACAGACAAAGAAACAAAGATGAAGTTGCACACCCCTAACAAGGGTGGGATGGTACATACGGGTATAGGATAGTGCTCTGTCAAAGCCTTTTAGCTCTACCCCAGTAACAGGCAAAGAAACGACTTACACAGTGAACTATCCAACCATAGCATTCTGCGCTTTTCTGCTCATTACACTACTGTTTGCCCAACTGCTTCAAAAACGCCAGTTTCTGCTGCTCTTGTGCACTGGGTGTATAGGGCTGTCGTTTCAGATCAGACAAATCCACTGTCTCCAGCGAATACGTATCCACTTTACTGCGACCAAAACGTGCTTTTTCCTGCGGTGAGCCAGACATGCGCTCCACCACGAACGTAGTCAGTTTTAATCCTGTTGCCAGCTCTGGTAATACGCTTTGGTGAATTTTAAGTGGCAAAGTCTGCACACCTTCACTTAAACGTTTTCTGGCAACCACATGTGACAAGGGCTGCTCGCCTGCAAACAAATTTGCTCTGATCCGATAAATACCGGCTTCCTGCACTTTGAGTCTGGCGTCAACCAGCAGATCGCTCCCCTGCACCCGCGCCTGCTCCAGATTCAGCAGCTCGGCACTGGGCTTCATATACTGAACTTGCGCGACCAGCGGGATTTCGTCTCCTCTGACATGCGCACGAACAGTCAGTTGCAATTCCCGGGGAAAGTCTTTCTTTGCGGATATGCTGGCAAAATAGCGACCTTCTTGCTCTATCAGGCTTTGGGTAGTCAACACTTTGTTGCTCTCTACTTCGCTGACAGATACGCTGGCGCCATAAATATCACTGCCCGTCAGCACTAACTCTATCGGCTCAGGATAAACAAAACGATACTGACTGACCTTGAGCGTCAGTACCTCGTCTATGTTCTGCGTCGGAATAGTGACAGGATAAAAGTGATTGGGGGTCAGCCTGTCGACATCTGCCAGTGTGAGCGGCTGGGAGTATGGGGCATATTGCAGCTGCTGCGCGTACAAATCAGCGACTTGCGCTGCCGCCTCCGTCATGGCAACGGGCACGTGACGCTCACGCTGCGCATCCGGTTTGGCCTGAGCCGCAATGATTGCAGCCTTTAGTACTGGTTTTTCATACTCTGCGGGGTCCTGCGTCTTAGCTTTGACTCCAGGCTGAGTAGGCTCAGCGTCATCGCTGAGCCACCAGTAACCAAGCCCGATTGCCACACACATCAAAATAATGAACATCCGGGGCTTCATACCTGTCTCTCCTATTGCATTGCGTTCAGCATCAGGCGAGACAGGCTGTTATTTGCTGAATTTTCAACATAACGATAGGTACTCTTCCAGAACCAGGCACCGGTTTCTTCATCGTAAGTGTTGAAGTTTACGACATTGCCATCAAGCAGCTGTCTGCTGGTCAGAGCCGCAGTCACTTTGCCTTCTGCACGGTCGTTGATCACAGAGAAATGATCGTATTTGTCACTCATCAGCATAGGGTAGTGATGTGGCATAAACCCACTGACCGCATCGCTTTGAGAGGCTATCTTGCCGCTGGTCGCAATGCTGGCACTACAGCTGCCAAAGTCGTCGGCACGGCTCGCGCCACACGCTGAGTGGGTTGCAACAACGCTGTCGTCGGTGCCTTTAAGGAAAAGCTTGGTGGCCCCCAAAAACAGCGTGCCATCGGCGACAAAGCGCAGCCTGGGCGTTCTTGCTTCTGGTAACGCCGCAATTTGTCTAGCGTTGTTCACTTTTAGGTCGTTAAGCACACCCAAACGGCCTTCAATGGAGCCGCCCAGCCAGGCCGTAATAGCAGCTTCAAGCAATGGGTTTAGTCCAGCTGTGCCTTGCGCCACACTAACGGCTAAATCAGCCAGCTCACTGCCACCACCAGCACCGGCGATATCAAACGTGGCGACAATATTCAGCGGCGCCAGCCCGGCATTTTCAAGCCAGTTAGCCTGATTATCTAACAGATAACGAGCAACCAAATCGCCCGTAGAGTGAGTCACTAGAATGCAACCTGGCTGACAAGTGCCCTGCTGTGACATTTGTTTTAGCTTAGGCCAAACGTAATCGCTGGCAATCTTGCCTTCAATGCGCTCTAAAGCAGGCCAGTCAATGCGCACATCCGCATGCTGCGCCCAAAATTCAGACCAGTAAGACGCGCCATCAGCGGGTACATCAATGGGGTAACCAGACGTAATTTGGCTGGTCTGAAGACCGTGAATAAGAACAACTTTATAACCACTTGCAAACGTATTAAATGCCACCGAACTTAGCAGGAAGAGCCAAGACAGACGCAGAAAGTATTTGATTTTGTGCTGCATAATTTCCTCTTTATCCTATTAAAATCATTGTGTTCTGTGACCAGTCTTCAGATTTATGCCGCCGTGCAATACTGCAATACCACATACGGTTCACTGGGTATTAATGTGCAAGAATAACACTCATCTGACGTCTGACCTTTTAGTTAAAGCGAATAATAAGCTAATGAGTATATGATCAAAAATCAACCACAAAGAGAATATAAGTTAAACTTTTATTAACGTTTGTAATTTAGGTAATAGGCAATCGGAAGAGATTGAAGGTGTGCGAAGTGACGAGATATTTGGACCAAGATCATTGCAATTACCGGCGATTAGCCGGCAATTTCGACCCGATCTCGTCCGTGTGATTTGGCCAGATAGAGCGCTCTGTCTGCCAGTTCAATCAGGCTCTGCCAGGGCGCGCCGTCTTTATATAGCGCTATCCCAAAGCTGGCCGTGATCTGTCTGATAGGCTCACCGGTTTTTTTATCTTTGACCGAAAGCTTACGAATATCCTGACGAACCATGTTGGCAAAACTGACCGCCTCACTGACACTGCTCAGCGCCAGGGTCAGGCAAAATTCTTCACCACCATAGCGATAAGCATCGCCACGACCTTGGGCATGATGTGCCAGTTTTTCAGCCACTTTACGAAGAATATCATCGCCTTTTTGATGACCAAAATCGTCGTTAAAGCGTTTAAAGTGATCGATATCGACAAATATCAACACTTTCTGCTTACTTCGCGGCTGGGCACAAAAGCTCATAATATCTTCATCGAACTTGCCACGATTTAACAGGCCTGTAAGCTTGTCGGTATTGGCTTCTCGCTGTGAAGCAAACAATGCTTCTTTGAGTAACTTGATTTCGTCGTAAGCGACTTCCAGTTTACTTTGAAAGCCCAGTGCATTTTGCTGCATGGCGACGGCTTCGCGGGTTAGCCGGGATACGTATTCCAATACTTCATCATAGGCACGCGGATCATGCTCCGAGCCGCGCTTTTTCAGGCTATGCAATCCATAATGGCACTCAGACAGAAAAGCCGAAAAATCCTGCGAGGATTCCAGGGTTTCACAAATTCCGCTTTGGACCTGATCTATAGTACCCTGAAAAGAATGAGAAATTTCATGAAACAAGGCCAAATCTTGCTGAGAAAGGTACTTATCAAACAGCTCTCTGGCCAGATGTGGCGGGCAACTTTGATAACGGGCTAAAATCTGATCAAACTCAACATTCAGCTCAGGCTGCGACCCCACGACATAACAATAACAAATAGAATAGTTCAGCGGTGTCAGTGGGATCCGATTACGGATCATAATGGGGAGCGCCTGTTTAAGGTAATGCGCAGACTGAGTCAGTGTTGTATCAAATTCCATAAAGGTCCATCAAGTCACATTGTCTGGTGGCAATGTATTATTGTTTATTTATTGTTCTACTTTTGGAGCCAAACGCGTGCAATACTAAATAATTAGGAAAAATTAATCAATCATATCGTGTCATTTACAAATAAATTCACTTTACTATTCGTGGAGCATAAAAAATCCCCACTCGGATATTTTTAAAATAATTTATTCAAACCTTTGATAAAATTAAAAAATTTTGGAACTCCCCATATTTAAGTCATCTTAATTATTGCTTATTACCATACAATGACGTTTTACTTACTCAGTGCCAGACGTGCTGATAACGCAATAAACAAAGTCCCCAGTACTCCGTCAAGATGAACCGCCCAACGTTTTATTCCTTTAAAGCGCGTTGCTATGGTTTTCGCCAGATTGCTAAGCGCAGCGGCAAACAATAGATTAACGACAAAGGCAAACACACTGAGCATCAGTCCAAGCGTGATCAATTGCGTGCTCAGGTCATGATCCGCAGTGGTAAACTGAGGTAAAAACAAACTAAAGAACAATAGCGCTTTAGGGTTAAGTAAATTATTAAGACACCCTCGCTTTATCAGCTCTGCGCCTTTAAGGCCCATGTCGGCCAAATCTGTTTTATCCTGAGAAGGGGCCATACTGCGATGTTTGTACCAATGCAGTAACATTTTCACCCCCAGATAAGCCAGATAGACGGCACCAATTAACTTAACTGCCAACGCCACCAGGGGCATGGTTTGCATTATCTGGCCGAGGCCAAAAGCCACCAATGCCGTTTGTACAAAGCCTGCAAGCAGGATCCCCAACGCAATATATGCCCCAGCCCGAAACCCTTTCGTTGCAGAATAACTGGATAACAGCAAAAGATCGGGACCGGGGCTTATCACCAAAAAGAAGATGGTCGTGAAAAACAGCGGTAATAAGGTGAGATCTATCATGCTATCCCGGGGCCCAAAGCCATTTTAAGATATGAGTTATGATTTAAGTGTACCCATTTAAATACATAAAATAAATCATGGTTGCGAGGTTTTTGCGCTTTGTACAGGCGCTTCTGCCCTGTCTTCGCGCCTGAGATCGTTAAACAGCCCCAGCTGCCAGGGACGCATGGCCAGAAACAGGCCCACGCTCTGGCGTTTATTCAGCGGCAAACGGGCGTCTTGCTGATTAAGCTGAGCTACCTCTTTGGTGAGCTGCTCCAGGCGACGTCGCACCACACTGATGGTGGCCTCACTGTAGCTGCCGCGTAAATAAAACCGAAAACTATCCTCACGGTTAAAATCTCCCTGTAAAAACTTGGTCAGCACCTGCTGTTCAATAAAGCGCTCTAGCGGACCGCCGGGGATCCAGCGAAAGTCCTGCGCAACCAGCGATTTATAACGATTGTTGGGCAACAGCTGGATCATGTTCAAACTATCTAAGCGTGCCAGCAAGCGAATACACTCAAGCTCATCAATTTGATACTGAGAGACAATGTCTTCAAATTGCCAGCCATCTCTTACGCACACCGCCACCAAAAACAGTTTGGGGTTTTCCATCAACTCCTGCTCCTGATCCTGGGTGAGCTGGCTCACCAGTGACTGCTTTTGCTCGCCGAGCTCGAACAAGTCCGCCAAAGACAACTGCATCAGGTCGCAGATCTGCTCGAGCCGTTGCAGGCTGAACTGCTCTGTGGCGAACACGCGTTTAACATTGGCCTCGCTCATATCCAGCGCATTGGCGACCTCTTTATAGGTCAGTTTGTGCTGCTTCAATAGCTGTTTAAGCGTTGAAGTAATTAAAGGGATCTGGCTCAAAGTATTATATTCCTATACTTACAGTCTCTGATTACTATACATATTAAATTTTAGTATACAAATATAATCCCTGCGCTAAATTGGAAAACAAGTCAACGCAAGCCACATGGTTTGTTTACCAGGAGGGAAAAACATGACTCACTTACTTCGTTCAGTTTTGTGTACCGCACTATTAGGCATGGTCTGTACGCAGGCAATGGCCAATGACAGCCATGCATCACAGGCCAGCCATCATGGCAGCCAGGCCAGTAAGTACAGTGCACTTAGCGTTGGTGAAAGTGCCGTTGCAGGCGCAAAAGTGTCTATGATTGCAGTTGCTATCCCCGTTGCAGTAGTCGGGTTCAGTGCAATTTCAGTAGGTATGGCCAGTACCAGGGCCGCAGCAGACTTATCTGACGCCGCCAGCCCAAAACCTTTACCTATTTGTGACGATGTATTAATTGCAGGACCGGCACCGGCGCAGGCGCTTAACGAGGAGCTTTAACAATGAAATGGATACAAGGAATGTGTATGGCCGCAGCAATATGTGCCAGCACACACACTTTTGCAGGCAGCCAGAATAGTAGCGAAGCTCGCTTTGAAGCAAAGCAGATTGCTCAGTTTGCCAAACAGGTCGAGCGTTATGCCGCAGCCCAGGGCGCACACGTGTTTGTTATCGGCCGGGTTGGTCGAGCGCTGGAAGACTTGCCCAAGGGCATCGAATTTACCCATGTCGCACTGGCGGTGTATTCCGAACTCACAACCACCGAGGGCGAGAAGAAGCAGGGCTATGCCATTCACAATTTATATCAACTGAGCGACGACCCCGGCACCAGCCAGCTGATAGTCGATTACCCGACAGACTTTTTCTGGTCAGTGCATGACCTTAAAGCAGCTATTGCGGTCCCCAGCCGGGCATTACAACAAAAGCTGCTAAACGCCATTGCGCAGGGGGTACCAGAAAAGGTCCACAATCCAAGCTACTCTGTGGTGGCCAACCCCTTTAATAATCAAAAACAGAACTGCACCGAGCATACGCTGAATGTGATCAATGCAGCTTTATATAACACCACAGACATGGCACAGCTCAAGGTGAATACGCGGGCCTATTTTAAGCCGCAAACACTCAATGTCAGCCGTTTTAAACTGGCACTGGGCGCGTTTTTTAACGAGGGTATCGACAGCAGCGACCACCAGGGTAAGGTCAAAACCACCACCTTTCGCGCTATCGCCCAATACCTGAACGACAATCAGTTGCTCACGCACAGTACCGTGCTGACACCGAATGGACCGGTTGATTTGAAATACCCACTTTAGGAGAACAGATTATGACGCATTCAACCCCTTATACACCAAGTAAAGCATTTCGACTGGCCTCTGTGGCAGCCCTGCTGATTGGTATTGCCTGTTATCTGATTGGTCTGTTCAACGCACAAATGGCCTTAAACGAAAAAGGCTATTACCTGATTGCCCTGCTGTATGGCCTGTTTTCTGCGGTATCACTGCAAAAGTGTATTCGTGACAGGCAGGAGCAAATCCCGACCTCAAACATTTATTATTTACTGAGCCTGGCCTCCACCGTGCTGGCCATCGTTTTACTGGTATTTGCTCTGTGGCGCGCCGAGTTACTGCTCAGTGAAAAGGGCTTTTATGGTATCGCGTATCTGATGAGCCTGTATGCCGCTATTGCCGTTCAAAAGAACGTTCGGGATAGTCAGGGCTTAGTGGCAGACACTCCTGCACCAACCGCGAATAGCACGGAAGGCGAGGAGTAAGCAGAGATTATACGGCCGCGCTGTGCGGCCTTATAACATATAAGGATTCTCTCCTCTTGGTTCATTGCTATCAGCAGGCGCCAGTTGCAAGTTCTCAAGCTTATTAAGAACATCTGTCAGCTGCTCACTCAGTACCACGTCCTTGCTCTGCTGCGATGCCTGATGCATACGACTGAGCAATTCGGTCACCGCACTGAGCGCCTGAGCACTGGCATCATCACTGTAGTTATCTACCTGCACATTAGCCGACTGAATACGCGCAAGCTGCGTCGTCAATTCGGCGATTAGTACCTGCTGGGCATCACCTTGCATCATCTGTTCAGACTGTTGCTGGCTGATCAGTGTCGTCAGCACTTTATCCAGTGCGCCCTGATGATGCTGCAATTGTGCAGTGGACTGCGCCAGTGCATTTGTTACACCCTGGGTCTGAGCCGACATGTTAGTCTGCTGCTGCCTGAGCAAAGAATCCAGCGCCGACTTCAGCGTTGCCAGGTTGCCGGTAGCAAGCTGATCGCTTTGAGCCATCGCCTGGCTGACCGTCTCGCTCAGTGTCTGCACCAGCTCACTTTGTCCTGACTGCTGATAGGCCACCAGCACTTCGAGCACTTCTTTGAGCTCAGCCTGCCCCTGACGAGTAGCGTTTTCACTGTTCTGCGCGACCGAGTTTATTGTCTCAGTGATGGTCTCCAGCCACTGTGGGAGCTGCTGGTTTTGCGCCTTGTGCTGTTCAGCAAGTTGCTCCAACGCCGTCAGGATGGCTGGCTGCTCAGCCTGTCGGGTCAGTTGTTGCAGCTGTGCGGTCACGCCCTGCTCACCAAGAATCGCTCGCAATCCTTCAAACTGCTCACTGTAATTGTGACTCAGCTGCGCTTTATCCAGACGAGAGGCTATCTGTGATAACGCCCCGCTCACTTCGGCCAGTTGCTCAACCGCCAGTAATGCCGGACTTCCCGCGTCATTAGCCCGATTAAGGCGTGCATAGTCCGCCTTGATCTGAGCCCAGCGTTCACTTTCTTCGGCTGTGAGCGTGTCGCGCAGTTCGCCCAGTTTTAGCAGGTTTTCTTCACTGCCCTTACTCAGTGTTTGCGCTTCACCCCGATAGTGATCCTGGATCAGGTTTTCCAGTTCGTCCTGATTCATGGCGGCGACTACCTTTTCGGCCATCTTGTTCATGTTGCGGTAACTGCCCTGCAACTTAAATGGTGGCTCAGTCCGATAGTTATCGTCCTGCGCTGCCGAGGCAATATATTGGGCGTTAACTTTAAGCACGGTTTCGCGAATGACCAGTAACTTCTGAAGCACCGCTGTAATTTCATTGGCCTGGGCCTGAGAGTAACCATATTCCAGCTCGTTCAGAGAAATGTCTTCCCCTTGCGCGATACGGACCAACTTGTACAAATCAGCCATATTGCGGTTTGCCAGTGGCGCCAGCACGGCATTGGAAGTGAGTGCATTTTCCACAAAGCTCATGGCAAACTCTTGCTCGCACCCGGCCAGTGTATCGCCCAGGTTGTAAATGTCAGCCCGGTTCGCCAGCATGTCCGGGATCTTAAAGCTTTCACCCGATTCGGTATACGGGTTACCCGCCATCACTACGGCAAACTTTTTACCACGCAGGTCGTAGGTTTTACTCTTACCATTCCATACCCCGTCAATGCGCCGAGAGCCATCACACAGCGAAATAAACTTTTGTAAAAATTCCGGGTTGGTATGCTGAATATCATCCAGATAGAGCATTACGTTGTTGCCCATTTCGAAGCTCTGGTTGATCTTATCTATCTCTTTGGCGGCCGTCGCATTAATCGCCTGAGACGGATCCAAAGAAACCTGATCGTGACCAATCGACGGGCAGTTGACCTTAACAAAAGTCAGTCCAAGGCGGTTTGCCACGTACTCAATCAAAGTGGTTTTACCATATCCCGGCGGCGAGATAAGCAACAGCATGCCCATTAAGTCGGTGCGCTTGGCACTGCCTGAGGCACCGATTTGCTTGGCCAGGTTATCGCCAATGATCGGAAAATAGACCTTATCTATGAGCTGGTTGCGCACAAATGAGCTCAGCGGTCTGGGCTTAAACTCTTCCAGTTGCAGGCGGGCTTTTTGCGCCTGCAGCACATCCGCTTTTAACTGCTGATAGCGCTGATACGCAGGTAAAGCCTGCTCAATGTAAGCACTGGTACGCGCCAAAAACTCAGCATAATCGAGCGCCAAAGTCTGCTCTTCAATACGCAAGTGTTGCCCCATCAAACCGGATACGTGCGTCTGCGTCTGAACATCACGCACCTGATAACTGAGGCCCGTATGCTCCATCAGTAACAAATAATTCGCGGCTTCTATCTGACAATCGAGGTTCGCGTCATGTTGCTCGCCATAAGCGCTCAGCCAGCCAAACGCCAGGCGGCACTTTTCTGACAAGGTGGTTAACTCAGCAAAGGTCTCTTGCAGCGTCTGCCAGAAGCCTTTGGCTTTAGCCATACTCTGGAACTGCTCCGCCAGTTTGAGTGCGTCTGCCTGCACTTCAAACTGTGGCTGGCCGTTACTGCTTGCCGCCAGCATCTGAATGAGATATTCAGCGCTCAGTGGTGCAGAATAACGTGCCAGACTCGCAGTATAATCACCCAGCTGCGCTGCAAAATCACTAAGCTGCTCACCTAGCTCACCAATCAGTAACTGGTTAAAGCGCGGATCGCTAAGCGTAGTGGCCATCAGTTGCGCCTGGGTTGCCTGGCGTTGCAGCGGCTGTAACTTATCCTGATCTAACACAGAGACAAACAGCTGAGCCATCACCCGACAGCTGGCAGGATAAATTAGTAACCCCAGTTCGCTTTTTTGTTGCAGTAACACGCTCAGGATCTGCGTTGCATCAAAGTCATGAATGCCTTTTTCATAGCCTTCCTGATACCTGGGCTCAGCAAACGCTTGCACTAAGGTCAGTAACGAGTCTTCTTGCTGCGCACGCTGTAGCTGCTCTATCGACAGTTCAGATTCACCTCGTTGCGCCGCACGCAGGATCTGAGCTGCCAAAAACTCACCGCGATAAATCTCTGCACTTTCGGATGGCAAGGTTTGCGCCCAGTAATCCGCGGCCTTTGCCAGCTGTGAGCGGGCCTGCTGATCGGGAATCACATCGAAGTACTCGGTCCCGGTCAGGTGCAGCATTAGCTCGTCATCGCGAGGCAACAACGTCAGGTCCAGCACCTGTTTATTAACACTAAAGCCATGCTTGCCGATTTTGACGGTTTTACCGCCATCGCTATAGATATCCTGTTTATCTCTGAGTGATCGGATCCCCTGATCTTTACTGGCTTTGAGCTTAGCGGCAATGTCGTCTGCTTTAACCTCGTCGCCAAGGTCTTTGAGCTCCTGAGTCAGACTGCGTAGTTTACTGATCATAGGATCAGAGGCAAAATAACTGTTTATCTGGTCCAGCTCAGTAAAGCTTTGGGTGCGACGGCTTACTCCCTGTAAAATCCGCTCAGCAGCGGTTGCCAGATTCAGTGCCCGACGTTGGCGTTCATCAATCAGCTGCTGTTTGTGCGCCTCAAAACTTTCGTATACATCGTCCCGCTTGGCCAGGATCTCTCCGAGAAATTCATCATACTCACTGAACTGGGACTCCAGCTCCTCAAGTTGTATAAGCAACCGAGACAGCTGCTCGTCACATTGCTCAGGCGTTTTAGCGGCGCTCAGGGCACTGGTGATACTCTGACTGAACAACTTAAAGCGCGCGGCAAATTCGGCCTTGGCTTCAACACTCCCGAGACTTTTACGACGGATCTCGACGGCGGCTTTGGCCCGATTCACCAGTGCATAAACAGCGCTCACGTCTTCGAGAATTTGTGTTCTGACCCGGCTGTCTTCAATCTCCAGATCCAGCATAGTGTGGTTTAGCAGATCCAGCTCGCCGCCCAGTGTTTCCAGTGCACCAAGGTAACCCTTAAGTTCAGTGACACTGTCGCTTTGCTCGCTTTGTGTATTAATTTCCTGCAACTGCGCATAATACGGCGCCAGTGCTTTATCCTGCTGCAGAAAATTCGCCGTGGCATAGCTGAGTATGCGGGTCTGCTCATCAATACTGCCTTGGATAGCGCTCAGCACGTCCAGATTGATGTATTTCACTTCCTCCAGGCTGATCACTTTGCCCTTGAGCAGTTTCAGCGCCTCCAGACTGGCCACAAACTCACTGGCTTGCTCAAAGCTGTCGGGGCGAACCTCACGTAGTATCTGGTGACTTTCCTGTTCAATATCCGCTTCAGCCTGTCGCGCGCTTTGTTGGATCTGGCTGACTTTCTCAAACTCATCCAGTACCTGCTCGGAGGTTTCAAAGATGTCATGCAGCTGCGTATTAATGGTGCTGAAATCCGCTTCCGCCAGCCAGTGATAACGATCGAGTATCCCCCGGGTATGTGAGATCAAATCTTCGTAATGGAACACACTGGGGTTTTGATCGCTGACGGCCTTACAGACGCTATATAAATCTGAGATGGCCCTGACCAAGTCCGGGTTGCCGATGCGACCAAACACACTCGTGGGCGTCGGCGCATTGGCAGCAAACTCGGCTGAACAAAAGGGGCTTTGCCAGATCTGGATCGGGTGAACCCGCTCGGCTTCTTCCTGCTCTGCTTTAAAGGTCAGTGTTAAGCCATCTTCATAAATGCCATAACCGTGACAATAAATGGGGTTTTGTAGGTTCTTTTCGATGATGTTGTAGGCAAACAGCGCATAACGACCTTCGGTGGGCTCATAAAACACGTACAGCACGTCTTCACCATTAGGCGATTTCAGCTGACGATGAAACTCCAGGTCATCGATTTTATCTTCGAAATAGCGGGTCTGACCGGATTGCAGATAGTAGCCCCCCGGAAAAATAATACCGTGATCTTCCGGCAACTGGACGCAAGCCTGACCAATGGCGTCCTGCCTGACAACCTGCTGTGTTCGGCAGTTATAGATAAAATAACGCCACAGTTTTTCACGGTAAGGCAACACCTTGAGCAGGATAAGCTCCCCGACTCGGGCATAATGCAACTCACAGTCTGCCAATGACTGATTGCTGTCTTCCACCGCCTCGCTGTATATGCCTTCACCCGTTTCAGTGCTGTTCTCTATCTTTATCGTCAGGTCGCCACCGACGGTTTCGACAAACACAGTATCCAGCACATTAATGTGCGGGTGTCGGCCTTCCTCATGCTGGGCACGGTCCGTCTTGATCCATTCAAAATCAAAGCCGCTGTGCTCTGAGATGTCTCGTTCACCACGGTTATCTATGTAATCGAGTGTGTTATCCGCAGCAATTTGCCAGCGAAATACCCTGACATCGCTGAGCCTGTCACCAATCTGAAACAGCGCAAACAACTTGCCACCCTGCACAAACAAATGTTGCAGCCGGGTTTCTTTGTAATAGGTATAAAGCTCCTCAAAGTCCCGCAAAAAGCGGGCGTCAGTCAGAAACTTGGTCTCTGCAGGGTAAGGTTCAACCTCATAATGGTCGTCTTGTAACACCAGCTTGTGCACACTAAATACATCACTGACATGCGTGCTTTGTTTGAGGCCCATAAAGACGTTGTAGGCGAAGATCAACTTATCACCGATCAACACAATATCTCTGGGAATACAATTGTGCTCGGTGCGGACCCGGGCGCGGCCCTGTACTTTCAGCTCTGTGCTGCCAAAGGCGTCAATACGCTGGCTATTGAGCGCATCAACCTGAGTGCGTAGTTCACTACCAAAGTTACTCAGACGGCGCTTTATCAATTGATAGGAGCCCTGCTCCAGCGCGCTGTGTGATGCAGTGTCCTGGCTTGTTGGTTCCGTCATATCACTTTCCTGTAATCATATCCGGTGCGCGATACCGGTTCGCTATCACGCACCTTAAAAAACATTGGGGCGGCGCCCCGGCGCAGGGTTTATTCCTGGGTTGTGTTTTTAGCTGAATTACCGTTCAGTGAACTGCCAAGCAGGCTAAGTAATTGTTGTTTCTCCGCATCTGACGTATTGCTCAACTGCTGAAAAAACTTGCTCATATTGATGTTCTTCAGTGTCTCGGATGAGGCATTAGCCCCCGCCAGCACGCCTTTGAGGTCGTCCATCAGGTTGCGCTCGCCGTTAAGGTGATCTTTAAATACCGTCTGCATCGTCTGGCTTTCATTGACCAGACCATCGATGGATTTACCCACAGTAATAGCATTCATAAACTGGTTGAAGAACTGGCCATCACCACCCATAAAGTTGATGTCAGCATCGCTCAGCGCCTTGGCCAGCACTTGTGCCTGATGAGCCGCAATCTCTTTGTTCGCTGCCAGCTGTGCCAGGGTTAGTTCTTTTTGCTGGTTCAGTTGCAGTGTAAAGCCTTCGTAGTCCCGGGCATCTTTATCCATAGCATTAAGTGCCTGAAGCTTCTCTTCCAGACCTTTAGCTTCGGCCGACATTCTGCGCTCTAGGTTAATCGCTTCCGCTTCACCCTGCTTCTCCATTGCATCGGCCATCGCAGTTTGTACTTCGGCCTCTGCCAGACCGATATCACGCTTACCATGCGCTTCTGCTTCAAGCCGCTGCTGTAATACTTTGGCATCGCTTTCACCCTGCAATGCATTCGCCTGCGCTTTCGCTTTGATCACTTCAGCTTCGGCCAGACCGGAAGCTGCGGCCTCCACTTGTGTGGCTTCTGCCAGGATTTTCTTCGATTCCGCCTGTTGATTGGCAATGCGCAATTCAGCTTCTGCCATTTTCTCCATTTCACGGGCTTTAAATTCCGCAGCCTGCTCTTGTGCTTTGGCCGCTTCAATGTCTTTCACCAGCGCTTCTTCGGCTTCGGCCTGGGCTCGGATCACAATGGCCTGCTTATCACGTTCAGCGGCAGCCAGTGTTTGCACGTCTTTAATGCGTTCTTGCTCCTGCGCCACCGTTTTTTCAACCGCAACCCGATCGCGCTGTACATCGGCAATTTCTTTGCGCTCTACTTCCAGCGCTTTCTCTTTGTTAATGCGCAGGATCTCGGTTTCTTTTTCCCGCTCAATCACTTCAATTTCACGTGAACGCGCTACTTTTTCTTCCTCAATAGCGAGTACCCGCAGGCGGTTTTGCTCCGCAATATCGACTTCACGCTGCCTGTTTTGCTCTGCAATCTGGATTGCTTCATCGGCCTTGAGGCGCGCTTCTTCAGCCTTCAGACGCTCTTCTTGCTTAACGCGCTCAGCTTCGGCCTCTTCGCGTGCCTGAACGGTTTCAATTTCACGCTTTTGCTTGGCCATGGCGTCTTGTTTCTGACGCTCAATTTCCAGTGTTTTTTCCAGCGCCGCCTGATTTTGGATCTCAATTTTCGCCTGCTCGTCACACTTTAACTGGTTCGTTTCAACGTTTTGGGCCGCGGTTTTTTCCGTAATGCGACGAATACCTTCCGCATCGAGTATATTGCTCGAGTCCAACTTATGAATTGAGGTTTGCTCAAGATAATCGATGGCCACATCTTCTAAGGTGTAACCCGACAAGTCCTGACCAATGACTTCTTTGATGCTGTCGCGAAATTCGTTACGATGAGTGAACAGCTCCTCAAAGTTCATCTGCTTGCCCACGGTTTTCAGCGCTTCAGAGAACTTAGCTTCAAACAGCTCTTGTAGCGTTTCCGGCTCTGACGCGCGCGCACAGCCCACTTGTTTGGCAACCCGCAGTATGTCTTCTTTGTTTTCGTTCACGCGGATATAAAAAGTGATGGCAATATCAGCACGGATATTGTCTTTACAGATCAAGCCACTGCTGTCGCGGCGCTCCAGCACCATGCGTTTAGTGGAAATATCCATCACTTCCATCTTGTGGATCACAGGATAAACAATGCCGCCCGTGGTGGTGACATCAGGTTCATTTTTCATTTTATTGATGATCAGGGCATGCCCCTGCTCCACCTTTCGATAGAATTTACCGATCAATAAAATAACAGCAAAAATGACGACAATCGCAGTGCCGACTATGGTCAAAACTGGGCCAAGGTTATTTAAAAATTCCATATTTCTTCCTGATTAATTTTTATAGATTATTCCCGAGCGCTTATCCGGCGCCATTAAAAGTTGAGCCATCACCAGGGGTTAGTGACGATAGTGTAGCTATGAGTTGTTACGTTATGTTCTATCAGCAAGGCTTTGTCACCCTGACTGAAGGTATTTTCTTCATCACATCTGACCTCAATAAGCTGCTCGCTGCCCTGATGGGAAACCCGTGCCTGGCCAAATGTGGCGGTTACTTTTCCTGTGGCAATCACGCATTCCAGTCCAACTAACGCATCTTTACCGCTGGTTTGCTGACTTTCAAATAAGCCGCGCAGAGGTCGCACGGCAGCTGCAGCCAACGGCAATGCCAGCAGCAGGCTACCCAGCATAAATGCGCCGCCTGTCAGGTAAAACATAACGCCGTCGCCAAGCAGGTACGCAAATAGCTTTTGAGCGTAAAAGCTGACTACCCAGCTCAGTGCAACAATTAAGCTGATCGATACAGTCAAAGGCACGCCACCAAAGCCCATTTGCCACAAAGAACCGCCGTCAGCACTGCCTTCGGCCTCGATATCGGCATCGCCGTCTAGCATATCGGGGTCGGCAAAGCCTGCCAGAGAAATAAGCCAAAACAGCAGTACTATTAGCAGCAATGTAGAATAGACCACAGTGGGAAAAGTGAAAGCCGTGTTTAAAAAGTCCATATTTCCTCCTTACACGGGCAATTATTATTGCGTTCGCATAAACAAAATAAGCTCTGCGAAGTAGTGGTTAACTAGGCACATGATCAGCGCTTAATTTGTAAACCTATTTACAAACAGCGCCCGGTCCGCCTGGCTGAGTACACTTCAGTTGCCTCAAATCAGGGCAGGTGCCGTGTGTACAATGGGAAGATTACTACCCACCCTCTCAGTTAGAGTTGTCTGGTCAGAAGCACATCCCTGAAAGTTTAATCAGCCTGCCTAGCACACCATCAATCTGCCACATTGCGACATAATATGTCAAACGCTTTGTTGCAGATTACGAACTTAGGTAGCCACTTTGGCCATTCTTTACTTGCATTTGAGTCCTGTTAAGTTTAAATGACAGGCACAAGGATCTGATATTGTGAGACATCTATGGAAAATTTACTGAGCGCACGGCAACTATTACTCGTTGCCCTGTTGCAGAGCTTTTTACTGATCATTCTGCATCAGTCTGTTGAATTCGAATTCTGGCCGGGCCTGTCACCACACTGGCTGTTTGCGGCTTACTCCCTGGTTGTGTTTCTACCCTCAACACTCATTTATTCAAGCTTTACTCAGCTCAAGCGCGCTTTTTACACTCAGCTCGGCACCTATGCTCTGCTGTTCACACTGTGCGGCTATTACATTGGCAGCCAGCTGTTACCCGAGCGCGCACCTTTGCCCTCGCAAGCCTGGCCTTACCCGCTTATTGTCTTCCTGGCCTCGGTGCTGCTCGTTCCCTGGATAACCCAAAATGCGAAGGAAAACTGGTTGCCCGACTACGACACCTTAAGCCGCGCTATGGGGCGCTTTTTGCTGGTCTTTGCAGCGGCGCAGCTATTCACTCTGTCGGTGCTGATGTTGTTGATGCTCTGGGCCGGACTGTTTGAGGTTATTGAGATCAGCTTTTTTACCGAGCTGTTTTCAGAGCCCTGGTTTTACTACCCGGCCATCACATTAAGCCAGGCCATTGGGGTGATCCAGGCCCGTAGTCGCAGCAACCTGGCCAGTCAGCTGTTCGCCATTTGCCGTAACTTTGCCACTTTATTGTTGCCAGTGCTGGTTGCCGTGGCCTTGCTGTTTATCATCGCGGTGTCATTCAGCGAGCTGGAGACTCTGTGGAAAAATGGCGGCAGTGCGCTTATCTTCGTGCTGGTCGGCGCCATTGTGCTGTGCCTGAATTTAGCGCAAGACACACTGGCACAGCGCCTGTGGTATCGGCGCTTTATCGCGCTGGGACTGGTTTTGCTGCCCTGCTATCTGGCGCTCAGCGGTTGGGGGCTACAGCTCAGAATTGAGCAGTATGGACTAAGCCTTGCTCGTCTGTGGGCGGTGCTCATCGCGCTTATCAGCATGGCAATTTGCTTAGGGTATGTCTGGCAACTGATTGCGCACAAAGCCAACTGGCACACCCGGCTGAGCACGGTTAACCGCCCGGTGACTTTATCTTTGTTTGCATTATTGATAGCGACCCAAACACCTTTGCTCGACTTTCGGGGCCTGAGTGTTGCCTCTCAGGTTGAGCGGCTCACAACGGGCATCACTCAGCCTGGGGATTTCGACCCTCGCTATCTGGTGAACGAACTGGGAAAACAAGGGCTGCAAGCACTCGAGGCACTGCAACAGGAAGTCAGCGACGAGCAACTAAAACGCCGGATCGACACAGCACTGGCTCTGGAAACACAGCCTTTGACCTCGCAAACCCTGCTGGCACTTATCGACATGTCTGAGGATGACAAGCGGGCACTGCCCCAAGCGTTACAAAGCGCACTGGAAAACTTTGCCGAGCACAATACACATTTGTTCGATGACGCCACGGAATTGCTACTTAAACCTATTCAGCTAGATAACACACCCGAACCTGAGTATTTGTTTGTAGCCAGTACCCAGCAAAGAGTCGAGCTAAGGGTTTTTTATCTGGGTGTGATCGATGGCAAGCTGGGCTGGCAAAGTGGCTATATGGAACAAAAGGTATACGACAGGCAATCACAGGATCTGCTCGATGCACTCAGATCAGACAACTTTGAGCTGACCGAGCCCAGGTTTAAGGAGCTCAAAGTAGGTGGGCAACGCTATCAACTAAACAGCCCGTTTTAACGGGCTGTGAGTTTTGCTTTAAGGTGGTTACGCACGGCCGGCCATTCACTGGCTAAAATAGAGTAGACCGCCGTATCACGAATAGAGCCATCCGCCAGGATCTGGTGGCTTCTGAGCACCCCGTCCAGTTTGGCACCCAGGCGCTCAATGGCTCTGCGTGACGCATGATTGAAAAAGTGTGTTTTAAACTCTAACGAGAGCGCACCGCACTGCTCAAACAGGTTTTCCATCAACAGCAATTTTGCCTCGGTATTCACTGGTGTACGACGCACCGCTGCGCTGTACCAGGTATACCCGATTGAGGCGCGCTTGTGCTCGGGTTTAATGTCGTAGTAGCGCGTAGTGCCGACGATATGGCCGCTGGCAATTGATCTGACGACATAAGCCACCTGATCGTCCGTACTCTTACTAAGTGCCTTTTGTACATAACTGGGCATTTGCTCCGGTGAAGGCACATTCGCATACCAAAGCTTCCAGCTTTGGCCATCCTCCACAGCATCTTGCAGATCCTCTACGTGCTCCATTGAAAGTGGCTCTAACCGAATATAACGTCCTTCGAGAGGGGTATTTTGTATCCACATATTTGGCTCTCTATGATGACTGATAGGCTTGTTTAAACTGCGCATATTGCGTTGATTTCATGAAGTTTTCACTATTTGCGATATCGGCCAGCTGTTGCTCAGAAAAATGGATAGCAAAGGTTTCTTTCATAAAATTCAGCAACTCAACGGTATAGTCGTGCTCGTCGCTGATCAGCGCAACCTGTAGCATGATCAGATAGCCATAGGCGCCACCAGTGTGTCGATACAGTCCGTCAAGTGCAATACCAAACGCTTCGCGCTTATGGCCTAAATACGCATGCACCATGGCTTTTTCCATTAAAATTGGCGGACTTGAACGAATATCGTCAGGCAGGTGTTCAAACTCTGTCAGTGCCTGTTCGAATTGCGTCATACTGCGAAACAGGTTTGCTTTGAGTAGCCCGTGATACACATCCTCGCTGTCTTTGAGCAAAGTCTCGCAGAACAGCTGGTGCTGCTCACCCTCACAGGTTTCAAGGGCGCGGAACAAAGTTTCATGCACAATTGGCAAGGTTTTAACCTCAGCTGGGAGTCGCTGATACTGTTCGAGCGCTAACTGCGATTCTTTCTTTTTCAGGTGCTCGGAAACCACCGCTATCGCTTCTTCATGTCCCGCTGATTTAACCTGTTGATCATATTCTGCAAAAAAACGCACCAAACTGGAGCGGTAACTCAGGTTATTGACGTCCACCAGTCTGTAGTCCTGTTTGGTCAAAGTGATATCGACCAACGCAAAGGTGCCATTGTTGTGGGAGAAAATATACCGGCTCAACCAGTAGTCACCCACTTCTCGGCTGTGGCTGTATACAATATGTTCAAAAGAAGCCAGGCCAATGATTGCGCCGATCGAAATATAAGCACTCTTCATGGCAAACTTTGGGTCTGCCACACCCAGTTTATTTTTCACGTAAGCTTCACTGGCATGTCGGTCGATCATGGCCAGCAACACATCCTCATCGGGGTTTTTAAACAAGTATTCCAGCTTTTTGTTGGCTTCGTAAATGGTGGCCGAAGTTTCCAAAAGCGTGGCTTTGTTGGTCGACGCACAGCCAGACAAAACACAGATTAAAACCAGCAGACTCAATAACCGTTTCATAGTGATTCTCCGACAAATTTCATCTTGGTTTTATTTTCAAGCTGTTGGATAAAGTCCTGAAATAAGGTGTAGTTAGGGTTAGTCTCAACCTCCATCACTGTGCCACCAAAGCCGCTATACTTGTTTGCCTGCTTGATCTTACTAAGGTGAGCAGGCACCGCCTCCACCGGCACAAATTCCTGCAAAGCTTCATACCGGGCATGGAAAGTTACCCGGCGACGGTCGTATTCCATGGCGCTATCAATTTGCACATAAGGGTCGGCAAAGGATTTCTGATAAGCCAGCGCACTAAAGTCCACATCTACCGGCATCAGTAACGTCACACGCTGAGACAAAGATAAAGGGTACGCCTTTGCCAGCGGCTGTTTACGACGTACCGTTTGAGGGAGTTTAACGTACTGACTGACATTGCCAGCCGAGAGATAAAACTCGGCGGCGCCATTTTCTCCCGGTTGCCAAAAATCAGGCACCCAGTAAGACTCTACCACGGTGATGACATTATCCCGGCGATTATCGCTAAACGAGATAGGTGTTTTTACCTGCACGCCCGGATAAAACTGCGCGTAGTAGTTCAAAGAATGTTCCTGAAAAACCTTTTTCTGCGATGAGGCCAGCTGATAACGCAGGCGCTCCGCCTGCCAGCCATAGTACTGAGATTCAATCCGCCATTGAACCGGCGAGACATAATCCGGTGCAACGATCATTTCATTGATATCAATACCATGACGGGCGGGCTTGATATTCACTTCAGTCAAGGCATCGGATTGGCTGTCCACCAGCAGTGCACTGCCATAGTCTGGCTGGTGTAAACTACTCAGGCGGCTTCCCTGATAGTTAATGGTCGGGTCAACCCAGTATGCTTCACCGTCCAGAGTAAAATGGCTGATCACATGGTTAAAGGCACTATGAGTGGGTAAATACTCACTTATATAGGCGCGTTTATCCGTAGAAACCAGAGCTGGCTGGGCGTCAACATCCAGTGCTCGCAGCAAGGTATTGAGCAACAATGTTTTATCTTTGCAATCGCCAAAGCGTTTCTCAAATACCTGATGAGGCATATTAGGTTGATGCGAATTCACGCCTAATTCCAGACCGAGATAACGGATCTCATCCTGCACAAACGTGATCGCCTGCTCAATGGCTTGCTGTTTGGGTAAGGCTTTTAATTCATTAATATAGGCCTTAAGGTCAGGGCTGTGCTCGGTTTTAACCTTAAACAGCTCAGAAGCCCAGGATTGTACTTCAAGCCAGGAATTAAACTCGGTGAACTGAATATAAGGAAAAGGACTAAACCAGCCGGGCAGCTCGTTTTCTACCGTGTGCGCGATGCTGTTTTCAACTTTCACGGTATAGGTTTGCGTGCCCTCACTTTGCTGGTGCTGCACCTGTGTATTAAGGTTGCCAAATACTTTATGCGCCACTTGCTTATCGTCAGGCAGGGTCAGTTTAAAGCTCAGCAAGTCAACCGCCACACCCCAGCCCAGGTTGTCAAAGTAAGTGAAACGCTCACCCAGAACCGGGTTGCTACCCGATAAGCTATAGCTGTAATCAAGTTCATCGCCGACCCGAATATCCTGAAGCAAGATCAACGCATCAAACAAGCCCAGATACATGTTGTTTTTCTGGTCCTCTTCGGCATTGATCACTTTGATGTCCTGCGCGGCTAACTGGTAAACGGCTTTGCCGTCTCGCCATACCGTGACATTGTGAAACACCAGTTGCTGATAAGCCGGATTAAAGCGCACTCTGACCGTACTGCCCTCCTGCACCCCGGCCGCATCGGTAAACACAAATCGATTATGAGAAACCGCTGTTACACCAGCGGCATCGCTCACCTGACGATCAACCAGGCGATAATGAAGTGGTTTTCTTAAGCTTTCAGGTAACGCTGGCAGTGATTGCTTCGACGCCCAAGCCGGGGCCGATGAAATTGTCACATCGGGACGTTCACCGAGCGCCCTGACAGGGTTAAACCAAACCATCAGGACGATGGCGAATAGCATGTATAGTTGCTTCATAATACTCAACTTTTTACTCTTCCCTGAACAGCTGACTGTGGCTCTCAGGCATCTTTTTTGGACATAAACACTTCAGTTTATACAGACAGACAACTGCCGATTATACAGACAGACAACTGCCGACTGCACACTACCAGAGCGCTTTATTGTTCTACCTTACTGGCTGGCTAATTTCTCAGAATAAGCCTGAGTGCCCCACAAAGGAACGGTCGACAAGCTATGTTTAAAGCTGCCCGAGGTTTCTTTGGTTGTGTAAGACAGGTACATGAGTGTCTGATGTTCGGCATCAAAAATGCGCCTTACCTTCATAGCTTTAAAAAACACACTTTTTGATTGCTTGAATACCACTTCACCCGACTTACTCTTATCTATCTGCGCTATCATTTGCGGCGTAATTTCGCCAGTCTGACGACATGCAATGGAGCTGTCACTGGGGTCTGATAAACTAAGGTCGGCCTCTACGCTGGCGACATGGCAAGTCACGCCGGTGACAATCGGATCTGTCATCGAATGCAGTTTGATGTCCTTGAGCGTAAATAAACCAAGAGATACATCGCCAACCTCACTGTCTGAGCAGGCGCTCAGTAGCATCATCGCCGGGAGCAGTAATAGTCTTTTTTTCATTCTCTTTCCTGAGATGTGTGATTTTCTTTCAGTTTACCATTGTTGCACAAAGCCGCTATGAAAAATATCGCGGTATAACAGCTGGCTGGCATTTATCATAAACTGGGCTAGCTTTATGAATCTATTCATCACTTGAGCAAGGTAGCCCATGGAACTGACACACCTTTCAAAAGCCACAGCAGAAAAACTCAAACTACTGGTTGAGCGTATAGAACAAAGCCATATACCGCCCTCTATGCTGGATGAAACCCTCAATATCGCAACCTGGAATATTCGTGATTTTGGCAAACGACGACGCAGCGAGCTGGCCATTACGCTTATCTCGCGAGTTTTGTATCAGTTTGACCTGATTGCAATCACCGAGCTCAGAGACGATTTGACCGATTTTAAGCGGGTAATGCAGCAACTGGGACCAGACTGGCAGTTTGTGATCAGCGACTGGCAAAGCGATTTTGGCGGCAACTGGGAGCGCACCGCGTTTGTTTACGACAAACGCATGGTGCAGTTTACCGGTCTGGCCGCAGAAGCGCAGCCCGACAGGCAGAAAGTGGATGACCAATATATCAGTGAGCAATCCTGGTGGCGCGCCCCTTACATGGCTTCTTTTAAGGCCGGCAGTTTCGATTTTATGATGCTGGCCATGCACGCGCGCTGGGGCACGCGTCCTGGCCGTGAACAAGAGCTGGCCAGTTTTGGCGACTGGATAAAGAGTCGCTGGGTCGACAACGCCGATACGGTATTTGATGAAGACCTGATTGTGGTGGGCGACTTTAACATTCCCCGCATTGGCGATCGCTACTATCAGGCGCTCACCCACTCAAGCGGATTACAGATGCCGCTGGCACTGGCAGAGATCAACGACACCGCAGCAAGTGCCGGCAATAAGCGTTATGACCAAATTCTGCACCGTGCCAGGCATGCGTTTAGTTATGCCGACAAGGGCGGCGTGATTGACTTTGCAGCGCAAGGCCTGATGGCTGCGATATTTGATGATAGCGGCATTCCCGAAAGTAAGTGGACCTATGAGCTGAGCGATCACTTTCCACTTTGGGTGCAAGTCAATACCAATAATGAATTAGCCATACTTAACAACATCATACAAAAAGAGTAACAAAATATTACCTAAATAATAGACAAGTATTTCATTTAATAGCACAATGCATTTTGACGAACGATACCTGAGCGCTTAATTGCATTGCCAGCCTTGAAGTGTGGAATACTTGTCGATGGCAAAAAGCGGTGCCGGTGAATATCTGAAAGATTGGGCCAAAAGGTCCGATTATCATTCAGTGTGCGCTACGCTTCCACGTAAGCTGACTATCAAGACAGTGTGACAGGATATCTTCGTTTACCAAACAAAGTGTAACGATGACTTCAATAAGGAAGAAGCAATGAAAGACACGAAAACCCTCACGCTAACTCTGATCTCTGGCGCACTGGCGCTGTGTACTATCCCGCAGGCACTCGCTGCGCAATGTAACATTGTGATCCCTTCCAGCCACCATTTGATCGATGGTAATACGCTGGGCGTGGTCGCCGGTGATACTATTTGCCTGGCAGCCGGGGAACGCGGCCCGCTGCGAATTCGCAACGTTCATGGTGAAGCAGGTAATCCGGTCGTGATCCGCAACGAAGATGGCACAGTCACAACCACCCCTTACGAGTACAGCATTGCCGTCGAGCACTCTTCTCAGCTACGCATTACCGGTAGCCGGGATGAAGCAGGTTACGGTATGCGCCTGGGCGGTACGGTTGGTATTGGTGGACTCAGCGAGTACATAGAGATTGATAATCTTGAAATCTATCGCGCGCGTTTTGCCGGCCTGTTGATTAAAACCGATCCTACCTGCGACCCCGCCACCTGGCAGGAAAACTTCACCATGCGCGGGCTGAGAGTACACCACAACTACATTCACGACACCGAAACAGGCGAAGGCATGTACATAGGCTATACAGGGAAGAGCCGCAAGCTGGAATGTGATGGTGTTGCAACCACTGTGTACCCGCATAAACTGACTGACGTTGACGTATACAACAACACCCTTGAAAACATTGGTGCCGATGGTATTCAGCTCAACTCGGTAGCAAGTGATGCAAGCATTCGCAATAACAAGATTTACCGCACCGGCGTCAGCCCGTTCGACCCTAAATACCAAAATACAGGTATTCAGGTGGGCGGCGATAAGGTAACGGTCACGGGCAACCTGATCTACCGCAGTGGCGGAAATGGCATGATGCTCGATGGCGACGGTTTAACCATCCATGACAACCGCATTCTGTACGCCGGAGAAAATGGCATTTTTGCCCGTAACCCAGCGCAGCAGGACAGCACCATCAGCGGTGGTGAAGCGCATGCCTACAGTGAAAACCTGATTGTGCATCCGGCCAGTTACGGCATTAAACTGTATGCCGTCAATACCGCAACCCCTAACCTGATCAAAGAAAACACCATTGAAGATCACGGACAGCGTGACGCGGCCAATCGCCCAATGACCTACTCTTATCTGAATAATAACGTGCTCAGACAAGAGCTTAACAACCGCCATTACGTGGTTGAGCAGTAGTCATAAAACTCTGTTAACAGCAGCGCCTGTAACGGGCGCTGCTGTTTATTTTCTGAATTTCTGAATAACTACTTACCCGACAAAACCGCATTCGTCACATACTGATCCAGTTCAGGGTTTTGATGTATACGCGCAATGCGCTGTTGCAGACTGGCAAGCTGACTGCCGCTCAGCCGCTGCTGTTTTACATGTTTCAGTGACAATGGGTTAATAGGCTTACCATTTTTATGTACCTCATAGTGTAAATGGCGAGCCTGCGACAAACCGGTGTTACCCAGATACCCTATTACTTCTCCTTGCTTAACCCGTGTACCCGGTTTCATGCCCTTGGCAAACCCGTTCAGGTGCGCGTATAGAGTCTCGTAGCCATTGGCGTGTCGGATCACAACCCGATTACCAAAGCCACCACCCCAGCCTGCTTTTTTAATGGTGCCATTACCCGCGGCAAAGATAGGTGTGCCAACGGGCGCACCAAAATCCAGTCCAGCGTGTAGCCGGGTATAACCGAGAATAGGATGCTTTCGGTTGCCGAATTTAGACGATAAACGCGCGCCATTTAACGGGGTTTTTAGCAAAAAACTCTGCGCAGGACGCCCGTCGGCAAAGTAAAAGGCGCTTTGCGTGTCCTCTGCATCATGGTGATATACCGCCAGGTCTTCTCCCTGATTCTGAAGCCGGGCAAAGCGCAACTGCCCGGCCTGTTCCAGCTGTTGCTCAAGACCGTCTTTGGTCATTAAAATGGCTTTGTCATACATCAGAGTCAGTGCATCGCCTCTATGTATTTCCCGCTGAAAATCAACAAAATGAGAAAACACTGTGATACTCTGATTGACCACATCCAGCGGCACCGAGTCGGCAATCAGCGACTCGTACAGGCTTTGCGTAATGGCAACATCGTGTACCGCCTGAGCCGGGCGCGTATCGAGCTGATAGCGGCGTTTTTGCCACTCACCCGTCATTGAGATGCTCAGCCGCTGCGCAAAGCCAGTCGCTACAGTGACTGAATGCAATTGACCCTCGAAGATCTCTATTTTTACTTTTTGCCCAACCGGCAGCTTGCTGAGATCCACCTCAGGGGCCATCAACTTTTGCAGCTTATACGCCTGACGGTCACTCAGGCCAAAAGGTTTCAGCAAAGCAATAAATGACTGACCCGCAGACAGAGTTAGCAATTTGTGCTCAATCGGTGGCGTCTGTTCAGGCTCATCAGATACCTGAACAGGCAATACTTTTTCGCTTGTTTGCTCTGTACTTGGTTCGGCCTGTGCCACAGCGGGCGTACACATGGGGCCACTTTGCGCCGCTGTCTGCCCAGGTAAATCAGACACAAGCGTGCTTAGCACCATACCCACAGGGATGGCGATCATCAGATGATATTTCATGAGTTAGTCCTTTGAGAAAATGCTCAGCGGGTCAAGACGCGCTCCGTCCGCCAAAATTTCGAGGTGCAGATGGGCGCCGGTAACCCGGCCACTGTCACCTAAAGTGCCAATCACATCACCGGCCGATACCCAGTCACCGGGCGACACGGCAATGCTATCCAGATGTGCATATAAGCTTTGATAGCCATTACTATGCTGAATAAGTACCACCTTTCCATAGTTTTTGGACAATGTGACATCATCGGCAACCAACACTTTGCCAGTAGCAACGGCATTCAATGGAGAGCCTTTTGCAGCCACCAAATCGACCCCGCCATGAGGCTTGTGATTACGAAATGCCGACACATGACCAAAGTGTGCACTGATCTCATATTCAATCATTGGCCACTGCCAGTTTGGAGTCTGAGGGCTAAGCAGAGGCCTCACCTGAAAAGAGATAAATGCGCAGCACACGCCTATCAGCAGCAAGTTAAAGAGCACAAAATGATGTCGCGCCTTAACCGGCTTCATGATCTGCACCAGGCGACTTTTGTAATCGGCTAGCGATAAGGCTTCTGAGGCAAACCCTGCGACAGCATTGGGTGTCTTATTCAGTGTGCTGTATTTAAGTGCATCCAGCAAAGTCGCCGCGTACTGCTGCCGGTTAATACCATAGCGGCTTATGGTTTGCGCATCGCAGCGCGCTTCCATGGCATTGATAAATGCCGCTTCCATTTTGGCAATCGCCGGATTAAACCAAAACAAACACCGCACTAACTGCCAAATCATAATCGCAATATGGTCTTTGTGGATCAGGTGCGTCATTTCATGCAGCAGTAAGGTTTGCTGTTTGTGCTGAGGTAAGGCGGTAAAATAACGAGGCATCACAATCACGGGGTGACGCACACCCGCTGCAAATGCCGTGCAATCGAGGGGTAAAACATACACGGGCACCTGATAGCCATTATGGCATCCATTATGGCATCCATTATGGCGACTATTCTGGCGACCATTAACACGTGTTAAAGGCGCGAGCGATTTATAAAGGCTGTCCTCCAGTGGCTCAGCGCTGGCCATTAAGGCACGCAGACTGGTGAGCTTGTTCAGTAAGCGTGCGCCGTGGCGAACACTTTGCAGCGCAACCAGCGAAGTTAGTGCTATAAACACCCACAACCAGTCCCACTGTGTGTTCGCGGTCAGTAAAATCTCCGTATTTACTTGGAACTTGTCCGTCTGCTCAGCAAAATCATAGAGTATCAAGGGGACAGAGCCGTTTGACGTCATATCTGGCAGCGGAATAAAGGGTACAAAACTCAGCGCCAGCAGGGCCCACCATAAACTGGGAGACGCAGAGTGATAGCGACTCAGAAAACGGCCAACCCGCACCAGAGCAGCACTCAGCAGACACCAGATCAGCACAGACCCCAACATTGCAAGTAAGGTTGCCAGACTCATACTACTGGCCTCGCTTATCCTGCTCAGACAAAGATGCCAGCAGGTGCTCCAGCTCCTCCAGCTCCTGCGACTCTATCAGCCGGCTATCGGCAAACATGGCAACCGGCAACGGGCCGTCCAGTTCCAGCACATTTTTAGCAAATTCCTGGGCATAGGCGGCCAAAGTCGGCACTTTTTCAACCCGGGCCGTGTACGACTTTTTATTGCCCTGCTCACCTATGCTCAGCAGCCCTTTGTCTCCCATGCGCTCAAGTGTTTTGCGCGTTGAGGAATAAGACCAGTTAAAACGTGCGGCAATGGCATCGTGAATTTCTTTGGCGGTGCGCGGCTCCTGCTGCCACAGCAGCTTGAGGATCTCTAATTCGGTGGTATTAGGTTTCATATCTGTTGTTGTTTTAATGTGACATTTGTCGCACTTTAACAACTTAAAAAGTGCGACACAAGTCACACTTTTTAAATTACAGCAAAAACCAGCTCACAGCGACTGATAAACCTCACCTTCTTTTCGGCATTTCACAAACTTTCGGTACTGATTTGGCGTTGTGCCAGTGATAGATTTAAAAGCACGGGTAAAGGGTCCGACCGAGGCAAAACCACTCTCCAGCCCAATCACCAGTACAGGCCAGTGCTGATTGTTGGGGTCCCGCAACAGTTTTTGCGCATGCCCAACCCTGAGCCGGTTAATATACTGATTGAAGTTGTGCTGCTGCAACTGTGGCTTGAGCGCGCGGCTCACTCTGTATTCAGGCACGTCCAATGCCCTCGCCAGATCGGCCACTTTGAGATTGGGCTGCAAATAGACCCGCTCCTCATTGATGAGTCGGTTCAGCGCTTCGCACAATGTTTTATCTTCAGTGCCTGTATTGGCAGGCTCGGTAACCGCTTGAGTAACTCCATTGTCAGGCACGCTGGCATGTTCAGGCCTGCCTGATAAACCAAATCGCCAGAGTAGCTGAATTTGTGTGCTGAGCAGCACTATTAAAGTAATAATTGTCACAGTCCAGTCTTTGAGCTCAGGCGAGCTCGCATAATAAGACTGCATTGATTTACTGACCCCCACTGCCAATCCAAAGGTGAGCAAAAATAGGAGCCGCTGTGCTTTTTCTGTTTTGTTGCCATCATTGTAACCTCGGCATCCTTCCCAAAAAGACAACACCAGTACACAAGAGGACAGCAAAGTCGTCAGCTCAGACAACACACCTGACAGTAAAGTAAAGGTGTTACTGACCGTCACCCACTTTGCGTTAGCGAATAAGTAACCTTGTTTTATTACAACCAGCAACGCAATCACTAAGGCCAACGTAATATGGACCAGGCTTATCGCCTGCTCTTTGCGAAACATACTGCGGGCCAGCAACCAATAACAGTTACAGGTAGCACAAGCACCCATACCGATCAAATATTGATAGGCCCCCACAGACTGACCGGTGATCTTTTTGGCAGCAATCATGGCCAGCGAGCCACAAAATACCGCAAACAAAATATGCGCCGCTTGCTTGTGCTTCACACTGAGCTGCATCAGCAAACAGACAAGGCATAGGGCTAGTGCCAGGTAATGAAAAGATTCCAGGGTCATAAACGGTGTACTCATTGCGATGCGGCTCTGAGGATCATAAATGCTGAAATCGCTGGCTTCAATTTATGGTTGTAAGAAAACATTACAAGCCGCATGTTTAAAACTCGGCAAAAAGACAAAAACCTTGTGCCGACTTTCAAATACGGTGCGACGCATTCACAAATAAGTGCCACATTAGCATTCAAGTCAAATAGTTAAAATGTGGTGAACCTATGCTAACTCTTCTTAAAGAACAACTTATGCCATCCTGGTCGGCAGACAAATGCCTGCAGGGCACACTCAAAAGCTGGATAGTCATCGCGCTACTTGGTCAGTGGTCCTTTGCTATATATATTCTCAGCATTTATGCACTGCCTTTGCTTATTGGCGCCCCAGAACTCGCCGATAAGGCATCTCCGGCACAAGGGTTCGACAATAGCGGAGGCTTTAACTCCTTGATGTTTTTTGGACATATTATTCCCGCTGCGCTGATGGCCATGAGTGGTATTTTTCAGCTTTCGCCGGGTGTGCGCAAACGATATCCGCGCTTTCACCGCTACAACGGCCGACTCTTTTTAGTGCTGGGTATGAGCGGCGCTCTGACAGGTCTGTACCTTTCTTGGGGTGTTGGGATCCGTTTGAGCGATATTGGTGCTATGGGTGTCACGCTAAACGGCTTGCTGATCCCCGTTTTTGTCGTTCTGGCCTGGCGTAGCGCCCTGAACAAGCAATTTGCCGCACACCAGCGCTGGGCTGTACATAGCTTCATTCTGGTCAATGGTGTGTGGGCATTTCGCCTGTTTCTGATGGGCTGGTACGTGATCAACCAAGGGCCAAACGGTAACACGCGCAGCCTGGATGGCCCGGCAGATATCGCCTTATCGTTTCTGTGCTACCTGTTACCTATGTCGATTGCAGAGCTGTATTTTTGGGCTAAAAAACGCCGCACAGACTCGGCAAAATGGCTTGCCACCGCCGCCATTGGTGCCGCTACACTCATTACCCTGATTGGTGTAGGCGCGGCAACTATACTGATGTGGCGCCCCAGAGTGGTGATGATTTTCAACAGCCTGTTCTGATACGTCACCCAAGCCAGGCGCCTTGACTTTCCCAGGTTCTGCTTATATCCCTAAATATATGTGACCGTTCAAAAAGTTGACCTCAGACAACGCCCTTTTTAGCAATCGTGATACTTTTAACGGCAGTAAAATAAGGTGGCCAGAGCGCGCTGTGTCACCACAATGGGATTGAGTAACTATGGATACACTTCAACTGATAGGTAGCCTGATAGGCGGCCTGGGGATTTTCCTGGTCGCCATCGGTATGATGACAGATGGCTTGAAACTCGCCGCCGGCGCGTCGCTGCGCAAAGTGCTGGCGACCTGGACCAAAACCCCACAACGTGGCATTGCCTCGGGCTTTTGCATGACCGCACTGGTGCAATCGTCCAGCGCGGTAACCGTTGCCTCGCTGGGCTTTGTTAATGCGGGCCTGATTACTATGCATCAGGCACTGGGCATCGTCTATGGTGCCAATGTCGGCACAACCATCACTGGCTGGCTGGTTGCCGCAGTTGGGTTTAAATTCAATATTCAGGCCATTGCCCTGCCACTGATTGGCATAGGCGCACTGATGAAACTGTTGCGCCCGCAGTCCCGGCTGGCATCTGCCGGCCTGGCGCTGGTTGGCTTTGGCTTGTTTTTCATCGGCATCGATATTCTTAAAGGCGCGTTTGAACATGTCGTCGCCACTTTTGATCTGAGCCAGTTCACCGCAGAAGGACTGTCCGGCATGCTGACATTTTTACTGGTTGGCATTGTGATGACCACTCTGACGCAGTCATCCAGCGCGTCTATCGCGCTGACCATTACGGCAGCAGCCAGTGGCATGATTGGCCTGTATGCAGCCGGCGCTATGGTAATAGGAGCCAATATTGGCACAACCTCGACCTCAATACTTGCAGCCATCGGTGCCACCTCCAATGCCAAGCGCGTAGCCGCAGCACAAGTTATTTTTAACGCGCTTACTGCCCTTGTAGCCTTTGCGCTTTTACCTGTGCTGTTTTATCTGATCACCGAGATCACCGGCTTTTTTAATCTGACCGCCGATCCGGCGCTGTCACTGGCGCTGTTCCATACCCTGTTTAACGTACTGGGCGTGATATTGATCTTTCCGCTCAATAACCGCCTGGCAGGCTTTTTAATGAAGCGCTTTTGCAGCGCCGAAGAAACCGCCGCCCGGCCGCGATTTTTGGATAAAACCATTGCCCAGACACCGGCACTGGCCACCAATGCGCTGCTGCTCGAAACCAAATTAGTGGCCGATAAAATACTGGCACAGTACGAAAAGTCCCGCCAACCTCTGGATGCTCTGGCCATTGAACAAGCGATCCAGACTATTCAGAAGCTCTGTCAGCACATTAGCAACTTTATTGTCACCGTGGAGCAGTCGGCCCTATCGGAAGAAACCACTGGCCTGCTGGCAAAGCTGATGCGCGTTGAGCACTACCTGATCACCTGCAGTCACTGTGTTGAAAAGCTAGCCCACTTACAGCCGCAAAAACAACTGGCCGAACACCCTGAACTGCACGCCCAGCTTCAGGAATATCAATCGCAGCTGGGGCATTTTATGAAAACAAGCCTGACGGCCGAGTCGATGAGCGAAAGCACCTTAACCGCCGCACTTGAACAACTACAGCAGCTGCATGACGACGTTAAGGATGATTTGATCCTGGCCGGTACTAATGCAACCCTGCCTATCGACAATATGGTGGTCAACATCAATGGTCTGTCCGATATGTGGCAGCTGACACAGCAATGGCAAAAAGCCATGTTATTGTTATATTTGATAGAAGCACAATTGAGCCCGCAGCAAGGCACCAGCAGTACGGGAACTTAAGTCATCCCCCCGACGGAGCACGTGTCTGGCAAACGTCACAATAAAAGGAGCAAGGCATGGCATCATTTTGGGGAGATTATGCAGCTTGGGCAGGCATTGTCTTTTGCCTGTCTCAGTCGGCGATGTTTTCGGGGCTGAACCTGGCATTTTTTAGTCTCAGCCGGTTACGCCTTGAGGTTGAAGTGGCCCAGGGCAACCCGGCAGCAAGAACCATCTTGGCGCTGCGCGAGGATTCTAATTTTCTGCTGACGACCATTTTGTGGGGCAATGTCAGCATCAATGTGCTGCTCACTTTACTGTCGGACTCTGTGATGGCCGGTATGGTGGCCTTTGTGTTTTCCACCGTGTTTATCACCTTGTTTGGCGAGATTGTACCGCAAGCCTACTTCAGTCGTAACGCCATGCGCATGGGCGCGCTGCTGGCACCCGTGCTCAGGTTTTATCAGTGGCTGCTCTATCCGGTTGCCAAACCTTCGGCGGTGTTACTCGACAGCTGGCTCGGCAAGGAAGGGATTAACTACTTTCGCGAAACCGACCTGAAAAGCGTAATAGAGAAGCACATTGAGGCGGAAGAAGCCGAAGTCGACAGGCTCGAAGGCATAGGCGCGGTTAATTTTCTGACCATAGACGATACCCTGGTGTCTCAGGAAGGTGAGCTTATCGACCCGCGCTCTGTCATTACACTGCCCAGCAAGGTCGACTTCCCCATCCTCCCCGAAGTCCAGCGCAAAGCCGACGACCCATTTTTACAACAGGTAAATGCCAGCGGGCATAAATGGGTGATCCTGGCCAACGAAGCCCGCCAGCCTTTGCTGGTGATGGACGCCGATGGCCTGCTGCGCGCAGCGCTGTTCAATCCAGAGCAACCCTTCGAGCCCTACGAGTTTTGTTTCAGGCCCCTGATCATCCACAGCAATGACATGAACCTGGGCGATGTGCTTAAACACCTAAAGTCTGCCGAATCCCTGGACCCGGACCACGACGGCGACATTGAAGTTGACGTGGTGCTGGTCTGGACCGAACAGCCCCGCATCATCACCGGCGCAGATATCCTTGGTCGGCTGTTAAAAGGCACCGGGGAAGTGGCGGCGCAAACTTAAGTTGAGTGTGGTTTACATAATGTCAGCAAGAGTACGGCATGTATTTAATGCACTTTTGTTAACTGAACTTGCATCAACGCATCGCTGAATACATAGTCTGTATTGTACGGCATATAGCCGTCTGCCATTATATGGAGCACGCGCTCTGTCTCACTAAGGTTTGCGGGTAATTTAAATTGAAATTGGCCACTTACCGATGTCGTCACACTCTGGTCAGCGGTTATGACCGTTGCACCTGCTACAGGCAACCCCTGCTTGTCCTTGACAATACCGCGTACAATTTGCTCTTTGAGTTCAACAATTAACCGAGCCGATTGCCCAACCAACTTAACAGCTTCATTCAACTGATATTGGTCATTACCGGACAAACGCATCCTGACTGTTTCTCCCATGAATCGAGATGGGATATTTTTTAACGTCACCTCACCCAGCCCGGCTATCTCACCACGCACTATTTGCGCATCCAGATCAACCAGCAGCTGTCCATTTGAAGCGATTAGCGGCTGACCATCCGTCGTCTCTAATATGATTGTATATGAGAAATCCGCCGTGGTGTCGGGCGCAAGCTTTACACCTAACACAACAATGAGCAGCATCAATACACACGGACCACCCAAACGAAGTGTGCCACCAAATGCTTTACCTGAATATGCAGCATAAGACTTAAAAAGAGAAAACAAACAAATCGCACAGAGCAGGCCAACAACCAACAATATCAAAAACCACACCTTTGATATCAGCCTAAAGGTAAATAACATCTCAACGTTATATATCAGGCCAGCACTCAAAAGTAAGAATAATACTAGGGCAATTGCCGAAAACCCCCACACATGCTTATAGGCCGGCTTGTTAGTTGGTTGATTCATTTTTTTCCTGCTGTTTAATGATTAAAGCCACCAGGCGCGACGACTTTTTAAAGTCGGGCTGCTCGGCATGTGTTTCACTCAGGCGCTTTCTGATCTCCATACTCTCCTGCGCATAAGATTTGGCTTTGGCATAATTCGCCTGTTGATAATTAATAACGCCTAAGTTATACAAAGTACTGGCAACCCGGGGTATATAAGTATCTGGCTCGCTAAGTGCCAGCTGACGGCTAGTGCGCAGCGTCGCTTCGTAACTCACCTCAGCCTGTGCCCATTTTTCTTGCTTACTTTGCAGATCCGCGATTTTACTTTGCACCTCAGCAATCAAAGAAGGTTTAATGTCGCGAGAAAATATCGCCTCCAATGTACGAAAATCTTTTAGCGCCCCCAGATAAGTTTGTTCACCCTGTGCATACATATCCAATTCACTATATAAATCCCCTAAAATAAACTGTGTTATCGCTAACTCCTGCAAGTAGTTGTTGCGAACCTTTTTATTTAAACGAGTATATGCCTGAAAAGCCGCCTCATGGCTACGTACCGCGTCTTGCAGTGCGCTTTGTTTATAATACAGAAGGCCAAGGTTATGATGCACCTTTCCCATATCAGGTAAATAGGATTGCGGCGTGTCTTCATCCAATATACTGTAAGCTTTTAGCGCCTCCTGGTAGCTCCTCTGAGCCTTAACAAGCTTATTTTGCTTGATATATAGTATACCCAGATTACTGTGCGCCGAGGCAATATTCGGCAAAACTGCACGAGGCGCTTTACTGACCAGCGTTTTTCTAATTTCTATCGCTTCGACAAGCTTTTTCTCAGCCTCTTCCAGCTGGTGTATTTTGAACAACACCCCCCCCAGATTTTGTAAAGCCCCGGACAAAACATATTGATATAAGTCTGGTTCGTGCTTCGCATACTCGCGAAATATATCAATAACTTTCTGATAATGCTGCGCGGCCTCCGAAAATTTACCCTCAGCCTCGAGGATGTTCCCCAGACTGTTTAATACTGTGGCTATAGCTGGCTTATATCGCTCCGGCGAATACTCAGCCAGGCGTCTGTTGATACTCAATGCCTCCATCAAGTTTTGCTCAGCTTTCTCTTGCTTACCCCACCTAAATTGCAGATTTCCCAGGTTACTCAGCACCATAGACACTCCTCTCAACGAATCCGCTGAGGAGGAATTCAGAACAGCGTGATCGGAATCAGAGCTTTGTGAGTTACCTTGTACGTTAATTTGTCGCTGAGCTGGATTTACACCACCCTCTGCCATTTTTTTAAATGATGCTGATGGCGCTTCACTGGCTAAGGTCCGGTAAATTTCAAGCGCTTCGTTATAACTGCGCTCGGCTTCATCGAGTTTAAGCTGGAGGCCTTGTAATTGCCCGAATCCATTTAACACTGTCGCGACGTTAGGCAGATGCATCTGCGGATTTTCTTTTGCCTTGGCACGGAATATGTTCAAGGCTTTTTCATAGCTCTGGTGTGCATCATTGATATAATTATTAGCGCTAAAAAATCTTGCTGCGGAAAATTGCGCACTGCCATGACTTGGAAAGCGCTTTACCAAAGTGCGATATTGCACTAGCGCTTTTTCCGCTTTAAACTGTTGCTCGTATACAATGGCCTTGAGCAAGTTGGCATTCGCTTGTGTTGCTTCTTCGCGCAGATACTCGCGGGATTGCTCTTCCAGCTCAGCTTCTTTGAGTTTAAGCTCCCTGAACTGCTTTTCTAACTGACCTTTTTTGAGCTGGTACTGCTGATATTGTTTTTCTAATTCGGCGTCGTTAAGTACTTCCAACGCCTGATCTAAATCACCAGAAAGATAGAGCTTTATTGCCTCTTTGTACAAACCTTGTGGTGGTGATTCATGTTCAGATAAGGATTGAGCCAGCATGCTTGCCTGTTCCCGTAGCTTTTGCTTTTCTTCGGTAAGTTTACGTACCTTTTGCTCAATATCCTGTTGGCTGCTATTGCGGTCGGTCAGCTGCCCCAGCTTGTGCTGATATTGTTGTTCTATAATGTCATCAATCATTATACGATAAAACCGCAACGCCCACTTCTGGCGCTCTTTAGGCTTTGCAAGAATAATCGTCAATGGTAAATAGGCACTGTTTGGCTTGGGTAGATACCCTTCAAGCTGAATGTGGTTGACCACCGCAAAATCGCCGTGGTTCACCCTGAGTCGGAACAGCTCTCCTGGCTCTTTTTTGAATACCAGTTTAAAACTGCCGTCGCTCAACGATGTGGTTGGCGACGCAGCATCGGCGGAAACGGGTACATTTTCGACCCCAACACCATGCAGTTCATTGAGCACGAATCGCCCTTTAAATAGAGTACCTGAGTCGCGGTTTGCCCAACTGGCAGCACTCAGGCATACCAAGAGCCAATATAAACACTGTCGGGCTGTATTCTGATACCTGCTTAGTCGTTTACTCATCGTGACTTCCTTTCAGTTGCTACCCATTCAGTTTAAGCGACAATGGCTTCTAAACTTAAGCAAAAGTTGAAGTTAACAAACAAGTAATTGATGCAGGCCATCCTCCTTAACCAGATCATAAATCGGCCGACCAGATTATGAACTTGCTGGCTGGCGATAAAGACAAATAACCATGTAGGTCAGCGGCGCATCATTTGCTGCGCCGCACTTCAGTGTAAGATATTCGCAGTACTAGCGAACGCTACGACGCCTGATTAGGGATAATCTTGATCTCCACGCGGCGGTTTTGCGCTTTGCCCTGCTCGGTGTTGTTGCTGGCCACAGGCTGAGATTCTCCCATCCCCTGAGCGTGTATACGTGCCGGGTTTATCTGGTAGGACAGCAAAGACTGCTTCACGCTGTTTGCCCGTTGCTCTGAAAGGGTTTGGTTGAACCCGGCTGAACCGGCCGAGTCGGTGTGACCAGTGATGGTCAGAAAGGTCTTGTCGTACTTTTGCATAACCCGCGCAATTCCCTGTAATGTATTGTTAAATCCCGGACTGATGGCCGACTGGCCGGTAGCAAAGGTGATATTGGCAGGCAATACCAGGCGCATCTGATCGCCCTCGCGCACCACCTCTACGCCAGTGCCCGCAAGCTCCTCGTTAAAAGCCGCTTCCTGTTGATCCATATAATTACCAATGGCAGCACCGGCAATGGCACCTACCGCTGCACCAATGGCAATGCGCTTGTCTTTGTGATTACCCGTGGCTTTACCCAATACGGCGCCCGTTGCTGCACCTATCGCCGCGCCTTTGCCGGTGTTATTCATTTCACATCCCGATAAGGCAGCCAGTGCAGCGGCGCCCAGTAGTATCTTATTGATTGTCATATTCATTCCTGAGTTAAATTTCATTATCTTGATTATTGCAATAAAAAATTAACTCGAACTGAAGCGGTGGTGAGCAGACGCACAAGGTAGCGGTTCGATCTTTAATCCATCACACGCCTTACAGGACAGCACTCAGCGGTTCTGTTAGGATGCGTTTTTTGCCTGTTAAACCTTTGGAAAAGTCGTTGAAACTATCATTTATATCTCGCTTACTGGCATTACCTGCATTGCTGTTAACGCTGACAACGCAGGCCGTGCCTGTCTATGTACAAGCCGGACCGGGGAGCTTTAACCATGCCGCACTTGACTTACTCGCCGCCCGTAAACATACGGATTATCAGCGCCTTTACTCTGGCACCCCGGCGCATACCTACGCCAGTGCGGCGCAGGCGCAGACCTGGGCCTTCAGCGCATTAGCCAACTCCACCATTGAAGGGCAACTGGTCCCGGCCATTGTGGATGCAATGCGCAGCTATCAGGTCACGGAGCTCAGCGCAGCCGTTCATATGCCCATCGAGATGTGTGTGTTTGGTTTAGATAAAACCGGTAAAATCACCCATGCAGCCTCGCACCCGGCAGCTCTAAAACAGATCGGCCGCTGGCTCAGTGCACATCAGATCCACACCAAGCCTGTGCCCAAAGGCCCCAACGAAGCAGCGCGCTTACTCGCCGCTGGCCAGTTTGACCAAAACACAGTGGCAGTGGGCAGTTGTGCACTCAAAGCCGTGTACCCTCAGCTGACGTTGCGTGAGACAAGCATTCAGGATAATCCAGATAACCACACCCTGTTCGGTCTGATGAAGATGGAAAAACGGCCTCATCCAATCAGTGAAGACGAAGCGCGCACCGCACTGGCGCAAGTGGTTAGCCAGGCCAATACGCTGATAAATACACGCACAGATTCGGCTAAAGTGTTGTTCTCACACATCAACCAGCGCCTTGCGCAGATGCAGCCTGTGGCACTGTTTAAAGCGCAAAAACACAAGCCTATCGAAGACTTATCCCGTGAAGCCGTAGTGCTGTCAAAGGCGCTGGAACAAGCCCGACAGCAATGCCTCGATACTGGCAGTGTTGAAGCATTTTTCCAGGCGCAAATGGATGCAGCCAAGGCCATTCAATACAGATACCGGGCACAATGGCTCGCAGAGGGCGTACCAAACCAGCAAGCCGATCTGACGCAACTAAGAAACACCTTAAATCAGCTCGGCGCAGCTATACTGGAGACCCTGTCCCGACACCTTGCCAGGCATGGTAACCTGACTGGCGAACTGACAGCTGTGTTCAGGCAGTCTGTTGATACCGATAACCTGTCAGAAAAAGATAAAAACAGGCTCTATGCGGCGCTGCAAAACGTACGCCGGGTGGAAAACTGCTCTGTCACACCATTGTAAGCCATAACAACAAGCCTGATTGGCTGAGCTGCTGAGCGTTTTTGGCGTAATCGGCTATCGCATCCCACGATATGGCTGTATTTCAATGCAGCATTGTAGTAAAAACGAAAAAACCGCCATCACCATTGTGATAGCGGTTTTTGTCGTTCTCAGGGAGCAAACGCTCCCTACAGTATTGCTGACTGAGTTACTTCTTCATACGACGGCTGAACAAGGCTAAAGACATCAGCAACAGCGCAAATGAGCCAAATGAACCACTGTCTTTTTCAGGTGGCTCAACAGTGACTTTAATGGTTTCCGTTGACGATGCACCAAAAGAGTCTGTTACGGTAACGGCAAACTCAAGCACCTGGTTCTTATCAACTGAAGGAGCAGCTGCACTCATTTGTGCACCGCTACCAGATACATTCACGCTCGTACCGGATACTTGCTCCCAGCTAAATGTTAGCTCATCACCTTCCGGGTCTAGCGAATCCGACGCATTCAATTCGATATTCTGACCTGCCGAAAGCAGCGTTGAATTAACAGTCAACTTCGCCTGAGGTGCTTGATTCTCAACAATCTTGACTGTCACCAGTTGTGATGACTTGGCACCATACGCATCTTGTGTCGTTAATTGATAAACCAACGTTTGGCCAACCTGATCATCACCCGCTTTCAATTTCATCGTGGCTGTATCACCAATTGATACTGACGCATCGTTCGATAGATTTACCCAAGTGTAAGACAGTGTATCGCCCTCAGGATCTGTGGTACCGCTCGCATCTAAAGTATATTCCAGCCCAACTCGCACTTCGATGCTCGCCTCTGCAACATTAATCACAGGCTGTTTATTCTCATCAATGATGACCGTAACACGTTGTTTAGACGTCGCACCATATTCATCAGTCGCAGTGAGTTCAAATATCTGGGTTTGTGTTTCACTCACCACAGGCGCAACCAGCGTGTAGACTTCATCAGTGCTCAGCACCGTTTCTGGCGCATCTACGTCAGTCCAGGCCAGTGTAAAGCTATCTCCGTCCAGATCGCTCGTACCAGTCGCATCAAAGGTAATTTCCATACCACTTCTTATCTTGAATTCCGTTTCTGGCAGCGTGATTGTTGGGCTCTGGTTTTCACGAATGTTGATGTTCAAGCCTTTAAGCTTCGCATTGTCATCTCCGTGGGAAACAGAAGAATCTTTACTGTAGACGAATGCAATCGTGTTTGACCCTTTTTTAAGGTCATAAGACACTTTCTCATACGTATCGCTTTGGCCACTGTGTCGAACCACTTGCTGGCCGTTCAGGAATACCGTAAAGAAATCATAATGTTGCTCTGACGATACTAAATACTCGAAATCAATGCCTAATGCCAAGCCATGATTTATCTCGCCGATGAGAACAGATTTTTGCGAATGTGTTGTAATACTCGGATCTTCTTGTTGGTCAGAAATATTACCACTGTGCAATACAGGCATTGCAGAGCCGCCTTCGGTTGTCTCGGCACCCAGTACCCAGGTTGCGTCTCCACCACTGAACCACTCAATAACCGGCGTCGTGCCTGTGTGTGCATTAATATCAGCTTCAGTTGCTGGGGTTTTCTCAAAGTTATAGGTATGCTCACGCGTGACTACATCTTGATTCAAAAGCTCGGCTCGCAGTGTGAACTCACCTTGTTGTTCGCTCTGTTCAATATTCATAAGCACGGTACAAGATTGATACGGCTCAACTGTTTTGCCCGCACAGTTGTCAGTATCAATAGCGACCCCCGCCGATTGCTCAGTAAGCGCTATATGTGAGACCTCAACGGGTTTGCTCGACTGGTTTGACAGCCTGACTGACATGATAGGCTTATCGGGTACCATCGAGTAAGCAGATTCGAACTCAACATGGTGCTGATTTAACACGACCCAATCATTTAACACGGCGACATCTGCATAGACACCTGGCTTATATGCATGAGCACAGCCATCTCCCCAGCTGACTACACCAACCTGAAACCAACGGTTATCACGATTAACGATTAATGGACCACCACTGTCACCCTGGCAAGAGTCCTTTTGACCCTCGTCAAAGCCGGCACAGAGCATGCTATCTGAAATACGGCCACCGTAGTGCTGAGCATCATTACACACCTCGTTAGAGATATAAGGCACGTCCACTTCATTAAGCTTGTCTGGTGACGGACCACCAGAGTAAAGTGCGCCCCAACCCATCACTTTGAAGTTTTCACCGACCACATAACTGCGCTTCAGTTCAGAGTCAGCCAGTTCAATCGGCGCTATCCCTTCAACAGGTGCTTCCAGAGTAAGAACCGCAATGTCGTTACTATAGGTAATAGGATTATGATAGCGTTCATGCATTACGATACTGGTCACTTTGTAACTCTGACCCTGACTTTCGTCAGTAAGATCATGAGCGCCAAACTTAACCGCAAACTGACTGTCTGTCCTACCTTCGACACAATGCGCCGCGGTCAGTACTTTGTCAGGAGCAATGAGCGAAGAACCACAGTGGTGACGATACTCATTATTGATAAAAAGTTGCAGGCTGCCCATAAATGGATAAGCAAACGGGGTTGACTCCTCCCCGCCGACGATTCTGACATTGTCTAAGGCAGCGCGAGATTGCAGAGGCTGCTTTTCCTTCGCGAGTGCAACTCCCGTCAGGGAGCTGGAAGCCAAAGTGAATAGGAGTGCTTTTTTTATTGTTGAGTCCATGTAGATAATCCTGAATATAAAACTTCTTGTTTACTTCTTGCGAAACGGGCAACAAAATATCACAAAACCGTTCCTATACATAAAACAAAATACATAACTCATGCTAACTGAACAAAAAGCATGCAAAGCCACATCAACGGCAATCAGATTTGGGAAGGACTAGCGACACCAGGACTGTCGAGCATCAGAGGATTGGCTGACCGCAGTCTTACGACCAGCCAGATAGTATATACCTCACAGGCCCCATTACAGGGCCGGTGATTGGTTAGTTACAGTGTGTCATCCAGCCACTTAAAGAACTCACGCTGCCAGACAATGCCGTTTTGTGGCGAAAGCACCCAGTGGTTCTCTTCAGGGAAATACAGGAAGCGGCTTTTCAGACCACGCAATTTTGCCGCCTGGAATGCCTGGATCCCCTGCTCCAGAGGCACGCGGTAATCTTTACCACCGTGGATAACAAACATAGGCGCATCCCATTTATCAACATAGCTGATTGGGTTAAAGGCCGCATAGGTTTTGTCGGTCGCGGCGTTTTTATCCCAGTATGCCCCGCCAAACTCGTGGTTCACAAAGAAAATTTCTTCTGTGCTGCCATACATGCTACGCAAGTCGAAGATACCGCAGTGGGCGATAAAAGACTTGAAGCGACCATCGTGATTGCCTGCTAAATAAAACGCTGAATAGCCACCAAAACTTGCGCCAACAGCGGCGATGCGCGATTTATCAACGTACGGTGCTTTGGCAACCTCATCAATCGCATCCAGGTAATCCTGCATCACCTTGCCGCCCCAATCTTGGGTAATGTCTTCGTTCCACTTAACGCCATGTCCCGGCATACCGCGGCGGTTTGGCGCAACCACAATATAGCCCTGTGATGCCATCACCTGGAAATTCCAGCGGAAAGAATAAAATTGTGATAGTGCCGACTGAGGTCCGCCTTGCAAATACAACAAAGTTGGGTATTTCTTAGTTTCGTCAAAGTTTGGCGGATAGATCACCCAGCTCAGCATATCCTGGCCATCTTTGGTCTTTACCATCTGCTTTTTAACAGTTGGCAGGTCCATGCTGGCATAAAACGCATCGTTGACTTTAGTCAGTGCGCTCAGCTTTTGACTTTTCAGGTCAAAGCGATAAATTTCATTCGCTTTGTTCATACTATTGCGCGTTACCACTACCTGGTTATCCAGCGCAGCCACTATGCTGTTAACATCAAACTGCCCTTTGGTTAGCTGTTTAATGACTGGTCTGGCTTTTGGATTGGTGGTCACCGAGACCTGGAATAACTGGATAGTCCCGTCGGTTGGTGCCACAAAGTAGATGTGCTTGCCATCATGGCTCCACTTAAAGCTGTTTACAGTACCATCCCATTGCGCAGTCAGGTTGATATTAAAATTGTTGACTCTGATTATGATGTCATTTTTATCGGCTTCATAACCCGGCGTGGTCATTTGTAACCAGGCAAGATGCCCTTTTGGCGAGAAAGCCGGATACTTATCGTAACCGGGATTACTTTGGGTCAGATTGACGGTCTCTTTACTGGCCAGATTGTAGCGATAGATATCCGTATTGGTGCTCGATACATACTCGGCACCGGTCAGCTTCTTGCTTACATAGTAGATGTTTTCGCCCTTTGGTCCCCAGATATAATCACTGCCACCGCCAAACGGCGAAGTAGGGCTGTCAAAGGGTTGCCCCTGCATGATGTCGACTTTTTCTTCTGTTTTCAGATCCTGATAAAACACATGCTTGTAGCTGCCATCTTTCCAGGTGTCCCAGTGACGGTAGTTCAGGTCGTCAAACACATAGGCATTCGCCTGAGTCAGCGCCTTGTGTCTGTCCGTTGCCAGAACCGCTTCCACTGCAACTTTTTCATGGAACAGCTTTTTGCTGCCGTCAGGAGAAACTTTGCTATTTGCCAGAAGTCCCTGGTATGCATCCAACAACTGCGGTGTGCCCCCTTTAAGCGGCACCTGATACACTTTACTGGCAAAATTATTTTGCTCAACACTGGGCGTAGTCACTTGATAAATCACATGAGTTTTATCTTTATTTAGCCCCAGCGCGCTTACGCGTTTTACCTGCCAGAGTTTTTCTGGCGTCATTACCTCTTTGGCAACCACGCCAGTTGTTACGGCCAGCCCCAGGCCAGCATATGCAAGAATTCGCAACATCGCGAAATACCTCCAAAAATTGAATCCCGGCTAGACTACCTAAATCAGCATTAACTTAAAAGAGATAGCGATGAGAGGCTTTTTCCGGATGGAGACCAGAACACTAAATTGAGCTTTGTGAAACTTTGCTCAAAATTGGAGCTTGCAAAACTTCAGTTAAAACATGCAGTACCACAGGTTACTGAGATATAAATAAAAAGCTGGCCTACTAAGCAACAACCAGCTTCATCCTCAGAGTCTTATTCGCAGTAGTTCTCGACTATCTGATAATTATCAACTTCGACTTTTTTATACTCATTGGTTGCAGTCTGAACAATCTCAAATAGTTTCACACCGCATGTTTGCGCGCCATTTTCTAACTCTACGTAGTCGTACAATGCCTCATAATTGGCATTTTCTTTAGCTTCAAACGTGATCATTTTTCTGCACCAAGAATATAAAGCACCACCGGAGTCTGTCTGGCCTGGACTAAATCCAGAGATACCCACTCCGTTGAACTGAAAAGAAAATGGTTTTCCGGCTGGAATGTACACTTCGTTTTGGTGTGAGTCTCCCAGCTCCTCGTCATACGCAGGCATATTCAATCTGCTCAAACTTCTTACCAGGTTAGCCTTAACACCCAAAGTAGCAATGTGGGCTCCAGAAGCACCACCAGTCGCTACACAGTTACTCTGTGTTGGCGCACTTACAAAGTTATTATTGCTAGGGACAGATGCCAATCGTAACTTTGCGCTCGGACCATCAACCATAGGTTGTAGGTAAGGGTTCGCAGCACAGCCTGACAAAGCAACAACACCTGTCAATAGAATTAGTTTTTTCACACTTATACTCCAAAGTGAAAACGATATTACTGAGTCTGAGCAAACTCAAAACTCAACTATTACCTTCATGCTGCGGGTGCAACTAATCAGTAAACCTCCACAACATAATTGGACCCATAACTTTACATGATTTGCAGAATAATTACTCCTTCAATATTGCTACAAATGGGCTGCCAAACTCCTTCGCATAGCCACCAACAAATATCTTAGATAGGCCCAGCTCGTCTGACTCAACCGATGCCGTAATACGCGAGGTATGGTCCATCGCTTTGCCTTGTTCAGTAAAGAAACTAACCAACTATACGTTGATTTGATGCAATCGAATTCTCCCTAATTTAAAGTGCAGACACCGCCACTTGCGTTGCAGCCCCAGTTACTTAATCATTAAACTTTCCTCTGGTCACCCACCAGCAAAGCAATGAACCAGCTGTGACCATACACACTCCTTGTACAAAACTCTGCGTCAGTACCAGCCCCAGGATCAGCGAAGACAAAGCCGTTGAAAGTACAGGAGTGAAATAAGACAAGGTCGCCAGCAGAACCATGTTGCCACCAATAATGGCATAATTCCAAAACGCGTATCCACTGCCCAGCGCGACCCCGGATATCAGGAGTAGACCAGCGGATTCAAGGGTTAACACGATAGCGGTTTCATCGCTGGCTGCAAATTTGACCCACAAGCTCATCGCTGTCAGCAAAAAGAATAAAGTGATCGCGTTTTGTCCGTTGGCAATGCGTTTGGTTAAAACGCAATACACAGCCCACAGAAATGCGCCGGTCAATGCCATTGCATAGGTTGTTGGATTGGATGCGATATTTGCCAGCAGCTGCTCAGGTGTTATGCCTTCATCGCCCGTGATGCTCCAGGCAACACCCCAAAAGGCCAATAAGATCCCTGGATATACCCAGATACTGCTCTTTTTGCCGCTGATGATCACCGCCATTAATACTGTCAGAGCAGGCCATAAATAGTTGATCACCAGCATTTCCAGCGCCTGCTGGCGGCTGTTTGCCATTGCAAGTGCGAGCGCCAGGCAAATCTCATAAGCAACAAACAAGCTGCCGCCAATCAAGATGTAACGCGGTGAATAATCACGTACTCTTGGTATCCCCATAACCAGAATCAAAAACACAGATGCCACCGTGTAGATAGAAGCTGCGCCGCCTACCGGGCCCAGCATTTCAGTCACTGCACGGACCAGCCCCATGACGGCACTCCACAAAAAAATTGCAGCCACGCCAGCCAGCGTGTATTGATATGACTTATTCATGATTTTGATTTTTAAAGCTCCAAAGCTGAAGTTACAGTGTACCTGTCGTTGCGAACGTGCCGGAAAAACGCCAGCCTAAATAACAGGGCGAAAGATACATTGCCACACTTGTAAATATCAAACTTTTTAAAGCCTTATTGTCCTTTACTTATGTTAAGCATCGGATAAAACCGCCCACTTACCGCGAATCTATTTCAAAAGGTGTTACAACATATCATAAATAGGCTTTGTACTGAGCGACGGTTTGTATTCCCAGTGCTGGTGTATAAGCGGTCAACCACTATTACGAGTAGAGTACTAAAACAATGAAAAAACTTTCTATTTTAACGTCTTGTATCGCACTAGCGTTGTCTGGTTCAGCGCTTGCTGCTGAGTCTGCGCACACTAACAATACACTTACCTATCAGGACCTGTTCAACATTGAATACGCCGCGAACCCGGTAGTCATGCCAAACGGCAAGCAAGTTGTCTATGAGCGCCGCAGTATGGATATCATGACAGACAGCCTGAAAAGAAACCTGTGGACCGTATCGCTGGATGGCAAAACACACCTGCCACTGCTGTCAGACACGCACAACCATTTCAGCCCGGTGTTTTCACCAGACGGCACAAAAATGGCCTATCTTTCCAGCAAAGAAGGCAAGGTTCAAATCTATGTCCGCGATTTAGCATCGGGCCTGACTGCGCGGGTAACGGATGTTGCGATGACACCCAGTAGCCTGAGCTTCTCACCGGATGGCAGCCAGCTGGCTTTCTCCATGTTTACACCGGGTAAGGCTAAGCCGCTATTCAGCCTCGACTTTAAACCCAAAGACGCTAAATGGGCCGACAATGCTCAGTACATAGATCAAGCCCTGTTTCAGCGTGATGGAGCAGGGATGAAGCGCCCGGGCAACATGCACGTGTATGTTGTACCCGCCATTGGCGGCTCGCCGCGACAAATTACTTCAGGCAAACATGACTATGCGGGCTCACTGGCCTGGTCAGGCGATGGCAAGCAGATCATTGTCTCAGCCAATACACATGATGATGCCCAGTTTGACATATTCAACAGTGATCTACTGGCCATTGATGTACTCACAGCCAAGGTCTCCGAACTGACCGCGATGTCTGGCCCTGAGTATAGCCCTACGCTTAGCCCCAACGGTAAAAAACTGGCATTCCTTGGCTTTGAAGACAATGGTAAATCGAACCAGATCACAGAGCTGTATGTAATGAATCCGGATGGCTCAGACATTAAACGACTGACACCTAAGCTGGATCGCAGCGTTGGCGACATAAAATGGGCCGACAACAGTAAGGGCTTATATTTCAGTTATGACAACGAAGGGAAGAAGCACGTCGCCTATGTCTCTTTATCTGGCAAGTTAAAAACCCACACCGATGCGCTGGGTGGTATGAGCTTAGGTCGTCCTTACACGTCGGGGCATTTTGATGTAACCGACAATGGTCAGATTGTGTACACTCAGTCTACAGGCGTGCGCCCTGCTGATTTGGCCGTGGTCAGTAAGCGTGGAAAAGTCACTCAACTGACCGACTTGAACAGTGATGTGTTCGACCATAAAACTCTCAATCAGCCTGAGCTAATGGAAGTAAAAAGCAGTGTTGACGGCAGACGCCTGCAAGCCTGGATTGTGACCCCGCCTAACTTTGACCCAAATAAAAAGTACCCGCTGATCCTGGAGATCCACGGTGGCCCACATACCGCGTACGGCCCGGAATTTTCGACCGAAGTCCAGCTGTTCGCAGCCGCCGGTTACGTCGTGGTTTATGGTAACCCAAGAGGCTCAACGTCCATGGGCGCTGACTTTGCCAACGAGATTGATAAAAACTACCCGTCAGAGGATTACAACGACCTGATGGACATGGTTGACGGTGTAATTGCCAAAGGCTACGTGGATCAGGACAACCTGTTTGTCACCGGCGGCTCTGGCGGCGGCACGTTAACCGCCTGGATCATCGGCAAAACAGACCGCTTTAAAGCATCGGTGGTTGCAAAGCCCGTTATCAACTGGACCAGCATGATTGGTGCCTCAGACATCTATACCTTTATGACGCGATACTGGTTTAGCGATCTGCCCTGGAACGACTACCAGCAATACTGGAACCGCTCGCCGCTGTCTCTGGTTGGCAATGTGAAAACGCCCACTATGGTACTTACCGGTGAACTCGACGTACGCACCCCAATGAGTGAAAGTGAGCAATATTATGGCGCGCTGCAACTACAAGGGGTAGACAGTGCCTTTGTGCGCATCCAGGGCGCCTACCACGGCATTGCCGCCAAACCCTCCAACCTGGCACGTAAAGTGGGTAACATCCTGGCCTGGTTTGACAAGTATCGAACCGACAACAAAGCAGACTAAGTCTTATCAGCCACCCGCATGCCGGGTGGCTTCTGATCACACGAATTGGTTACAGCCACCATGAAGTAGCACAATATTAAAAGAATTTACTCGTTTTTTTTCTGTGCTAAAATCGCCCGCTTGTACATTCTTGGGTAAAATACGGAAACAAACATGGACTTCCCTTTGGCTGAACTGAGCTACTTCGGGCTCTTTCTTGTGGTGCTATTTGTCGCAAAATGGCTCTATAACGCGACCACTTCGTACAACACCTTCACGGAAATTGAACAGAACAAAAACCAGGCTTTGGCAACATCAATCAGTGGTTTCTTAATTGCGGTCACTATGATGTATGTAGCAGTCCTTCAGGGACCAAGTAAAGGCCTGTTAACCGATCTCATCAATGTAAGTCTTTACTCACTGGTAGGGCTTGGGTTATTGGTGGTAACACGAGTGATTAACGACAAGCTGCTGTTGCCTAAGTTTTGTAACACTACACAACTTATCACTCATCAGAATCTGCCGGTTGGGGTCGTACAATTTTCCAGTTATATCAGCGCCGGGTTAATTATCGCAGGGGCTTTGAAAGGAGAAGGGAGTTTTGCCTCGGCCATTGTATTTTATGTGCTCGCTCAGCTGGTTCTGCTGGTCGCAAGCAGACTATATGATGCCCTGACGCATTTTGACCTGCACCAGGAGCTGCAAAACAACAATATGGCGGCGGCCGTCAGTTTTGCTGCAACCAAAATTGCCACCGGTATTATCTTATTCCACGCACTGCGCGGCGCTTTCGAGAGTTGGTCAGATAGCATTACACTATTTTTTATCGACGCAGCCATTGCGCTGGTGCTGCTGCCCGTAGTGCGCTTACTGACTGATTTAGTGCTGATGCCAGGAGTGAGAGTCAATAAGGCCATCGCACAGGGCAATACCGCGGTTTCTTTAATTGAAGCGAGCGTGGCCGTATCGGTTGCCGTGGCAATTTTCTACACACTTTAAAAAGGACATTTTATGAGTGTGATAAAAACCTTTTTCCTGGCTTTAGTCATCCTGACTTTATGCTTTGTTGGCGGTTTGGTGTTGGATGAACAAGTTGCCAAGGTGCCGTTTGCTAAGAGTACAGAATATACCAATCAGGACAAGGCCTACCTGTTCGATGTGCCTGAAGATGGCCAGATGATGCGCTTTGAACTTAAGGGCGTGATGAAGATGAATACCTGGAAAGCCATGGATATGGAAGTCTATCAGGCCGATGGCACTTACCTGTTTAGTTATCATGATGAGCTGTGGTCTGAGTCAGGCAGAGACTCCGAAGGCAGGTGGACCGAACATAAAAAGGAAGCCTCGTTTAAAATTCGTTTTGCCAAAAAAGGCAGCTACCAGCTGTATTTGACTGATCAAAGTAGCAACAATCAAAAACTGAATAACACGCTCTACTACTTTCGTGTTGTGCCTGTGCGCGGAGATGCCAGTGTACTAAAACCGCTTTTCTATATCGCACTTATTGTGGCTTTCTTGTGTTTTGCAGTGCTGGGCAACCGCTATGAAGAAGATAAGCCGCTGTCTGGCAAAACAACCTATAACAAAAAGCCCTATGGTCATAACCCTTTTGGCGATCAAGCCCGCCCCTCGCGTGCCCCGCTGTATGCCTGGTGCTTCTCCCTAGGACTGTTTGCCTTGCTGTTCAGCTGGGGGTATAAAAATGACGACGACATTAATTACGTCAGCTATGCCTATGGCAAGTCGCAAATGACGGTTGATCGCAGCATTCGTCAGCAGAGCTTGTCTGGTGCCAATCATCGCGGTGGCAGCGGCCGGGGTGGTAAATAAGTGCTCAGAGAAAGCCATATCCTGCTGTTTAGCATCTTTATTGCCGGGTTATGCTCGATTGTTTATGAGCTGCTGATAGCAACCACGGGCGCTTATTTCCTGGGCGACAGTGTGATGCAGTTTTCTATTACCATTGGCGTCTATATGGCGTTTATGGGGGTGGGCTCGTACCTGTCTAAGTGGGTCACTGACAACACACTACTGACACAGTTTATTGTGTACGAGCTGATGCTGGCGCTGATTGGTGGCAGCTCAGTACCCTTGCTATATTTTTGTTATGCTCAGGGCTGGCATTTTCAGAGTATGTCGGTTGCATTGACCGCTTTGATTGGGATTTTTGTGGGTCTTGAAATTCCGCTGCTGTCACGGCTGATGGAAAAGCACTATACCTTAAAGGTGAACCTGGCCAATGTGTTGTCTATTGATTATCTGGGTGCGTTAATCGCCACCCTGGTTTTTCCACTGGCACTGCTGCCCTGGCTTGGTGTTTTTAAAACCTCACTGCTGTTTGGGCTTATCAACTTGTCCATCGCCTTAACCTTATTGTGGTATTTTTACGCTCAGTTTCCCCCCAGGCAGGCACGCCTGTTAAGGTGGCTCCTGGTGCTGGTATTACTCACGCTCGCAGGGTTGATGTTCTTCAGCAAAGCGCTGAATCATCACTGGAATGAGACCGTGTTCGAAGACCGTATTGTGCACAGTGAACAGTCGCGGTATCAGCAGCTGATCATGACCAAACACAAAGAGGATGTACGTTTGTATTTAAATGGTGGCTTGCAGTTTTCTGCCATTGATGAATACCGCTACCATGAATCACTGATCCATTTGCCAATCCAGCGCCAAGCAGCGACTCGCAACGTCCTGATCTTGGGCGGTGGCGACGGCCTGGCAACCAGGGAGTTGCTCAAGTACCCTGATATTGAATCCATCACCCTGGTTGACCTGGACCCGGCCGTGGCAGAGCTTGCCCGCAGCAATTTTCACCTCAAACAGCTCAATCAAAACGCGCTGCACAGCCCCAAAGTTAAGGTGCTCAATCAGGATGCGTTTGTCTATCTGACAGACACGCCCGACAGATACGACTTAATCGTGGTGGACTTACCCGACCCTAAAACCATTAGCCTGGCCAGGTTGTACAGTAAGCAGTTTTATACCCTGGTAAAACACCGCCTGAATACACAAGGCATTATGGTGACTCAGGCAACCAGCCCTTACTTTGCGAAGCAGGCGTTTTGGTCAATCCATAATACGGCGGCGTCGGTGGGCTTTCACTCAGTTACCCCGTATCATGTGGATGTGCCCTCATTTGGCAACTGGGGATTTGTTATGGCCTGTAAAACAGCCTGTGAATTACAGCACAACGCCCTGCCCGACACGCGTTTTTACAGTCCAGATATAGAACCTTTATTAATGACGTTTCCGGCTGATATGCATAACACCCACAGTAAAGTCAGCAGCCTGGATCAGCCCCATGTGCTCTACTATTATCTCGATGGCTGGAAATACTGGAACTAGTTAAAGAGGCTACTAATCTGGTACTGAGTTTACAAACTCCAGTAGCCTTTTAATCGACTCACTACCATCAATTACACCATCTGCGATGTCTTCACAGATCCGGATAATTTCGTTTCTGGAGCCAAAAGGGATCGCTTCAAGGCACTCTATTTCTTCTCCGGCAACACGTAACGCATCATGCACGTCTGAGCATTCCGCGCGTTCAATTGCACTAATAATAAAGTGCTTTCTCTGCTGATTTGTCATGCAAACATAGCTCCCGCAATATATTTTATTTGTCGACAAAAGTTTTAGTCAAAATTCGCCAGACAGTTTAACGCCTGTATAGCATCAAGTAACCTGACATAGTGCATTTTTGGTCTATAGATATCCACCCCGGCAATTTTATCATCCTCGGTGCACACAGTAAGCCTCTGATTTAAATGGTTCTTATAATATAAGGGCAAGCTGGAGACGTACATGGCTAGTAGCGTTAAAACCAAACAGCCTAGCTCGCATCACAAACCAGGCTGTTTGAGAACAGAAAAAAGCCCTGCCGTCCCTGGCCGGGCTGTCATTGCTCGTTAAAAGCGCACTTCAATACCGGCGGCAACTTCACCGATGCGGTTGGCGCTCAGGCGGTAGTGGCTGTAGCTGAGCGTCAGCGCGGTGCTGTCGCTCAGCTGGTAGCCCACTGCGCCACCAAAGTACGCACTGGTGCCTTTTTGTTCGTACTGAACAAAGTGACGACCGTTCAGGGTACTGTCAATCTGATAGTCCCAGTTGTAGGCGCCCAGGAACAGCTCGCCATGCACTTTGTCAAAGCGTGCCACTTCCAGACCCGTTTGCAGTGCAAAGCCTTCTGGCAGAACCGGGGCGACACGCGCCATGCTTTGGTGCCAGCTGTCTGGTGTTAGTGTGCTGCCGCTCAGCGTCACCCGACCCTGGCCCAGGTCGATATAACGCAGACCCGCATACCACTTAGGCATCAGCTGATAGAAAGCACCGGCTGACCATGACTGGCTGCTGTCGTCGACGTTCGAGACCTGAGTCCCCGCAGGCAAGGCACTGAACTGGCTGTTAGCTTCAGCCTGTCCTAACGTTGCCTGAACACGCCACGCATCTGCCAGTGCAGGTGCACTGACCAGGCAGCTGGCCGTCACAACCGCGTAAGCCGGGAGCGCCGACTTGCGACGACGCAGTACCAGCGCCGATACCATGACCATTAACAGACCACCCAGGCTACCAGATGACTTGTTTTCTACCGTCGCAACCTGATGGGCTGTTACGTTGATTTTCGCAATCCCGGTGCTGGTCGCACCTTTTGCGTCTTTGACCTGATAAGTCACTGTGTCTTCTCCATTAAAGCCCAGTTTTGGCTCATAGCTTAGGGTCCCGTCAAGGTTAACGACTGCCTTGCCGTGCGTCGCCGTTGCGCTGATAAGCGTCAGGGCGTCACCATCCGGGTCCATGTCGTTGGCCAGAACATCCAGGATAACGCTGGCCTGATCATGGGTGCTGGCAGTATCGAGCTGAGTGACTGGCGCGGCATTGACCACCAGCTCAACCGTCACTGTGGCGCTGGACGTACCGCCCTGGCCATCGGCAATGCTGTAATTGATGGTTGCCGTACCAACATAATCCACCGGCGGTGTATAGCGTAACTGATTATCGAGAATTTCAACCTCACCAAAGTCGGCGCTTGCGCCCGTAATGGTCAGCGTATCTCCGTCAGCATCGCTGTCGTTTTCCAGTACATTAATAAATACCGGCAGACCCGCACCCACAGTCAGGGTATCAGCCTGTGCCACGGGTTGTGTGTTGTCGCTCATCAGAACGGCAATACCACCCGGATCAACGATGCTGCGGTTAGCAATGCCGTCGTCGTCGTTCGGACCACCATCCACAATTTGCAGTTGCACACACCAGTCGCCTTCGTTCAGGCCATCGCGCCATTCGTTGCTGCCCGGAGGTGGGCAGTAACCCGGCTCACCCGTTGCCGACAGGATGGCATTGCCGTCTGTGGTAACAAAGTTCACCCACTCACCGTCACGGAACTTACGGTAAATCGCGTTAACCGGGATAGGTTTACGCTGCGGGATCACGATACCGTAAACGTCGCCCGCCTTAGGCAATCCGGTGGCGATAAAGTCGAACACCCCACCTATGTTGGTCGCTTCGCTATCCACAGGCAGCTCAGTTTCAAGCAGCTGTGCACCGCCCGTGGAGTTCTGTGCCACAGTTGCCCCTTTACGCAGACATACGCCCGGCTCACCTTCTACCAGATACTGATTCGCATCTTTTACCTGGCCTGGGATCACGTTACAGTCGCTGTTGGCATCCAGGTAATCCGGAATACCGTCATTATCCGAATCCGCAAAGCCTTCCTGATCATCCGGAATAAGGTCACCATCGCTGTCCACGCTGCTTAGCTGTGGCAAGCTTTCAACAACTTCCAGATAGATATCCTGAGTGGCAGACAACGCCGGTGTGCCATCATCGGTTGCCGTTACGCTGAGTTTGTAGATCCCCGCAGCCAGCACGCTTGGGTCAAATTCAAAGCGACCTGCCTCAAAGCTCAGATCCGTCATTTGTGCGTCTGCCGCTTCCCAGCTCAGCGTGATGCTGTCTTGCGGATTGGCATCAGTTGCCGCTGCGCTCACCACAACAGACTCACCATTTTGCACTATCAGCGTACGCGACTCACCACTTTGGGTGGTATTAACCGTCAGCGCTGGCGCAACGTTGTCTTCCACTATGGTCACGGTAGAGCTGAACTTGGCACCCCGGTTTAGCGTGTCTGCCAGGGTGATCACTATGCTTTCATTCCCTTCGACAATGCCGTCGGCAAAGACGTTAAAGGTAATGCTGGCCTCAGTACCCGATTCAATTACCACTTCGCCGTCAAGCAAGTCATGGTCGTTACCATCGGCCGAGCCAGTAACGGTATACGGTACTGTCACCGGGTAACTTGGTGCCGGACCATTGAGGAAGACCTTGACCGTGTGGCTTTGCTCTTCCGCAATCTGGCTGTCTTTGCTCAAAGACACCAGCGGGTTCACCGCAACCGTCTGCTTCTTCACCGTTGACTGTTCATTACCATCGGTTGCTTTCCAGTAAACCTGATGCAGGCCCGGCGCAAAATTCGTCACGCCATCCACCAAGGACACCGCCAGCGGATTGCCATTACTGTCAAAGGCAGAAGCTGTACCTAAATCAACTTTAGTAAACAGACCGGTTGCATCCACACTCATATCGTTCGGTACGCTCAGCGTTGGCGCGTTAGCCGCAGCGGAGGCGGTGATCTCAACCGTCGCCGTCGCCTGTGCACGTACACCCGCGCTGTCCGCCAGCATATACGTGATCACAGCAGTATCCTGCGCGCTTGCCTGCGGTTGATAAACCAGTTGACCATCGCTGATAGAAACGCTACCGATAGAGGCACTTGCACCGACCAGGGTCAGGGTATCGCCCGCATCCACATCGCTGTCGTTTGCCAGTACATCCAGGCTATAGCTGCTTGCCACGTCGCCGAAACTAAAGGCATCGTTTTGTGCCACCGGCGTATCGTTTACAGCATTAACCGTGATGCTGACTTGCGCCTCATCTGAGTTCATTTCGCCGTCGTTGACCACATAGCTAAAGCTATCTGAGCCATTGAAGTTGGCGCCCGGAATATAGCTGAACAAGGTGCCCTGCACGCTCAGCGTACCGCTGGCAGGCTGCTGGGTGACTGTAATGCTCAGGCTGTCCTGATCAGGGTCTGTAACCGGCGCACTGAAGCTGGTTGACGCATCTTCGTCGACAAACACCTGCATCGTCTGTGCAACCGGCTTGGCATTGACATAGCCAACTTGGATGGCAAATGCAGGCAGTGATGCCGTTAATTCGCCATCCGATACGCTAATTACAATGTTTGCATAGTTGCCCACATCATCCCGGCCCGGTGTACCAGACAAAGTACCACTTTGCGCATCAAAGTTAGCCCAGGCAGGCTGGTTCTCAATGCTGAAAGTGAGTGAATCACCATCTAAGTCGCTGGCGTCTGGCGTAAAGCGATAAGCAGTGTCCTGATCCACACCCGTTGCCGGTGTACCTGTGATCACTGGTGCATCATTCACGGCAGTCACATTCAGCGTGACTTGCACCGGCTCAGACTCTGCCTGGCCATCGAAGGCCACAAATTGCAGACTGTCTTCACCATTGAAATCAGCATTCGGCGTATACAGCCAGCTGTTATCACTTTGCTGTGTCAGCGTGCCTGAGTTGACGCCTTGTACGATTTGATAGCTCAGCGCGTCTGCATCGATATCCGTGGCTGTCAGAGTGATTAACACACTGCCATCTTCAGCAACGTTCAGCACCTGGGCGTCTGCCACTGGCGCATCGTTCACAGGCGTAACCGTCATGGTCACAAGCGCTTCGTTCGATACAGCACCTGCCGCGTCTTTCACCGTGTAGGTAAAGGTATCCAGACCATTAAAGTGCGCATTCGGTACATAGACAATCGCACCGCTGTCGGTCACTGTGACTCGACCACTTTGTGGCTGGCGAACCACAGTCACACTGCCTGGGTCTAGCTGGTCGTTGGCATCCACATCGTAGTCATCACCCAGTACATTGACTTCATATGAACCTTCTTCTTCGAGCTGCGCGGTGTTGTCAGTCGCGACCGGCGCATCATTCACTGGCGTGATATCAACGTTAACGGTTGCCGGCTCAGAGCTCAGCCCTTCGCTGTCCATTAGAGTATAAGTAAAGCTGAAGCTGCCGTTCACATCCGCTTTGGGTGTGATCTCAATCTGACCATCAGCCAGCACTGTGACATCCGCCAACTCGTAGGCACCTGCACCATTGCCCTTGTCTTCGAGCATCACGTTGGCACCATTGAAGCCCTGATCTTCCACATCGGTGTCATTGTTCAGGATATTCAGTGTGCCGGTTTCGTCTTCGTTAATCGTGACGCTGTCGCCAGCCGCCACCGGACGGTCGTTGACTGCACCAATGTTAACAATCACTTCAACTGGCTCAGACACCAGGCCTTCGCTGTCCGCAATGGTATAGCTGAATGCATCACTGCCCGTAGCGTTGGCGTTTGGTGTATACACCAGCTTGCCAGACTCCTGGTTCACAGTGACAACCCCTTTGCTCGGCAATACGCTCAGTGCAACCTCACCTTGTGGGTGGGTGTCTTCGATGTCGCTCGATAAGGTGCGTACATCCAGCTCATCGCTCGGCGTGTCTTCTTCTACCGTTAACGTCGCGCCTTTGGCAACAGGCTGATCGTTCACCGCCACAATACTGATGGTCAGCGTGGCCGCTTTAGAGGTGTTACCCGCCGCATCTTTCACCGTGTAGGTCAGCGTGTCCTGACCCGTGGCATTCTCGTTTGGCGTATAAGTCAGCTTACCATTGGTGATGGTGTAGCTACCCAGCTGAGGCTCAGTCACTACCGCCGCAGACGCTGCCACCATATCGTTTTCTGCGTCAGAATCATTCTCCAGCAGATCCAGGGTGTTCGGTGTGTCTTCTGTTACCGTCAGGGTGTCATCGAGCGTCACTGGCGCATCTGCCAGCGGATTAATCGTCAGCGCCACGTTACGCGTCTGAGACAGTTCCCCTGCGGCATCTTTCACCTGATAAGTGAAGCTGTCGCTATGGTTTTCGCTGCCATCATGAGTGTAAGTGAAGCTGCCGTCTGCGTTCAGTAGCAAAGTACCATACTGCGGCTGGCTCACCATCACGGCGCTCAGGCTGTCTTCGCTGTCTAAGTCGTCATCCGTTGCACTGCTCAGCAAGCCCTGCTGAGATACAATGACCAGTTGCTCCGCTTCATCCAGTGTGAAGCTAAAGTCCTGCGCCACAGGTGCATCATTGGTGTTAACCACTTCAATGTTGAAGGCAGGCAGTGCGTGCTCGGCTTTACCATCATTGACGGTGATAACGATTTGCTCGTAGTTGCCAACGTGCTCATCGCCCGGCGTACCGCTCAGTTTACCGGTTTGCTCATCAAAGCTTGCCCAGTCTGGTTTATTGCTGATCACAAAGGTATGGGTGTCATCGCTGTCCGAGTCTGTCAGCTGCGGCTCAAACACATACTCAGCATCTTCGTTCACAGTGGTTTGCGGTGTGCCCGACAGCACCGGGGCCACATTGTACTTTTTGGTCACCGCAGCCGTCACAGGCTCGCCTGCGTTGTTTGCTTCGTCGTATACCACAACGGTCAGGATCAGACGCCCTTCTGCCAATGCAGAGACATCAACCCCGGTGACACTTTGTGTGGCTGCTGTGATGCTGATAGGCGACTGACTGCCCACCGACGTAGTGCCATCACTGACCTGATAAGTCAGCATGCCTTTGCCTTCAAGCCCGTTCAGGGTAAAGCTCATGGCCGTTTCGTTATCACGGTTGATTAAGGTCTGGTCGATACTGACCGACTGACCGCTTGGGGCTGTCGTATCCTGGCTCAACACCAGCGGCTGCGCTGCCGTATTGGCATTGCCTGCCGCGTCATTGAATACGCCTGCCGCAATGCTGATGGTCACGTCACCTTCCACATTCGTATCCGGCGTAAAGGTCGCCTGATAGGTGGTCGCATTCAGTGCTTTAAACTCGCTCAGGCTACCGCTGCTTGCAACGATGTCTTCCTGTGTAAAGTCTGCACTTGGCTCGCTCAGTACAATGGTGAGCAACGCCTGCTCACCGGCTTTCAGTGCCTGGTCGTTAGACTTCAGGCTCACCACTTGTGGCGCGGCAGTGTCAAGTATTGCCGTTCCTGAAGCTACCTCAGAGACATTGCCTGCCGGGTCGGTCAGCGTCACAGTCACGTTAAGCTGGCCATCGTTCAGATTGCTCAGGTTAATACCACTGATAGTCTGGTTTGACTCAGTAACGTCACCTTGTGCCGATACCGGCAAGCCGCCTTGCGCGCTGCTGATCACATAGTGATAACGGGTCCCCACTTCGGCATCGCCCAGCGTAATGCTGGCCGCATTGGCATTGGTGCCATGGTAGTAAGGTGCGCCAAACGCCACACTGTGATTGCCCGGCGCCTGAGTATCTACGTTCAGAGTCAGGGTATCAGAAGCCTGATTCGGGTTGCCCGCTGCATCGCTAAACTTGCCAGCGGCAATAGCAATGGTGCCTGCTGCTTGCGAGTTCTCGCTCGGCGTGAACACGGTACGATAGCTGGTATCGCTGATCTGCTCCAGCTCAGACACAGTACCGCCCGCCACGTTCAGCGAGCTCTTATTAAAGTCAACAACGGCTTCGCTCAGACCAATGGTGATCACGCTGGTCTCGCCTGCTTTAAGGGCGCTCTGTGACGCACTCAAAGTGGTAATAGTCGGTGCAGTTGCATCCAGCTTGGCTTGTTTAGTCAGTGCTGCCGCCGCATTGCCTGCGCTGTCGGTAAGTACCACAGACAAGCTCAGCGTGCCGTCTTTCAGCTGGCTAAGGTTTGCAATATTAATTTGCTGGTTCGCCGCTGTGATGGTCTCAGTGCCCGTCAGTTCACCGCCGCCCGTGCTGGTCAGCGTGTAAGCATATGTCGCGCCCACTTCGGCGCCACTGAAGCTAAAGCTCGCTGCATCGCGATTAGCCAGGTTATAGGTTTGCTGATCTAAGGTTACCTCGTGACCACTCGGCGCCACGGTATCCAGGGTCGCCGTGTCCATAGCAGCCACACCGGCATTGCCAGCCTTATCGGTCAGCGTCACAGACAGGCTCAGCGGTCCATCGTTAAGGTTTTCGATATCCGTAATAACCACTTGCTGCTGCGCGCTATCAAGGGTGCCCGTGCCACTGACGCTGCGGCCGTCGCTGCTCAGTGTATAAGTATAAGTTGCACCGTCTTCGCCGCCGCTCAAGTCAAAACGAATGGAGCTCGCAGAGCTGTTATAAACGTCTTTATCCAGTGTCACCGCATAACCGGTTGGTGCCTGGGTATCGACGTTAAGCTCAACCGATTTCGCCTCAGTATTGATGTTACCTGCTGTGTCGTTGAAGGTATTGGCCTTCACCGTCACGCTGCCTGTCGACTCACTGTCAGCGGCTGGCGTGAAGATAACCTGGTATTGGGTCCCGATGTCATTAACCGCTGTAAAGCCAGACAGTTCACCACTCGATACCGCCAACGATGCCATGCTGAAGTTACTGCTTGCCTCACTCAGGGTGATGGTGATCACACTGGTTTCGCTCGCATTTATCGCGGTTTTTGATGCCGTGATAGCGTGTACTTGTGGTGCAACAGTATCCAGGTCGGCTGAGTCCATCACAGTGTTGGACTGGTTGCCTGCGGTATCCGTTAGGATAACGTTCAGCATCAGCGAGCCATCTTTGAGGTTATGCATGTCCAAAATGTTAACAGTATCCGTTGCACTGTTAATGGTGCCAGAGCCTGAGACTTTGCCACCACCGCTGCTGGTCAGGGTATAGGTATAGTTTGCACCGACTTCAGCATTGGCAAAGCTAAAGCTGGCGCTCCCCAGTGCCTGGCTATGGTACTGAGACATGTTCATTGCCACGCTATGACCTGCAGGCGCTAGCGTATCCACATTAAACTGCTGCTCAGTAGCAGCAACCTGGTTACCTGCTTTATCCTTGAATGCGCCGTCTGCAACGCTCACAGTGACTGCACCGCTTGCTTGTGGTGCAGCGACATATTGCGCGCTATAACGGTTGTTGCCCAGAGCCTGGAAATTCTGGAAGTTACCCGCACTTGACTGAAGATCGCTTTGCTCAAAGCCCGTGATTTCCTCACTTACAACAAACTCAAGCGTCACAGGCCCTTTGCCAGATACCCCTTGTGGTGCGATGATCTGCAAGGTTGGCTTAACATTCTCGTACACAATATCCTGTGTGAATGGCTGCGATTCATTACCATGGTCATCAATCACAGTGACCGACAGCGACAAAGTGCCATCGTTCATGTTTTGGATACCATTGCTGTCTGAGTCAAAACGAATAACCTGCTCAGCGGTATTAATATCACCACGACCACTTAGCGACTGCATCGTCCACTGATACGTTGCACCTTGCTCTGCACCCAGCAGCCTAAACAAGCCGTCTTTAATGGTATCTGCATTAAATGCCGTGCCACTAACAACCACATTGGGTTGATTTGGTGCCTGAGTATCAATGTCAAAGTTAAGCACAGGCGCTGCGGTGTTGGTATTCCCTGCGGCATCGGTAAACGCACCGGCTTTAATTTTAAGTGAACCAGCAGTACTAGAATTAACTGCTGGCACATAGGTTACCTGATAGACGGTAGAGCTCAACTTTGTAAATCCAGTCAGTGTGCCGCCTGCGGCCTCAAGGTCACTGATATCAAAGTCATCACTTGGCTCAGCCAGCACAATATCGACCACCGCCGTGCCGTCTTTGTTTAGCTTGGCAAGAGAAGCTTTAAACGTAGCAATGCCAGGTGCACCTGAGTCTAAACGGGCAAAACTGGTTTGTGCTGCTGAGGTGTTACCCGCAACATCGGTTAAAGTAACCGACAGGGTCAGTTCACCATCATTCAGGCCACGAAGGTCAACAGGTGAAATGGTTTGCGTCGCACTTTCGATGGTGCCGGAGCCGGTAACCGCGGTTCCACCGTTTCGACCAGTAATGGTATAGCTGTACTTGGAGCCAACCTCAGCGTTACTGATATTAAAGCTTGCCAGTGCAGCGCTGGTAGCATGATAGGATGAAGCGGCAAATGCCGTATTGAAACCAGCTGGCGCAAGGGTATCTATAGATAACACCAGGGTATTATAGTTTTCTGAGTTGCCCGCGTTATCGAATACCACCGCATCTATCAAGTACTCCCCGTGCGGTATATTTTCAGTCACACTCAGTAACCAGTTACCCTGTTCATCTACATTGGCCGTACCCAGTTCGCGGATAACTTGCCCATCACGTGATTTCAGCGTCAGTTTGACATAATCAGCACCGGGCACTTTGCCTTCAAACGTAGGTCGTTGCGAGTTTCCAACCGCACTTCCACTACCAGAGTGACCAGCCAGCTTAACTGTCGCCTGCGAACCAATGCTCGGAGCGCTGGTGTCAATCACCACAACCAGAGGACTGGAGGGCGTGCCACTGACCTGACCATTCATTACACTGGCGGTGATGGTATGAGTGCCCGTATTCAGATCATTCGCTGGCGTTATTGACCAATAGCCTTGGCTATCCACAACAGCTGTGCCTATCACACCTGCTAAATCACTGCTGAGTTGTATCGTCGCTCCCGGTGACGCCGTGCCGGTAAACTGCGGCCTGGTCACACTGGTGATATTGTCGCTGTTGCTTACTCCCTTATCTGATGCAGGAGACAAGCTGGGCTTTTCTGGGGCAACCTCAGGTAAGTTATTAATCACATTCAGCGTAACAATCTTACGGAAGCTAGTCTGGCTGCCAGTGGCCTCAACACAGATCTGATTTAGTCCAGGAGCTAACACTGAAGACGAGCTCAGGTTATAACCATCCGCAGTCAAGCCAGTAAATATTGCGTCGTTGCACAGGCCATCACTCACCGAGAAAAACTGAAATGTGTGACTGGCACTGTCTGCATCGGTTACTGCGATGGTAGCAAAGACATTGTTATACAGCATTGCCGACTGATTAACCTCAGTGAGGCTCAAGCGTATGTCTGTTGCCGGATCATCCTTACCAGTGACCGCAAATGGCACCGTGATATTAGATACTGGCGACACACCATCTTCAAGGCCATCTTCCAGTGTTAAAATCAGGTTGTCAGAGCTTTGTTCCGCACCAAGGTGCGTATAACTAAGTAACTGATTGTCAATATCAGCTTGAGTGAACTGGCTACCAGCAGCCAACTTTTCACTGCTTTCTAGAACATCGTTTTGATTGGCATCTAGATACAACTCCCCAAACTCGGGTAATGATTGCACTGTGTAAGTCAGTTCAGACGCGCTATCGTCAGTGTCTGTAAACTGAAGCTGAGAATTCAATATCGTAACGCTTTCACCCTCGCCAACGGCAATAGTTTCGTTTTTCACACGCTGAGGGGCGCTGTTGGCATCGACAATATTGCCGGAAATATTCACCACATTGTGCGTATTCCCATTATTGCTCAGGTCTACTTTAATGGCAGCTTGCCCGACATATCCAGCCGCAGGCATAAATGCAATTTTATTGATGATCTGGTTGAGGTCCGCGATAGGGCCCGTTATTTGTAAACTGCCATTGCTGTCATCTTGAGTGATTCCCAGACCAAAATCGGCAATATTTTCTGGTAACTTAAAAGCACCAGCATTGGCTGGCGACACCTCTAAGCTTAAAGAAACTTCAGTGTCATCGGGATCTTCAATGGTGTAATTAGGAAGTAATAGTGATGCACTGCCAGATTGTTTTATCTGCTTTTGCTGTGCAGTACCACGGTCAAATGACACAATTTCAAGATGCTGCTGTGGGAAAAGCGAACTATCTTGACCTCGTAAGTAAATGCTTAAGTCATCCTTGCTATTGACCGACAACTCTGGATGCGCATTGACTTCAAAAGGTACTTCGAACTCATACAGAGTTTTAAATTGCTCACCAACAACTGATGAGACAATAATACGAGAATTACCTTGGGTACCCGACGCAACCTCAACACTGTAATGAGAATAACTGCCTAGAATTGTTGCGCTGAAATCGCTTGTTACAGTCTGACCAAGTTGCATAAGTAAACTCTTATCAGCAGAGTAGTTTCGATACGAGATACTCAATTTGTCTGGAGAACTGACACGCCTAGAAAAAGTACTGTAATGGAAGTCCTGAACCTCAGGGTTGGCCTTAATATCAAATTCATATTGTCCAGTCGTAGAGTTTGAACTGCTGCCGGCTCTGCCATCTATACTAACCAACTCACCATCTACAATTTTTTTGGAGCTGTAGGCGTACCAGCTCATGGCACTCTCAGTCCCCAGGTAACCTGCTATACCATACGCAAGTACGTCTCCTGACTTTGTCAAATTTAGCTTTAAGTAGCCATCCATAGGAGTTGTTGTGTTGCCCCAACCACCTGAAGATTTCGTAGCGAAAGGCTCTGTGAACAGGAACTCATCCTGCCAACCAGCTATGGCTGAATATTTTACTATGCGCCCATGAATTATTTGCTTCGAATGGAAAAGCAGGTAAATATCGTCTTGCCCGTCTATGGTAAACCCAAATGTTTTACCCAAAGTGGTGTGAACATTGTAGGCGTTGGCCGAGTCTAGCTCAGGGCTCAACTTAAGTAGCTGTGTTTGTGTCACATCATATTTGTACACGTCGACGACAGCATCACCATTGCTGTGCATACTCAAAAAGGCAAACACAGGAGAGTTGTCACTGCTAAACAGCAACTGGGCATCATGCACCGAACCACCATTTACATCATGACTACCTATCGGCGACCAACGACTACCATCAAACTTATAAAAATGCACTTTATCATTCAAAAAATAAGAAGCATATGTATTACCATGAATATCCGGCTTGATAACCAATTCACTTCCTTTGAGCATGTCAGGAATTAGCGCAATACTCTGGGCATATACTTTTGAACTCAGCGCGGGGGCATCATCAGTAGCGTTAACAGTGATAGGGATACGTATTTTTTCTCTCGTTGGGTAAGTATCTCTAAGCGAGGCATTCCAAGACACAGAGGCGTAAAAAGAGAGCTCTGTACTATTCACCTCAGCGCCATCATGTAGATAATAGTATCCGCCGGAAATTAAACTCGCATAAGTGAACCCATAAGAGGAGTCACTCCTTACGCGTTCACTCCTTTGCAAAATACCATCCTCATTTCTATCGTAGTACAGATGGCCTCCCTGCATCTTGCTATCTGGATAAAATCGGATTTGCTCCGACAGGCCTTCCGCAGCTGCACCGAAATCAATCAGCCCCTCAACTAGTTGCACTGCTCCGCCTTCAGCCACAGATTGGGGGGTTATAGTTAATAAAGGTTCAAACTCTTGCGCATCCGTCACTGTTAGAGTGAACGATTTATCCGTCGATTGGCCTGAGATTTTGTGCTTAGCAGTAACAGTGAACTGGTACTGGTTATTATTGTCGCTGTCAGATGGTGACTCAAAATCAGGGCTCTCTATAAAATAGATATATCCAGAACTGACTCTGAATAAATGTGCATCAACTCCCGACAAACTATATTCAATGTCTTTGTAGTCGTCATCATATTGATCTGGCGTGGTCGCCCTTGCATTAACAGAATTAGATGAATTCTCAGTTTGCTCTTGCTCTGAAGAGACACTGTCGCTAAACACAGGCTTTGTTGGCGATACATCTGCCAGAACCATGGGGCTTTGCAACGCAACACCACCCAATAACGCGGCTTGGATATGCCGGGCTAATTTACTTTTTTTACTTATGCTTTTATCACTAAGAGACATCAAACTACCTACTAACACTTAATTTTAAAATATGTTGCCCGGCCAAATCCCCTTTCGGCCAACAGCTGTGTGGCTACGGGTAAATACCACACAGCCTGAATATGGAACGTTACATTGAGCAAGCGCAGCGCGAGCGCACCAGGTTTGCCAGCCCGCTCAGGGCACAATTGGCAAGCAAAACGGTACGTAAGAGATCGTGAGTCAGTTCACAGGAACCCACGAAAACAAAGAAGGGGTAGCCAAAACGGCTGACGGCTCTGAATAATAACGACTGAACAATACAGTCTGAACACGACAGGCATGCAAACCTATTTCTGAGCCTGGTAATAATACTTTAAACGCTCACCAGCATATATGCTGGTAACATCGAGCCACCCGATTGGATGACCTACTTTTTACCTAACCCCTCGACCTGAAAAACTGCGGTTTTTCGCCTGACAGAAGACAGCCTGAGTGCTTCAGGTGTCTTATATTTTGCTTTGTAACTAAATTTAATTATTTAGATTATATACACAAAACAACCAGAGTAGAACAATTTTTACCTTATAAATCAGATATTAAGAGATTAATAATTAAACCAAAAATTGACATTTATACACATAAAAGAAACAAAGCAAGGCGATTCTGTTTGCGTTTAAATGCTCATGCATATAGATAAAGGGTACAGGAAAACACCAACTCAAAACCATTACACGTTATTACACGCAAATAAAAACTGACTCATCATCAGATAAAACCAGCACTTTGTAATGAGTGCTATCGCAAGATTAGCCTTGATTGATTTTTACGAATGCAGGCATCTATAAATTCCATTAACAATTTTGCAAACCTGTAACTATACTCGCTGAGAATTAAGCAGATACACTGGCGGCTGGTTAGGGTTTGACCGGTCGGCAGGCATTTCACAGAAATAAGGTAACCACTATGAATACAAAAATATTCAGAAAATCGGCCTTAGCCGCGCTGGTAAGTTTAGCGGTAACAGGCCTCAGCGCCTGCGCCAGCAACAACGACCTGCAACAAGGCAGCCAGTCTAATGGCGAGATCAGCAAACCAAAAGGCGCGGTCGGTTCCGGCAATGCGCCTATGGGCGTGGCCAAATCTAATCAGTTCTGGTGGCCGGATCAGCTTGACTTATCTCCCCTGCGCGACCACGACGGCCGCTCTAATCCTCTGGGAGAAGACTTCGACTATGCCATGGCATTCAATCAGTTAGACATGGCAGCGCTGAAACGTGATATGAATGAGCTACTCACTACATCACAAGACTGGTGGCCAGCCGACTGGGGCAACTACGGGCCGCTGTTTATTCGCCTGGCCTGGCACAGCTCGGGGACCTATCGTACATTAGATGGTCGCGGTGGTGGTGATGGCGGTCAGATGCGTTTTGATCCACTCAACAGCTGGCCAGACAATGGCAACCTGGATAAAGCCAAGCGCCTATTGTGGCCGCTTAAGCAAAAGTACGGTGCGCAAATTTCCTGGGGCGATTTGATGATCCTGGCCGGTACCGTTGGCCTGGAAAACATGGGTTTTAAAACTTATGGTTTCGCCGGTGGGCGCACGGACGACTGGGAACCGGATCTAGTCTACTGGGGTCCTGAGGTTGAAATGCTGGCCAGTGATCGCGAAGAAAAAGACGGTAAATTACAACGTCCGCTCGGTGCAACACACATGGGCTTAATCTACGTGAATCCGGAAGGCCCCAAAGGTAAGCCCGATCCGGTAGGCTCGGCCAAAAACATCCGCGTGGCGTTTGGTCGAATGGCCATGAGTGACGAGGAAACCGTGGCGCTGATAGCCGGTGGCCACACCTTTGGTAAAATGCACGGCGCGCATAAGGCCAGTAAATGTGTGGGTAAAGAACCCGGTGGTGCCGCCATTGAAGAGCAAGGCCTTGGCTGGAAAAATACATGTGGTAAAGGCCACTCTGAAGATACCGTCACCAGTGGCCTGGAAGGTGCGTGGACTCAGGCACCTACCCGCTGGACTACGCTTTACCTGCAAAACCTGCTGAACTTTGAATGGCAGCAAACACGCAGCCCGGGCGGTGCCATTCAGTGGATCCCAACCGATGAAGCACTGCACACCTCAGTACCCGATGCGCATGTCAAAGGGAAGTTTAATTCACCCGTGATGACCACGGCCGATCTGGCACTCAAGTACGACCCGGAGTATCGCAAAATCGCCGAGCGTTTTTTGGCCAACCCGGAAGAATACCGTCTGGCCTTTGCCAAAGCCTGGTACAAGCTTACGCACCGTGACATGGGCCCGCGTGCCCGCTATCTGGGTAATACCGCCCCTGATGAAGCGCTGATCTGGCAAGATCCTGTGCCAGCGGTCGACCACGCTTTAATTAATGAAGCCGATGCCAAGGCAATCAAGCTGGATATTCTGAAAACCGGGATCAGCGTACCGGCGCTTATTCGCACCGCTTGGGCGTCTGCTGCCAGCTTCCGTGCCTCGGACATGCGCGGTGGTGCCAACGGTGCCCGCATTATGCTGGCACCACAAAAAGACTGGCCAGTTAACAACCCGGATGAGCTATCGTCCGTTTTAAATCAGCTGCAAGCGGTACAGGCGCGCTTTAACCGCGCAGCCGGTGGCACTAAGCAAGTCTCTATGGCGGATGTGATTGTTCTGGCGGGCGCCGCCGCAGTTGAACAGGCAGCCAAAAACGCCGGTATTACGGTGTCTGTGCCTTTTACCCCAGGGCGCACCGACGCGACCCAGGCACAAACCGATGTAGATTCATTTGCGCTGCTCGAGCCAAAAGCGGATGCGTTCAGAAACTACTTTGACGTGAACGCCAGCTACCGCTCACCAACCGAAATGCTGGTTGATAAAGCCGATCAGCTCAATCTGACAGTGCCAGAAATGACGGTGCTGCTGGGTGGTTTACGTGTACTGGGTGCCAATGCCATGGACTCTCAGCACGGTGTATTTACCGATAAAGTGGGCACGCTCAGCAATGACTTTTTCGTCAATCTGCTGAGCATGTCTCATCAGTGGCAAAAAACCAGCCAAGCCGGTTTGTACGAAAGCATTGACCGCAGCACAGGCAAAAAGCGCTTCACGGCCACCAGTGTGGATTTGATCTTTGGCTCAAACTCAGAGCTGCGCGCCGTGGCCGAAGTCTATGCCTATGACAACGCCCAGCAAAAGTTTGCAGAGGACTTTGTTAAAGCCTGGCACAAAGTGATGCAACTGGACCGCTTTGATTTGCGTCATCAGTTGTAATCCCATCCCAAAAGTCAGCGCCTGCGATAGGCGCTGACTTTTTAGTTAAAACACTCAGTCAATGGGACAGGTTACACGCCCGACAGCGACAACCTGACCATACTGGCGGACCTCGAATTCTACACCCGCTTTTATCGCCATAGACTTACTCAGCCTGACGGTCACGTTAAGCTTATCGCCCGGCGCCATCGTTTCAATGTCGCTGGTCCAGCTCACCGTACCTGCCACATCAAGGTAATGCAGTCTAAAGTCACCTTCAAATCCATTGTGCAAAGGCGTTTTACGTCCGCCCTCTTCACCTGTCAAACAATAAAGCAGCGCTTCGAAACGCTTACATGACTTCATCGTGCCCTGTTCGCAAAGCACCATGCCTGTTTCAATCTCATCGCGTGGGATCCCTTTGAGCACTATCATTGTGTGGTCTCCTGCACCCACACAGTCTTGTGGCTGAGATCCAATCTGTATTTTCGAACAAGTTGTCTGTCGTGAGTCTCTAATCCCAGCAAGTTCAACAGAATCTTTTACTCGTAAAGTACCCGACGTAATCCTGCCACAGGTATATGTGCCACGAAACTGAATCTCAAATACATCTTCGACAGGCATTAAGAAAGGCTGATCTTTAAAAAGAACGGGATCCAAAAAATGACTATCCATTGCCCTGACTAAATCCCGTATCTTATCTTCCCAAACGGGGTCTCCTTCAAGCGCTTGCAATGCAGAACCATAGATCACAGGTGTCCTTTCACTATCAAACCAGTATCGATCAAGCTGCTCTCTCACGAGCGGTTCGACAAGACCGATGGGTTCTTTGCCCTGCGCAACGTCGCACTTATTAATAAACACAACGACTTGGCTTACACCACAGTCACGCAATAGCATCAGGTATTCGCCACACGACTCAATAAGTTCAGGCTCCGGTGTGACCACTAGAATTGCCACATCGCCCCTGGACTCACCACTGATCATCCCCTTGGCTTGGTCCATCAAGCTGGGATAATCATATTGAACGCACACTCGCGCTGAGGATTCATACTCTGCTTCCGAGCGGTAAAAGGTCACGCCTGAGCGGGCTTTGTGTTGTGGCGCATTATTTAATGCGGCAAAGTCTTGTGCTGTTGCCATATGGTCTTTTTCCAGCACCTTCGTGATAGCAGCAGTTAAGGTCGTTTTACCCTGTCCTTTGGCACCTATCGTATTGACAAAGATAACTTGTTTAATAAATTCATCGTTGCTTGCCATACTATAACTTCCTGACTCATGTGATATTTAGCCATCATTATGGGAAAGGATATATCTAAATATCAATAACATCGTATTACACCTAAAATTCTGATAGTTCACAGCAGGCATGATTAACGCTCAGTTAGGGCGGCTTAAATCACGCCTGACACTGTAAATACTCAGTGCACTAACAAGATGCCTGTCGGTGCACTCGCTTGTCCATAAGACCAGAGGCTCGTGTCAGCAACAATGCCAATATCACGATAGCGCCCCCAACCCAGGGCGTATCCTGTAATGACATTTCTTCAACGACGACCCCACCGACCACCGAGCCAATGGCAATCCCGATATTAAATGCCGCGATATTAAGCCCGGATGCCACATCCACCGCATTGGGGGTATGCTTCTCGGCCAACTGCACCACATAAACTTGCAGGCCTGGTACATTACCGAATGCAAATGCGCCCCACAACAATACGGTGAATACCGCACCAATTTGGCTGCCCGCAGTCCATGTGAACACAAACAACACCAGCGCCAACGCGCTAAAAATAATATACAGTGCTTTCACAGGACCCAGACGGTCAGCCAACCTGCCGCCCCAAATGTTCCCTACTGCAACGGAGACGCCATAAACCAGCATAATTAACCCAACTGAGCTGGCGGCAAATCCGGAAACCTGCTCCAAGATAGGGGCCAAGTAAGTGAAAGTCACAAACGTACCACCATAGCCGACAGCAGTCATGGCATACACCAGTAACAGACGTGGCTGAGTCAGTACTTTGAGCTGTTCGCTCAGCTTGGCAGGCTCAGCTTGGCAGGCTCTGCTTGTTTAAGGTTCCCGGGTAGCAAAAGAGCGCTGCCAAAAAATGCCACCAAACCGAGTAATGACACAATCAAAAAGGTCGCTCGCCAACCAAACTCCTGACCAATCCAGGTACCCAGTGGGACACCAGTGACCAGTGCAACAGTCAGGCCGGTAAACATAATGGCAATCGCACTGGCTTCTTTTTCTTTACTGACCAGACTAGTTGCTATGGTTGAGCCGATAGAGAAAAACACCCCATGTGCCAATCCAGTCAGGATCCGCGCAACAATCAATGAGTCATAACCAGGCGCTTGCCAGGCCAGCAGATTGCCGCCAATAAACAAAGCCATTAGTGTTAACAGTACCTGTTTACGGCGCCACCGCCCGGTAAGCGCCGTCAATACCGGTGCTCCGACGGCAACGCCAAGCGCATATAAACTCACCAGCAAACCCGCAGAGGGAAGTGAAACCCCTAAATCTTGAGCAATCGTGGGCACCAGCCCAACAATCACAAACTCAGTCGTCCCGATAGCAAATGCGCTTAAGGTCAGCGCAAACAAAGCTAAAGGCATAATGATCTCCTCACAATAATTAAGTGAAAAGAGTGTGCAGCATTGAATTACCAACAAAAACAACACAAATAACAAAACCATTTTGCATAAAATGTAATAATATTACTGAATACGACTTTGCTAATCGGTAGTGCAAGGCATGGATCTAAAGTCCAAAACACAAGACATTAAGAGTTTTATTACAGTCGCTGATTGTGGCAGCTTCACACAAGCCGCTATTTTGCTTAATACCCACCCAGCCAAAGTATCCCGCTCTGTGGCCAGGCTGGAGCAAACATTGGATGTCACGCTGTTTATTCGCAGTACACGTCGGGTGGAGCTCACCGAAGAAGGGCTGGTATTTTTGAGCCACGCAAGAACCGGACTCAATGCTTTATTGCAGGGTGAGGAAGCACTTAATAGCATAAAAGGTGCGCCCAAGGGTAAACTCAGGGTGGATGCTGCCAGCCCCTTTTTGTTCCATCAGGTTATCCCCCATGTGGAAGACTTCGCCAGGGCCTATCCCGGCATAACGCTGGAGCTGATCTCCAATGAAAACATTGTCGACCTGATTGAAAAGAAAACCGATGTGGCGATCCGTATTGGCAAACTAAACGACTCGAACTTGCATGCTAAAAGGCTCGGAACCAGTACATTGCACCTGGTAGCCAGTCCCCGATACCTGGCAAAACATGGCCAGCCAAGCTGCGAGGCTGATTTAAATAAACACATACTGATTGGTTTTGCTGATGCACCCAGGCTTAACCAGTGGTGCTTACGAGAGCAAATGACCATAAAACCAGCTATCAGTGCCAGCAATGGAGAAGCAATTCGTCAGCTGGCACTAAATGGCAATGGTATTGCACTGCTGTCACGCTTTATGATCCAGCAAGATATAAAAAATCAGCGGCTTGAAGAGGTGCTACCCGGCGCGATTATGAGCCCTAATCCACGCGAAGAGGTCAATGCAGTCTACTACAAGCACTCGGCTGTTTCTCCACGGGTAGGGGCGTTTCTTGAGTTTTTTACCCAACGCTTCGCGCTGTGAACACAAACCGCAAAGGCTATAACTTAAACTGCTCGACACTGGATTTGAGGCTGTGGGCCAGCTCACTGATGTCATGACAGGCATGGGAGATTTGGTTGGCTCCCTCGGTCATCTCAACACCGGCCACATTAATGTTCTCAATATTGCGATTGAGCTCCTCAGAAACCACAGACTGCTCATTACAAGCCGCCGCTATCTGCGTGCTCATTGCTGCAATGCTGTCGATCTCCTGTTCAATCTGGCTGATGGTTTGGCTAACCGTCTCGGTTTGCTCTACGCACACATCAATCCCGGTCTGACAGGTGCGTGTGGCTTCCCCCGTTTCTTTGGACTTTTGTTGCAAGTCACTGACAATTTCAACGATTTGTGTGGTTGATTCCTGAGTACGGCGTGCCAGCGAACGTACTTCGTCGGCCACGACAGCAAAACCACGGCCCTGCGCACCGGCACGGGCGGCTTCAATGGCAGCATTCAGCGCCAGTAGGTTCGTTTGCTCAGCAATTTCACGGATCACGTCGACTACCACATTGATATTCTGCGCGTTCTTTTCAAGGTTAACCGCCAGCTCGCCCGCATGCGTTACGGTTTCTGCCACCGCGGAAATATGCGACATGCTGCTTGTCAGTGCCGTGCTGCCCTCGCGCGATTTCATGTGGGCCTGGTTGGCAGACTCTGCCCCCATTTCGGTGCTTTGTGCTACCTCAGACACGGCGGCCTGCATCTGGGTCATGGCAGAGGCAACCGACTGCAACTCGTTTTGCTGATTTTCCATGCCTTGGGCGTTTTGTGCCGAAATCATATTCACTTCTTCAACCGCGGAAGAGAGCAAGATAGCGCTGTCATTAATTTTCACAACAAGGCCGTTTAACTGCTGACGCATTCTTTCCAGTGACACCAGCAAAGAGCCCAGTTCGTTGCCCCCTGCCGAGTCAATATCAATGCGGGTACTTAAATCGCCATTTGCAATGCTGCCGGCCAGATTCATGGCCTCTGCCAAAGGACGTCTAATGGCCCCGCTGAGCACAACACAGATGAGCGCAATCATCACAGCGCACACCAAAGTACAAATGATAATGGCCATGATCACGGTTTTGACGGCCCCAATGGCTGATGACTCTGCATGTCCCACATTATCACTGTTGATTTTCTCCAGCTCACTTAGCTCGTCCATGGCCTTAGCAAAGACGGGATAGCTATTCAACACCGTCTCATTAGCACGGTTGACTTCACCACTGCGCACCAGCGCGTTAAAGTCCGACGTAGCCGCCGCATATTTTCGCCAGGCGGACTCAAACGCCTCGAACTGGCGGCGCTCCTTTACGCTTACATTAAGCTGACTGTACAGCGCAATTTTACGATTTACCCCGGCGCGTAAGTCGCTCAGAATGCTCAGCCACTCGCTCATTTCGGGGTGGTCCGGGTTCATGGTGGCACCAAACTCATCTTTACGAATGGTGGTAAGCTCTATCTTTAAATCCTTGACGATTTCTACCGAAGGAATACTGGTTTGTACGATTGAATCAAGATCATCGCTGATCCCTCTCAGTCCGTTATAAGTCAACAGACTCACTGCGAAGAAAACAAAAAATACCGAAAAAAAGCTCAAACCTATTTGTTTGGTGATGGATAAATCTTTTATTGCCATGCTCTTTGTAAAGTTCCCTAATTTAACAATAACCCAGGCGAATAAAAAACCGCCAGAGATACTAAAACCAATGATCTCTGGCGGCTGTTTTTAACCTGAAAAAAGAGTGCAAAATACCAGCGGTTTTATGTGCAAAATTGGCATAACCATGCAGCATATTTGTACACAATAAAGTCGCAGCCTAACGCCTGAATAGGGATTAGCCCGGGTATGTTTTTCACACAACGATTCATTAAGTAATCGAATATTATAATTAAAGGCACCCTTTGATTGAACACAATAATTATTAATGATTTGGCTTTATGTTATTGATTAGGTGACGAAATACCACTAAAGATAGCGGAAAAACAAACCAAAAGTTCACCTTTTACACACTTAGATCACAAAGGTGGGACAGAGTTACAATTAGCCATTTTGCGAGGTGTTCTGTTTAATTTTCTCGTCCGCAGTGTTCATTTTGTTCTGACAGACAACTTGATGGGTGTGCGGTATCCTGATCAAGACAACACCCTGAAATAATATGCAGACATACGCTGGCAATGATCTTATTATTTTACTCGTGCGTAGAGTGTTAAAAACAACCGGATAAGCTAATGAGCGAACTCACTATATTTTATGACGGCACCTGCCCTTTGTGCGTCAAGGAAATGACCGCGCTGACCAAGCGAGATAAAAACCAGCGCATTAAGACGGTAGATATTTTCAGCGAAGAATTTGCCCACTATCCAGGCATTGACCCGGAAAAGGCAAACACGGTTTTGCACGCGCTGGATGCCAGAGGTAACCTGTTGCTGGGTCTGGACGTTACGCATCAGGCGTGGCGGTTAGTGGGAATGGGCTGGTTATACGCGCCACTGAGGTGGCCTGTCATTAAACCCATCGCTGATAAGTTTTACTTACTGTTTGCCAAAAACCGCTATCGCATTTCTTACTGGCTGACTGGCAAGTCTCGTTGCGACAGCGGCATGTGCCGCAAGTAAGCGCAGCGCTAATCATTACCCAATAGTACCGCCAGACGCTTTTGTTCATTTTCACTAAACAGTGTCTGCTCAAGCGCGGCTATCTTGGCCTGACTTGTCGACTCTGAACCCTGGGCGAGCAGCACTTCGCGCTGCTGCTTATAATCCGCTACCCGCTGCGCCCAGTCAGTTTGTGTCTGCTTTGCTTGCATCAGGCGCTCTGCCGCTTCATCACCATATCTGGCGCTGAGCTGGTTGTAATCCATGGTTTGCCAGCTTTGTGTTAGTGTGATCAGGGTTTGCGTTGCCACTATGGTCTCACGCTCTTCTTGTGGGAGCTGGCTGATGTGTGCATCAATGAGTTCGCGCCGCGCCTGCTCGCTGAGCGACTGGTCAGACAAAATTTGCCAGCGCTCCAGTGTCTGCGCATTCCAGCGGTTCTCCTCCGCAAACCAGGCAGCGATCACCTCATCGGAAAAGTACTGACCCTGAAGCGTTTGCAGTGCCTCAAAACGCTCGTGAACAGTAAGCGTGTTTTCTACTTCTGTTAGCGCTTGTTTGTAGTTCATATAGTCATGCGCCAACGCTTGCAAACACAGTGGTAAACGATGCGTATAGTGCGCCCAGTTTTGCTCCAGCTGCTCGCTTTGCAAAGCTAAGATCCAGTCATCTAGTTGGTGCTTATGGGCTTTGACGACTGCGCCGCAATGCGCAGCCTGAGCTGGCATCGCGGCATGAGGTTGCTGTTCAACCGTGTGTGGCGCCTCTGTCACCGGGCGTTCACTGGATACTGCAACGTGAGCCGTGTCGGTACTGGCTGGCTGCCCAGCCAGAGTCCAAAGCCAGCCACACAGCCCGATACAACTGAGTGAAAGCAGACGCCAGTGCCTCATAGATTCAGACCTTTCAGGCGACGAATATGCTGACGGTAAATCGTGAGCGGATCGGTCTCGAACAAATGATGAACCCCGATGGTCTGGTTAACCTGATCCAGGTGATTCATCTTGAAGTCGTTACCAATCACATAACCCAGGTTACTGGAGCAAGCCGATACCAGGCCATCATTGGCTTCGTCAAATACGGCCGAGAACAACAGCAGTGCATTATCTGCAGGATCTAACAGATTGGTCCACGCCCGGCTGCCACTCCACGAGAAGTAGTAAACGCCGTTGTCGGCCAGCATGTCGCCCTGGCCACAATAGTTAGCAGGCACGCCTTCAGGATATTTTTGATTAAACGCAAGCGTACCTTCTGTGGTCAGCGCACTCAGCGCTTCAAGCGCATCTTTAGGTGCTGTGGGCTTGCCCGATAACAGGTCAATCAACCCGGCTAAACCGTTGGCCAGTGACGCCAAAAACTGCTCTGAGAACGACCCCTGATCGACACCACCACGCACCACATCAGCAAAACGGCTACCCCAGTTAACGCCCCCAATACTGGTCACGGATGCCACCCATTGAGGTTTAACCGACGCCACGTAACGAATGGTTTGCGCGCCCTGACTATGACCAATCAGATTCACTTTATCTTTACCCGTGAGGGCTCGGATCAGTGCAACCTGCTCAAGCAGCTGCTCGCCCCGCAGTTCAGAGTTATGAGCAGACGACACTTCAGCCACATAGACGTTACCGCCTTCCTGACGGATGACCGAAGGCACGCGATAGAAATAATCCACGCCCAGCAGATTGTCAAAGCCAAACAGGCCATGAACCAGTACCACAGGATATTCCAGCTCATCACTACTGTGCGCCAGTTGTGCAAAGAGTGACATGATGCTGAGTAAAACAGTGAGTGTTATTTTTTTCATTTATTTGCTCCAAAAATTACAATTTAGCAACAAAAGGCTAGTTCAAAGTGGTAAGAGGTCAAGCCTCATGGAGCAAAAAATGAACAAAAACTTACTTTTATAAGTAAAAGAACAAACATATGCAGTGCGATGGAGTTTTAAATAATACGCTTATTAAATTGATTTTTATATATATTTTTTACTTACCAAGCTTCTGACAGAGAAGCATGATTTTTGTCTATTTAATTAATGCGAAAGTTAGGGTAATTACGTAAAAACTGGATAATTTTGGTTTGCATCGGTTATTGATTTTGCTGCATGTCCGGTTTGAAATCGCTCTGCCCACAAAAAGCCGATTTTGAATGGGGGTCGCCTAAAAAAATGTGTCGCATTTCCAGTTAATTGAGTGCACACCAACGGCTGTAATGCCGATGTAATGTCGGGTTTGGTTGATTTGTCGTTTACTTGAACTAGCTTTTGATTAGACAAACGCATCGCCTGGATTTTCCGGGCGTGATAATGCCGTTCGTTATCACGCCTCGAAACTTCAAACCTTGTCTCTTCTCTATGTACCGTCGAAGTCTGCTTGCAATACATGGTTAAAAGCATTCGGGAATAGGTAGTTCGTGTGGGTCGCACGTTGGTTCCTCAAAGCAATAAGCATTCATGCGTAAGCAGCTTAACCCATAAAGGAACTAGCATGATTAAACTCGAAAACCCGTCATCTCGTCTGGTGGCTAAAAAACTAACACCGCCATGCAAAGTGCAACCCGGTCACTGGACCATAGAGGAACTGCGCGCACATTTGCAATGGGCTGTGGATGTTGAAATGTATACCATCCCGTTTTATATGGCAGCCATGTATTCTATCAAGGATCAGTCCACCGAAGCGGGCAGGCTTGTGAAGTCCGTGGTAAACCAGGAGATGCTTCACCTGCAATCTGCTGCAAATATCGCGAATGCGTTTGGTACAAAGGTTGAAATCACAGCCCCTCCGTATGGCGGGGAAATCCCGCATCTGGATTTTGACCTAGATGATCCTAACCCCAAAGATATTTATCAGCCCTACTCAACAGAAATTGGCCCCTTTGATATCGAACGATTGAATACCATGTGTATCATCGAATACCCGGTCTGGCCTGGCGATAAGGGATATAATAATACCCGACCTAAAGATCAGTATGGCTCAATTGGTGAGCTGTACAACGCAATCAAGCAAGGGTGTGAGGAGTGCACGGATTACCTGACTGGCAATGTTAATCAGGTAAATCACTTTGCCGGTTTTTACCCGGATACCCAGCTAACTGTGACAAAAGACAAAAATGACGGCCTGCCTCAGGTTGTTAACCTGATTGATTTAATTACAGATCAGGGTGAAGGCTATCAAAAAGATGCGCAGTATATCCCGCCGGAATATCAAAATAATGCCGATGATATTCAGCCGACATGGGATCACTATGAAAAATTCACCTATTTACTGAAACAACCATTGCCCGACACCTATCCTGTCACCTCATCGGACAGTGAGCGACAAGAAAGCCTGCAACAAATTCAATTACAGCACTTTAGCGACTTTCTGGAGATCATGAACACCACTTTCCAAACAGGTAAAACACCGGACGATTTTGCGGTAGTGATGTACAAAAATGGCGCCGCAATCTCGGCGTGCTGGCAAAATGGCGTGTTGCCTTTGTTTTCAATGCCAAATGACAAATAAGGAAAGGTATCATGTCTAAAACACTATTTAAAATTCACCCTGCCATTGGCATTGCACGCGTTGGTAACAGTGAAGAATATTACCTTGCGCCGGAGAGCATTGCGGCACTACCTCAGCCCGGCAAACCGCAAAAAACCACCGGAGGCCTGCCGCTGGACCCTGCAACAGACAAAGTAATCACCAGCTCTCAGCTGCGAGATAAGCATGGCGCATTTAAACGTCAGGCGGCGCGTTTTCGTGTTTTTGCGTACACCGGAGTTGAGCAGCCGAGTTACCCGGAGCAAGGTGAATGCCAGGAGCTGACTGTCGGTGCCTGCTTTGAGGGCAAAACCGTCACCAACATCAAGTGGTGTGTGCATCTGGCCAATAAGAAATCGGCCTGGTTTGTAAACGACGACGACCATGGTGTGGTTGCCTACGAAAATGGGAATGTTCCCGTGTTACGTAACCTGTCTGAAGGCCTGGACCCTTACAACGAAACCCGCTTGTCTCGTTTGGTGATCGATGCCGGCCCGCGGGTGGTTGACCGTGAAAATACTCAGGCTGAATTTGATGACAGCGAAGTGGCGGCTTATCTCAAAGACGGCAACAAGGTTGAAGTGACAGATTACCCTAAATCCTTCCCGTATATGCACTTTGACTATCTGGATATCCCAAAGAAAAATGAAAAAGTGCACAGTGCACAGTTTAAAATCAAGGATGTTGTTGAACGCAGTGATATTCACAAACCTCGCACTGCTTGCGGTATCACCAGCCTGGGAGAGCTGCATACAGATGACAAAGGGCGCCTAATCGTGGCGGGTGGCTACGGTAAAGCCGTAGGCTGGAGACTCGACAGCAAAGACAAGCCAGTGCCGATTGAAGGGCCAGTTAACAATGACCAGTGGTTTGATGATACGTCGGATGGTCCGGTGACCGCAGTGGTTGAATTTGACGACGGCAGTATTGAAGAAGTATTTGGCGGCTGGGCGGTTGTAACTGACCCAAGCTATGCACCACAAACGCTGAATGTGGTGTCTTTGTTCGATGAAGCCTACGATACCTTTGTCAGAAAGCTGAACTTACAGCCTGAATTATACCAAAATGGTAAGTTTAACCCGGACTACAAACCAGCATTTGACGACCACATTAGTCCCATATTTAAAGCCACCGGACAACAACTGTGGAATGCCTATTTACCCGAAATTGCCATACAAGCGCACAAATCGGTAGATGCTATCACCGCCGAAGATGACCCTGACAGCACCATCCTGGCCGGTTTAGCCTATATTCGTCAGCCAAACCCAGGAACTGAGGCCACATGGCGCTCGCAGTCGATTGACGAAGGCGCACCGCTCATGCCACTGGCGTTGGGTGACTCAAGCGCAGCGGGTGGCAAGCCCTTTTTGACCCCCACCATTACGCAGTATCAGTTCCTGCATAGCTGGTCAAATCATAATTATGTACATGGCAGCACACAAAAACTCAGTGAGGGTGAGTACCTGGACCGGGCTACTCTGCAAAACTGCCTGGGAGGACGCTTTAGTCCGGGCATTGATATGACCTGGATCATTCGGGAACCTGCGATGTATCAGGATTGGCTGACCGGTGCCGGACCTTTTAGGATCAAGCATAAACCGCTTAACTACACTGATGTGCAGACCGATAAACCATTTTTGGGGCTGGGCTGGATCCCTCAGCACGAAGACGTTGAGCATTTAGGTTTAGAGCCTGGCGACGCCACCAAGTTTATGGCCCTGCCCTGGCATGCAGATTACAACTCCTGCGCCATTCACCAGACTTCTCCCAATGAGCTCAACTCCGAAACCCTCTACTGGTCGTGGCCAGCGCAGCGTCCGGTCACGGTGTATGTGGCAGAAGACTATGATATCAGTAGCGATGAACTGCCGGCACCGCGATACTCGGTACGAGGCCCCGGCACATATCCGCAGGAAAACACCCCACAGGATAAACATGACCTGGCTAATGCAGGGCGCTTCTGGGAGTACCGGGAAATGCTGACCAAATGGGATGATATCGGCGTGGTCGTACAGGGCACGGTCATTGATGATGGCAAATCGTATCCTGACGGAGTATATCTTGAGGTCGAAAGCAGATTGTCGAACGATGAACCTGAGTTAGCCGATCCGACTCCCTGGCCGATGATCGGTGGCAACGGCACAGCAACGAAGAAGAAATAAGGAAACAATATGAGCGCGATTGATAACAACAGGGAATTTGACGTAGTCATAGTGGGTGGCGGCCCGGCAGGGACAGCGACCGGGATCGCGCTACAAAATATCGGCGTCGGCAAGGTGTTTGTTGCCGAAGCTGGTACCTACAGTAAGCCTAAAATTGGCGAGAGTATTCCGCCCGACACCCGTAAACTGTTTCAGCGCCTGAACATTGCTGACGCCTTCGAACAGCAAGGGCATGAACCATGCCTGGGCAGTTTCTCCTGCTGGGGCAGCGAGCAATTGGGCTTTAATGACAATTTATTCAACCCCTTAGGCGCAGGGTGGCACCTCGACAGACGCCGCTTTGATAAATTTATGGCAGATAAATTTACACAAGGTGGTGGCCTTCTTGCCTGTGAGACACGCTTTGCGTCTGTATCGGTTGCGCACAACGCCACCTACCCATTTCAGCTGTCTTTTGATAACCAGCCCCCAGTACGATGTCGCTTTGTGGTGGATGCCTCAGGTCAGCCTGCCATTGTCGCGCGCAAGTTCGGGGCACAGGTCAAGATGCAGGATGCGATGTTAAGCATTGCCGCTTACTTTGATTGCAAAGATACCGACCTGAATGCGCTAAAGCTTACCCTGCTCGAAGCCATCAACCTTGGGTGGTGGTACTGCGCATCGATCCCCAACAACCAACTGGTGGTAAGCCTGACAACCGACGCAACTATTGCCAAAGAATATGCTCTGAAAGACCCCAAAAACTGGTTCGCGCTGTTAAATCAAAGTGCCTATGTTGCCGGGCGCGTGAGCACACTCGCGCCCCCTGCTCACTTACACTACTGGAAAACGCCTTCCAGTTTGTTAAACCCACCAGCGGGCAATGGGTGGCTGGCAGTTGGCGACGCGGCCTCGTGCTACGACCCAATCAGCTCTCAGGGCGTTTACAAAGCGCTGGCAACGGGGCTCAAAGCAGCACAAGCCATCGCTGACTGGCTAGACAACAAGCCAAATACGCTCGGGGAGTACCGACAATACATAGGCAACGAGTTTATTAATTACCTCACTCAGCGGGAGTATTTTTATCAGCAAGAGCAGCGCTGGCAGGACGCCTTATTCTGGCAGCAACGACAAGCAAGCTGACGATAGCTCTTCCTTTGGCAAAGAACAAAAAACGCCCGTAAAGTCGGGCGCTTTTATCTTAAACGTTAACTGAGTGGGCGTTGTCTTACTCACCGCCTTTTAGCCAGTCAGATTTTTCGTAGCTGTACTCTATGTTAAAGCTGCTGTCCGGGTAAAAGGGTAAAAGTCAATCCCCAGATCTAAGGCAGTTTTTTAGCAAAAGCATGAACTTAACTAAGCAGAGCAGTACTCAGATGAGACGCCCACAGCAACTTCAATTTAGAACATAGGACACCAATTTTAGGGTGGTGTCGCATATTTTTTGTCAACAGATTGGGGCCTGCTGGAATAGGAACACAGTCAGTCTAAAAGTTTTTCGGTACCAGCTTAATAGCTAAATTTAGCCTCTGCTTTTCGTTTTAACTGACTGGCAATATTTTCAGCAAATTCAAAGCTGTTAAAGTTGTTCTTAAAGTAGGAAATATCATCCCGTTCAGTATAGGTGCTGTCCAATACTTCTCTAAAATCCAGAATATCTTTGAAGTTTTCAGTGTTCACATCATACTTGCCCCAGGCACTGGCTTTACCATCGGCGCCTCTGTCATAGGCCAGTCCTTTCATCATAACATCAGGTACTTTTTTGGCTAACTCTACAAGTTCGTTGTTTTCATTAATTTTTTCTTCAAGGTAAGCCTTACTTTCGTCACTGATAGGACCATTTACAACCAATTGGCCGCTTTCGTCGACAGAGAACCCCCAATCCAGCTTAGCCAGCTGCGGATCTGATTTTTCCAGTTTACTCATGAAATCTTGATAATGAGATTGCATATCTCTGAACACACTGGGGAGTTCACCAAAATAAAGTGTTTGCGACACCTTAGCAAACCGCTCAGGTTCATACACGCTCACAGAAGTGACCTCAATGTCGTGCAGATTTTGGTTGTTAGCAAGGGCAGGCTCGTTGCTTATCTCACTTTGAATGTGTAGTTGTTTGGCTGCAGTATTAAGCTCATCGGCAATGGGCTGTTTACTGTCTGTTGCTTGCTTTGTTGTACTGAGCTGGGCCTGGCTAATGGCTGAGTTAGCTATCTTCATAACATATTCCTTATACGTGAAGAAGTCTTTGTATCGGTAGGTCCTTGTAATTACTTTAGTAAAATTTCACACTATTTTTCTTGAATACCAGGTAACTAAAAATAAAAACAGCGTACTCCCCTATGTTATATATTGAAGTGCTCAATAGAAAGGCTAGGTATGCCTGAATATCAGGGAAACAGCTGAAATCACGATGTTTCCTAAGCTATCTGAATTTGATCAACAAGGGCTGTACACCCACATAAGTGGGTGTACATATTTTACAAGTTAATCTAATACGGGTAATGGTGCCCCCGTCATGGGCAGAGTAAACGCTTTTTTCACTATCCATTGAGGTACATAAGGCGTTTCCGGACACTCCCATTCATGCTGGTCGTACGCCAGACTAGCTGCCGCTGTGATAAAAAATGCCATTCCATGATTCAGCTCGGGCTCTTCTACGTTGTAGTGATCATAATGAGCTTCAATTCCAGCAATAAATGCACGTTCATAGTGCGTTTGGTCGCCATCCAGAATGGCAATGAGTGTATCTGCAAATGGCAGGTATAAGTTATAAACGTACCGTCGCCGTGGCGGCTCAATATTGTCCGGTGCTGCGGCAAGTGTCAGTCCTTCAACCAGCTTAGGCAAATCTGAACCCGGCCGAAATGCCCCTTTCACAAGTTCCACCAAGGCAAAATCAAACCTGTCGGGTTTCGCACCCGCCATGTTTAACTGAGGCGCGCCAAACTCACACATCAATCCCAGCGCATCGAAGTCACGAAACGCCAATGTCATACAAACATGCGTTAACCAGGTCTGCATTGTTGCAGCCCCCAGACGACTATCTCCAACCGAGCGATATACCCCTTCACGGATTGAATAGATATGTAGTTCGCCCGGGTTCATCGCCAGGTGATAATGGGCACATAGGAGATCTAAGCCATCACGCGCAGCCGCCAGCACCAGTTCCGTTGGTGCCTGACGCACCAAATTGTTATCCAAGATTAATTCCAAGCAAGGGTCTGCAAAATCTCCGGCCAACCTGCATTTGGGCTCGCCCCGAGTGTACTCCAGCTTCTCAGACTCATCAAACATGCTCTGCCAAAAACGAACGTATTTCCTGGCCGAGTAGCTAAGTAAGTTTTCGCGGCCACTCAGCGGCCAGCGCTCGGTAAAATGACACTTTAATACACTCATAGCTTTATTTCCCCAATTTCATAATGTGTGACTTCATAGTTGGACTTAAGCTGACGGTCATTAAGAAATAACAGAGAAAAACTGACCATAAAAAATGCCCGTCATTAACGGGCATTTTTGTCTTAAATATCAGTCATTCCAGTTGTTAGCTTACTCGCCACCTTTTAGCCAGTCAGACTTTTCGTAGGTGTACTCTATGTTAAAGCTGCTGTCCGGGTAGAGGGTAAAAGTCAATCCCCAGATCTGCTCACCTGTCGTTTCCAGCAGATTATCACGAAGAAAGAAGACAGTTCGCCGTAAATCAGCCCCAGCTTGCAATGGCAACCTTTTTCCAATCGGTTGAGAGCCCACCCCATTGAAATACTTCCAAACTTCCCTTGCAGTTGCCCCATCACCTATTTCCATCTTCAACTCGAGCTTGTCAAACTGCTCGTTTGGCTCAAAGTGAGCGAACAATACGTTCGCAATTATATTATATGCTTGTTCCGTATTCATAAATCATTCTCACTACTAAGTCATTGATCAAACTCGTAAATGTACTCTTTCCTATTTACAATAGAGCTTAAATCTACGCACAAATTTTGAGGTGGGTGATTGAGATGGACG